>JAQWMX010000008.1 GCA_029246545.1 Gammaproteobacteria bacterium
AAAGTTTAAATCTGTAGTACAAGCTCAACGATTCTTAAATACGCATGCTGCTGTATACAATTTATTTAACCTGGGACGTCATTTAGTTTCAGCAGAGAATTATCGATATTTTAGACTGCGTGCCTTTGCGTCTTGGGAAAACGCAGTAGCTATTTAAATTCATTAATTAAGACTTTCTTTCGTCTCAAGTAGTTAACTTGTCAATACCGTCTTCAGCAATAGTAAACACTTCGTCTATGACAGGTTTGGTAGGAACTCAAATGATGGGTGTGTACTCAGCCGCAAAAGCTGGCGTAATAGCGCTAACCAAATGTGCTGCTCTTGATTATGCAAAACAAGGATTAAGAGTTAATGCTGTTTGTCCTGGAGTTATTGATACACCTTTTCTGGGAACAGGGGAGGACATAGTAGCTAAAATAACACCAACAATCCCTATGAGTAGACTAGGGACATCGGAAGAGATTGCTAATGCGGTACTGTGGCTAAGTTCTGATCAATCTTCCTATATGACTGGGCATGCTATGGTCATAGACGGGGGGTTTACAATTCCTTAGCTGGATGTGATTAGTGAAATATTTTTTTGGTTAAAGATTCATAAATTAATGTATTAATCATTACCATAACTCTTCAGAAGCTAGTTTTGCACCTTCAGTCATTGCGGCAAGCTTGGCCCAAGCGATACCAGGATCAACCAAGTCTAATCCTACAAATGTGCCGAAACCACAATCACTTCCGGCTATAACATTTTCTCGGCCAACTAAGTTAGCGTAACGAACGATCCTTTCTGCTATTAGTTTAGGGTGTTCAATGCGGTTACTCATTGATTCAATAACGCCAGGAATAATAACCATTTCTTCAGGCAGTTTAACGGTTTCCCATATTTTCCATTCGTGCTCATGTCGAGAATTTGCACCTTCAAAAAGTAGCGCACCAGTGTGTATGGTTAAGAGTAAATCGATAATTTGTTCCATTGGTACATCGTGGTGATGTGGCCCAGGGTAGTTGCCCCAGCACACATGCACGCGTGTGCGATCTCTAGGCAATTTATCAAGAATCGTATTAAGCACTTCGATATGTAATTGCGCGTATTTACGGAAATCTTCAACTGGCGCATTGGCAAATTCACGATGGCGAGTCATGGCTAGATCAGGGCAATCAAATTGCAGTGTGTAACCTGCATCTATGATGGCTTGGTACTCTGGCATCATGGAGTCAGCCACAGCGTAAAGAAACTCTTCTTCCGTCGCGTAATAGGTGTTGCCAAGAAACATAGAAATTAATCCTGGTGATGCAGAATTCATAAAGGCATCTTCAGTTTTGGCTGTCTCAAGTGCTTTTTTGAAATGAAGGATATCTTTCTCGGCATCTGCAAGGCCATTTTTTAAAGCAACGGGACCGTCACAAGCTGGACGATGCTTATTCAAGCTTTGAACGCCAGGGTCATTGAAATAAGAGCTGGAAACATTAGGGTATTCAAGAATGTCATTGAGCTTTGGTGGATTAGATGTTCCGTTGAATCCAGTTAACCTTTCTGCAACATAGGTGGCATAACTTGGTTTACTCATTTCCCCATCACTGACGATATCGACGCCTGCTTTTGCCTGATGACCGACAATTTCGGTCACGGCTTCTTGAGTTCTCTCTTCGAGTAAAGCGCCATCTACAGTTTCGCCTTCGGCTTTAGCAAACATTAATTCAATAAGGCCATCGGGTCTTGGCAAACTGCCAACGTGGGTGGTTAGAATGCGATTTGTATTTTTCATCTAGCGGAACTCCTAAAATTTTATGCTTTTAAATGAAGCTTATTCGTTTTACTGCGTTAAACTTTTATAGATGCGATTAATAAATATTGTTGGGTCTCCAGCAAGCGTTGGTAATCCATATTTATCATCAAAGTCGCTGGTAGGTCTTGCAGCAAGTACTTCTTCTAGTGAGTTGCCACCATCAATTAAACGGCCAATGCGATTTCGGACAGTCTCAAGCATGGTGATGTGGTTCTCTAGATCATCATAAGTAAGCATTTCGCCATGGCCAGGCAAAACTATAGTCTCTTCGTTTATGGTGCGAAGGGCGCTTTTACAAAATTCGATCATGCCATCGATGTCTCCACCATTATCTGTATCAACAAAAGGGTAACCATCATTATTAAAAACATCACCCATGTGAATAATGTTTGAATTTCGTAAATAAATTATTGCGTCACCACTAGTATGAGCTGGTGCTATATGGTGTAAGTCGATGGTCTCGTCATTGAAATGAAACTGCATATGATCATCGAAGGTAATCACTGGCAAAGTATCTTTAGGGTAGGGCGGTTGTAGAAAGGCAATATTTACCATATCTATTGGGCGCTCAGCCACCATGGACCTGCGTGCATTTGCATGAGCAACGATATTGGTGCCACTTCGGGCCAATAAAGGGTTACCGTCAGCATGATCAAAATGAAAATGAGTATTAATAAGAAAGTCGATATCGCCGCCGCCCAAATCAGCGACAGCCTGCTGAATTTTTGGCACAACAGGTGCATACATACTATCGATGATTAAAGTCCCTTGATCGCCGATTGATACAAGTATGTTGCCGGCATTACCGCCAGAGGCAAATAAGACATATAGACCTGGTGCTACTTCTTCAGTTCTTAGTTCAATAGCGTTTAGATCAGCTCCACCTCCACCATTAAAAAACTCTTCCAGAATGAGATATTCATGTGCTTGAGTTGAAAAGCTGGAGGCTATAAGTGTGAAAGTGAATAGGGCAGTACTTATATTTTTTTTAATTATCATTTTAATTCCCATCAAAAAAGTTAAAGGTTATTCGGCATCGTGATCATGCGCTCTGGCAGGATCAAAATGGTAATCGATGCTTCTAAAAAATGAAGCCATAAACTCGGGGTCATTCTTTTGCTCTTCGGTTAAGGCATTACGAGCATAGACATCTGCTTCAAAACCGCCTGGATCAAAGATCATCATGGTCCTTGCATGTTCGTTGCCAAGAGTACGAGCGGAGTGATATGTATTAGGTGGGACGTAAATGAGATCGCCAGCTTCGAGGATCTGTTTTTCGCCTTCTACCATCCATTCCATACGACCGCTAATGATAATGTAGGTTTCTGAATGTAAGGCATGATAGTGCCCAGGGGAGGAGTCAGAGCCGATTGGGAAAGTGAAATCCATAATCGTATAACGGCCTTCACTTTGGTAAGCGTTCAATTTGACTTCTATTCGTTCACCGGGCAAAGATCCATCACGCACTAAAGGTTCAGTAGAGCCTTGTTTATGATAAACATGCGGAGCCGTAGCTTGTGAAGCGAGCTCTATGCCTTGGCCGCTTTGTTGGGCAAATGTTTGGGAGGATGCAATGGCAACGATAGCAAATGTCATGTACATAAGTTTTCTGAAAATCTTAAGTGCTGGTTTGAACATAAATTAAATCCTCTAAATGATTAAATTAGTTTGTCTTAAGGTCGGTCGTCTAACAAGAAGGCAAGGGCTTGACCTGGCATGGCATTTGGTTCCCAGCCATAAATGAGAAATAGTTCTTTTGAATACTCGCCTATTTCCGTGGAAACAGTTCTAAGGTTCTGATAACGCAATCCAGTTTGTGGAGTAATGTCGCGGTTAAGTTCCCAGCTGTCACCTTCGTCGCGGGAAATCCATTCTTCTATTCGGTCTCCCCAAGCATAACGATTCAAATCTGTTCCTACAGTAGTTCCTTGGGCTTCAATCTCGCCATCATTGACTACCAATAATGCACGTAAATTTCCGTCGCTGTTCTTATCTAGAATTCCAGAATTCCAGACATTGGAAGCATGAGCGATTTTACTTTCATACCATTCGCCATTAACGAGGCGGATGTGTGTAAACCAGCCACTATTGGGTGATTCATCTGATATAACACCCAGAAATTGTGGCTGACCGTCTTCATCAAAATGAATCGAGGGTGGAACTGAAAATAGACGTTCGTTTGTATCTAGAATTTTCGCATTGTTGTCGGCATTGCTACGTGTAACTGGCGTTTCCAGTGGATTACCGAGATGGTTAGTAACGATGCCAGACTCTATATCCACTGCAAGATAGTAAAGGTTATATCGAGTCCTGCCTTGTGGCACATGGAAGTCAGCGTAGCGCTCATTAATAGGTAGGGCGCAATTATTGTCCTGCAGCTCTTCAGGCCAAACGTCAAGCGAACCGACTTCCTGTTGCCATACAAATGCTATATGCAAGGTTCTTCCATCTTGGCTAAGCCGAGAGTTATTGTATGAACCGGCGTAAAAATCAAGGCATGAAACATCCGGATGCGCACCTGCATTTAGATCGACTACGGAGTGATCTGGACCAGTCCAATCGGTTTCTCCGTTGGGAGATAGTCGATAGGTCCAAGAACCTAAATGTCCGCCATCCCTAAAGTAAAACAAGGTCTGGTCATTATAGGCTGTTGTTATATTTGGGTAGTTGATTGACGACGTTATCTCGTCGGACCATGGCAGCCAACCTGATGCTATATCGTTAGGAAGTCTGGATTTCACTTTATCGCAACCGTTCACATCGAAGGATAACAGGCCATGACATCCTGCTATGATATGAAAGTAGCCATCTTTAGCGCGCCATATTGCTGGGTTGTAGTGCTGGTCAGTTATGTACCCACCTAATTCGAATGACTCTTCAATACTTTCATAGACACTGACCTGATTTGAAAATTTCCGATCTTCAAGATTGTAAGAAATAGCTTGGGGCAGGCCTTCATTACCACGCCAAGTAATGTAGATATTACCTTCGTGCTCGATGGCAGAAGGATGCATACGAATATCGTAAAACATCTTTAAATGACCATCCGAGGCAAAGGGAATTGCTACTGCATCGCTTTCAGAATCCGCACAGCCAAGCAGGATTGCCGGCAGTGAAACCAAAAGAAAAAAGCAGACTGATCTGAACAGCGTTATATTTTTATGCTTTGTATCGTTCAATTTATAAAGATTCTAGAATTTTCGGATAAACCACACTCAGCCACATGGCTTCATTGATTATTCCCGTAGTAAATTCATGCACTTTGCTAGCAGGTTTGGCTGCAATAACAGCTTCAAGATCATCGCCTTGTATGGCATGTTCGATAAGGTTCTCATAAATCTCTGAAAGGATTGCTGTATAGCTTACCAACTCAACTTTATTAGCCAATGAGCCATGCCCTGGAACAATAACCGTATTAAAGTCGGCAATATCGGCGATGGCTCTTTGACCTTCAATCATTCCCGCTAGTGAGCCCCCGTGGCCTGAATCGATAAAAGGGTAATTGCCTGTGTAGTTCCAAATATCGCCGACATGAATAACATTTGATTCGATCAGGTGAATGATAATGTCGCTTTCCGTGTGCGCATCAGGCATATGGGTCAGCTGCAATTGATTGCCATTTAGATGCAGTTTCATTTCTTTAGCAAAAGTTATGACTGGAAGAGCAGATTTTGGGGCTGGTGGCACAACAAGGTTAAGTAGTTCTATTTCTGTTCCCCGTTCTAGCAGTTTACGAGCGTTGTCGTGTGCAGCAATAATGGCACCTATATCACCAAAGGGCTGGTTACCGCCTGCATGATCGTGGTGATAGTGTGAATTAATAATAAAAGTAGGGGTATTTCCACCTAGCTCCTCAATTGCACGCTGAATTTCTGGGGCTGAGGCTTCAAATTGATCATCAATTAAAAAAGTACCATCTTCGCCAATTGAAACTAAAACATTGCCGATGGCACGCTTACCTATAAGTACGTGAAGTCCTTCGGAAATAGTTTCGGTTTGCAATGACAGGTCACGAACAACAACAGCGCTATTAGGCGTATCATCCCGGTTAGCAGGGGTGTGTTCCTGAGTCATAGCTTGACTAGTATTTAGTATAAGTAAGGCTGAGATGAAAAGTTTTAATTTTTGCGCTATCACTATCTTCACTATGTTGTTTTCCATTTTTTAAATGTTGCATTCATATTGCTATAACAATGTAAAAGATTGTATTAGAATGACCTAAGATATTCAAGAACACTATTGGTAAGTAATAGTTTAATCATCAATAAGCATTAAGGGATAAGCGTGAATAAAGCGATAGCAAATACTGACCAAAAAACTCAGTTGAATGGCCAAGCTGGGCACCCAAAACAGTTGCTAGATATGGATACTTCTGTGCTAAGCCAGGTGCACTTTGCCGGGAATAGAATCCAGCTTACAGGCTCGACAGGCTATAAGAAATGGTATGACATCAGTATCTCTGAGTTTAGGCTGTTAGTTGTAATCTCAAATGAGCCAGGTTCGACTGGTGCGCGTGTCAATGAGATTATGGGGCTTGATCTAGGAGCTATTAGTCGCAGCTTGCGTAAAATGGAAAAAAGGGGGCTAGTATATAGTACTGTGCATCCCAAGCATCCGTCATATCGGTGTTGGTACATAACTAAGGTTGGGGCTGAACTGCACGACCGTGTTTATGAGATGACTAAAATAAGAGAAGCAGCGATACTCAAAGGCTTCAGTAAGGCTGAATCTCACCAATTATTGTCTTACCTGCACCGCATCTCTGAGAACGCGGAGGTACTAGTAGAAATAGCTGAACAGGGAGCAGTAGAGTTCCGTGCATGCTCTAAAATATAAATTTAGTCAAAAATATGGGAGATATTGTTTTATCTTTGATATTGACGAAACAATATCATTTTATTAAACTCTAGTTTGTTTTAACTATCTTGGCTACGTATTTTTTATAGAAAGTTTAATAGCTGAGGTTGAATTCGAAATATTAAATTAATTATTAATAATAAGAAGGAAAAGGGTATGAGCGAAGTATCAAGTAATGTCGGAAGTACTAAAATATTTGAAAACGATAAAATTATTGTATGGAACTTTGAACTTCAACCGGGTGAAACAACCCCCATGCACAAACATGACAAATCCTATATCTGGTATGCCATACAAGGCGCTCCACTGGATTGTGATGATGAGCATGGAAATGATCTGGGTATCTTTGATGTGCCAACTGGCAGTGTTTTCAATATTAAGTGTGAAAACAACGAACTTGAGGTTATGTCGGAAATTGCCAATGGAGTGAAATTCCCAGTTACTCATAATGCTAAAAATGTTGGCGATACACCTTATCGTGAAATTATAATTGAGTTTAAAGAATAACTGCCGCCAAATTAATATATGTATTCTTAAGCTTAAATAAAAATGGCGACTTTTGTTCTTCTTCATGGAGCTTGGCATGGCGGTTGGTCATGGCGGTTCGTGGGAGAAATACTAGAGCAGCATAATCATCAGGTTTTTACGCCAACCATGATAGGACTTGCTGAGCGGGAGCATTTAAATACAGAAGATGTTTCCATCAACGCCCTTGTTGATGATATTGCTCAATTCGTTATTAGTGAAAACCTAAAAGATGTGATTTTGGTCGGACACAGCTTTGGTGGTGCCGTAATTTCTGCTGTGGCAGAGCATATCTCTGATCGAATTAAACAACTTGTATATCTTGATGCTGCAGTATTAGGAGATGGCGAAAGCATGTTTGATCGCATTCCGCTTGAAATTGCAGCCGAGCGTCAGCGCTTAATGAAAGAGAGTGATGACGGGTTTTCACTGCCTATTCCCACTGCCGAAGACCTAGGTATCTTCGAAAATGAGCAGTGGGAGTATGTAAAACAGTTTCTAACCCCGCAACCACTGTCCAGCTACACCACAAATTTGACGCTTAAATATACTCCAGGAGAAGGTTTTCCATGTTGTTACATTCATTGCGCCAAGCCGAGTTATTCAACTTTGGCTTGGGCGCGTGAGCGTGCTAAAAGTTATGGTTGGCCAATAATACCCATTGAGACTGGACACGACGCGATGATAAGCGCACCAGAAATGCTGTCCGAAATTTTAATTGAATCTATTTCCTTGGATAGAAATTCTTTTCCTGATTCTAATAAAAATAACCACAAACGTATTTTTGCGGAAGTATAAATATATAATTTCGGGCCAATGAAAATTATGTGGTGAATACTAGGAAATTTAAACAGTTCTTAAAAATATTAAGTTGTGTATTTAATTTTCGTTACATAGATAAGATAAAAAAAGAGGATAGAAATGAAATTACTTATTTTAATAATGACCATGCCATTCTTAGTTGCTTGCTCAACTTTTGGTGAGCAAGCTATGACAAACTCAGGCTCAGGTTACGCTGACTTGGAAGGTTCTATTATTAATTATTCTTACGAGGATTTTGGAGGCTTTAGCTTAATCTGGGCAGATCACAAAGTTCGTTGGGATGCCATGCATGGTTATTATTACGATATGCAGGCTGAGACTGTTCCACAGGTATCCAAGGTTGCTGATGATATTTATTTCACTTCCTGGGGAACATTAAATGGTGGTGATAATGTAGTTCATGATTTTAACGCTATGACTGTTCATGCTCACTTGAACCCAGGCAGCCCTTGGATTCCGATGGATAATATTTATGGGGTAGTTCATTGCAAAGACACACCAGATTGTGTGGTGCCGGCTGAAACAATGAGCCCAAGTTTTAAAACCACGGCTGAAATATTGGCTGAAAATGCTGAGCTTCTTAATTTGCCTCCTCGTCGAAGACGCGGTTTATATATCACTGAACCAGGCAGCTCAGATATTGCTGCAAGAAATGAGCTTGAAGGCCTAGCAATTACATATGAAACCCCATTTGGTACAACTAGAATTGAAGTGGATGGTGTTGAAACTCGAATCACGGAGAATCAGGAAAGTATGCTGGTCTATCCTACTAATGCGACCAAAATCGCCGATGGTATTTATTTTATTTCTTGGGTCGGTGGTGGACCAGGCGGCAGTCATGTTGTATTTAATCGTCAAACAATGAAAGCTTTTGATCAAATATCACCAATAGGTGAACGTGCCGAAGCTATTTATGATCTTACTTGTTTTGGCTCTGTAATGAGTTGCGAATAAAAAATATTAAAAGAAAATTTAAATACATTATGGAGATGAAAATGAATAAATTAAAAATTATGTTTTATTTGATCGTAGCTGCTTTTGCTTTAACAGCCGCACCTTTTACTTTCGCACAAGATCCGATAGATGTGGCACCAGAGCATTACAAAGTTCTCTTTGAAAATGAACGCGTGCGTGTATTAGAGACTCGTTATGGGCCAGGTGAATCCTCAGATTTTCATAATCACCCTGACAACCTAGTGATCGCATTGAGTGATGGTGAAGCAATACCTGTTAATAGTGATGGCAGCACTACAGAATATCTTTTTAAGTTTGGCGATGTGATTTGGCGTGAAGCTGTTCAGCATACTGGCGTAAACTCATCGAATGAAGATATGTATCTGATTACCATTGAATTTAAAGATTAGTCAGTCAGATATGCTCTTACTAATTTACATATTAACAAGAGCATGTGATCTGAAAATAAGGTGAAAGCAGTCGTTAGCGTCTTCTCCTTTTTTTCTAAAACAGCCTCAATTGTGCTTGGGCAGATACTACTCAAACTACTCAACTCTGAATACCACCCCCGCCCTATAAAAAAGACCCACCCTTACCCTAGACCGTATGCATTATCGTATACATATAAACTATAAGTAATAGTTGTAGTGGTTAATGAAGGTCTGTAATATTAAGAATAGATATATGTAACTAGTTGAATTATATATTATATTACCAATATTGTTATTTGAGAGATATTCTCAATAAGTATGCTTTATAGAGTTAGACGCGCTCCAGGCGCGCCATATTACAATAAAAGTACCAATATAATCATTGTATGTCGTCAAAACCTTTTGGACTGAGGGCAGTCTGTCTCTTGAATCAGACTGCCCTCAGTCCAAAAGGTTTTGACGACATACAGTACGAGCAGGAGTATCTTAAATCTTATGAAAAAACTGGTTGCTTTGATGTTCTGTTTTCCAATCAAAAGGGAGAAATAACGGAAGGAAGCCGAACCAATCTGTTTATAAAAAAAGGTGACACTTTTTATACGCCGCCTATTGAGTGTGGTCTACTTGACGGTATATACAGGCGACAGATCTTAGATGATGAAAATATTAAAAGCGTTGAAAAAATACTATTCTTTGAAGATTTAAGAAGCGCAGAGCAACTCTATTTATGTAATTCGGTTAGAGGACTGATACCTGTTAGTTTGATTGGGCATTGAATAAAAGTATCATCGCCAGTGAACTAAACTTATTCTTTTTCAAATTTCTGTACTCGCCGATTTATCACATCTGAAATAAAAATATTACCTTCATCATCAACTACCAGGCTGTGGCCTTCACCAAACTCGCCATTGCCAGAACCTGATTTTCCGATTGAACCTATAATACTACCGTCCATTTCCAGTTTAGCTAGTTCCCCATCGAAGCCTGTAGTGATGTACATAAAACCATCGTCATGTAAATAAAGTGCGCAGATTAAGGTGTTATAGTTCCATTGATCAATATAGTTGCCGTTAGTATCAAAGGTCTGGATGCGTGTGTTCTCCCTGTCAGCAACATAAATGGTGTTATCACTATCAATTACTATTGAATGTGCAACAGCAAACTCACCTTGGTCATTACCGAGCGCCCCCCATTTCATGATGAACTCTCCGCTGGAATTAAATTTTAAAATTTCAGGGACAGCTCCGTTGCCATGGCCTTGTGCAATATAGAAATTCCCATAACTATCGAGAGCTATGTCATTAGGTTCGGCGAGTAAGAGAGAGCCGCTAGTAACATCCCATGTACCACTTTCACCACGACTGCCAATACTCATTAGAATTTCACCATCAGGGTTTAGTTTCATAGCAATGTGGTCACTGACATCGGTCACCCACAGATTATCTTGCTCATCAATACGTAAACCGTGTGAACGGTTAAAAAGGTCTGCTGTACCAAAGGACCGTATAAATGTGCCTTCAGCATCGAACTCTAAAAATGGCACGGGGCTGCGTTGAAGTACAATTAAGTGGCCAGCTGAATTTATTGCCACGCTAGCGACTGAAGTGAATTCAACGCCCGCCGGCAAATCAAATGCCTCACTGACATCAATTGGTCTATAGCCTTCTAGGGTGTAAGCATTGAGTGGACGAAAAGGTCGATCAGGCGGTTGGGAAAAGCTTTGGCTAGCTATACACAATAAAAGTAGTAGAAGAATATTTTTCATTTTGGACTCTGAATCATTAGAAGATTTACAATAAGTTAACCTTCTGAATATAAAAACTCAAGCAATGCTGATTTTAGTAATGCAAGATAAATAAAGCGCTTATGGTGTTTATATATAAAATCACCGGCCCTTTAATTTAAGCGATTCTTTTATTACTTTTTTATAAAAGCGACCTGTTTTTTTATCAGCTTCCCGACGCTGGGAAATACTGGCTGCATTTAATGCTTGTTCACGCGAAAGTTTTAAATAATTTTTTAGCCGACGTTCATCAAGCTCGCCACTTTCAAGAGCACTTTGAACTTTACAATCAGGTTCGCTTTCATGTTGGCAATCGCTGAATTTGCACTCTTTTGAAAGAGCTTCTATATCAGAAAAAGTTTCTGCCACTCCATCCTCATAACCACTTAACTGAATTTCACGCATGCCTGGCGTGTCAATAATCATGGCGCCTTGCGGCATGCTTAAGAGTGAGCGTCTTGTAGTGGTATGGCGTCCTTTAGCATCATCTTCGCGGATAGCACTGGTTTCTTGTGCCTCTATGCCAAGTAGCATATTCGTTAAGGTGGATTTACCAGAGCCTGAAGAGCCTAACATGACTATAGTTCTGCCAATTTGGCACCAGGGCTGTAGTGCTGAGACGCTTTTTGAATCAAGACTATTAATCATTTCTAAACAAAGCGCAGAATTTAACATCTGAACCTGTTCTTTATAGCTTTCAGGTTCAGCACATAAATCAAGTTTACTTAGGACGATTACCGGTTCGGCACCCGCTTCATAAACTAGACTTAAATAGCGTTCAATTCTATTTAAATTAAAATCTTGATTGAGAGAGCAGACGATAAAAGCTGTATCAACATTTGCAGCAATTAATTGTTCTGATACTTTTGCGCCGGGAGCTTTTCTTCGAAAGCAACTTTGGCGCTCAAGTATTTTGGAAAAGTTTCCAGTTTCATCAAGCAGAATCCAATCACCCACAGTAAAAGAGGGCATTGAATTACTTATAGTTAAAGTTTGAACGCCTGATTCTGTTGCGACTTCAAAAATTGATTTATGTTGTTCAATTATTCGTGCAGGTGAGAAAGACCCTAACTCTTCTAAAAGTAATTGTTGTTGAAAAAAAGGTTGCCAACCTAAATTGGCTAATGATGTTTTATTATTCACGATAAACCCCTGACATAAACAAGCTATTAACGTAAGACAATTAATAGTTGCGCCAAAAATAGAAGGGCTGTTTTGCCCCGGCCTAGTTATAAATCTAATTATAAATATAGTGCCGGACTAGTGAACGACTTAGATAAGATTGAAAACTAAGCTGAAACCTAAGTAGAAACTCCTGCCCGGTTAAGATCAAATACAATCATGTTGTACTCTCCGTATTGTTGCCTAACCGTTTATGAAGGTAATAATATATCACAGCATATACTTGAAAGCTCATTGATAATACTGGTTAATCTGGAACTAAGTTTTAATGTTTGCTCGTTAGACAAAGAAAATCGGTTCATAAAAAAAGGAGCAGCTTTTCAATATAACTGCTCCTCTTTTTATTCTTTTAGCTTTTCTCTATGGCAATATTTTAATCACCAACGATTTCACGAGCTCTTCTGAAAACGTCTGTAGTGTCGTCATTCCAGATGCTTAAAAGTCCTGTGTATCCTTCTTCAACACGTTGTTCAAAAACGTCAATTGTGAAAGATGTCATCATACTTGGATAATTTCCGCGAGTAGCCTGCGCTAAGACTTCTAAACAACCTGCCTCTCCTAACTCGGGACTACCCAGATCTCCACTAAGGCTGCCTATACCACACGATAAAAAGCTGTAGCCACCGACTTCAGCAACTTCATAGGCTTGTGTAATGGCATGGCCATCTTCGAGCATATAGACAGAAATGAATTTTCCATCTGGGTTTTGTGGGCTCCATACATCGACGCCTAGACCTTCCATGTAACCTGATAAGTAGGCGGCCATTGCTGCTGAACTAATGTGTGGGAATACAATACCGTCACCGCCGTGCTCAAGAACTTCGTTGATTCGCTGTAAGGTGAGCTCGTAACCTGCATCATCTATGGTTGGAATTCGAACTAGCAGTGTCGGTTGGTCTGCAGCTGGAACTCTTGAAATACCTTCTACAAGCACGTCGATTGCTTCAGTTGTGTAGATACCTTCAAGATTCAGGAAGAGATAATCGAGTTGCTCGTTACTGGCGAGTTCTTCAGCCATATCAACAGAATACACGCCTTCATTACCAGGCACGAAAATACCATAGATATTGTTGCCATCATTTAAGATGTCGATAATTTTGGATCCGTCACCGGCATAGTCTTGTGCCATGCTGCTAGTGGTTAATCCTGTCAAAGTGAGAGCGGCGATAATCGCCGATATTTTATTTTTCATGATCTTTATTCCCTAATCAATTTTGTATCAGTAATAAAAAAGCTTTGGCTATAATGCTAGTTAGTAACTTACGTTAGCATAGGGCGAAGATTAAGATATCATCAACACAATAATTTACCAAATAGCTAATGAGGAAGAAAATGAATATACGAAAAATAATATCTACTGGTCTGTTTGCTTTGGTGCTAATTGCTCCTCTGGCGCAGGCTGAGATCTATGAGTTAAGAACCTATACAGCGCATGATGGAAAACTTGATGATTTGTTAGCTCGGTTTGAAAATCACACCACCGACATCTTCGAAAGACATGGTATGCGCAACATTGCATATTGGGTGCCGCAAGATTACCCTCAGTCTGAGAACACATTAATTTATATTATTGCTCATCAAGATAGAGAAACCGCTACTGCGAATTGGGAAGCGTTCAGAAATGACCCAGTATGGTTGCAAGCCCGAGAGGAATCACGTCGTAATGGCGCCCTAGTTGAAGGAGTAGTCTCTATATTTATGGAAGCTACAGCTTGGTCATCGATGCTATAAATAAAAAAGTAGGTGGGGAATCTTTTGTTTTATTCTATTGATATATTTTTGCGCATCCGATTGACGCATCTAACTGAATAGGAATATGCTTTATCGTCTAGTATTTATCATCCTTTTGATGCTCACAAAACAAAATAAAGCAGGAGGCTAGGAATGGTGGAAAAATTAGGCCTTGATCGAAGAAGCTTTATGAAAGGAGCAGGTGTGACAGCACTAGCAGGTGCTGCTGGAACCGTTGCAACAGCCCCTAATCGTGCCTCAGCACAAAACTCTATCAGTATTCCACTGCACTCTAATGGTAACTACGATTTCGATACGCCTTATAACCGAGTTGGTCAAAATACTTCGCGTTGGGACTCTCCTGCTAAGTTGTATCCTGAAGGCGTTTTTAAATACGGCATGGGTGTTGCTACTTTAGATTTTGAGTGTGCTCCTTGTATAACAGAGGCTTTGCAAGAGCGAGTTCAACACCATAGTTGGGGTTATATGAGTTCTCAAGACGGGCTCATCGATGGAATCGTTAAATGGAATGGTGAACGACACAAAATTGATATTGACCCGAATTCGATAATTATTTCCGCTGGGGTTTATCCAGGAATAATAGCCGCCTTGCGCTCATTTGCACGCAGAGGCAGCAAGGTTTTACTTAGCACGCCGACATATTCAGGGTTTTATGGCATTGCGCGCAATGCGCATGTAGAAACAGTCGACAGTCAGATGCGTTACATTAATGGGCGTTATGAGATTAATTGGGAAGACCTTGAATCTAAGATGACCCCTGATGTGGCCGCAATGATTGTTTGTAATCCAAATAATCCCACCGGCAATGTGTGGACTGAAGAAGAACTCTTGCGAATGGGGCGTTTAAGTCTGGATCACGGAATTATGGTTATTTCTGATGAAATTCATTCAGATTTTGTTCGCGCAGGTCATCAATACACACCATTTGCTAATTTACCTGATCAAGCAGTGGTTAATAATTCAGTGACCTTTAATGCTATTAGTAAGACCTTTAATTTGGCAGGTATGAAAAATGCTTACTTTTATTCAAAAAATCCTATTTTGCTAGAACGCGTTAATCAGAATCATCGTGCTGATTTAACTACCTTGGGTGTAGTGGCTAATGAAGCAGCTTATGCAGAAGGTGCAGAATGGTTTGAGCAAGCAAATGCCTATATTGATGGCAGCCATACCTTTATCGAAAACTATTTTAGAAACAATATCCCGAATGTGGGGTACACTCACAACGAAGGGACTTTTATGACCTTTCTTGATTTTTCTGATGTGATGTCTTCCATTGGTGCTGAGGAAAGATACATGGAAAATGATCATCAATCACCAGAACATTATTTCCGTGATTGGTTAGTGTATGAATCTGGCATTTACATGAATCCAGGTAGTAGTTTTGGAGAAGGTGGTGCGGGACATATGCGTATGAACACGGCTTCTTCACGCATAGTTTTACAAGAAGTTTTGGATTCGTTGGCAGCAGCGGTTCGAAACGTATAAAAATCAATAAACTTAAAGTAATATTATTTTCTTTTAAAAAATTATTTTTTATAAACGGAGACAACAGTGAAGCTTAATAATAGTTATGTAAAAATAGTTGGGTTAGCGGTACTTGGATTGGGTATTTCTTACCAAGCTATTGCTCAAGAATATATGGTGCCAGATAACACACCTGCACATATCCTCAATGCAGTTGAATCAAATGCTAGAAGTGATGAAGATACTGCACGTGATATAAACCGTTTGCCTGCAGAAATTTTAACATTAGCAGATTTGAATCAAGGCGATACGATTATTGAATTATCCGTTTTAGGACAGTATTACTCAACTATCATTGCCAGTGCTATCGGTGCTACAGGCAGCCTACATATGTATGATTTAGTAGCTTTTGAAGGTTTTGGTGCAGAAGCCGGTAACGCTTTCGCAGCAGCACATGCTAATACTGAATATAACTTACAAGATTATGATAATGCGGATTACCCGAATGGAGCTGATGCTGCTTATTTAATTAATGGTTATCATGATTTGCCAGAACGCGGTAATGACCCAGTAGCAATGAATGAGATGCTGTTTGCAACTTTAAGATCAGGCGGTAAATTTGTTGTTATCGATCACAAGTCAGTAGATGGAGCCGGTTGGAGTGACGCGGATACTGCTCATCGTATCGATGCTGATACAATCATCGAAGAAGTGACTGCGGCAGGTTTTGAATTGATCGCTAATAGTTCTTTATTGGCTCACCCTGAAGACCCTCGAGATGCTGCGCCTTTTTCAATGAGAGGCTTAACCGATAGAGCAGTATTGATTTTTCAGAAACCTTAAAAACAGTTTTAAAGTAGTACAAAAAAAGCCCTGATTAATCAGGGCTTTTTTATTCTAGCTTTATAATTAATTTTATAAAAAACTAATCGTCTCTTTTTTCGTATTCCTGCAATTCTTCAAGTGAAATTGTTCCACCTTGTTCTTCTGCTTTACCTTGATCTTTGGAAGGTAGCATCTCTTGAAACAAATCCAACTTTTTCCATTCAGGTAAAGGTGCTTCTTTATCTTTCTCTGGAACATATTTTGAAGATTCAACGCGTTCATATTTATGAATATAGCGTGGGCAATTGATCCACATTTCGGTAATTTTAATTCTGATGATGAGTTGCGCATCATTGTATTCAGCTAATAATGGATCGTCATTAGAGACGCTAGCTTCGCCGTATATTCTTAAACGGTGAGGGTTTTCAAAATCGATAAATAACATGCCTACTTTATTGTTGATAGTCATATTGCCGGCTGAAAGGTACATGCCATTACCATCGTAACTAGGGAAAGCCAGCGTATTAGCATCGATAACTTTAACTAAGCCTCTTTCCCCTCCCTTGTAGGACACAGAGGGTCTACCTAGGTGGTCGACGGTGCTAAGAAAAAACATATCCCTGCTTTCTATAAAAGCTTTTTCTTCGTCTGAAACTTCGTCATGAACAATTACGTTTTCAATAGTGTCGGCTAATTTTCTGGTTTCAAATTCATCCTGAAATCCTCTGTGTTGTTCACCATAGAGTTTGCTCATATTAATACCTAAATTTATTAAAAAGTGTCAGTGAGTGCTTATAAAGAAGCTGCTAAGTTTTTCTTTTTGAAAAAACTCAAACTATAAACGGCAATTGAGCCGGCAAATATGCTTAATATTATGAACAATTTATAGTTGATAGCTAAGTTTGCCGGTTCTTTTAAAACTATTTCGTCGCTAGTAGCCATTGTAGCTCCAGAAATAACTTCTACGGTTTGAGCCCAAAGTGGTTGAAAGCCTTGTTTTAGTACTAATTCCTTACCGTTGGGAAATAGCACATTAGTGCCTTGTAAATAATTCTCTATTCGGTTTGATGCAAGTCCTGCAATGTTGACGCTTTGACCAACTTCAAAAGAGCTAGCCGTTAAGCCAAGTGCTGTTAGTGATTCGAGTGTTCCAGGAATTTGAATATTCCATAATTCATTAGAGTTCGCAGATTGAAAAGTTAAACTAGGATGAGGATTACGCCAGCTAACTTGAAGCAGTGTACCTTCTAGTTCGACTCGTGCAGCTGTAAATTCAGAAGAAGAATGATGAGCCAGACCCAAAGAAGGCATGAGTGGAACTAATACAACCATTATTAGTGTTTTTAAAATTGTGCTTTTTATTTTATTTATGTTCATTTATTAAACCTCAAAAATTCTTGATACTAGCTGTATATTTAGTCGAGTTTTTTTTCTAACAAGCTTTCCAGAGAAACTTGCCAGCTTTCGAAATAACCTCTGCTAGGATGATCAGGGTCTTCACCTTCAGCGTCTTTAATAGCAGAAATCAATTCACTTTGAAATTCATGCCATTCAAATAGACCTTGTTCTGAAAGGCTTACTGCGAGGGTGAAAGATTTTCTTTCCCAGGCGTCATGAAAAACCATCTCACCACTTTTGCGCGGTAATGCGGCTGACCCGTTCATTTCGGCAATTTCTGACTTAGCTATACGTTCTTCTTTCATGGAGCATTGACCTTAGTGACACCAATCATTGAATCTCTTTCAATTATCTCGGCTAACTCGCCCTCGCTGAGATTTTCAGTACCTTCAGGTTGTTCAGGAATAACTAAATAACGAATTTCAGCACTACTGTCCCAGACTCTAACCTCAACATCATCACTTAAGGTAGTGCCGAACTCTGCTAAAACTTCTCTGGGTTCGATTACAATTTTTGAACGATAAGCGAAACTTTTATACCAAGAGGGTGGCAGTCCTAATACCGGCCAGGGGTAACAAGAACATAAAGTGCAAACCACGACATTATGAATATCTGCTGTGTTTTCTTTTGCGACCATATGCTCACCTTGCAGACCACCAAAACCTAATTCGGCAATTGCAGCAGTGGCATCTGCTAACAAGCGTTGTTTAAAGTCAGCATCAACCCAAGCACGCGCGACAACCTTAGCACCATTCATCGGTCCAAGATCGTTTTCGTAAATGTCAGCTAATTTCTCAATACCTTCCTTCGAAACTAAGCCTTTCTCAAGTAAGAGAGCTTCCATCTTATCGACTCTCTCAGTCATTGCTTTATTGGTTGCCTCGTCACGTTCACTTTCATGATAAGGGTTTGGATGGTCATGGCTGTGTGTAGTCATTTTGTTCGAACCTTTTTATTCGTTTTTGAGTTATACAGTTTCTAAATAGTCTTCCCACAGATCAATATAAACACAATCTTTTCTGTCAACGTTTTCTCCCCACAAAGTCTTTGCTTCAAATCTAACTGTATAAAGAGGCTGAGAGTTCTCACCAAGATCATGAGCATGGCTATCAGGAAGCACATGAGAGCCGTTGAAATGTGTTATTTCACCAACTTTGCCTTTAACATAGTTAGTTGCACGGTTATGACCTTTTGATTCTAGATTACGCACAAGTACTTTATCGCCAACCTTGTAGGCAGGGGCTCTTCCATCTTCTCTGTCTGCCGGAACACCACCACGACTTAAACCTTCTATCATGGCTGCGTCAGGCGCAGGGTGAGGAGTCTCTTTATGATTAATTTCCTTACCAGTGGCAATCTCTTCATCCGATAAGTAACCAAGGTCTTTTCCCATAATTTCTATGCCGCGAAGCCAGCGTTGGTAATATGAGCTGTTTAAATACTCCACCGTGTCCATACGTTCGACAGCATGCCTTGCCCTATCAACAGGCCCTAAAAAAGCTAAGGTGGCGATATTTAAGGCAAATACCTTTTTCTCCCATTCAGCGTGAAAGACTGGTTCGTTAGATTCTTGAGGTATAGGGCCGAATTGGGTCATGCCGCCCATGTCATGTATGTTATTCATTGTTATATAACCGTTGAGTCTTATATATTTTTACTATCTCGCACACTAATTTAAAAATCAAGATTTATTATTCGAAATAAAAAAGAGGGAAGGAATTACTGCTCGGCCTTTTCAATGGCACCAAGCCACTCTTCTTCTAATTCAGAAGTTGTTGAAAGTAATTGCGCTCTTTCCTTCAATATAAGATTAAGTTGGTCTTTTTGCTTATCCTCATAGAGCGCTGAATCACTTAGCTGTTCTTCAATAGAATTTAATTGGGTTTGATTCGATTGGATGCTTTTTTCTAGCTTGCTAATTAGAGCTTTTAAAGACTTTAATTGATTGCGTTGTTCAGCAGCTTGTTGTCTGGTTTCTTTTTTATTAAGTTTGCCAGCTTTAACTTTATTGGTTTTATTGTCGGACTTATTACTTTCTAGTAATAGCTTTTCGTAATCATTTAGATCACCTTCAAAAATATCCAGCTTGCCATCTTTCACAAGTAAGAATTGGTCCACGGTATTACTTAATAAATGACGATCATGAGAAACCAAAATTAAAGACCCTGCAAATGCTTGCAAACCTACAGTCAGGCTATGACACATTTCTAGGTCAAGATGGTTTGTTGGTTCGTCCATTAATAATAGATTAGGTTTTTGCCAGACGACTAGTGCGAGAGCCAAGCGTGACTTTTCACCACCAGAAAAGTGTTCAATAGTTTCTGCTACCCTGTCGCCACGAAAATCAAAGCCGCCGAGAAAATTACGAATCTCTTGCTCTCGTACATTATTAGAAATCTTTTGAATCAGTTTCATAGGGGTGGATAAAATATCTAGTTCATCAACTTGATGCTGCGCACAATAACCAATCTTAATATGATCGGAACGGTTAATTTCACCACCCAATAAGGGTAGCTTTCCAGCAAGTACTTTGAGTAAAGTCGATTTACCCTGACCATTAGACCCGAGCAAACCTATACGGGAATCTGCACGAATGTTAATCGAAAAATTTTGTATTATGGGTTCTTCATAACCGATAGAAATTTTGTCAGTAGCAAGCAGGCTAGGCGGAAGTTTTGTCGGTTCTAAAAATTTAAAATGAAAAGGTGAATCTATATGTGCCGGAGCAATATCAACCATTCGGCTCAGCTCTTTTATTCGACTCTGTGCCTGTTTAGCCTTGGATGCTTTAGCACGAAAACGTCTTACAAAAGATTCTATTTCTTTTTTACGGCTTTGTTGTTTTTCATATTCAGCTTGTTGTTGGGCCATGCGCTCAGCTTTTTGTTTTTCATAATCACTATAGTTGCCGCGGTATAAAATAAGTTTTTTATTTTCAAAGCTGACAATATGACTAACCACAACATCCAAAAAACTACGGTCATGCGAAACTAACAATAGGGTTCCCTGGTATCGCAATAGCCATTGTTGTAGCCACAAGGTGGCTTCCAGGTCTAAATGGTTTGTGGGTTCGTCCAACAGTAATAAGTCAGAGGGCGTCATCAGTGCCTGAGCCAGGTTTAAACGTATACGCCAACCGCCCGAGAATTCATTAACTGTTCTATTAAAGTCTTCTGGTGGAAAACCTAAACCAGATAACAATTGTTCAGCTCTATTTTGAATAGTCCAGCCATCGTGCAAATCCAAGTCTGCATGTAACTGTGCCAGTTTGTTGTCATTATTAGCTTGTTCAGCTTCTGCGATTTGTTTTTCTAGGACCCGAAATTTAACATCACCATCAATCACAAAGTCGACTGCTGAACGTGTTGAGCCTTTAGTTTCTTGGAGCATTTGAGATTTGCGTAAATCTTTTGGAAAGTCCAACTCGCCAGTGTCAGGGCTTATTTCTTCCATCAATAGTTTAAATAGACTGGTTTTGCCAGTGCCATTGCGTCCAATAATGCCGACCTTTTGTCCGGCATAGACGGTAAGCCCAACTTCATCGAGTAATAATTGGCTACCCAAGCGTAGGGAGATGTCTTGTAATGAGATCATTGGCTTATGAGTGAGATAGAATAAAACTGAGTTTAATAAAGCTTTCTTAACAAGAAGGGTTTAAAAACTGCATCTTTATAACTGCTAATCCTTTGTTGAAACAGCTATTTTAAACCAGCTATTATGAAAGGCGAATCTTACCAGAACTTACACGTTAAGAGGTAAAAATGAACACTCAAACGGATAAAAATAAAGAAAATGCTCAAGCATTCTATGACTTAATGTTTAATCAATGCCAGCCGCGCAAGGCCATCGAGCTTTATGCTGGGGATGTTTATATTCAACACAATCCGCATGTCGCCGATGGGAAAGATGCTTTCATTGACTACTTTGATCGAATGGCAGTGGAATACCCCGGTAAAACAGTCGAGTTCAAAAGAGTTATAGCAGAAGACAAGCTAGTGGTTTTGCATTGTTATCAGGTATGGCCGGGGGATCTAGAATATGCCGGAATAGATATATTTCGCTTTGATGATGGAAAAGTTGTCGAACATTGGGATGCTTTACAAGAAATTCCTAAAGAGTCCAAACATTCGAACACGATGTTTTAATCTTTACTTATTTGATTGGTCGTACTCAATTGAGAAACTCTGTATTGCCGCGACATCACCTTGCAGTAATGATGGCATAGCTGAGTTTAGTTTTGCTTCGTCCCATGACCACCAGCAGAGTGCTTGCAAGATTGAGATTTCTTCATCAGTGAAACGCATTTTAATATTTTTGGCAGGGTTGCCGGCAACAATGCTGTAGGGAACAACATTACTTGATACAACAGCTGAAGACCCAATTACTGCGCCATTACCAATGCTTACACCTGATAAAATCTTGGCATCATCACCAATCCAGACATCGTGGCCAATAATCACATCACCTTTGGTAGCAGGGTGACCGATAATAGCCTTCGCACTTTCACGAAAAATAGGGAAAGGATAAGTCGTGATCCAGTCTGTTCGATGATTGCCGCCTAGATAGATTTTTACGCCATCTGCAATAGAGCAATAAGACCCCACTTTAAGAGTGGCAGCTTCCCCCCAATGCAGAACTGTTGGTTCGCCGTATGTGCCAGCACCAACTTCATAGAGTTCTTTCCAAGAAGGTTCAGCTTTTTTAAATAAGGCTGTAAATTTCAAAACTAGTTCCTGTTAATGGGCAAGAATTTCTACAGAAAATCACATTACTGGATACTAAATCGATTATCAATAAAGACTAGCAATAGTTTGATATCAATTTAACTATCTAACATGGGCCAAGTTAATTCATTGGGTTGGTGAATTAAAAATAATGCTATGCTAGTTTTTTGAGTATGAATTTAATAGAAGAAAGTTGCCTCTTTGTTGGCTCTTTAAGGAAGTAAGTATGTACAAGAAAACTAATATAAAACATAGCTCTGCAGTTTCCCATTTCGTGCTTAGACCGGCGTTATGGCCTTTCGCTTTATTGTTGTTTAGTAACAATTTGTTTGCACAGAACCCTAGTCCACTAGAAATTAGTCAGCTTATCAATGACTATCGCGCATCTATGGAAACGGTGATTATTAATGACTTTGTGGACTTGCTTGCCTTACCTAATGTTGCTCAAAACCAAGCGGATATGGACGTCAACGCAGATCATATTACTAGTCTTCTAGAACAAAGAGGTTTTACCACGCAACGTCTTCAGTCTGGCGGATCTCCTTACGTTTACGCTGAAATGATGCAGCCTGGTGCGACCGAAACCTTACTCTTATATGCGCATTATGATGGGCAGCCAGTGCAAGTTGAAAACTGGGCATATCCACCTTTTACGCCAACCTTATTAGATGCACCACTACAAGCTGGTGGACAGCCTGTTGATATTGCTGAGGTGTCGGGCAGTTTTGATCCTGAGTGGCGACTTTATGCTCGTTCTGCTGGCGATGACAAAATGCCGATTATTGCGCTTATGCATACTTTAGATGCGATGCAAGCTAACGACATCGACCTTTCAGTTAATTTGAAATTATTGCTGGATGGGGAAGAGGAAAGGGGTTCACCTTCAGTAGGTAATATCATTGATGAGAATCCTGGTTTGTTGGATGCAGATTTACTACTGTTTTGTGATGGGCCTATGCATCAATCTCGCAATGCGCAATTGGTGTTTGGCGTGCGTGGATCTAAAACATTAGATATGACGACATATGGTGCTAATAGACCCTTACATTCAGGGCACTACGGCAATTGGGCACCCAACCCAATTATGCAAATGACCTATTTACTAACCAGTATGCGCGATGAAACAGGTCGAATTCTGATTGATAACTATTATGATGATGTGGCGCCAGTTAATGATATGGAACGCTCAGCTATTGCAGCTATGCCGGATATCACTGAAGCCTTAAAGAACGAGCTTGCTATTAATACTCCTGAAGGTGATGGCGTTAGGTTAGAGGAGCTTGTCACTCTGCCAGCGATTAATGTGAGAGGAATATCAGCTGGTGGAGTAGGTCCTTTAGGGCGCAATATTATTTTATCTAACGCAACAGCTTCACTGAATATTCGACTTGTTGCTAACCAACGGCCGGAAGGTGTCGAAGAGTTGATTGAAGCGCATATTGTTAATCAAGGCTTTCATATAGTTTATGAAGACCCAACGAATGAGATTCTTAGCGCTAATGAAAAAGTAATTAAACTTGATTGGCGTGGCAGGGGTAGTCCTGGGTTACGCACACCAATGGATGATGCAATGTCACAACGTTTGGTTAATTTGATGCAAAGTGTGACAACTGATTTGATATTAACGCCAAGCATGGGCGGGAGTCTGCCCTTAGATGATTTTGCCACAAGAATGGATACGCCAATAATCGTATTGCCATTGGCGAATCATGACAATAATCAACATGCTGAAAATGAAAATATTCGTCTACAAAACATGTGGGATGCGATGTCTATATACGGCGTTATTTTGGCCAATTTTGGGCTGGAATGATATTTAAGCTTTTAAAGGAATTACAGCGTTGTAAAAAATATTGCCGCGAGGAAGCCCAGTAAGGTAGAAATTCCTGTGACGCCACCACCTCGATGAAATGCTTCTGGCAACATGGTTTCTGCAATGACAGTTAACATGGCGCCAGCGGCTAGACCTTCAACGAATGAGAAGGTTGTTAGCGCTACTCCAACAAAGAAAATACTGCCAAGCCACGCGCCAATTCCTGTAAAGATCATCAGCGAAGTCCACATGGTGAGAATGCGCTTAAAACTATAACCTTGTTCTTTCATTCCTAATGAGCTGGAAAATGCTTCAGGGAAATTGGCAAGGAATAATCCGGCTATTAAAGACAAACTAACACTGGCATGCAGCATGCTGGAACCAATCACTAAGGACTCGGGAATGCCATCGAGGAATATTCCCAGCCAAATTGCTAGGGGAGCAGCGCTAAAGCTAGTCGCAGCTTCATCAATCTCACCTGCTGTGGGGGGAGCGATAGCATCGTCTACTCTATACTTGGCTTCGTCATACCATTTTCCGGCCTGCTCTTCACTTAAGGCTTTTTCGGCACCTAATTCTTTAAGCCTGTGCTCAGTCAAACCCATAATTGCATGGGTAAAGGCAGGTATTGCTTGAACGATTTTATCAAAGTCTGCTTTCTTCAATGCCCAAGTAGAAACTTCACCATCAGCGACAACGCTAGCTGTGTGTGCACTTCCGCTCAGTAAAGCGATTTCACCTACAACATCATCAGCGCCTAAGGTGGCAATTTGATTATTGCTTTTATCATCAATGACCTTAACCTGACCTGCATCGATGATATATAGGTAAGCGCCTTCTTTGCCTTGGCGCATGAGTGCTTGTCCAGCTTGAAAATCTTGTTGCTCAATCAGTGGAACCAAGTGTTGTATTTGTTGTGGTGGTAGTGCATTAAATAAAGGAGAGCGGCTTAGGCGTTTAAATAAGCGCTTATAGTTCTTACTTTTAGAGCGTGTGAGATAACTTACCGTAGTACCAACTTTGCGTAGAAATCCCCCCTGGCTATTAATCAATTTGTTTAATATGACAAATAGAAATCCACCTATTAGGCAGCCAATAGCTAATTGGAAATAATGGTCTCTTTCAAGTGCCTCGCCGACCAAATCTATTGTTAGAGCAGCCAGCAATGCGCCGCCGCCAAAAGCCATCATGGCAGCAATGACTCTATTTCCAGGAGACCAAAATCTGGCAACGATAGCCCCCAATGGCAATGAGGCTGCGCTGATTATTCCAAATATAAAAGCCTATAGAGCAATAGATTCTGGCATAGTGATTTAACTACCTCGGGAATTAGTCTACTCTTAGATCTAATATACTAAAGAGGGTAAGGTTCATAAAACAATAGCTTTATAATTTAAAGCGTAAATATTTGTTATTTGTCAATCTGAAGTGCTTGTATGAAATTAATTCTTAAACTACTGCTTGGAATTGTTGTCGGCTTATTGATTGGTTTGCTTGCACCAGAAAGTATTATTCGTCTTCTGGTGACGATTCAAACCGTTATAGGTGCATTTATTGTATTTCTTATTCCTCTTATTATTTTGTTTTTTATTACGCATGGTATTTCAAGTTTGCCACATTCATCAGGCAAGCTTTTAGGACTTACTATTGGTACTGCTTATGTATCAACAATTATCGCAACGCTAATTGCTTGTTCGATTGCCCTGTTATTACTTCCAATGTTATTAAACGGCGTTGAACCTGATGCTATCAATGTAGAGGCGCAGGATATTTTGCCTTTTATTGAATTTAAAGTGGAACCTGTAATGGATGTGATTACGGCCCTACTGATGGCATTTCTATTTGGTATCGGCATTCAGTTTACCTCTACTAGCGAGAGAACAACTGCATTAAAAGATATTGTTTCGCAAGGAAAAGTAATCGTTGAGTTGGCAATCAGGAAAGTGGTGATACCACTGTTGCCATTTTACATTGCTGGTATTTTCACTGATTTAGCAGCCAGTGGTACAGCATTTGTTTATCTCTATACCTTTGCCAAAGTGTTAATTCTAGCTATTGTTTTACACTGGCTATGGATACTAGTGCTTTATGCTCTTGCTGCGCTAGTGTCAGGTAGAAATATGTTTAGCTTAATTAAAGTTATGCTGCCGGCTTATGTAACAGCTATTGGCACTATGTCTAGTGCGGCGACAATTCCTGTCACGCTGCGACAAGCGCAGAAAAACAATATTTCAGAACCCACGCGTGAATTTGTGATTCCGCTTTGTGCTTCAATTCATTTATCTGGGAGTTCCATTACGATTATTACTTGCGCAGTGGCTGTGATGCTACTGACGCCTTCATTACCTACACCAGGTTTGTTAATGCTGATTCCTTTTATTCTTACCTTGGGGGTTATTACGATTGCGGCGCCAGGTGTTCCAGGTGGAACTATTTTGGCAGCACTTGGCATACTGGCAAGCATATTGGGTTTTGATGAAGCTACATTGGCCCTAATGATTGCTTTGTTTTTAGCTCAGGACAGTTTTGGTACTGCCTGTAATATCTTAGGTGATGGTGCGATTGCCGTGATTGTTGATACAAAAGCCGGAACCAATCTAGAGGACAGTTCAGAAAAAGTTAAAGACTCCTAATTGTTGTCAAAAAGTTGCCAGAATCTGAACTAAAGGTAATATAGCGCTTCTGTGCATATCTGAACTGATACTACATTAAAATACACAGCAGAAAATAATAACTGAAATAGAGGAAGAGAAATGAAATTAGAAACCATTGCGCTGCATTCGGGATATGAAGGTGATCCAGCAACTAACGCAGCTACGACGCCTATCTATCAAACTACTTCTTATACTTTTGATAATACTCAGCATGGTGCCGATTTATTTAATCTGGCTGTTCCTGGCAATATTTATACGCGAATTATGAATCCGACAACCGCAGTATTAGAAGCGCGGTTGGCTGAAATGGAAGGGGGCATAGGTGCATTAGGTGTCGCTTCTGGTATGGCCGCTATTACTTATTCTATTCAGGCTATTACGAGAGTTGGCAGTAATATTGTTAGTACATCACAGCTTTATGGTGGCACTTATAATTTCTTTGCTCATACTCTGCCTGCACAAGGTGTTGAAACGCGCTTTGCATCTTTTGATGATCATGCTGGTTTGGAAGCGTTAATTGATGAAAATACCAAAGCACTTTTTTGTGAAACGATTGGTAACCCAGCAGGGAATATTGTTGATATCGAGGCTCTAGCGGAAATTGCCCATAAACACGGGATTCCTTTAATTGTTGATAACACTGTTGCGACGCCATTTTTATGTAAGGTCTTCGATCTAGGCGCAGATATTGCGATTCATTCTTTAACTAAATATATCGGTGGCCACGGAACTTCTATTGGTGGCGCTATAGTCGATTCAGGAAAATTTGATTGGGCTGCTAATAAAGAGAGATTCCCAATGTTAAATGAGCCTGACCCTTCTTATCACGGTGTGGTTTACACCGAAGCCTTGGGTCCAGCGGCTTATATTGGTCGCTGTCGTGTTGTGCCTTTACGAAATACTGGTGCTGCTTTATCACCGCTTAATGCTTTTCAGATTATGCAGGGACTGGAAACTTTAGGTTTAAGAATGGAACGTCATTGTGAGAATGCGCTTAAAGTTGCGGAGTATTTGGAAGCGCATGACCAAGTCGAATGGGTTAACTATGCCGGATTAAAATCTAGCGCTGACCATGCGATGTGCCAAAAAATAGTCGGTGGCCGACCATCCGGAATTCTTAGTTTTGGCATCAAAGGCGGTGAGATTGCAGGTGGCAAATTTATTGATGCGCTGCAAATGATTTTACGATTAGTCAATATTGGTGATGCAAAATCATTAGCTTGTCATCCGGCCTCTACAACACATAGACAGTTAAATGATGATGAATTAGCAACAGCTGGTGTTAGTAGAGAAATGGTTCGTTTATCAATTGGTATTGAACACATTGATGATATTCTAGTCGATATTGAGCAGGCTTTATCAGCAGCTAAATAATAGTAATAAGTAATAGAAAATTTATTACCCAATAAAAAGGGCGAAGTGTTCTTAACGCTTCGCCCTTTTTTATTGTTTAAATAATTAGGAGTTCTAAAAGATTCCGTAATCAATGATCTCGTTATAATAGCCAGTGACATTTAAGGTTATGCTTATAGGTTCTTCATTGATGTTGAAAAAAAGCCAACCATGTTCGCCATAAAAAGGAGCTGTTAAAGAGCCGCTACTTTTACTAAGCCCTTCTTGTCGTTCTTTATAACGAACAAAAAAGTCTGGACCAAATGATTCTTCATGACCGTGAAAATCGAAATAGACTTTCTTATCGTCTACGACTTGCCAGTTATAAATAATTACTTTGCCTTCGTCTAAAACAGTTTTTATTTCTGTCTGTTCAAATGCACCTAGTTCAATAGTCATACTTATTGTTCGTGCATCTTCTGTTTGATCTTGAAAAACTGCAGGGTTTGGTAAGGGCACAGGGTCGCCGAACAAAGGAATTTCAACTTCACGGACAACTTCGTTACCGCCGATAATGTCAGTGAAGACAACAGTTTCATAAGGTTCTTCAGCTAAGTCGCTCAATCCGGTTAAGTTTCCAAAGCCAGTAGGATCTACTCCATATTCAGCTGGTAAAACGACCAATACCAACAGGATAATTGCACCGATAAGCGTTGCGACGGTGGCTTTCAGTAAATTTGATGCCGAAGGCGCTTCTGTTTCATGGTTTGAATTATTTTCACTCATTTTTATACCTTACTATTTAAAAGTTTCACTAAATAAAAAATCATTTACTCAAGCTACAAAGTAACCGGTTAATTGATAACCAAACAACATGAAGCCTGCTGTCATGATTACAAGGTTGGTTGCCACGGCCCCTTTAATAAAGCTGTCATGCTGGCGCCAATATTGGAAGGCAAGAAGAATAAATGCCAAAGCAGCCAGTTGACCCAATTCAACCCCGATATTAAAACTAAGCATGTTGCCAACTAGGCCTTCTTGAGATAATGATAAGTCTTGTAGCTTAGTAGACAACCCGAAGCCATGGACTAATCCAAATAAAAATACAGCGGCTCGGGTATTAATATTAATACCGAGTTTTTTAAACCCGCCAATATTTTCAAAACCTTTGTAGACTACCGATAAACCAATTATTGCATCAACGATATAGGCATCGGCTCGAATACCTCCGAGAATACCGATCAACAAAGTTAAACTATGTCCGATTGCAAAAAGGCTGACATAAAGAGCAACGTCTTTCATGCGATATAAAAAGAAAATCACTCCTGCCAGAAATAATAAATGATCATAGCCAGTGAACATATGTTTCGCGCCAAGATACATATAAGGAAAAAAGTTAAAACCTGCGACACTTTCTATAAATGCAGCATCTTCGGTAGAAACACCGTGACCAAATGCTGTGCCAGTTAATATTAACAAAGGCAAGGAGCATAATAAGGAAAATATGTACTTTTGATTTAGTTTCATAATTTATTAAATACTATTACATTTTTAATTGATTCTACTCTGACAAGATAAGTTTGTAACCCATTCGACTTGGATGAATAAGGCTGATGAGGGTAGTTTCATATTTTTCCCGCATTTAACTTTAAAGCAAAATTAGTGCTAATAGTTGCACAATTACTAAGCCTGTAAAACCCATAAGCATGCTTGCAATAGTGTGTGTTTTTAATGCAGTTGCAGTGTCCATATTTGAGCATTTTGCGATAACCCAAAAGTATGAATCATTGACATGAGAAACGGTTATTGAGCCTGCACCAATAGCAAGAAGTACTAGCGCTTTACCAAGGCTGGAATCGAAACCCAAAGCGGCAATAAGTGGAACCATAATTGCAGATGTTGTGATGATGGCAACAGTTGAAGAACCTTGAGCAGTTTTTAGAAAAGCAGCTATCAAAAAAGGAATCAACATCCCAAATGCGCCAAACAAGAGGCCTAAAAATGGATGTAATTGAAATTTAATAGTTAGCCAAACAATTGCGGCGACTGTAATTAATAACCAAATAAAAATTATCATTTTAGTGCTCTCTATTTATGTTACTAGCAGAATAAAAAAACTACTGGTGAATACTGACAGCATTGCAGTTATAACGACAGCTGATGCTATTTGACTTTCACATGCGCGATATTTGAGTGAAAAAACGTAGGGCCCAATACCGGTAGGCATGGAGGATAATAATACAGCTGTTCCTGCCCACAGGGGGTCAATGTCAAAAACATGAAAAAGGGATAAGTAAACCATCGTTGGCAGTATTAAAAGTTTCATCACGACGATAGTCAGTGTTGCACGCATGTTGCCAGTAATTTTGTAACGAGTAAGTGCACCACCTAGTGCAAAAAGTGCTAAAGGTGAAGCTGCTAGCGCGAGAAGATCTAGGGTATTTAAAATAGCGATATGAAATGGAATGTTTAAAAGATTAACGATTATCCCGGCTAGTAAGCTTCCCGTTATAGGGTGGGAAACTAAATCTTTAATAACTACAGCTAGGTGTCTTAAGATCGACGTTGATGATTCTTTTTTAATTTCAGCGATCACTGTGCCAAAGGTAAAAATAATAATATTATGAGTCGAAATAATGATGAACAGTGGCACAAAGGCTTCATCACCAAAGGCTTGCACGCAAAACGGTATCCCAATTACCGTTACGTTTGAGTAAGCACCGCCCATCCCAAAAACACTATATTGAACATTGTTGTATGCAAAAAATATTTTCCCTATGAGCATTCCAATCAAGTAAACAATAAAAATTGATGCATAAAATCCACTCATTAAACTCCAGTCGATAAACTCTGGGAAAATTGTCGTGGCTGTACCGTTAAAGAGTAAACAGGGGATTAGAAAATTAAATGCAACTTTCTCTATGCCTAAGCTTTCTGTTTCAGATAGTACGTTTCGTTGGCGCACAAAGTAGCCTATTAATGCGATTACGATAACGGGGAGAATGGTTCCCAAAAGTGCCATAAAAATTATTCCAGGTTTGAAGCCAGATTCAGTGTCAGTTTATTGCTAAGTATTTTTTAAAGCCATTTTAACTGACACCAAGTAATGGCATCGCTACCCAATAAACCATAGCAGTAATTACGACAGCACCAACAATGTTTAACCAGATTCCAGCGCGTACCATTTCTCTAATGGTAAAACGTTCAGTAGAAAAGATAATCGCGTTGGGGGGAGTAGATACTGGCAACATAAAGGCACAGCTAGCACCAAAACCAGCTGGAATTATTAGCCAGAGAGGGTCTAAACCTAATGCTGGTGCAAGAGCAGCAAATATTGGAATCAGCGTAGCTGCTGTTGCTGTGTTGGATGTTAATTCAGAGAGCAGCATCATCATTACTAATACAGAGACAATAATAACTAATTGCGGCATGCCATCCATGCCAATAGCGAGACTACCGATATAAGAACTTACGCCATACTGATCCATCATGGCCGCCAGACTTAATCCACCTCCGTAGAGTAGTAACAATCCCCAGGGCAACTTGTTTGCAGTTTCCCAACTCACCATTGCTTGTTTTTTTTCATCGCCTGCTGGTATACAGAACAAACTTAATGCAGCAATAATGGCAATACCTGCATCGGTAAGCCCAGAAAAAATTTGCAGACCGCCGATCTCAATACCTGAAACGAATGGGCGAGTCATCCATAATGTAGCCATGAATAGAAAGACCCAAAGTACGCGCCACTCCTGGGTAGACATAGGGCCTAGTTCTTTTTGTTCTTTTTCTATTAATTCTTTAATGCCTTCTAAGGGCCTATCACCAACCGGTAAAATCCAACGTGTTAGCAAAAGCCACCCTAGCGGGGCGAATACCATTACCAATGGAACGCCAAAGGTCATCCAACGTGCAAAGCTGATTTCGATGCCTAGCTGATTTTGCAAATAAGAAACGACAAAAACATTTGGCGGAGTGCCTATGATGGTTCCCATGCCACCAATTGTTGCAGCATATGCTGTTCCAAGCAGTAGCGCAGTGGCAAGGTTATGGTTTGATTCAGAGGGTAATTCTTTTCGTTCCGCTACTAAGGAAATCACACTAAGGACAACAGGCAGTAACATCATAGTTGTTGCTGTATTGCTGATCCACATGCTGCCGATTGCCGCAATCGCCATGAAAGCACCAATAATTTGTCGAGGAGTTGTGCCAGATAAGCGTAATGCCGAATAGGCCACACGCTTATGTAATTGCCAACGCTGCATCGTCATTGCAACAATGAAGCCACCAAGATATAAATAAATTACTTCGTTTGAATAGGGCGCGGCAACTGCTCGGATGCTTAGACCACCCAAAGCAGGTAATAGTGCTAAAGGAAGCAGAGCGGTCGCATAAACTGGGATAGCTTCGGTAATCCACCAAACGGCCATCCAGCCAACCGTCGCAGCAATAGTGCGAGTGGCATGGCCAATTTCGAGAGTTTCACCTTCAATACTAGCGTATTGATCTGGCATGAGTAGAAAAATTAGCAGAGCAACGAGTGGCCCTGCAAAAAGACCAATTTGGCGTAAACTGTTACTGGAGTCTGCTTTACTCAATGACTTTGCCTTGTTCCGTTTTGTTTAAAACCAAGCCGTAATACTACCTAGCTTGCAGCACATTGCCAGCTTGATAACGGCATTAATACTCAATTTTTGTCAGTAATAAATGGTGTGAAAGCGGTTGAATAACTTTCAGAATAGCCATCCTCAGTAAGACTTATAAAATAAACTGGAATATTATTATTGTTAGCTAGCAAAGTCGCCTGCTCAAGACCCATAACATTAAAAGCTGTGGCTAATGCATCGGCAAGAGCTGTGTTATCTGCTACTACAGTCACAGACCGTAAATTGTGTTTAACAGGATGACCGCTTCTCGAGTCAATTGTATGTGAAAAATATTCTCCATCAATTTCATAATAATTTCTGTAATCTCCAGAACTTGCGATACTCAAATCACTGATTTCGATTATTCGCATTGAACTGCGGTTGGTTGCTAGGCGTTCTGGTGTTTCAATAGCTATTTGCCAGAGCTCCCCTTGTGGGTTTCTACCCCTGCTGCTTATTTCCCCACCAATTTCTACTAGATAATTTGTAATATTGTTGGTTTCTAATAAAACCGCAATCTCATCCACAGCATATCCTTTTGCAATGGCTGATAAATCGAGATTGATACTTTTGCTTTTAAAGATTGCAGGTCGGTCTTTGGCGATCACAAGAGATTGAAAGCCAACAATATCTTTCGCTGCCTCAATTTCATCCTCACGTGGAGGTGGGGCAAAGTTATTTTTATTTGGCCCAAAGCCCCAGAGGTCAACTAAAGGTGCGACAGTAATATCAAAAGCACCGTTACTCAACAGACTTACATCTTCACTTAAGAGCAAAACCTCATATAAAGCTTGTGAGACTTCTAACCATGTATTTATAGGAGCCGTGTTGAGCCGCATTAATTCTGAATTGCTACGATAGGTCGACATGGTATTTTCAATATCTTCTAGAACGTCAGTTATTAATGTGGGATCCAGAGTATCTTCACCTACAACTGTAATGTTGTAAGTAGTGCCCATGGTAAAGCCGTTTAATTGAAATGATTGCGAATTATGTTGATTACTACAGGCAGAAAATAGTAGAAGAATGCTTATTAAAAATATTATTTTTGAAGAAGACATGAAATGCAAATTAAGAATTCATTGCCATCATAAGAAAGCCAGAAAATGCTGCATTACTTGGTGTGAGACTGCTATCAACAAAATCTTTCATTTCTAAAATGGTTTCACGGTAACGCTGGTAAAATTCCCAACTAGGTTGTGGCTTATAAATTAAGCCTTCTAATTCAAATGTCGCAATCACACCTTTGGCGGTAGTTGGCTTAATAAAGACTTCTTTGTCGGGGTGAAAGTATGTCGAGATGATAGTCATCAATGTCCATTTTGCTAATTTAGCTGAACGTAAAATAGTTAGCATGTCGTTAAAGCCTTTTTCTTGATTTCCATGCAGAAAATTTTTAAGTCCGTTACTTAGTTTTCTTTTTTCTTTCTCAGTTAAGGCTTTTAATAAATCTCTAAACTTAGGTTTTTCGAATAAAGAAACCATTGATGAAGCACTAATTACTTTGGCCATATTTATGCAAATTTCTTCATGATCGCGAAATTTACTTTTCGAAAAAAAGTTCTGGGCTTGGGTGACTCGCTTGTTCATGCCGTGTTTTTTCCCCATAGCAAGCATGTCAGGATGCTCAAAACCGCCAGGGTATTTATATAAGAAAGCTGATTCTGCTTCTTTTAATTTTTCCAGATTCATTGTGTTGTGATGTTTAGTTGCTGCAACTGGTACGAGCTCGATCAAGCTCGGCGAATAAACGCTCTCTTAAATTATTTTTTCTAACATCCAGTACATGATTTTGATCAGTTTCTACATTAAAGCTGATGTTGTAGCCGCGTTCTTGTAAGGCTTGATATTGATTTTGCATGGCAGAACGCCACGAGGAATCACGATCACCGACATGCATGTAAATACAAAGTGGACGTAATGCTTCCAGTCTCGAATCAGAAGCGCCATTGAGCAGTCCCGGGTAGCCAGTGACAGAAGTGAAATAATCTGGATACAGAGAAGCAACATGAAATGCACTCAAGCCTCCGTTGGATATGCCAGTGATATGGAGCTTGTTATCTGCCACAGGATAGGTGTCTCTTATATAGTCTAGAAATTCAGGGAATACTCTGTCACCGCCTTGAAAAAATAACTGACCGTTTGGAGCAGATGGGCTGATGACGATATAGCCATCGCGTTCTGCTTTTTCACGCCAATCTGCATCGGTGCTACCTGCAACGATATTCCAGCTTTGAGAACCACCAGGAAATTGTAGAACGGTTGGGTAAGTTTGAGTCGGGTCATAGTTGTCGGGCAATATGATTCTAAACCTGACATCTAAGCCGCCAAATTCTCTGGTGTCTTCGCTGACTTCTGCAAAGGAAGGATTAACCAAGAGAGTTAGAAGTGTAATGACACTTAGTATTTTTATGCTGAATTTAATCATTGTCTCTCCGTAGTATTAGTTATCAAGAATACTTTCAATTCTGTCCATTAACGAATTCATTCGCCGAATTACTGGTTCATAGGCTTCAGGCTGCGTCATATCTAAGCCCGCTTCGTTTAACAAAATGTCATGTGGGTAATCTGAGCCCCCAGCACTAAGTACATTTAAAAAGTTATCTCGCACCTGAACATCACCGGCTAGAAATTTTTCAGCAAACCAGGCGGCACCAGTAATACTTGTGGCATATTGAAAAACATAAAAATCATAATAAAAGTGTGGGATATATGCCCACTCGACGGTATAGGCTTCATCTATAGTAAGTACACCTTCATCATGTCCGTGATAACGTTTTAATAGATCACCATAAGTTTCACTTAATACCGTGCCATTGAGTGGCTCGCCATTTTCTGCCATTTGATGGATGGCTAATTCAAATTCAGCAAACATTGTTTGGCGAAAAAAAGTTCCGCGAATACTTTCTAATGCGGACCCTAGGTAGAACAGCCTTTCTTCATCAGTTTGGGCATTGGCAATCATATATTCTTCAAGCAATATCTCATTAATGGTTGAGGCCATTTCTGCAGTGAAAGTTGAATAATCCGCAGTTTCCCAGGGGTTGCTGGCATTAGCCAAGAGCGAGTGCACCGCATGTCCCCACTCATGAGCAAAAGTAGAAAGGGCGTTATAGTCATCAGTGTGGTTTAACAGAATATAAGGATGCACATCATAAGCAGACCCACTCATATATGCACCAGAGATTTTACCAGGCTGAGGGTGGCTATGCATCCAATCCTGAGAAAGTCCTTCAGCTAAAAGGTTTAGATAAGTCTCACCAAAAGGTTGTAAGGCTTCAAAGGCTATTTCTTTAGAACGCTCAATATCGAAAACACCAGTATCAACTTCAAGTAATGGTGGATAGATATCGTAATAGCGTAAATCGTCAACACCCAACATGCGTCCACGTAGTTCCAAGTAACGATGGAAGATTGGCAGTGAGTTATTTACTTGTGTAACTAATTGAGTATAAGTTTCTGGTGGTAGGCCATCTTGAAACAGGTTTTGTTGCAAAACTGAATCGTAAGATCGGGCTCGTGCAGAAAAAACATTGGCCTGAACTTCTGAACTTAAAGTGGCGCCCATACCATCCGCGTATTGCTGCCAAGCACCCCAAAATGTATCGAATACCAGTTTCCTGTCTTCGCGATTATCTACACCTCGATAAAAGGAATAGGCAGCTTGTGTCAATTGGACTTCTTCACCATCGCTTAAAGTTACGCTAGGCCAGGGAATGTCAGCATTCGCATACATTTGATAAATCTGCTCTGGTGAAGACAGCAATAGTGAAGCTTGAGCCAGAATAGCTTCAGTCTGTTCATTTAAAGTGTAAGGTGCCATGCGCAAAGTGTCTTCTAACATGAATTCAAATTTAGCCAAGGCAGGTTCTTCATCTAAAAACCGATGTACGTTTTCTGTACCAACTGAGAGAATTTCAGGGCTAAGCCATGAAGTCGCTTCTCCCCAATTAGTATAGAGTTGCATGGCTCTACCAAAACGAGTTTGCTCGTCTGAGTTTCTCTGGTCCGCATCAAGTCGAAGGTTGGTATAAATATAGATTCGAGTAATTTCTTTATAAGCATTTGAAATAGTGCTGAGGGCCTCAGCCAATGCTTCAGCACTACTACCTAAGGTGCCACGATAGCGTTCAACACTTTGCAGACGATTTTCAAGATCAGTAAATGCGGCTTCCCAATCATCGGTAGATGCATAGAGATCAGTTAGATCCCAGACATAGAGCTCTGATTCTTGGGCGGTGGCTGATAGGAAGATAAAGCTCAGGATAGTAGAAATTAATAGAGTTGAGAGTCTCATCAAATTTGATCCGTCTAGAATTGGGTAGTATTGTTCAATTAAAGCATAAGTGAAAAGATTTGTTGAAGAGTATAATTACCTTCAGCATACCCAAAAACATGAATAGACAACGCCTTAACTTTGCTGCTCTGATGCTAATCTGTGTATACGGACTATGGTATATGCGGCAACAACTTACTCCAGAAATACCTGATGTGACACCTTATGCTGCGCGCCCTGAATTGTTGGAGGATGCCCCACCGGAAGAGTGGCAAGGTGAAGTACAAGCCGTGCACTATGCGCTTGGATGGAGTCTGGTTTATTTCTTGCTGGATAATAATTCTGGTCGACGCACATTAACCGCTCTTTTACAAAAACTAGCCGATGATTATTGTACGCCCACTAATAGCTTGTTGCAGTTAGATTTGAATTACCCTGGCGGTATCTCTGCCTTGCAGGAAGATTTTTACACCTGGTTGAATGATGAGAATGATTTACGTACTCATACTTATTAGCAATAACCTGCTTTGAAGGCTTTAGTTTAAGCTTCGGGCTATACCAATCACATCTCTCTGATGTGTATTTTATTCAAATTGAATTTTTCCTAGGTAAACCTATTTTTTTCTTAGGCGTTATAAGTAATACAAATGAAAAATAATGCTTAACAAAGCTGGAGAGAAATAATGGAAAAGATGAATAAAATTAAAGTTTTCTTAGTAGGCACTGCTTTATGCAAAGCGGCAGCCTTAAGTGTTGGAGGTGTGTTTGCACAAGATTCTGAGAATGCAGATGGTGAGCGCAGAGCTGAATTTGAAGAACGACGGCAAGAACGTAGGGAAGGAGCTGAAGCTAGGCGTGAAGAACATTGGGCTGAATTATCTTCAGCTAACCCTGAATTAGCCGGTGAGATCGAAGCCTTACGTGCCGAACGTACAGCGCAACGAGAACAAGCGCGGGCAGAGTTTGCAGAAAATTAGCCAAATATCGCGATTGCTTTAGAAGATGGCACTATTAATAGATGCATGCTAAATGGCAGATCAAGGGGACAAGAGCAAGGTGGCCCTAGAGGTCGACGCTAGATTATAAATGAGTTTTTTCATTACCTATACTTATGACAGTCTTTTTACTCTGGGCTATGATGGCCAGGGTAAAAGATTTAATTCGAGGAGAAAATTTCTGGATAACTCCCAAGCGCTGGGAAATTTTTTTTCGTCAATCGAAAAAAGAGCTTTTCGCCGTGCTCAGATAGCAACTGGTAATACTGATGATGCTTTAGATATCGTCCAGGATGCAATGCTTTCGTTAACGAACAAATATGCTAATAAAGAAGCTCAAGACTGGGAATTACTATTCCATAAGATTTTAAGCAATCGTATTATGGATTGGCATCGCCGAACGGCAATACGAAAACGTTTTGGAACTTGGCTTTCATCAAATGATGATGATGAGTTAGAAGAACCAGAGTTTGAAGATCTTAGTGCACGCAGCCCTGAAGAGATAAGCCAAACGGATCAATCTCTTGTGCTGTTGGAAGCTGCATTACAAGAAATGCCACTTAAACAACAGCAGGTTTTTTTACTTCGAACCTGGGAGGGTTTGAGTGAAAAAGAAACTTCCGTGGCAATGTCTTGTTCGGTTGGTACTATTAAGTCGCATTACTCAAGAGCCCGCAGTTTCTTAAAAAATAAACTGGAATATGAGCTAGATAGATAAATGTTATGAGTGAAAAAAAATCAGATCAACAATTTTTGAATGAAGTTAAGCAGGAACTTGACGATAGTTGTGAACGTTTAGACGCTCAGACTTTATCTCGCTTAAATCATATTCGTCATCAGGTTCTTGAAGGGGCTATAAAAGAAAATAGATTTTCTTTTTATCAAAGACCTTTACTGTCAGGTGGCGCCTTGGCATTTTTTACGCTGGTTCTGGCTGTGAGTTTTAATTTTAATAGTGATAGTGGAAATGATGCTGATATTGCTTTGTCTGAATTAGAAGACATTGAAATGCTCACCACTGAAGATAGCTTTGAGTTATATGAAGAAATGGAGTTCTATCAATGGTTGAGCATGAATGATGGGTTCTAAAATGAGTCATATAAAGAATATATTGCTATTACTCAGTTTAAGCTTTTGTTTACTTGCTGCTCCAGGTTTTACACAACCACCATCATCTTCAGTAGAAGATATTTCGCTGGTGGAATGGGAAAGTTTGGATAATGAAAAGCAGAAAATTTTGTCTCGGTTTAAAGAATCTTGGGATGGTTTCGATGTGCAACAACAACAACGCATGCTGAGACAAGCAGAGCGCTGGCAGAGTATGTCACCAGAACAACGAGAGCGAGCCAGAAGTCGTGTTAGAGAGCTTTCCGGGATTAATAGAGAAAGGCGTGATCGAATTCGGAATAATTTTGAAGCTTTCGATAACCTGTCGGAAGATGAAAAACGCGCCATAAGACAAAGTTTTCAACGTTATCGCGAGCTTTCCGAAGAACAACGATTAGAGTTAATGGAAGAATTTGAAAGAAGAGGTCCTCCATCTCGAGACGGTCGAGATGGTCGCCGTAGAAGTGGGCCTTCGGCAGATTTGGAGAGTGAAGAACCTACTCCGTAATTTAAGTTCTAGAATATTAATGATTGAATTTTTTTCTTTTTGCCTTATTATATATTCGGATGATTAAGTTGAATAGACAGTTTTTTCAAGTTTGCTTTCTGGCATTTTTGTTGCTTGGGGTCCAGGCTTTACAAAATTCAACTATTCATGATCATGTTCAGCACCAAGTTGATTGTGTTCTTTGTCACTTCGATTCTCATGATCAAGTTACACTTTCCCAGCCTGATACAAGTTTTGCAGTTGAACAGATTGCTCATTTAAGTAAACTTTCTGATCAGGTTTATATTTCTTACCACTACCCTTCTTACCAAGGCCGCTCTCCGCCACGTTTTTACTCTTAGATCGTATTAAACAAATAAGCTGTTCAGTTTTTGAGCGGTTCCTCTGTATGTTTATAAAGAGTAAAAAAAATGAAATCGAAAATTTTATTGGCACCGTCGCTGTTATTAACAGCGGCAGTAAATGCACAAGAAGCTCCAGCAGAAGTTGATTTTGAATTTATCATTCAAGGGGTTCATGCCCGAGATTCCCAGACTGCTTTACCAATTACCGTATTGAGTGAAGAAGAAATTAGGTCGGAAGCAAGCGTTAATATTGGGGATAGCCTTTCCATGCAACCAGGAATAAACAATGCTTCGTTTGGCCCCGCCGTGGGACAACCAGTCATTAGGGGTCAACAGGGAAGAAGAGTCATGAGTTTGACCAACGGCATGGTTAATGCTGATGCATCGGGTAATTCTGCCGACCATGCCGTAACTGTAGAGCCTATGCTGGCGACAGGCGTTGAAATCCTGCGCGGCCCTTCCACCTTACTTTATGGCGGTGGTGCAATTGGTGGTGTTGTCAATGTCACCGATAGCCGGTTTAACGAAAGTGGCCTAGATCGACCTGTATTTTCCTTTGAGTGGAGGCATGATTCTGCTTCTGATATGGACACTGCCGTTGGCAGCTTCTCAATTCCAGCGGGTAATTTTGTCTTGCATGCCGACATAACGGATAGGCAATGGAATGACCTAGAAATATCTGGGTTAGCTATTCATCCGGATTATCTTGAGGAAGAGCACGAAGAAGAAGAAGAGCACGAAGAAGAAGTAGAAAACTCCGATGGGTTTATTGCCAATACCCGCGGAGAAACTCAGGCCGTCAATCTGGCATTTTCCTATTTGTTGGATAATGGCTTCCTTGGCTTCTCATTTAATCAGATGGCCAATGAGTACGGTTTACCACCTGGCGTGCATGGTCATCATGAAGAAGAGCATGGTGAAGAGAATATTTTCATCGATATGGAAAGAAAGCGTTATGACTTTATTGCAAATTTAAATGACCTTAGCCCAATGATTGAATCATTGGATTATCGCTTAAGTTATACCGATTACGAGCATGCTGAGATGGAAGGCCCTGGTATGATCGGGACTCAGTTTAATAATGATTCTTTTCAGCAACGCCTACAATTAACTCATTCCGAGATCGGTGGCTGGCATGGTGTGCTTGGCTTCCAGCACAGTGATGAGACTTTTTCGGCAGTTGGCGAAGAAAGTTTTATTCCAGAAACTGATATCAGTACAGTGGGCGTATTTTTAGTAGAAGCTATACATACTGAAGATTTCACTTATGAATTTGGGCTGCGTGCGAACCGGGATGAAATGGACCCAACGAATGGTATTGCAGGTAGAAACTTTTCAACCTTGAGTTATTCGGGCTCGACATTATGGGATACAAATGATGTCGTTTCTGTTGGTCTGGCATACTCTCATTCAGAACGAGCTCCTTCGCAAGAGGAGTTGTTCTCTAATAACAATCTAGCGAATATCGATGATTGCGTCATTCACTTTGCCACCGGGTCATGTGAGATTGGAGATGTAACTTTAGACGAAGAAAGTTCTGATAACCTGGAATTAAGCTTTTATCTAGATCTAATGGAAATGGAAGCAAACGTAACTTTCTTTGTTAATAAATTCGACGACTATATCTATCAGTCTAATATCGGAGTAGAAGTTGATGAATTTCCTGTTCGATCGTATTTAAATTCTGATGCAGATTTTTATGGTATAGAAGCAGATTTACTTTATAGCCTTAGTAATAATTGGAGTCTGCGTATATTTGGCGATAAAGTGAAAGGGACCTTGGAGGATGATACTTATGTTCCCAGGATGCCGCCTCTCCGACTGGGTTCAGAGTTAAACTATAACCTTTCCAGCTTAAATGCTTCGATCTCTGTACTGAAAGCTTCTGATCAAGACAATCCTGGTATTGGAGAAATAGCGACAGATGGCTATACTCGCTGGAATGCGGAAATAAATTATTCATTTGATAATTTGTTTGATGGTGAATTGATGTTGTTTTCTAAGTTGCGAAACATAACTAATGAAGAAATTAGACTTGCTACCTCTTTCTTAAGAGGTTTTGCCCCTGAAAGTGGTAGGTCTATAGAGCTAGGTGCCAGGTATAGTTTCTAAGCTACAGCTTCAAATTTTGTTAAATACTGAAATAATTATGGGATAAACTTTAAGCTTGTCCCATATTTACTATATTTCGTTTGACAAGTTCCGGCTATTCTATCAACACTTTCTTCTTTCTCTTATGTTTTTATAATTTAAATAAAAATTGCATTAAGAACGCTAGATAAGAATGGCTATGCAAAAACATAAAAATGATATTGGTTGGAATGATTTTCTAGCACAAACTACTCCATCTAAATGGAATTCAGGTCTAGTAGAAATTGCTGGCGAAAGAATTGTTCCTCATTTTCAGCCTATTGTTGGAATTATCAGCGGAAAAATTGTTGGTTTGAATGTTTAGCTAGATCTCTTAGTCCCGATGGTAGCCCTCGAAGTTTTGGCCATTTTTTTTCCGATCCAAAAATAAGTGGGTCCTTCCAGCTTGAGGTTGATCATGCTTTACGTTTTCAAGCCTTAGATTATTTCGCTAAGCATCCAGATGCCGGCTATATCACTCTAAACATATCTCCATATTGGATAGAGAGAATTTTAAAAACTCATACTATTCCAACACTAGAAATGATCGAAGAGACAGGAATAGATCCTAAGCGTGTTGTTATAGAAATTACTGAGACCAAAGGTGACCTAGATAGGTTGAAAGAAATGGTCGATTTATATCACCAAGCTGGCTTGATGGTTGCAGTTGATGATTTTGGCGCAGGCTCATCCCAAATTGGTCGTATAGAGGCATTAGAGCCTGATATAGTTATGTTGGAATTGGTTTTGAAATGCAGTCTTTTTGAAAAGGTAATCAGTAGCTATGAATAATGTAATGAAACTGATGCAAGAACACAGCTCAGTACGTTCTTATACGAATGATAAAATCGATCTCAGTTTGCTTCAGGCAATAATCACCAGTGGTCAATCAGCCGCATCGTCAAGTTTTATTCAGGCCTATTCTGTGGTTAGAGTAGTCGATTCTGCAAAGCGAAACACCATCGCAGAGGCAGCTGGTGGGCAAGGTTGGATAAGAGATGCAGCAGAATTTATGGTGCTCTGTGCTGATATGCAACGCATTAACTATGCGTCTATTAAAAATGCTGAAGGTGAGCTTAAGGGCTACACTGAACATTTTCTTGCAGCGACTGTAGACACCGCATTAATGGCACAAAACATGTTATTAGCTGCTGAGTCGGCTGGTTTGGGCGGAGTTTTTATAGGTGGTATTAGGAATGACCCTGAAGTTGTTGCAGAGACATTAGCCTTACCAAAACATGTTTTTCCTGCATTTGGTTTATGCTTGGGTTGGCCTGAACAAAAAAATGCTGTTAAACCCCGCATGCCAGTATCAACAATTTTACATCAGGATACATACAATGTTGATGCAGTTGCTGCTAGTGTTGATGACTATGACGAAAGCTTTGCTGCTTATTATGGATCACGAGGTAGCAATGCTAAAAGTAGTGATTGGTCAGCACCAACCGCTCGAGCAATTCAAGGAAAAAGAAGAGAACATATGTTGGCGTTTCTTCAAGAGCGTGGATTTTTAAAATGTTGATTGTTTAAAATATATGCTGATATAAAAAAAGGGCTTCTATTGAAGCCCTTTTTTGTGACTTTAAATAAGCCGTCTTTAAAAGTCTACGTTTTGAGCATCTTGCATAATTAAGTCATGATAAACCGGCAAAGACCAACCGGCTGCTTCCAGTTCACTGAGTCTATCTTCAAATTGGCTGACGTAATTAGTCGTATTTCTGTATTCCCTTCTTAAATCTGCTTGTTCAACAGAGGTTTGCCAGCCTGAAATTCTGCATAAAACGTTGGCACCCATGCCTTGCACATTAGCATCTCCAATATAAATATTGACCATTGTGTATTTATAAGCGGCTAAATCAACGTAAGGATTACGTATGCCGCCATATGGGTTCCCATTGCTATCTAGCAGCATTAGAGAATCATCATTTTCGACATAGTTATCCATGAGGATTCGAGGTGCGCGAGGAGGAACAGTGCCATTGTCTACCCATTCCAGCAGGTGGTGTAGAGCAACTGAGAAATATGCTTCTTGCGGAAACATGGACATTGGATGTTGGCAATCGTTTTGTGTAAAACGTGCAGAGTTATTTCTAGCATCCAGATGGGCTAAACCAGCAAACTCATAAACACGGAATTGATTACCAGGTTCGTCTCCATCCTGGATAGAAGTAGCACCTACTTCATATTCATGCTGGGTGGGCACTTGAATCATAGGTACATCAACAGGTTCTATGTCAGAACCATTTGAAGTTGGCATAAAGCCGTCATAAATATTGCTGCCATCAGCTAAAGTAAATACTGCATGAGCAGAGAGGTACCGCGTCATTATCATTGAGCTTGCGGATGTTCCCCATAAAATCATTTTGCGTGGATTTAACTCCGCGATGGGGCTTTGTGCACTTTTAATCAAAGCACCTGCTTGAGCCAGAACTTCACTAGTCTGAGCTGGGCTAATTTGAATGTCACCATAGCGTCGTGGATTATATTCATTGATTTGAGCGGCACCTAGAGTGCTTACCTCTAAGGCAATATGCCCGGAATCCATGATATAAACAGAGTTATATTCAAAAGCATGAGCGCCACCAATTGGATGCATTGCTTCAGCTACAACTAAACCGCTAGAGTCATTATCATTAGCAGGTCGTCGGATTACCAGTCGAGTCGTGTATGGTTCACCGGCGGCCATACCAGAGATATAGTATTCGTTAACTTCATAATCGAATTCTTCAATGCCGTAGCCAGGCCATTGTGCCGGAGATGAATCCCAAGCATTTCCTGAACCAATAATAGGTCGAATACTGGGAATCGAAGCAATAGTAGACTGCTCTGGAACAATAGGTTCAATCATGAAACCAGCTAACGGGCCACCTTGAGAGAAAGCCTGACTGCTTACAATTAAGGTTAGGGCTGTTAATGCAGTTTTTAAAAATGAAGTTCTTTGTTTGCTCATGATTATCTCCTTAGGGATATCATTAATATTGCTCAGACTTGAATTTTCGTAATATTTTGCAATTAAAAATATTGCTGTACTTAGGTTCGATTTGTAGTGGTTTTAAAGCATAAAACACTGCTTAGAATAATTCACTCAAAAAAGTGTACAAATTATGGAACTCTCACTATTAAATGAGAGCTCAAGAGTGGCAGGAAAAAGCTGGACTGTGGAGTATTCTGTTCAGGCAAATAAGGTAGTTTTGTGAAAAATATGGAATCTGCTGGTTTCCTGGGCAAGCTAAAAGCCGAGGATCATCAGGCTTTTAATCAACTAGTGCAGCAATATCACCAGTCTTTGGTTACTGTGGCACGGCCAATTGTTGGTGATAGTTGGGCAGAGGAAGTTGTTCAGGAAGCTTCGGTTTCCATTTTTAAAGCTTTACCAAAATTTCAGGGGCGCTCTACATTAAAAACCTGGATATACACCATTTTAAAAAATGAAGCCCTCAGCCGCTACAAAAAACAATCTAAAACTGTCTCCTTAGAAGGCCAATTACCTGATGACCAACAGGTTCGTAGCGTTGATGACTGGTTAAATGATGCTTTCAAAAAAGATGGGCATTGGATTAATCCACCTTCTGGCTGGGATCTGAGTTCGCCAGAGGCTTTAATGCAAGGTGAGCAGCTGTAAAAGTGTATTGAACATACACTAGAGATATTGAAATCGGATCAAAAAGTGGTATTTTTGTTACGCGATCAAGACCAGCTAGATATGGAAGAAGTCTGTAACATTTTAGAAATATCTCACTCCAATCCAAGAGTACTATTGCATCGTGCGCGGCTCAAACTTTTTCAGGTAATTAATCATTATCAGGACACGGGCGAATGTTAGCGCCATTAAACGACAATTAGATTAAAAAAGATTAGGTCGGAGAGACAATGTTGAAATGTAATGAAATAGTGGATAAGGCCACTGATTACGTCGATGAACACCAAAGTAGGGGCAGTCTCTGGTGATGGCTTAGCATCTGCTTATGTGTGGTAAATGTCGCCGCTTCATTAAATATTTCAAATTATCCATTCGATCAATGCAAAACAAACAAATCATCAGTCAAAAAGATGCAGAACAACTAAGCTCTAAGATCATCACTAAAGCTCATTCAGAAAACTAGTAATCCATTCGCTGTGCTAATATCGTAAGATATGTATTATTAAGTACTATCCTTTAGGTACTGTTTCAATTATTAATGGCAGAGTGGCGTTGAATAAAATTCAAATTGGTATTAGTAGTTGCTTATTGGGCGAAGAAGTTCGCTATAACGGTGGGCATAAATTATCACGCTTATGTGTAAACACTCTTTCAAATTTCTTTGAATATAAATCAATCTGCCCAGAGGTTGGTATTGGTCTCGGAACTCCGCGTAAACCTATACATCTCATTGGTAGCTCTGAAAAGCCAAGAGCAGTTAATGTAAATGATGAAAGTATTGATGTTACTGATAGGCTTTTAGAATTTTCAGAACAGACTGTTCCGTCATTACAAAATCTTTGCGGATATATCTTTATTAAGGGTTCACCAAGTTGTGGATTATTTAAAGTGAAGGTTTACCAAAAAGGTAACCCACATCCTGAATATTCTGGCAGAGGTATCTACGCCAATGCGGTCACCCAAGCTATGCCTTTATTACCCGTTGAAGAGGCTGGGCGGTTGACTGATCCAGTGTTAAGAGAAAACTTTGTTACTCGTGTTTATGCTTATCACCGTTGGCAAAAACTTTTAGAAAAAGGGCTTAAAGCGTCATCAATTATCGAGTTTCATGCTTCTTATAAATATTGTTTGATGGCAAATGATCCGAAAACCTATAATTCATTAGGTCAGTTACTGGCTGACGCTGGTAGTTATGTCGCTGATGAACTTGGCGAAAAATATTTTGCTATGTTAATTCCAGCATTAACAAAAAAAGCAACGCGTAAAAGCAATACCAACGTGTTGACTCATATCCAAGGCTATTTGAAAAAACAATTAAATGCTAAGGAAAAAGCAAAATTAGTAGAGGTGATTGAACAGTACCGAACGGGGATTGTACCTTTGGTTGTTCCGGTTACTTTACTGCAACATCATTTCACTATTCACCCAAATGACTATATAAGTAAGCAGGCATTTTTTGATCCCTATCCCCAAGAATTAAGTTTGCGTAATGCCATATGAGTGTACAGCTTGTTTGGTTAAGAAATGATCTACGCATAGAAGATAACTCAGCATTAATTCAGGCACTAAATCAAACTGAAGAAAAAGGCCCTTGTGTAGCTATTTATATAGCTACACCTAAGCAATGGCGAGCGCATGATGATGCGCCAATCAAAATAGATTTCTGGCGAAGAAATTTAATAGAGTTACATTCAAGTTTAAAAACTCTTGGTGTTCCCTTACACTATTTTCAGGTTGCTACTTATGCTGAGGTCCCTCAGTTAATTCAAAATATTATTAAAAGTTGGCATGTGGATAGCTTACATTGCAATGCTGAATACCCTTTGAACGAAAAGAATAGAGATGATGCTGTAGAGGCCCTTTGTAAGGAATATGATATTAGTTACCGTTGCTATCAAGATCAGTGCTTACTACCGCCCGATTTTGTCTTAACTGGTGAAGGTAATCCTTTTAAAGTTTTTACGCCTTATGCCAAAAAAACCAAGCTTATACTAGAGTCTGCTGGCCCAATTAAAAGCTATGGTTTAAACATTAAGACAGTTAAGAATGAATATTCAATCGATTTTCCTGTATTAGACGAGCAACTAGAACTTAATAAAATTGATTGGCCTAAAGTGGAAGTTTGGTGGGATCAGCAGTGGCCCGCAGGTGAAAGAGAGGCTCACAAACGTTTAAAGAGTTTTGTTAGTTCACAAATTCAAAATTATAAAAGTGCACGAGATATACCCGCCCTAAATGGTACTAGTTCCTTATCAGCATATTTAGCCAGTGGAGTTATTTCTGTACGCTCATGCTGGGAAGCGGCAGGTTCAGAAGGCCTTGATGAATCTGCGCGAACTTGGCGCAATGAATTATTGTGGAGGGATTTTTATAAATATGTAATGTTTCACTATCCACATGTTTGTATGCATCAAGCTTGGAATAGTAATTATGACAATATTCCATGGAGAGAAAATCACGAGGATTTTCAGCGTTGGTGTGACGGAGAAACTGGCTTTCCACTTATTGATTCTGCTATGAAGCAGCTTATAGAAACTGGATGGATGCATAATCGCTTACGTATGGTTGTCGCCATGTTTCTTAGTAAAAATTTATTGCTTGATTGGCGCTGGGGTGAACGCTGGTTCATGCAGAATTTAATTGATGGTGATTTTTCTGCCAATAATGGAGGTTGGCAGTGGAGTGCGTCAACAGGTACAGATGCTGCACCTTATTTCAGAATATTTAATCCTATCCGTCAGTCAGAACGTTTTGATAGTAAAGGTGAATTCATAAAATCTTATATACCAGCATTGAATTTGGAGAATGAGCGTAGTGTGCATGACCCGGCAAAACTTAAAACAAGTTATTTTGACCCTTTAATAGATTTAAAATTTTCGCGTGAGCGTGCTTTGACTGTGTTTAAAGAATTTAAAGGCGCCTAGAAAATGCTCTTTCAGTAAGAATACTTAAAGTGCTTGCGCTGATTGTTTAAATAGGGGCATAAGTAATCTATAAAACCAGTTCGTCATTTGAATGGGTTCTTCAAGCGTAGATAGGCATAAGCAGTCTTCATCTTGTGAGGCGACAGGCGTATGAATTTCACCACTTGTGCGCACAATAAAATCACCGGCTAGATAATGGTCGTCTTGATCAGAAAAGCTGCCTTTTAGTACGACAGTAATTTCATCGCCTTTGTGGAGATGTCTTGGTACGTTACCACCAGCTTTAATATTAATAAGAGAGGTCTCTCGAATAGAATCGCCAGTATTTAATTCTGAATAACGAAAGTTTTTGCCGATGCCTTGCCAATTAAGCGAATCAAGATCATTATTAGTTAGCTTATTTAATGCCGCAGGCAGGGGTGAAGATTTAGTTGAAGCTGTGATCACCTCGCTATTAAATTGGGCATTGTTTTCCGGCATCGAATCAATTCGTTGCATTAAGGAAGAAAAATCTTGCTCCAAATTCATTGGAGAAATTTTATCAAACAGAACAGAACCTAAATCAGTTAACTGTTCTACCTTTTGTTTACAATCATCGCAATAGTGCAGGTGTGCAGAAACACAAAGTGCTTGTGATAAGGGCAGACTACCAGCTGCGAAATCGGAAATAAAACGAGTATCAGGGTGATATTTAGTCATAATTTAAGGTTTGCTAATTGAGTTAGACATCAATGGTTAATTTAAGTTTTTGAAGCGCTAATCTAGCTCTTGATTTAACTGTGCCTAGCGGTAACTTCAGTTTTTTGGCTGCTTCTGAGTGAGAAAGGCCATCAAGAAAAATTGTTTTTATAACGGTGAGTTGTTCTATAGGAAGCTCGTTAATTAACTCTAAGATTCTTTGCTTATTGCTAATTGCTTCTAACTGGTTATAAACATCATCATTTTGATCAGGCCAAATATCGTCTGCAGTCAATACGTTCTCGTCAAACTCGCTGACATTAGCTTTCCACTGTTTAGAGTACTTCCGGATTAGGTCAATACGCGTATTTCGAGCGATAGTAAAAATCCAAGTGCCTGCAGCAGCCTTATCAGGCTTGAATGTATGAGCTTTGTTCCAAACCTTGATCATAGTTTCCTGAGCAAGTTCTTCAGCGAGTATTTCAGCCTTTGAAAGCTCAGTCACTTTAAATGCATAAGCTTTAATTAAAGGTGCAAAATGTTCAAATATTTCTTTGAAAGCAGCTCGGTTTCTATCCTGAGAAATAGCAATCAATAAGGTATTCCACTTGTTTGCAGCTTTTACTTTGTCAGGTTCTTTGTGTTGCATCAGTTGCAGCATAGCATGATGTCCGTTATTTCTTGTGTAGACCTTAATTCTCTTAATTTACGCAGTTAAGCTCTATAACGGATCACTTCATGTTAAATTTTTTTAAGGGTTCTTTCATTTAATCCAAAAGTAATCTATTTGCGTACCAATGTGCAAATATAAATTAGGTAAGAAACATGACTAATGTAGCTAAGCTAAATATCTCGGCTGTTTCTGAGAAAGGTATCGTTGCTAAGATTATGGACTTCTACAGTGAGTTCTCTAAAGAGTCTATTTCATCAATCGATGAGCTTTATACCAAAGATATCGAGTTTATTGACCCTGTGCATACCTTGATAGGCAGCCTAGCGTTAAAAGCATACTTCAAACGCATGGCTAGCAATATGCTGCATTATGAAATGCGGTATCTCGATATTGTTGAATCTGAAGGCAGTGCACATCTCAGCTGGGAAATGACTTTTGCTCACAAAAGCTTAAACGGTGGGCAGGCTATTTTGGTTAGAGGCATGTCATTGATTAAATTCACTTCAAAAGTTTATTACCACGAGGATAGCTACGATTTAGGCGCGCTTGTTTATGAGCATGTCCCCTTATTCGGCAAGATTACCAAATTTCTAAAAAGCCGGATGCAATAACAAAAGCATATTTTATGGAATTAACGAATCAACAGAAATATTGGATAACCGGAGCAACCTCTGGTATCGGCAGAGCGCTATGTATTGAGCTTGCTCAGTTAGAACATAAGCTCATTATAAGTAGCCGCAATGCTGAAGAATTGGGGAAGTTAGCATTAGAGTATCCTAAGTTAATCCAAATCTTACCTTGTGATGTGTCAAATAATGAAGAAATGGCTGAATTATTTAGCACTAAGATGCCAACGCTTAAAAATCTTGATGGTATCTTTTTATGCGCAGGGGTCTGTGAATATATTGATCTACCAAAGTTTAATTTGGATGCTTTCCAAAAAGCAGTGGCTATCAATTATCTAGGTACGGTGAATTCCTGTGCTGCAGCATATCCTTTATTAAGCAATTCAGTTTCGGACATGCCAAATAAAAAACCGTTTATTGCTGGGCTTTGTTCAATGAGCTCCTATCTTGGTTTTCCACGAGCAGAAGCTTATGGCGCCTCAAAGGCGGCCATGGCTTATTTTTTAAACTCTTTGCGAGCGGATATAGGCGACAAAATTGATGTCATTCCAGTGTATTTGGGTTTTGTAAAAACACCAATGACAGCGCAAAACGATTTCCCTATGCCTTTTTTAATTAGTCCTGAAGAGGCAGCTAGAGGAATTTTAAATAAATTAACAAAACGCCCCTTAAGAATTAATTTACCTTGGAGACTGCATGCAGTGCTGGGTACTTTTAGTAAATTACAGAGATTATGGTACCAAACGATTATCCCGAGAATGCGGCGCTCAAGGAATGTGACTTAATGAAAATAGCAGTAATTGGTAGTGGTATATCAGGTATGACAGCAGCCTATTATCTATCCGAAAATCATGAAGTCACCTTGTTTGAGGCTGGCGACAGATTGGGTGGTCATACGGCCACTATTGATGTTGAAGAAGGTGAAAAGACAATACCTGTAGATACGGGTTTTATTGTGTTTAATGACTGGACCTACCCAAACTTTATTGAGCTGCTAGATGAGCTTGGCGTAGATAGTCAGCCAACCCAAATGAGTTTTAGTGTGAGTGACAAGCAGTCTGGCATTGAATATGCAGGCACAAACTTAAATACCCTATTTGGTCGCCGCAAGAATTTGTTTTCAATTAAGCACCTTAAGATGCTTAAGGAAATCGTCACTTTTAATAAACAAGTTGAAGGTCACCTAGCTCAAATGCAAGATGATAATCAATTAACCTTGGGGCAATATCTTGAGACTTATACTTACTCAGAAGCTTTTAAGAATTTATATATAGTTCCGATGGGCTCAGCAATTTGGTCAGCTAAGCAAAGCGATATGTTAAAAATGCCATTGAGCTTTTTTGTGAAATTTTTTAGAAACCATGGCTTGTTGAATTTAAAAGAAAGACCACAATGGCGAGTCATAAAAGGTGGGTCTAGTGCTTATATTGAGCCCTTAATTGCACCCTATAAAGATAGAATTCGCTTAAATACGGCCGTCTATGAAGTTGATAGAAATATTACTGGCTCATATGTCACTTTAAAAACCAAAGAAGGAGAGGAGGCATTTGATCATGTGATATTTTCTTGTCACAGTAATCAAGCATTGGCTTGCTTGAATGATGTTAATAAATTAGAAAAAGAAATATTACAGTCTATTCCTTATAGCAATAACGAAGTTGTATTGCATACCGATAAAGGTGTTTTGCCGAAGACGAAGCGTTGTTGGTCAAGCTGGAATGTTAGCTTAGGAGATCAAAATGAAATACCTTGTCTTAGTTATAATATGAATATTCTTCAAGGTATTGATAGTGATCAAACCTATTGTGTCACTTTAAATCAGTCTGATTGTATTGACCCACAAAAAGTAATTGGCGTATACAACTACGAGCATCCTGTTTTTACCACTGAGAGTGTAGAAGCACAGAGTAGATGGGGCGAGATAAATGGCAAGAGAAACACCTGGTTTTGTGGGGCATACTGGCGTAATGGTTTTCATGAGGATGGTGTTTGGAGTGCGCGTAGAGTAAGTGACACTCTTGAGCAGGTAGCTGTTAAGTCAACATTGAGTGCTGCTTAATGAAAGTTTCTGGTTCAATCAATAAAAGTGAATTTAACAGCGCTATTTATGACGGAGTAGTAAGTCATTGTCGTTTGCAACCAATAGAGCATAGTTTTCATTACAAGGTTTACATGATGTTCATTGACCTTGCAGAAGCAGAAAGCTTGTTTAAAAAATCATGGTTTTGGTCTTTTAAGAAATGGAATTTAGCTTGTTTCATCAGAAAAGATTATTTAGGTGATGAAAATATTTCTTTAGATGAATCGGTGAGAAATAAGGTAGAACTTGAAACAGGAAAGCGTCCTTCAGGAAGAATATGTGTTCTAACTAATTTTCGATACTTTGGCTATATCAACAATCCAATCACGTGCTATTACTGTTACAACAACGAAGACCAATTAGAGTATTTAGTAGCGGAAGTAACTAACACTCCTTGGGGAGAAAGGCATGCCTATGTGATTCCTTGTGATAATGATCAAGGTTATATCAATGGGAGTTTCACTAAAGAACATCATGTTTCACCTTTTATGCCCATGCAAATGGAATACTCTTGGCGTAGTAACTCCCCCAAAGAAAGATTAAACATATTAATCGATACTTTTCATCAAGATAAAAAATATTTTACTGCTAGTCTCATGCTGAATCGTAAGAAAGCAAGTCCAGCCAATCTAACTAAGGTGATGGTTGCTTACCCATTAATAACAATCAAAGTGCTTGCTGGCATATATTGGCAGGCATTTTTGCTATGGATTAAAAAAGTACCATTTTATTCAAATCCTAAGTCTTTAAGAGCACAGCAAAATAAATGAATATGAATATTTTAAGTAATAGGAATGGAGCTAAACCTTGAGAGAATCTACTTTAAATCCTGCTAAAAATAATTTTAAAACCAAAGTTATCTTTCCTGACATCGCCCGTAAGACAATTTTAAGCGTACTTAAAAATATTAAGCAAGGTTGTCTAGTGATAGAAGAGGGATCTGAGAAAATGATTTTTGGAGAGCTGTCTTCGCAGGAAGATTTAAGAGCGCATGCGGTAGTTCATGACCCAAAGGTATACTCAATGATGCTTAGAAATGGTGATTTAGGTGCTGGGGAGGCCTATATGCTTGGATTGTGGTCTTCACCTCAAGTGCTGAATGTGGTTCGAATTTTCGTATCAAATATGCATGCTCTTGAAAGAATAAATGGACAAAAATCTCTGTGGCAAAAATTTTCTGGTTCGCTGACTCATTGGATGAGAGAAAATTCGCAGAAAAATGCGAAACAAAATATTGCTGCTCACTATGATCTTAGCAATGATTTCTTCTCGCATTTTTTAGATGAAACGATGGCTTATTCATCAGGTATATTTTTAAGCGATGAGCATAGTTTGCAGCAGGCTTCAGAATATAAATTTAAACATATTTGTGACAGATTGCAGTTAAATGAATTAGATCACCTCCTGGAAATTGGCACTGGTTGGGGTGGCTTAGCGATTTATGCAGCCAAACATTATGGTTGTCGAGTAACGACCACAACTCTGTCAGAAGAACAGTTTGCTTATGCAAAAAAATGGGTTGCACGTGAAGGACTTGAAGATAAAATTAATCTGTTGCTAAAAGATTATCGCGATCTCGAAGGTAGATTTGATAAGTTGGTGTCAGTTGAAATGATTGAGGCTGTCGGTGCTAAGTACTATTCAAAATATTTTTCTAAATGTAATGAGTTGTTAAATGAAGATGGCTTGATGTTGATACAAGCAATCACCATTAGTGACCAGCGTTTCCAACAGTCGGTAAAATCTATGGACTTTATCAAGTGCTATATTTTTCCGGGTGGCCAGTTACCTAGCAATAGCGTAATCAGCAAGCATATTGCTAATGATACTAATATGCAGTTAGTCGGCATGGAAGATATCACTCTAGATTACGCGAAAACTCTAATGCATTGGCGTAAAAGGTTTTTTGAAAAAATTGATGAGGTAAAACAATTAGGCGTCGATGATACCTTTATAAGAATGTGGGAATATTATTTATGTTTTTGTGAAGGTGGGTTTCGTGAAAGGGTTATCCATACCGGACAATTCCTAATGGCGAAACCAGGCTTTAGAGCATTACCAAGGATAAAAGTAGACCCGTCATAATATGGCTAGAATGAAAGGTATTGGCTTTATATTGTGTGGGGTTCTCATTCTTTCTTCTTGTACTGGCATTCCTGAGGGAATACAGCCCATTACCCATTTTGAAATAGAAAAATATCTTGGTCAGTGGTATGAAATTGCCAGATTAGACCATTCATTTGAAAGAGGGATGGCAGGGGTTACTGCTACTTACAGCATGAGAGAAGATGGTGGAATAAAAGTCTTGAATGAAGGGTTTTTAGCTAATGAAAATTTCTGGGACCAAGCCGAAGGTAAAGCTTATTTTATTAGCCAAGGGGACGTGGCGCATCTAAAAGTGTCTTTCTTTGGTCCATTCTATGGTTCCTATATTGTATTCCAGCTAGGTGATAATTATGACTATGCTTTTGTTACGAGCACGAATAAGTCTTACTTATGGTTTTTATCAAGAGAAGCAGAAATAAATGAAAGCTTGAAACAGGAATTTATTGAGTTAGTAACGGGCCTTGATTATAAAATTGACGAGCTAATCTGGGTTGACCATAACATTGTTAAAGATTAGTTATTTTCCTTCTAGTTCATCGAGATCTTTATTTATTTGATCGGCAGATAAATGTCAGTCAGCATATCGTTATCTTTTACATCAGGGCCAACATTGATGTAATGAAAAAAGAAAGGGTAGTCTCTTAACTCTTCGCCACTTTCAGGTAACCATTCACGATAAAGATAATCAGCTGCAGGTATGTAGTCTCTTGACCCATGATGTCCTATTACTGCGCAACGGCCTTCGGGTATTATTTTATTAACAACGCCTTGTGGGTTTTCAGCAATTTCTGCACCTACAGAAACACAAATATCTAATCGATAATCTTCGGGTAAAGTGCTGGCTGGATCACTGTAATGGATGCCGTAAGTATTACCTTCACTTGGCTTATACCCATATGCTTGTCGCCATTCTATGAATTTTTTTGATGTGTTATATGTTAGATGCTCTGGACCATGATGTTCCAAAGCGGCAATCTTAGTTTCCGGGAAATTAATTATTTTTACTTGCATGTTTTGACTCCTGTTAATATTTTTTAAATCTACTAAGAGGTTAAATATTTCCCAATCAAGGTTGGCTCTAAATTCGCTGGGAGTTTGTTTTAATGTTCATCCGAACGAATATATTGCAAAACAGGCATTTTTTGATACTTACCCCCAAGAATTAAGTTTGCGTAATGCAATATGAGTCTACAACTTGTTTGGTTTAGAAATGATCTGCGCAAAGAAGACAACACGGCGTTAATTCAAGCAATAGATAAGGGGCCTTGCGTAGCAATCTATATTGCCACTCCAGATCAATGGCAAGCCCATGATGATGCGCTAATCAAAATAGATTTCTGGCGTAGAAACTTAACTGAGCTACAGCAAAGCCTTAAAAAAATAGGCGTTTCATTATTTTACTTTCAGGTTCCAACTTATGCTATTGCGGGAAGAATGTCGACCGAAGATACCTTTGTATTCTTTTTTTCAGGACACGGGGATCAAGTTACCAGGGCTGATGGTTTTGAAAGCAGTGACCCAGATGGTCAGGATGAAATAATTGAGCTTTATGATGGCGCAGTTTTGGATAACGAATTGAATGACATGCTAGCGCAGATAGATGTTGGTAAGACCTTAATTATTCTTGATTCCTGTTTTAGTGGAGGCTTCTCTAAAGATGTTATTTCAGTACCAGGGCGTATGGGTCTATTTTCCTCTGAAGAAGATGTGACTTCGCAAGTCGCTTTTAAATTCCAGGCGGGCGGTTATCTCTCATACTTCTTTGAAGAGGCTTTAACAGATACATATGCAGATAGCGATCAAGACGGTAGCCTCAATGCAATTGAGCTTAGTCAGTTTTTACATGAGCGTTTCAGACTAGATGTGAAATCTTTCGGAGATGAAAACTATGTAACAACTGGTGGGCCGCAGAGTAATTATCAGCATTTAGTTGTTGATAGAGGCAGCTTGGATCCTTTTGATATTCTTTTCTAGGCCATTTGTATCATTGCTAGCCCAACAAGATTAGTACTTAAAAATGCTGAGATTGGCGGGTTTAAGCAACTTCCCAAGTGTGCCCACTACGCAGTAAGTCATTTATGCTGCCTTTGTCTTTACCCTGGCGTAATTGTTCACGTTGAATAATTAAATCATCAACGTAATTTGGTTTTGGGTTGTGATAGATCACACCGACAGCAACAGGGAAGTCTTCCCCGTCATCATTATTTCCGCCCATGGCACCGATTAATTGAGCCAGCGTAAGATTAGTTTGGTCATGAACCAATACTTCTTCTAATGAGCAATCTTCACCAATAGTGACAATTTCCAGTGCTAGAGATTCTATGTTTAGTCTAATGCCTTTATTTTTTTCTTTACCAAAAACTAGAGGTTGACCGTGTTCAATTTCAACACGAAAGTCAGCAGCAATTTTTTTATCTTTGACGTTTTCAAAAATGCCATCGTTATAGATTGGGCAGTTTTGTAAAATTTCAACAAAGGAAGCACCTTCATGTGCATGAGCTGTTTTAATCACTGCGCTCAAATGTTTCATTTCAGTATCGATCGAGCGAGCTACATATGCAGCACCAGAACCTAAGGCAACTGCACATGGGGAAAGAGGCAAGTCGATTGAACCTTGCGGTGTAGAAGGCGAGCGTGTGCCGACTTTAGAAGTAGGTGAATATTGCCCTTTGGTTAATCCATAAATTTCGTTATTAAATAAAAGTATATTCAAGTTAACGTTACGGCGCAGCGCATGCATTGTGTGATTACCACCAATACTTAATGCATCACCATCGCCAGTAATAACCCAAACATCTAATTCTGGATTGGCCAGTTTGACGCCAGTCGCAATTGATGGCGCACGACCATGGATAGTGTGGAAACCATAAGTATTCATGTAATAAGGAAAGCGTGATGAACAGCCAATGCCTGAAACAAACACCTGATTTTCTTTTGGTTGATCGAATTCCGGCATGAGTTTCTGAATAGTCTTCAAAATGGCATAGTCACCACAACCTGGACACCAACGTACTTCCTGGTCAGAGGTGAAGTCTTTAAGAGTAAGTTTGTTGACTGCCTGGTTCATAAATTTTTCCTACGTTCTCTTCTGAATTTGGTTTTAACTTCAGAGTTTTAGCATTTATATAGCTTAATTTAGCTCAGTTTTAATCGCACTTTCTATTTCGCTAATTTTAAAAGGTTGTCCTGAAACTTTATTTAAGGCTTTTGCATCAAGCAGGTATTCTGAGCGGATTATTTTAACTAGTTGCCCAGTATTCATTTCAGGAATCAAGATGTTGTCATAAGCTGAAAGTAATTGATTCAGGTTTGCTGGTAAAGGCCACATGTGACGAATGTGGATATGAGCAACATCCAAACCTTGTTTAATACTTCTCTTAACTGCTTGGTGGATAGCGCCATAAGTTGAGCCCCAACCGACGACGGCCAATTTACCACTATTATTACCCAAGTGAACTTTTTGTAAGGGAATATCATCAGCAATATTATCGATTTTTGCTTTTCGAGTATCAGTCATTTTTTGATGATTGTCGGGGTCATAACTAATGTCGCCGGTATCATAACTTTTCTCGATACCACCAATACGATGCTCTAGACCTTCCGTGCCAGGTTTTGCCCAAACTCTTGCTAGAGTTTCAGCATCACGTAAAGATGGTGTAAAACCTTCAGGTTTGTCATGGAAGGTTACTGGGAATGCATCATATTCATCAAAGTCAGGAATTAACCAAGGCTCGGAAGCGTTGGCAATATAACCATCTGACAGCAACATAACAGGCGTCATATATTTGGTGGCTAATCTTACTGCTTCAATAGCGGCATCGAAGCAATCACCTGGGTGACTTGATGCTACTACTGGCAATGGTGTATCGCCATGTCGACCATAAATAGCCTGCAACAGATCAGATTGTTCGGTTTTAGTAGGGAGCCCAGTTGAGGGGCCGCCTCGTTGTGTATTAACGACAATTAAGGGTAGTTCAGCAGACACAGCTAGTGAGATAGCTTCTTGTTTTAGTGCAATTCCTGGCCCGGCACTTGATGTAACACCTAGTGAACCTGCAAATGACGCGCCGATGGCAGCACAGACTGCAGCAATTTCATCTTCAGCTTGAAAAGTAATGACGTCAAACTCTTTTCTGGCAGCAAGTGTATGCAACAGGCTGGAGGCTGGGGTGATTGGGTATGAAGCAAATAAGACACCAAGGTTTGCGAGTTGGCCACCAGCGATTAGTCCCCAGGCCAAAGAGGTAGAACCGTCCATATTGCGATAGGTTCCAGGTTTTTGCTCGGCCTTGGGTACTTTGTAAACTTCAATACCACTAGGTAATTCTGCTGTTTCTGCATAGGCGTTGCCGGCGTTCAAAGCAGCTACGTTGGCATTGGCAATTTCTGGCTTATTGGCAAATTTAGCTTTTAAACCATCAATAGTGCTTTTTTTATCGCGATCAAATAGCCAGAAGACCAGACCCAGAGTCCACATGTTCTTACAACGTAAAGCCATTTTATGACCTAGACCAAACTCTTCAACGGCAGCAATGACCTGAGAGTGAATATCTATGGCTAGTACTTTGTAGGCATCCAAAGAGCCATCTTCAATAGGGTTACTTTCATATTTAGCTTTAGACAGATTTTTATCATTGAAAGCTCCCGAATCAATAATCACTAAGCCTCCAGGAACTAGGTATTTTAGGTTGGTGATTAGTGCGGCCGGATTCATTGCAACCAGAACTTCTACTTCATCACCAGCAGTGGTGACATCTTCAGAACCAAAATAAATCTGGAAGGCAGACACGCCAAAAGTCGCACCTACCGGGGCACGAATTTCAGCCGGGAAATCTGGAAAAGTTGAAAGATTATTACCATGAAGAGCGGTTGCCAGCGTGAAGTTGGTGCCGGTTAATTGCATACCATCACCGGAGTCCCCGGCAAAACGTACAACAATATTTTGATGTTGTTCAACTTCTACAGTCATAATTGTAATTCTCAATAGATACTTTTTTAGCTCTCATCTAGTTTGTCTCCATTGAAATGAGCCAAGGAGCAGCAAGAAAATAGCGTGCGCATTATAGCAATCTACAAGGAAATATTGCTATAGCAGTCTTATTTTGGCATTGTTCCACTCCAGATTTAATATGAATGTTCAGGAATAATTGGGTTATGACAAAAAGCTCAGACAAGAAACTCAAGCGCGAAGAGAAGAAGCAACAAGCAAAACGCCGCCAACATGTCCAAAAATCACTCTTTACTGCATTTGTAGTATTGATGATTCCGATTGCTTTATATGTGTTTTATCAAGGCCTCTTTGGTGGTGCGCCAGTATATCCACCCGATGAAGTCTCAATTACGGATCATGTGCAAGGTGAAGCAGATGCGCCGCTGACTATTACAGTATATGGCGATTTTCAGTGCCCTAACTGCGCAAACGAAGCGAATATAATTAGCCAAGCTTGGCCTCTGATTAGCAATCGTGCACGAGTGGTTTTTCGGCATTATCCTCTGGATAGCTATCCACATTCTTTTGAAGCTGCACGTTATGCAGAAGCTGCAGGAAGGCAAGACGCTTTTTGGGAATTTTATAGTTTGCTTTATGGTGATCAGAATTCATGGGCAGTTTTACCTGATGCGACCATAGCCTTCGAGAATTATGCAGAGCAGCTTGAGCTAGATATTGATCAGCTTCGGGAAGATGCAGGCTTATCTGAAATTAGAGAAAAAATTCTGGCTGATCAACGTGGCGGGAATAGAGCGGGAGTTAGAGCTACACCAGCTACGTACTTCAACGGAGAGATTATGGCGAGTCCAAGGACGGCTTCGGAACTTATACAGATGGTTAACGACTTCTTGTCCGAGTAGGTTTATTCACCAATAGCCATAACTCGCATCATTTCTAGCAAATCAAATGAAGCGTAGCCGTCAGTAGGCAATCCACTTTCTTCCTGGAACGTTCTGACCGCACCTCTGGTTCTTGAGCCTAAGATACCATCTGGTGTGCCGACATCGATGTCCATAGAATTTAGAAGTGTTTGTAGTTCGATGACTTCAGCACGACTAAGTGCGCGTTCATTAGTTTCGGGCCAGTGTTGAATTTCTCCGCCGCCAACGAAACGATCGGCGAGGTGCCCAACGGAAATTGCATAATAAGTTGAACGATTCCAGACCATGGTGGTTCTGAAGTTGTTATAAGCTAAAAAGATCGGGCCGGAGGCTCCAGCAGGTAAAACGATTGAGCCTTCTATTGATGAATTTCCTAAAGTGCTGCCATCAGATCGCATAACACCCAGAGCATTCCATTCTGTTACTGATTTACGTATAGCTGTGCCGGATTCTGTGAAATCAAAACCTTGAGGTAGTGTCACTTCACGACCCCACCGTTCATCAGGGCGCCAGCCTGATTCTGATAAAAAGTTAGCAGCTGATGCGAAAATGTCAGGTAAGCTGTTCCAGATATCGATACGGCCGTCATTGTCACCATCAACAGCATAACGATCAAAAGTCGACGGCATAAACTGACATTGGCCCATTGCACCTGCCCAAGATCCAGACATGTCTGCAACGCTAATGTGGCCTGCATCTAAAATTTTCAGTGCAGTTATTAATTCGTTACGAAAAAAGTTGCTACGACGTGGGTCATAAGCCAGAGTTGCCAGTGCATTTAGCACCGAAAAACCACCAGTGTAATCCCCAAAGTTACTTTCTAAAGCCCAGAAAGAAACTAAGTAATGTGGTTGCACGCCATATTCACGAGAAATGCGGCTAAATAGCTCACTGTGTTCCTCTAGAAGCGCCTGCCCTCGTTCAATTCGAGCCTGGCTAAGCCGGTTATTCATGTAGTTTGAGAAAGTTTGTACAAATTCTGGTTGGCTTTGATCTAATTCAATAACTCTGGGTATTGGTTCTTCGATAACCCCTAGGGCTTCATCTAAAAGACTTTCGGTAACACCTTCAGCAAGCGCTTCGCTACGTAAATCAGCTAGCCAATCAGCAAAAGGCTGTTGTTCTTGAGCAATACTGCCAACGCTCAGCAAGCTAGCTAGAATTAGGCAGGCTGTCTGTAAGAAGGCTTGCGATGATTTAGTTAAAGGCATATTAATTCCACTCAAATTTATAACCTACAGCATATAGGGAATGGATCAACTCAATGTCAGGTAATTCCGAGGCAATCTTTTTGCGCAACTTTTTAATATGGCTATCGATAGTTCGGTCGCTGACTATACGCCCATCAGAATAAATTTTATCGACAAGTACTGCTCGAGAAAATATACGCCCCGGGTGGTCTGATAATACCTTAAGTAGCTGAAACTCTACTGCTGTTAGTCCAAGATCATTGCCGTCGATACTGACTTTATAAGTATCTGTATCTAGTTTTAAACCTTTCTCTTCGAGTTTTTCAGAGCCTTCACTGCGGCGTAATACTGCTTTAACACGAGCAACGACTTCGCGCGGGCTAAATGGTTTGCAGATATAATCATCGGCGCCAAGCTCTAAGCCAAGCAGGCGGTCAATTTCTTCGACTTTTGCAGTGACCATGATCACAGGCAATTGTGAATTTCGACGAATTTCTTTGCAGATATCCATGCCATCAATGCCTGGCAGCATTAGATCTAGGAGAACTAGGTCTGGCTGGTGATTTTCCAGCCAAGGCATTACTTCCTCACCATTGTGTAGCATTGAAGATTTGAACCCGTTACGGTCGAGATATTCCTCTAGTAGGGTCGCCAGTTTTACTTCGTCTTCAACTATCAAGATATGCTGCATAATATAGTCCGAGCTAAAATTGATGGAAGCAGTTTAAGTCCTCGCGGGCTGAGGGGCAAATGTTCCCTTGCTTAAGATTTCTGTCTTTTTGGCAGTTCAATGATGAGTTTCAGACCGCCTAATTCAGAGTGTTCAGCTTTAATACTGCCTGCATGGGCTTCGACAATATTTTTACAAATAGCTAATCCCAGGCCAGAGCCGCCTTTTTCTCGATTGCGAGAAGAGTCGACGCGGTAAAGACGATTAAATAATTTATGCAGGTCTGCATCGCTGACGCCTGGTTCAGAGTCAATCCAAGTCAAAATGATTTTATCAGTGTATTCTTTAAGTGTTATTTTGAGCTCACCACCTTCGTCAGTGTAACGGCAGGTGTTTTGTAAAAGGTTGTCAAAAAGCTGTTTAAGACGTTTTGGGTCACAAAATAAATTTATTGCCTTTTTATTTTTAAGGCCTAAGGTTTTAATTGATACTTTAATGTTGTTTTGAGCAACTAAATTTTGATGCATTTCCATTGTTTGTTCTAACAAGGACTTAATATCAATTTTTTCTTTTTCATAAACCAATGCGCCATTATCAGACATCGATAATTCATGTAGATCATTAACCAAGGTATTCAAATGCACCACTTCATGGTGCCAGGAATTTAGGCTTACGGGATCTAATGGTCTGATGCCGTCCTGTACAGCTTCAAGTTCGCCTCGAAGTATTGCCAAAGGTGTTCTGAGTTCATGTGAAATGTCTGCAATCCATTGACGTCTTGCTGTTTGGTTCTGATCCAGGGTGTTCGCTAGAGTATTAAAATCTGTGGAAAGCAAGGCTAATTCATCAGAACTTCGAATTTTTATTCTGGAGTCATAATCTCCAGCGGTAAGTGAGCGGGTGCCATTTACTAAATCTTTAATAGGGCGAGCCATATAGCTTGACGCAGGCAGAGCAATCATTGTTGAGATAACAACTAGAACGACACCAAATAGAAAGAAAGTATTTATCTGGCCCTCAACGAAAAGTTGATCAGCAAGATCTGATAATTCCTGCCTACTGGTAACAGCTAAAAAACCTACAGTTTCTTCCATAAATGTAAGCGGATAAATGTTTGCAAGCGGCAAAGCTTCAGGATCGCCAAACATAATTTCTTGATTCGCATCTAATAAAAGTAAGTGAGGTCGGGCTGGGCTGTATTCAGATGAGAAGTACCAGTCATCATCCGCTAATAATGAAGGGCGGCGGAATGAACCTATAGCACTGGTGTTGGTATTAAAAATATTACGGTCTTCAATAGCAGATTCAATTAAGCGAAGATTGGTAACTTGCCCTATTTCGAGTAGTTCACCTGTTTCAGCTGTGCGGGCAACACTATCTCTTAAGATTATATTCCACAGGCTGAGGTTGCCACGGAGCACATCCCAGCGGTCTCTAGCAGCATACCAAGCCTCTAACCCATCAATAAGGGCTGGTATCTGCTGTTCTTCAACCCGGCTGATATAGTCAATAAAACCATTATTAAACTGGGCTCGGCCAATACTATACATTGAGACATAGACGATGAGATGCACTGATAGAATTGCCAGTAACAATTTGTATTTAATGGTTATCTTCATATTTTCTCAGTACTTTTTTTAATATTCCTCACTATACTTAGGCTTTTGGTGAAATTAGAGCTGATAAGTGAGATACAGGCCACGTTTCATAATATTTGCACATTGACTAAAGGTAAACAATATTGAGTAAATGTGTAGCATTACAACATTATTACGCTGCTAATCTGCTATGCTAAGCTACAAAAATATAGAGAAGGATTTCTATAGATTGGCGTGTTAATTATAAGGAATTCATTCTGGAATGATATTTTTGGATGTTTCTAAATAAAATGCACAATTAGAAGGAAGTAGGAGCTCACAGTGAAAAAGAATGGTACTCAATTAATAGATGAACTGGATCTAGATGTAGATCAGGTTGAGCTGAAAGGATTTGCACGTAGTATTGGAGAAATTGAATGGCTGCTTTTATTCTAGGCTTTCATTATGTGAATTTTAATCTGCCGCACTTTAAATGGAAACTGGCGCTTGAAACATGGGTGATGATTCTTTTTATTACCTTAGTAGTTTGGAACACTGGCAGTGTTGATAGCCCATTACTTAACCTTTATCTTTTGGTAATTATTTCTAGTGCTATAACCTTAAGCAAGGCGATTACCATTGCCGAAATAGCTCTAATTTCAGCAGTATATGTGCTATTAGCGTCACGTAGCGGAGTAGAATATTCATTAGTTGAATATACAGAATTCCTGATTTTCTTTCTTCCATTCATGTTGGTTGCCTATATCACTACTGTGCTTGCTGCTGATGTTAATTACGGAAAGAAAGTGTTTAAGGCTCTATCAGAAACAGATGAAATGACTGGTCTTTTAAATAAGCGCTCATTTAGCCCAATGTTACATAAGGCAACTGAGGTGGCTGTGAAATATTCACAACCCTTATCTGCCATGATGGTTGATGCCGACAATCTAAAAACGGTCAATGATACCTATGGCCATAAAGCTGGCGATAAACTTATTTTAACTATCGCCAGTACTATTCAAGACTGCTTGCGAACTTCAGACATTATTTGCCGCTATGGAGGAGACAAATTTGTTGCATTGTTACCTCAATTACCATCATATAAAGCTATCGAAACGGCTGAACGTTTACGCAATGCTATAGAAAATACGTCTTTTGATGTTGATGGAAAAAAAGTAACAACCACTGTCAGCATTGGCATAGCGACTTACCCAGATGAAGTGTCTATCGCAGAAGAACTTTTAGAAAAAGCTGATGAAACGCTTTATGAAAGCAAAAGAGCTGGCCGGAATACTGTCATCAGTTATGCCAAGCTAAAGCCAGAAAGTAAAGATAAAGACAACATTGAGCAACAGGAATTTGGTCTACGCAGTAGTGATGTCACATAACTATGTTAATACACTTAATCGAAAGTTTTGGAAATATAAAAATCCATGAAAAAAGTTGATCAGCTTGTTGTGCCTGCTCAAATTAAGAAGAGTGTTGAAGCTGGTGAAAAAAGCGAAAATATTTCAGCTTCAAGAAAAAAACATTCAAAAGATCACGTTGATGCAATCAATCAAATGTTCGCTGAATTTGAATTGTCGTACCATAATCAATATCACAAAGCTTTTCCTGATGAAGGTGCATTAAATCTTGCAAAAAAATACTGGCTATCAAGCCTTGCTTCTTTTCCGCCAGAATTAGTTTTAGCAGCCACAAGAGAACTCGTCCTTAATCAGCCTTTCTTACCAACGATTGCTAATGTTGTGGATACCTGTAAATCAGGTGTGACTTTATTTGGATTGCCGGCAACACATGATGCGTACCTTGAAGCTTGTCGCATGCCAACGCCAAAAGCCGCCCAGAGTTGGAGTCATCCAGCCGTGTATATGGCAGGAAAGGCGACGGGGTGGTTTGAACTTGCTAACCAATCTGAAGGGCAAATTTTACCTTTGTTTGAATATCACTATTCGCAGTTAAGCCAGCGTGCTTTGCAATGTGAAGAATTATCCGTGAAAGCACCTACGCCTCTTCCAGAAAATTTGGATAAGCCTTTAAGTAGCAAAGAAAATCAATCTCGATTGCAAGAGTTGAAAGCAAATCTTAAACTTTAATTTAATTTCTTATACTTAATTCTTGTGGGTTCTGAGTCACCTTTACGCTTCTTTCGATCTTCTTCGTAATCCGAATAATTCCCTTCATGAAAGACCACTTCACTATCCCCTTCAAAGGCCAACATGTGTGTAGCAATTCTGTCGAGGAACCAGCGGTCATGCGAAACCACGATTACTGTACCTGGAAATGCTAGAAGACCTTCATCTAGTGCTCGTAAGGTTTCAATATCAAGGTCATTTGTTGGTTCGTCTAATAAAAGAACATTTGCGCCACGCTTTAAAAGCTTGGCAAGATGTAGTCGATTTCGTTCACCACCAGACAAATGCTTAACAAATTTTTGCTGATCGCTGCCTTTGAAATTAAAACGTCCGGCATAGGCCCTAGATGGAATTTCATAGTTGCCAATTTGAAGCGTATCTAGACCACCAGAGATTTCCTGCCAAACAGTATTTTCACCATTTAGTTCATCCCGGCTTTGATCGACGTAGGCCATGTCGACGGTTTCACCAATACGTATCGAACCTGAATCAGGTTTTTCCTGATCCATAAGCATTTTCAGGAAAGTGGTTTTACCAGCACCGTTACCGCCGATAATCCCGAGAATACTGCCGCGCGGTATAGTCAGGCTAAGGTTGTCGATGAGTGCTTTATCGCCAAAACTTTTACTGATTTTATCGACCTCAATAACCATCTCTCCCAAACGTGGGCCTGGTGGAATGTAAAGTTCTAGGGTTTCATTTCGTGTCTGAAACTCTTTTGAAGATAGTTCTTCAAAACGAGCTAGGCGCGCTTTACTTTTAGATTGGCGGCCTTTGGGATTAGCTCTAACCCATTCCAACTCATTTTTGATGGTTTTCGCAATTGAGGATTGTTGCTTTTCTTCAACCTCTAAGCGCTTTTCTTTGGCTTCTAGCCAGTCACTGTAATTTCCTTCATAGGGAATACCATGTCCGCGATCAAGCTCCAGAATCCATCCAGCGGCTTGGTCTAGGAAATAACGGTCATGCGTAATAGCGACAACAGTGCCGGGGTAGTCTTGCAAGAATTTTTCCATCCAGGCAACTGAGCCTGCATCCAGATGATTTGTAGGTTCATCTAATAAAAGCATGTCAGGTTTGGATAATAATAAACGGCAAAGTGCCACTCTACGTTTTTCTCCGCCTGATAGATTAGTGACATCAGCATTCCAGGGAGGTAGGCGCAGTGCATCAGCAGCAATTTCAAGGGTGCGGTCTAGCTCCCAACCGCCACAGGCATCTATTTGAGTTTGTAATTCGCCTTGTCTTTCTAAAAGAGCGTTCATCTCATCATCGTTCATGGGTTCGGCAAATTTATCACTGATGCTATTAAATTCATCAACTAAGTCTTTAATTTCGCGAATGCCGTCTTCGACATTACCTTTAACATCTTTATTAGCATCAAGCTCAGGTTCTTGAGGTAAGTAACCAACCTTGAGATTAGGTTGAGGTCTAGCTTCACCGTGGAATTCTTTATCAACACCGGCCATGATTCGGAGCAAAGTAGATTTACCAGCACCGTTTAAGCCAAGTACGCCAATTTTGGCGCCAGGAAAGAAAGAGAGTGAGATATCTTTTAGAATTTCACGCTTGGGCGGTACGACTTTACCAACCCGGTTCATGGTATAAACAAATTGAGCCATTAATGTATAACCTACTGCTTTATGGAAAAATAATAAGCCGACTATTCTATTCTTCCCAAGAGCGAAAGTAAGGTAGAATAGCGCTTTTTTTTATAATGCCCAGCTTAATTTACTAACTTTATTTAAATTGCCTGATAAATTCACATAATAATTTACCGAAGTGTTGTACTCACCCGAGGAGTAAAATGTTAACTAAAGATATGAAAATCGCCGGTTTTGATGATGAACTAGCTGCAGCGATGGATGCTGAATCTCTACGCCAACTGGAACATATAGAGCTGATTGCTTCTGAAAACTATGCCAGTCCTCGCGTACAAGAGGCGCAAGGTTCTGTGCTTACCAATAAATATGCGGAAGGCTATCCAGGTAAACGTTATTACGGTGGTTGTGAGCATGTTGATGTGGTTGAAAACCTTGCTATTGAAAGGGCCAAGGAGTTGTTTGGTGCTGGTTATGCCAATGTGCAAGCACATTCAGGATCACAGGCTAATACAGCAGTATTCTTGGCATTATTAAAGCCTGGGGATACTTTATTAGGGATGAGTCTGGCAGATGGAGGACATCTTACTCATGGTGCTGCGGTTTCTTCTTCTGGGCGTATTTATAATTCGATTCAATATGGCCTGGATAAAGAGACAGGTGAAATAGATTATGAGCAAGTTGAGGCACTGGCTCTTCAACATAAGCCTAAATTGATTATTGCTGGCTTTTCAGCTTATTCGAAAATCGTTGATTGGCAGCTTATGCGTGACATCGCCGATAAGATCGGTGCGTATTTGATGGTTGATATGGCTCATGTAGCTGGACTTGTAGCTGCCGGTGTTTACCCAAGCCCGGTAAATATTGCTCATGTAACAACCTCCACTACTCATAAAACCTTAAGAGGGCCACGTGGTGGTTTAATTTTAACGCCAGGTGATGACGAAGAGCTTAACAAACGATTAAACTTTGCCATTTTTCCTGAAAGTCAGGGCGGGCCGTTGATGCATGTTATTGCAGCTAAAGCGGTGGCATTTAAAGAAGCGATGTCTGATGAATTTAAAAAATATCAGCAACAAGTTGTTAAAAATGCTCAGGCAATGGTTGAAGTTTTTATTTCTCGTGGTTTCGAAATAGTCTCCGGCGGCACTGAAGACCATCTTTTTTTGTTGAGCCTTGTTGGTCATGAAGTGACAGGTAAAGTGGCTGAAGAAACTTTGGGTCGAGCAAATATTACGGTCAATAAAAATGCTGTACCAGACGATCCGCGATCACCATTTGTTACTAGTGGTTTGCGTTTAGGTTCTCCAGCTGTAACAACTCGCGGTTTTAATGAAGCAGAAGTCCGTGAAATGTCGGGTTGGATATGCGATATACTTGACGATATAGATAACGAAGAACTTATAACTTCTGTGAAACAAAAAGTACTAGCTCTTTGTGCAAATTTTCCAGTTTATAAATAGTTAATATCAAATACAAAAGGTTACTTACGGATGCATTGTCCTTTTTGCCATGCTACAGACACTAAGGTAATCGACTCCCGCTTGGTTGCTGAAGGTAATCAGGTGCGTCGCCGGCGTGAGTGTTTGACCTGTAATGAGCGTTTCACCACCTTTGAAGGTGCTGAATTGTTGATGCCGCGAGTCATTAAGCAAAATGGTGATCGTGAACCGTTCAATGAAGATAAATTGCGCAAAGGTATTTTAAAAGCGCTGGAAAAAAGGCCAGTAAGTATGGATCAAGTGGAGGAAGCGCTTACTCATATAAATCATGCTTTACGAGCATCAGGGGAACGTGAAGTTTCCAGTGATCTTGTCGGTGAAAAAGTGATGCAAGAATTACGTAAGCTAGATGAAGTTGCTTATGTGCGTTTTGCATCTGTCTATAGAAGCTTCAAAGATTTAAACGAATTCAGAGAAGCAATCGATAACATCGATGAACCTCCAAAAGACTAAGCCTATAAAGCAGGCCTAGTTACTGACAATAACTGACAATAACTGACAATTACTGCTTATAAATAAACTTCATTACTTTTATCTCATTATGGCAGTACCTCATAAATCTGAAATCAGCAAAGAACTAAACTATAAAAATGACTATGAATATTGACACTACACACATGCAGCGTTGTATAGAGCTGGCATTAAAAGGGGAGTTTAGTTCTAAACCTAACCCTCGTGTGGGCTGTGTCATAATAAAAGATGGGCAGGTTATTGCAGAAGGCTGGCATCAATTTGCTGGAGAAGTGCATGCAGAAGTTCACGCGCTAAATCAGGCAAATCAATCAGCTGAAGGCGCAAGTTTGTATGTGACGCTAGAGCCGTGTTCGCATCACGGCAAAACAGCGCCTTGTTGTGATTCCATCATTGCTGCCGGCATTAGGAAAGTTGTGTTCGGCATGATTGATCCAAATCCAGAAGTCGCAGGCAAAGGTATTAGTAAATTAAAAGCAGCAGGAATTGAAGTAGTCGGGCCTTTTTTAGCCGATAAATGCGCTGAACTAAATCCAGGTTTTATCAAAAGAATGACATCGGGCCTACCTTATGTACGTTGCAAAATGGCAATGAGTTCTGATGGAAGAACAGCTATGGCTAGCGGAGAAAGCAAATGGATAACTGGTGCTGAAGCTCGAGAAGATGTTCAACTTTGGCGTGCTAGAAGCAGCGCCTTAATTAGCGGAATCGGAACGATACTAGCAGACGATCCATCTTTAAATGTTCGCTTAGATGAGTTTGAAGTAAGACAGCCTTTACGAGTTATTTGTGATTCACAATTGCGCTTACCTATAGAAGCTAAAACCTTAAAAACACCAGGCGAAATATTGCTCACTTCTGCAATAGAAAAAGAATTTGATGCAGCAGAAAATACAATTGCTGATCTAGAACAAGTTTGCCTTTCGAACAATGAAAATAAAATTGATTTACATGCTTTGTTAAGTTTTTTGGCAAAAGAAAAAGAATGTAATGAAGTGCTTGTTGAATCTGGTTCAACTTTAGCCGGTGCATTTATCAAGGCAGGTTTAGTAGATGAAATTATTCTTTATATGGCACCAAAACTTTTAGGTCACAATGGTTTGCCAGTATTTACTATTCCAGGATTGGAGAGTATAGAAGATCAAATCGCGCTGGAATACTCAGATGTGTCTTTGCTTGGTAAAGATTGTAGAATGCGCGTCCGTGTTCTAAATAATTAATAGCTTACATTCTGAACTGTACGAATCTAACTTTAAAAACCATCTATACAAAACTATCTTAAAATAATATGTTTACTGGAATTATAGAAGCGACAGGATCCATTAAATCTCTCACTAAAAGTGATGGAGATTGTCGTTTGAGCATTTATTCAGAAAAATTAAATTATAGTGACGTGTTAATTGGCGACAGCATAGCGGTAAGCGGTGTTTGTCTTACAGTGATCGAATTAAATGACTTAATATTTACAGCTGATGTATCTAATGAAACATTACAGTGCACTAATTTGGGCAACTTTAAAGAAGGCACTTTAGTTAACCTTGAGAAATCCTTGAAGCCTGAAAGTTCATTAGGTGGACATTTTGTCAGTGGCCATGTTGATGGTATAGCAACACTGCAAAGTAAAGATGTTGATGGCGATAGTTTGAAATTAGTTTTTACAGCACCAGTAGATCTAGCACATTATATTGCTCGAAAAGGTTCGGTTTGTATTGATGGAATAAGCCTTACAGTTAATGAAGTGGATGGTATTAGTTTTTCTGTCAATATCATTCCTCATACAGCCGAAGAAACGACAATGCATGAATTTGAAGTGGGTCGAGAAATTAATCTGGAAGTCGATTTAATCAGCCGTTACCTAGAACGATTATTAGAGAAAAATGAGATTGCTGAAATTTATTCTGTTGGCAGTGATGGGAATAGCAATGATAAAGGTTTAAGTATCAAAAAATTACAGGCAAGTGGTTTTATAAAATAATGCAGCTGAATACAACACAAGAACTTATCGAAGATATTCGTCAGGGGAAAATGGTTATCCTGATGGACGATGAAGATAGAGAAAATGAAGGTGATATTGTTGTTGCTGCAGAAAAAGTCAGTGCGGCAGAAATCAATTTCATGGCAACTCATGCGCGGGGTTTAATTTGTCTAACATTGACTGAGGAAAGTTGTAAGCAATTACAGCTCCCCTTAATGGTAAGTGCTAATCAGACATCTTTTGGTACCAACTTTACGGTCTCTATTGAAGCCGCTGAAGGTGTAACTACGGGTATTTCTGCAGCTGACAGGGCGCGAACAATTAAAGCAGCTGTTTCGCCAGATGTTGTACCTACTGATATTGTTCAGCCAGGACATATATTTCCTTTAATGGCGAAAGAAGGAGGTGTACTGCGTAGGGCGGGTCATACAGAAGCAGGTTGTGATCTAGCTAGAATGGCTGGCTTATCTCCAGCTGCTGCAATCTGTGAAGTGATGAATGCTGATGGATCAATGGCTAGAAGAGCCGATTTAGAAAAATTTGCGCAGGAGCATAATTTGAAGATAGGCACCATTATGGATTTGGTGCACTATCGTATAGCCAATGAACAAACGGTTGAGCGTATTCAGGAATATAGCCTTCCAACTGAACACGGTGATTTTGATATTTATTGTTACCGCGACACAATTAAAGAGGGTGCTCCTACTCATTTGGCTTTAGTGAAAGGTGATATCAAATCTGACGAACCAGTTTTGGTTCGGGTTATAGTCACTAACGCTATACGAGACTTACTTGGCGTTAAAAATTCTAAACGTTCAAGTTGGTCTTTACAAAGGGCAATGGGAAAAATTAATGAAGAAGGTAAAGGGGTTGTTGTTATTCTTGCTGGTGAGCAAGGTGATACTGATCCTTTACAGCAGTTGGCAAGAATTAGTGAGCTAGAAGAAACTAAGGCTTCTGCGAGAACGTCTCAGGGTATGTTCTTAAATGTCGGTACAGGCTCTCAGATTCTTAGAGATTTAGGTGTTGGGAAAATGCGGCTTATGAGCTACCCGACAAAATACGCAATTTCTGGCTTTGATTTGGAAGTGGTGGAATATATTCCTTATGAAGAATAAGCTAATCTAAAATATAAACATAGAATCAGAGAAAAGTATGAGCAAGATAAAAGTTATTGAAGGTGAGTTCGGTGGAGCAAGTGCTAATTACGCAATTGTTGTTAGTCGATTTAATGAATTTATTGTCAATAGCTTGGAAGATGGTGCGATTAATTGTTTAAAGCGCCATGGTGTAGCTGAAAGTGCAATAACTGTTATAAAGGTACCTGGTGCTTTTGAATTACCTTTTGCGGCCCAAAAAGCAGCACAATCAGAACAATATGACGCCATACTTGCACTTGGAGCTGTCATAAAAGGCAGTACTCCTCATTTTGATTACGTTTGTACAGAATGTAGCAGCGGGCTAAATCAAGTCAGTTTAGAATTTGATATTCCTGTCGCCTTCGGTGTGCTTACTGTAGATACGATTGAACAGGCTATTGAGAGAGCAGGAACAAAAGCAGGCAATAAAGGTGCCGATGCTGCAATGACCGCTATGGAAATGGTTAGCTTGTCGCGTCAGTTTTAACGTTATGCCTGAAGACTCACCAATGCCTAAGGTTTCACATCGAAAAAAAGCCAGAAATGTATTGGTTCAAGCGCTTTATCAATGGCAAATGGCTAGTGGTTCAAGTAGCGATATAGAAGCTCAATTTCGCGCTGATAATACCGCTAAAATTGACTGGGATTTTTTTCACGAGGCAGTGGTCCATATTCTCAATAAGACTGAGGAAGTGGATCAGACATTCTCAGAAGAGCTTGACCGTAAATTGAACCAACTTGATCCGATAGAACTTGCACTATTAAGATTAGGAAGTTTTGAATTGCTAGAACGCATTGATGTGCCTTATAAAGTTGTGATTAATGAATATGTTGATCTAGCAAAAAAGTATGGCGCTTCTGACAGCTATAAGTATATTAATGGTGTGCTCGATAAATTGGCAAAAAAATATAGAGCAGTAGAGATTGCTGGTGGAAACTAGCAATCGAATTTAACAGCGCCTGAGAGGCATGATGGCTGTTTCAGAATTTGATCTTATTAAAGATTACTTTAATAAACCTGGTTTAACTCCAACACCGGAACAGTATGTAAGAATCCCCCTGGGAATTGGCGATGACTGTGCTGTTTTAGACCTTCCCCCAGAAAAGTTTTTAGCAGTCTCAATGGACACTCTTGTCGCCGATGTGCACTTCCCTACACAGGCTGATCCAAATTTAATTGCCCAGCGTGCTTTAGCAGTTAACTTAAGTGATTTGGCTGCTATGGGTGCTGAACCTTTGGCATTTACGCTTGCATTAAGTTTGCCTAAAGCTGAAGAGTCATGGCTACAAGGTTTTAGTCTCGGCTTAGAACAAATGATTCAAACATATCATTGTCCCTTGATCGGTGGTGATATTACCAAAGGGCCCTTAAGTATCACGATTCAAGTGCATGGCCTGCTTGATAAGGGAAAACTGCTCACTCGAAAAGATGCTAAACCTGGTGATTTGGTTTATGTATCGGGTGCACTAGGTGCAGCAGGTCTGGCCATTAGTTTAATGAGTAATGGCATGTCTTTAGATAAGCCCGATACTAAAGAACTTCAAGCTGCTTACTATCAACCTCTTCCAAGAATAACCCTAGGGCAAAGTATTGTGGGACTTGCTTCAGCAGCTATAGATATTTCTGATGGCTTAATGGCTGATCTTGGTCACATCGCACAACAAAGCAGTGTTGGTATAGAGCTAAACGCAAAGGCTATACCTATAGCTTTAGTTGTAAAAAAATTTATGAGTACAATGGGTGATAAAACTAAAGGTTTGAATTTAGCTTTAACGGCTGGCGATGAGTATGAATTGGCACTAACTGTTGCAGAAGATCAACAAGAAGAATTTCTAAAAACGACAGCGAAACTTGATGTGCCTTTAACGCTAATTGGTCGTGTTGTTAAAGGAAGTCGAGTTAAATGTTTAGATAATGATGGTCATGAAATTGAGATAAAGACCTTCGGATATCGTCATTTTTAAGTGCTAGTTGAATATGTCTGTTTCTGTACTGCGACTATAATCTAGACTTTGATTTTTCCTGCTACGATCAGTAATAAAATCAGTATTAAGCCGCCGACTGATATTGCAGCCAAAGTTACACTTAGACCTATTACAAAATTAATCACGATAATTGCTCCAATCTTTAGGATAATTGTTGAAGCATAGTGGAAGCTCTGTCTTGATATGTTGATCCACATCAATCAAGCTTTAGTAAGAAAAGGGGTGCCGTCTCAAAATGTGGCTTGTGAGTGACTTTAACAATTGCTGATGGAAACTAAATAGTTCTATGTTGCCAAAGAACAATAAGAAGCCTTTCAACAAAAAGCGGCAGCTTTTAATGTACTATTGACTTTAATAAGTCGTGTTGTGAAATTAGCTAGGCTTAAGAGTCAGGATGATAATAATCGAAAACTTGTAATAAAAATTTCAGGCTAATTGCATTTTAATTAATTTCTTATATAGCGATAGCTTGGAAATTAAAGAGTTGAGTAGGTAGTACTTATGCATAAAAGCATTATTTTAATACTAGGAATTTTTTTAGCAGCTTGTGAAGAACCCATTCCCATCGCAGTTGGCTTGCTTGAATCTGACCGTGTTGAAATTGTGGTCGAAAGTTTTGAACCAATTATTTCTATAAATGTTATTGAAGGTCAGACAGTTGACGCTGGCGATCTTTTATTGATGCAAGATAACACTCGCATTATAGCTAGAGAAGCAGAAGCTAAGGCTTCAATTGCCAGTCTCGAAGCAATTCTAGCTGAACAAATAGCGGGTCCCCGGAATGAAGTTATTGAAGCTGCTCGGGCTACACTTCAGGCTGCACAGGTTCAATTTGATATTAACCTTTTGGAATTAAACAGACTAGAAAGATTGGGAGCAGATGTTGCTACACAGGAAAGGATTGATTTAGCACGCTCTCAACGGGATGCCGCCCAGGCAAACATTGAACAGACAAGTGCCAGACTAAGGGAATTAGAAGCGGGCACTCGGCTAGAAACTATTGAGCAAACCCGTCAGCAAATTGCAGGAGCCAATGCTCGGCTTGATACACTTCTCATTGATAAATCTCGTTTAAACAGCATTGCTCCTGTTAACGCAATTATAGATTCTTTACCTTTTGAGGTTGGAGAGCGCCCTCCAGTCGGAAGTGTTGTTGCGGTTCTTCTTACAGGAGAGCAACCTTATGCCAGAGTGTATGTACCTGAAGCATTGCGCATTAATGTGAGACCTGGCACACAAGTTAGTATTAGTATCGATGGCATAGAGATGCCATTTAATGGAACAGTACGACGGATTTCCAGTGAAGCTTCTTTTACTCCATATTTTTCTCTAACAGAAAGCGATCGAGGTAGGCTCAGTTATCTTGCTGAGATTATCATTGAAACGCAAAGGGAAAGATTGCCTGACGGAGTGCCGGTAGAAGTCATTTTCTAGCCGACTTTATTTTGAATTCAGAAAAAGAAAAATATGCAATTACGGCAACCGGTCTTAGTCGCCGTTTTGGTGATTTGTTTGCTGTAAATAATATTGATTTAAAAATTCCGACAGGTTCTATTTATGGATTTCTTGGCCCGAATGGTTCTGGTAAATCAACAACTATTCGAATGTTGTGTGGCTTGCTAATTCCGACATCAGGAACTGTAGAAGTGTTGGGTTTACAAATTCCTAAACAAGCAGAAATATTAAAAAATCAAATCGGTTATATGACACAGAAGTTTTCACTTTATGATGACTTAACAGTCAAAGAAAATCTTTCTTTTGTTGGTGAGATCTACGCCATTCCCCGTAAACAAAGAAAACTACGAGTAAATGAATTACTAGAAGAGTTCGAACTTTTAGATCGGGCTAAACAACGCGCAGGAACGCTTAGTGGTGGGCAGCGTCAGCGCTTAGCTCTAGCAGCTGCAATCTTACATAAACCAAGTTTGCTTTTATTAGACGAGCCAACAAGTGCCGTTGATCCACAAAATCGCCGAGACTTTTGGGCAACTTTGTTTGTTTTAGCTGAGCAGGGGACAACTATTTTGGTTTCAACCCATTACATGGATGAGGCTGAACGATGTCACCGTCTGGCTATATTGGATGAAGGTGTCATAGTCGCGGATAATTCACCTAAAAAATTGGGTGAGAATATAGACATGAATGTTTACGAAGTTATCACTGAAAAAACCAATGAAGCGAGAGTTGCTTTATCAAATATATCTGAAGTATTCAGTGTGACTCAAGTGGGGCTGCATTTACGAGTACTATTACCAAAATCAGTACCTGATTCATTACAAAAAGTAGAAGCAGTACTACAAAGTAATGATTTAACAGGAAGAGTTACTGCAATTGAACCTAACTTGGAAGATGTATTTGTTGCAGTTACAGAAAAACACAGACAAGAAGAAAGACAGGAAGTCATCTCATGAAATCCTTACTGCGACTCTACGCTATTTTTCATAAAGAATTTACGCAGCTGATGCGAGATAGGCTGACTTTTGGCATGATAGCTGGTATTCCTTTGATTCAATTAGTGCTGTTCGGATATGCAATTAATACTGATGTACGAAATCTAACAGCTGCCTTAGTTGACCAAGCTGGAACCTCAATGTCACGTCAAATGGTGAGTGATATGGGCGCATCTCAAGTGGTGGATTTTCAGTATCAGTTGGCAACTGTTGAAGAATTAACAACATTGATGGATGCTGGGAAAATTTCTATCGGTTTGGTCATCCCACCAGATTTTGATCGCCGTGTATTGAGTGGCGATCGGGCAGCAGCACAGATATTGGTAGATGGAACTGATCCCATTATACTGGGAGTTGGTAGGCAGTTAGCGAGTATTCCGGTTAACTTTGATAGCCCGAGAAGGTTACAAACACCTGCAGGTTTAGAGGTCAGAAATTTTTATAATCCAGAGCGGCGTTCAGCCGTTAATATTGTGCCGGGTTTAATAGGTGTCATTTTAACTATGACAATGGCCTTATTTACTGCAGTTGCTATAGTTCGAGAAAAAGAACGTGGCAATATGGAGTTTTTGATAACTACACCTGTTAAACCGTTGGAATTGATGTTGGGGAAAATATTACCTTATGTCGCAATTGGTTTTATTCAGGTCAGTCTTATCTTATTGCTCGGTTGGATTTTATTTAGTGTGCCGATACAGGGAAAGTTGAGTGATGTATATTTGGCAGCATTAGTCTTTATAGCAGCAAATCTTGCACTGGGTTTATTTATTTCAACTTCTGCAAAAACTCAGTTTCAGGCTATGCAAATGACTTTTTTCTTTTTCTTACCTTCTATCTTGCTCTCTGGTTTCATGTTCCCATTTGACGGCATGCCAAAAGCTGCTCAGTTCATTGCCGAAGTACTTCCTTTAACGCATTTTAATCGTATTATCAGAAACATAATGTTGCGAGGTACTGAATTAGATTTCTTGAGTACAGATATGTTGGCACTGATTGGATTTGCTTTCGTGGCCTTAAGTATTGCTATATTACGGTTTAACAAACGGTTGGATTGATAATGGATGCGCAATTTACAAAAAAGGTTTTCACCAGCCCTGTACATTTTCTAGCCTTCGGTTTTGGCAGCGGTTTATCTCCCAAAGCACCGGGTACTGTTGGTACTGTGGTTGCAGTATTTCTATATTTGTTGTTGTCACAATTGCCTCTGCTAGCCTATTTAGGAATGGTATTAATCACTTTTTCGCTTGGAATATATATTTGTGACCGCAGTTCTAAATTACTCGGCGTGCATGATCATGGCGGTATTGTCTGGGATGAGTTTGTTGGCTACTGGATTACCATGCTGTTAGCCCCCAATGGATGGGAGTGGATAGTCATTGGATTTATTTTGTTTCGACTCTTTGATATTTTGAAACCATTCCCGATTAATTATTTTGATAAACATGTGCAGGGGGGCTTGGGCATTATGATCGATGATGTCATAGCCGGCGGATTTGCCTGGGTTTGCTTGCAATTAATTGCGTTTGGAGTTGCTGTTTGAAGATCTGGGTTGACGCAGATGCTTGTCCTATAGTCATCAAAGAAATATTATTTAAAGCGTCTGAAAGAACGCAAACGGAATTAACCCTAGTTGCTAATCAAGCTATAAAAGTCCCTGGTTCGCGCTATATCAAATCAATTCAAGTTCAAGCGGGATTTGATGTGGCAGACGATGAGATCGTCAAGTTAGTAGAAGAAGGTGATTTGGTTATTACTGCCGATATTCCATTAGCTGATGAAGTGTTAGAAAAAGGTGGGCAGGCTTTAAGTCCGCGAGGGGAGCTCTATACTTCAAACAATATAAAAAGTCGTCTGAATATGCGTGATTTTATGGATACAATGCGGGCCAGTGGTGAGCATACAGGAGGTCCACCACCATTGAATCAGGGTAACAGACAGCAGTTTGCAAATCATTTAGATAAGATACTCTGTAGCGCGGATTGATTGAGTAAGGTTTAGTCTATTTAGATATCTTCAAGTATCTAATTGATACTTAATAATATCATCGCCTGCTTGTTTAGAAGACTGCCCTATAACAATTAACCCCTCTATAGTAAGCGGCAATTCCTCTCGTCTTAAATAGATTTCTTTTTGCTTATGTTGTGTGACATAGGTTCCATTAGTACTGGTATCACACAGTATGAATTTGCCTCGTCTATAAATTATCTGGCAATGATCTCTAGAAGCAAATTCGCTTTTTATAAAAAGGGAGGAAACCCCGGTGTTTCTGCCAATAGTAAAAGTTCCAAAATTACTTGGAATGATAAGCTCTTGATTGTTATAAATTAATATTAACTTATTTAATTTTCCTGCTTTAGTGAAATCCTGTATACCCATATGCACGGTAACGTCACTAAAATTTTCTTGAGTTTTTTGTTCCCAGTGTAAACGAAAAATTTTCGTTTTAAGTGTATGCCCTTTTAAAACTACATTGTCATATTCATAGCATGATTTCTGAGTAATCAGGTTGAGAGAGTTAAATGCATTTTTGGAAAGTAAAATTTTCCGCCTTTAGCAATACTGGTCAAGTAGGCGGCATTATTGACAGTTTCACCAAATAGATCATTATTCTCACGAATAATACCGCCTGTATCTATACCGATTCTTAATGTAAGAGGAAAATCTGAAGACGAGTTTCTGCAAGTTTCTTGCATCTCCATTGCGGCTCCTGCTGCATGATCACTTCTATCAAAGTAAGTCATGACTTCATCGCCGATGGTTTTAATGACTATTCCGTGATGCTTGGAAGTAACATCAGTCAACATAGAAAGCACTCTTTGTATAAGCGCATTTGCTTTGTTGTCGCCTAGCTTTTTATAAAGTGGCGAGCTGCCTGAAATATCGGCAAACATTACGGTACTGATAATTTTTTCAGTGGGCATAATAAACTATAACAAAATTAGATTATTAGGGTGTTATTTCTAACTATACGTTAGAGAGGATTAGTGCATCAAGTTAGGTATAGGGAAATAATTTAACTAGAAAACATTATTTACTTTCTTTTGTAACCTTTGCTCTTCTAGGTTTTCTATTTGGTTTTTTTTTCGATTTTCCATCCGAGCTGGGGGTAGATTTTTTTTTCTGATCATCTCCAGGCTTATATTCCGAAATATGCGTTTTTTTTCCGCCAATAAAAGTATTTTTTAAATGTTGAAGAATTTCTTTTGGCATGCCTTCTGGTAAATCAACCACACTATAGTCTTCGAATATATTAATACGCCCTATGTGTTTGCTTTCAATTTCTGCTTCATTCGCTATTGCGCCGATAATGTTGCCAGGTTTCACTTTGTGTTCGTGGCCAACTTCAATTCGGTAACGTTGCATTCCAGTCTCTATCTCTTTTAAAAACCGCTCGTTGTTGGTACGTTTTTTAGATCGAGTCTTGTCAGAGCGGGGTCTGTCATTACCGAATTTTTCATTTTCACGTTTTTCAAAGCTTTCTTTTTTAGATTCTCTTTTAGTTTCTTTCTTTAATAACAGAGGTTTATCGCCACGTAAAAGTTTGGCTAAGGCTGTAGCAATGTCCATAGCTGGGACATTATGTTCTTGCTCGTATTGTTCGATAATACCGCGGAATAGTTTCAAGTCATCTTCACTAGCGAGTGTGTCGCTGATGTCTTGTTTAAATTTCGCAATACGTTTGTTGTTGATGATTTCGGTGGAAGGCAACTCCATTAATTCAATTTTGCTACGAGTTGCTCTTTCAATTGCTTGCAACATTCTTCTTTCACGTGGCGCAACAAACAAGATGGCATCACCCTCTCGACCTGCTCGCCCGGTTCTTCCAATACGGTGAACATAAGCTTCAGTATCATAAGGAACATCATAATTGATGACATGACTTATGCGTTCGACATCTAGTCCGCGAGCTGCAACGTCTGTGGCAACCAAGATATCTATTTTTCCTTGTTTAAGTTTTTGTATAGTACGTTCTCGTTGGTTCTGTGGGATATCGCCATTAAGCGCTGAAGCGGCATAACCACGAGCAGAAAGTTTTTCTGCTAGTTCTACTGTGACTATTCTTGTTCTTACAAAAACTATTATGCCATCAAATGTTTCAGCTTCTAATATACGTGTCAGTGCATCTAATTTATGCACACCACTCACAGGCCAATAGCGTTGGCGGATAGTTTCAGCAGTGCTGGTTTTAACTTTGATAGTAATTTGTTTAGGTTCGTTCAAATATTTTTCGGCGATATGCCGAATCTGTTTCGGCATAGTGGCAGAGAATAAAGCGGTCTGATGTTGTTCAGGGCATTGTTCAAGTATCCATTCAACGTCATCAATAAAACCCATACGAAGCATTTCATCAGCTTCATCTAATACCAAAGTAGACAGTTTATGTAATTGCAAAGTGCCTTTGCGCATATGGTCCATTACGCGGCCAGGCGTTCCTACGACGACATGAACGCCACGTCGAAGGGCTCTGATTTGCCCTGTATAATCCTGGCCGCCATAAATAGGTATTACGTGGAAATCTTTTATGTAAGATGCATAGCGCTGAAATGCTTCTGCAACTTGTATCGCTAATTCACGAGTAGGTGCTAGAACCAGTATCTGTGGTTCTTTTTGTTTGAGATTTAGATTAGCTAAAAGCGGTAAAGCGAAGGCGGCTGTTTTGCCAGTACCAGTTTGTGCTTGGCCGAGTACATCATGACCCTCAGCTATTAGCGGAATAGTTTCTGCTTGGATAGGAGTGGGGTGCTCATAGCCTAATTCATTCAAGACTTTTAATAGTGAAGGATTAGTAACGAGCTGTTTAAACGCTATTGCTGGCGTTTCAGTTTTGGACGTTTCTGTCATGAAGCTGCCTTAAATGATAATGGCTGGAAAATTATTTCCTTAGAAAGGGCCTTAAAAGTGTCTTTGTTAGAAAGGGCTAATCTGAAGGGGCGCGAATTGTACCGCTTAAGGACTTAATTAGCTATGAATCTGTACACTGTTATTTCTGTAAATAGTGTAAGCGCCTGCTTTGCGGAAATTTTTCTATTGCATAACGCAGCATGGCCCTAGGCATTATCTGATAATGCTTATTGAGGAATGCTTCTTCTCTGGAAAGATCTTGATTGCCAATTTCACGCAACATCCAGCCGCTTGCCTTGTGTATTAAATCTTCATCATGATTCAGAATATGCTCAACCAGTGTAAGTGCAGTTTCAAACTGCTGACGTTTTATGAAATAGAAGGTAGCAATTATAGCTATTCTTCTTTCCCATAGATGCTTGGATTTAATTAGCTTAAATAAAGGAAGGTGATCTTTATCAAGCAGGTATGGACCAACGATTTTGTGTGCAGAACTATCAACAATATCCCAGTTATTAACATAGGCCGTATTCTTTAAATAAAGTTGGTAGATGGCAAGTTGTAATTCGGAGTCGGCTCTTTTAAATTTTTCAGATAATAAAATTACGGCTGCCAGTCTTACTTCGTGGAAGGGCGAATGTAGAAGCACTTCGTTTTGTACCAGAGACATTGTCATCCATTGCTTCACGAAGCCGCGAATCACCGGCACTCTTACACCAAGGAATATATCACCTTCGCCATATTCACCTTCGGCTGTTTTAAAAAATCTTGATGAATGAGAGGCAATGTTTATATCAGCTTTTTCTTGTAAAGCGCTCACTGCTTGTTTAGCTGAAATTCCCATGTCGATTAGATAGCGTTAGGTTGTCTGCTCATCCTCAATTTTTGTCCAACGTTCAAAATAATGCTCTAAGTGTTGTTGAGCTTTGGAGAGTTGCTCTAAAATTACATTGGTTTTTTCGTGATCTTGGTCATAAAAATCTGGCTGGCTAATTTGCTTCTCAAGTTTTTCAATTTCTTGTTCGCATTTTTCTATCTGTAGTGGCAATTGTTCCAACTCTCGTTTTAGTTTATAGCTTAGTTTTGGTGCTGAATTTTTACTTATTTTCTGAGTTTCAGATTCCTTTCGGGGTTTATCCAAGGCAAATGAACCACCTTGTCTTAACCAGTCTTCGTAGCCGCCAACATATTGCTTAACCTTCCCATGATCTTCTCCACCTTCAAAAGCTATGCAGCTGGTAACGACATTGTTAAGGAATTCACGATCATGGCTAACTAGTAAAACAGTACCTTTAAAATTAATTAGTAATTCTTCTAATAATTCTAAGGTTTCCATATCAAGGTCATTGGTTGGTTCGTCCAAAACTAGAAGATTAGCGGGTTTGCTGAATAAACAAGCGAGAATTAATCGATTTTGCTCACCACCAGATAAAGAACGAACTTTTTGGCGAGCGCGATCCGGTGTAAACAGGAAGTCTCTTAAGTAGGACATAACATGTAGTGATTTGCCGTTTATCTCGACATAATCACTACCCTCAGCAATAGTGTCATAAACGTTTTGAGCTGGATCTAGCTGTAACCTCAATTGATCAAAATAAGCAATTTCAAGTTTGCTACCGATTTTTACTTTGCCGTTACTGGGTTTTAATTCCCTTAATAAAATTTTTAATAAAGTTGTTTTACCAGCACCGTTAGCACCAATAAATCCTATTTTATCGCCGCGCATGATTCGGCTTGAGAAATCATTGATAATTTTACTTTCGCCAAAACTGTGCTCAATATGTTCTGCTTCTATAACCAACTTACCGGAAGACTCGGCCTGATTAAGTTTGATTTTAGCTTTACCTTGTACTTTTTTACGTTGGCTGAATTCTTCACGTAAAGCTTTCAAGGCTCTAACACGGCCTTCATTACGGGTGCGTCTGGCTTTAATGCCTTGACGAATCCAAACTTCTTCTTGCGCAAGTTTTTTATCAAACTCAGCATGTGCTTTTTCTTCGGCGACTAATTGCTGTTCTCGAAATACTAAAAAATTTTGATAGTCACATTCCCAGGCGTTAATTTCGCCTCGATCGAGAATCATAATTTTATTCGCTATTTTTTGGAGGAATGCTCGATCATGAGTAATAAGCAAAATGGGGCCGGAGAATTGGCTTAATTGTTTCTCCAGATATTCAATGGTCGGGATATCCAGATGATTAGTTGGCTCATCTAATAACAACACGTCAGGTTCATTGATAAAGGTTTTTGCTAAGGCAACTCGACGTAACCAGCCACCAGATAGAGTGTTCATTAGGGTCTCCCCCGAAACACCTAATTTGCTGAGTGCACTATCAACCTTTTGTTGTATATTCCATGCCCCGGTTACTTCTATTTGTTTTTGTATGTCTGCCAGTTTTTCTAAGCTTTGTTGATCAGAAGCTGATAGTGATAAGTGGTTAAATTGTTTAATTAATTTTCCAGCATCAGCTAAACCATCAAGCACATAATCATAGACGGATTGGCTATCAGCGGCAGGCAGTTCTTGATTTAGAAAAGCAACCTTAATACCTTGCTGCTGCCAAAGTTCTCCACCATCAGGCTTGATGTGTTGGCCAAGTAATTTTAAGAAAGTTGATTTTCCTGCACCGTTGCGTCCAAGTAAGCCAATACGCTCGCCACTTTGAATGGAGAGAGAAACTTTCTCAAGTAAAACCTGCGGGCCATAAGCAAGATGAATGTCAGTTAAACGAAATAAAAGCATTTAAATTAAAGATCTATTCTGTGAAAGTACGAAGGGCAGGCATTATACCTATTTAAAGTATTTAGACCTTGTTTCTTAAGATATACTTAATAGAAATATAAACAATTTTAAAGCAGCACGGGAAATAGAAATGAGAGAATATTTAGAGTTTTATATTAATGGAGAATGGGTCGATCCAATTAAGTCGAATCCATTTAATGTCATTAATCCAGCGACTGAAGCAGTGGCGGGGAAAATTAATCTTGGCACTAAGGCTGATGTGGATAAAGCAGTTAAGGCGGCCTCCGAAGCTTTTAATAGCTGGTCGCAAACCAGCAAAGAAGAGCGGCTGCAAGTGTTAGATCGTATTATTGAAGAATTTGAAAAACGCTTGCCTGAGATGGCTGAAGCTATTACCGAAGAAATGGGAGCACCAGCGTGGTTATCTGAGAGTACCCAAGCCGCACTTGGCGTAAATCATTTTAAAAATACCAGAACAGTGCTAGAACGCTTTGAATTTGAAGCCGATCGCGGTGGTAGTCATATTAGCCGAGAGCCTATAGGTGTTTGTGGCCTTATTACTCCCTGGAATTGGCCAATGAATCAAATCTGCGCCAAGACAAGTCCGGCTCTGGCCGTTGGTTGTACTGTTGTACTTAAGCCCTCAGAAATAGCCCCTTTTTCCGCGAAAATATTTGCTGAAATTATTCATGCCGCTGGTGTTCCAGCAGGTGTATTTAATCTTGTAAATGGAGAAGGCCCAGAAGTGGGCCAAGCTATAGCCAAGCATCCCTTAGTTGATATGGTTTCTATAACTGGCTCTACTCGTGCAGGTATTGCAGTTGCTCAAGCTGCTGCTCCAACGGTTAAACGTGTGCATCAAGAATTGGGTGGGAAAAGTCCCAATATTTTATTGGAAGATGCTGACCTAGAAGCAGCCGTTACCGGTGGGATAAATGCTGTGATGACTAATTCAGGGCAATCTTGTCGTGCGCCTACACGAATGATCGTGCCGAATAAATTAATGGATCAAGTTAGTGTGATTGCTAAAGAAGTTGCAGAAACTTGGGCGCCTGGAGACCCTAAACAAGACAGCCGCATGGGTCCGGTTATCTCTGATCAAGCCTGGGAAAAAATTCAACGCTTAATTAAAAGTGGTATAGCAGATGGAGCGACCCTAGTTACAGGTGGAGATGGCAAACCAGATGGGTTGGAACACGGTTACTTTGTGAAACCAACAATATTTAGTCACGTTAATAACGAAATGGATATCGCACGTGAGGAAATATTTGGGCCGGTGTTAAGTATTATTGGTTATGACACTGAGGATGAAGCCATCGAAATTGCTAATGATACTGATTATGGATTAGGTGGTTATGTTCAGAGTCAGGATTTAGATCGCGCTCGTGCTGTTGCTTCAAAAATACGTGCTGGCTATATCAGCATTAATAACGCCGGAATGGATATTTCTGTGCCATTTGGTGGTTACAAACAATCTGGTAATGGTCGGGAATATGGTGATGAGGCCTTCGGCGAGTTCCTAGAATATAAGTCTTATCTCGGCTACAACCCGTCTTAGCTATCTTTAACTATTGTGCTCGCTAATACGTCGTTAAGATAAGTTTAAAAAAGAAATAAAATGAAAAAAATTAGAAATTAATATGACAGCAAAAATTTGTTTCACCATGGACAATCTTTCTGATGCTGCTGATTTAGGTAGAGGAGTGATTGATAAACCCAGACCTGCTGGTCAACGGCCTGCTTTAGACCAAGGCTTTCCAGCAATGCTAGATCTTTATGATCGATACGGCGTGAAAGTCACGCATTTTCTGGAAGGTTGGAATGGTGAAGCGCATCCTGACATTGTTGAAGATTTGGTAAACATGGGCCATAGCGTTGGTATGCATGGCTGGCAGCATGAAGCGTGGTCGGAGTTAAGTCTAGAACAAGAAATAGAATTAATGGGTAGGTCAACTGATGCCTTACATCAAGCCTCAGGTATTAAGCCTACAGCGTTTAGGGCGCCTGGCGGCAAACGTACTGCGAATACCCTTAAGTTGCTTACTGAATTTGGCTATTCGATTGATTCAAGTTTGAATGATCAAGGCGAAGACGGGGGAGAAATTCAGGCGCTTACTGAAACGCTTTGGCATGTTCCTCATCTAGAAGCGACCATAGATGCTCGGCAGTGGCTGCAAAAATCGATACCTGCAAAAGAAGTGGAATTATCTTGGCTTAAAGTACTCGAACAAACCCGAGAAAAAAATGGATTTTTATTGTTTATCTGGCACCCACATGTCATGGGCGTTAATGCAGATTACTTAAAAGTAGGAGAAAGTATTCTGCATTCGGTTTCTCAAGAAAAAGAATTCGAGATTGTTACTTTGCAGGAACTAGTTGCTGAGAAAATGGCTGAGCAAACAACAGAGCAAGCAAAAGTTTAATCTGGAATGCAGCGATAAAGCGCGTAATCTTGTTCGCCATTAACGACTGCAGAAGTTGCAACAATGGTATCGTCTCCACGTTCAGCTGCTTGGTTTCTAGCTAAGGCTTGTAGTTCAAGCAATACATTACTTGCTGCACGTTCTAAAATAACTCTGTCTATTACTTCAACGTGGGTTGTTCCAGTTTGCATACAGGTTGATCCTAGTTGATCCGCAGTAACTACCCTGACGTTTGTGGCTTCTTCACTTAAATCTACCCATACACAACTGCATAGTGTCAGCATAGTTATTCCAATTAATAATAGTTTCATAAAAGTTTCTCCTTTCTTTTCAGTTTTAGTTTATCGACGCAGGAAGCGAAACCAGCGCCAGAAATTTAATAAGCCGGCCAATGAACTCGCCAGATAAGTGAACGCACAGGCAAGTAGTATATGTCGAACTGAGCGCATATCTTTATTGTTAATATATTGACCTTGTTTGAGTATAGGCAGAGCTCTACCAAAACTGGCATCGAATTCCACCGGTAAAGTAACCAAGTGGACAATACTGCTGATAGCGATAGTGATGATCATTATGATTATTAAAAAAGGCACTAAGCGAACCCCTCCGGGAGTCATGCTTAACAATGGCAAGGCAAAGAGCGCTAGGCCACCAAGCTTTTCTGTTTTTTGAGCAAAGCCTACCATGCGAGTGCGAGCTATAAGTGGTTGATAATTACGGGCATGCTGCAAGGCATGACCAAACTCGTGGGCAGCAACAGCAACTGCAGTTAAGGATTGTCCGTTTAGATTGGCTTCACTTAAACGTACTGTCTTAGACATGGGGTCATAGTGGTCGCCAACTGTGCTTGGTTCTAATTTTAAGTAATCCAGATTAAATTTTTTTCTAAGATGCTTAACAAACTGGCCGCCCGTGCCCTGAATGTCGTCACGAGGAGTACTGTATTTTTCAAGAATATATTTGGCCCATTGCTGGGGGCCAAGAATAAGAGCTGCCAAAAGCAGTATGAGAATGACAATGATCATGTCATATTCGAAAACATATTGAAAAACACTGTAGGAGTAGATTAAGTGTTTATTCTACTCCAACAGCTTAGTGTTTAATATTAGACTAATACTTATAGGAATCTGGCTTGAAAGGGCCTTCTACTGCAATTCCCAGATAGTCAGATTGCTCCTGGGTCATGCGCGTAACAACACCACCAAAGCCTCGAACCATGCAAGCTGCAACTTCTTCATCCAGATGCTTTGGCAATACTTCCACTGACAGACTGGTTTTTTGGCTTGCTTCATCCTGATCAGCATATTTACGTTCCCATAAGAACATTTGGGCCAGCACTTGGTTGGCAAATGAGCCATCCATGATGCGAGAAGGGTGCCCTGTAGCATTGCCGAGATTTATTAATCGACCTTCAGAAAGCAGTAATAAATAATCTTCATTTCCAAGGCTATCAGTACCACGAATTACACGATGGACCTGAGCTTTAACTTCCTCGAATGTCCAATTGTCACGCATATAGGCAGTATTTATTTCACTATCAAAGTGTCCGATGTTACAAACGACTGAGCCGCTTTTAAGACTGCTAAGCATATTGGCATCACAAACATCGACATTACCCGTTGTGGTGACAATCAAGTCAGTGTTTTGTAATAGTTGAGTGTTAATACAATCAGCTTTACCGGTATTGATGCCGTCGATATAGGGAGAAACAACTTCAAAGCCATCCATGCAAGCTTGCATCGCGCAGATAGGGTCAATCTCAGTGATCCTTACAATCATGCCTTCTTGATTCAAACTTTGGGCAGAACCTTTGCCAACATCGCCATAACCTATTACTAGGGCTTTTTTGCCAGCTAGTAACATATCGGTGCCACGCTTGATGCCATCGTTCAGACTGTGACGACAACCGTATTTGTTGTCATTTTTTGATTTGGTTACTGAATCATTCACATTAATCGCAGGAACTTTTAACGTGCCTTGTTCAAGCATTTCGTAAAGCCTGTGTACGCCAGTAGTAGTTTCTTCAGTAATGCCGTGAATATTGTCCAGCAGTTGAGGGAATTTGTCATGCACCATAGAGGTTAAATCACCACCATCGTCTAATAGCATATTAGCGTCCCAAGGCTGACCGTCTTTTAAGATGGTCCGTTCAATACACCATCCAGCCTCTTCCTCGCTTTGGCCTTTCCAGGCATAAACTGCTACACCGGCAGCAGCCATTGCAGCAGCTGCATGATCTTGAGTAGAAAAAATATTGCATGATGACCAGCGCACTTCTGCACCTAAAACCTGAAGGGTCTCAATTAAAACAGCAGTTTGAATAGTCATGTGGATGCAGCCGATGATTTTGGCACCAGCTAATGGCTGTTCTTTACTGTATTTTTCTCTGAGAGTCATTAGCGCAGGCATTTCAGCTTCTGCTAGAGTGATTTCACGACGGCCAAAATCAGCTAGGCTGATGTCGGCAACTTTATAATCTTCAGAGTCTGCAACTTGCATATTAGGGTTGTTCATTTATTTTGTCCGTTAATAACTTTTATATTATAAGGTTGGCCTAAAGGCCTGCGTCGGCTTTTAAAGCTTCTGCTTTGTCCGTATTTTCCCAAGAGAATTCTTCTCGACCAAAATGACCGTAAGCGGCTGTATTTTGATAAATTGGACGCAATAGATTTAACATTTCTGTCAAGCCGCCGGGACGAAGCTCGAAATTTTCTCGAACCAGCTTGGTAATTGCTAGATCGTCAATTTTTCCTGTACCAAATGTTTCAATTAGGACAGATGTCGGATCTGCTACACCAATGGCATAAGACAATTGGGTTTCACATCGATCAGCAATGCCAGCAGCAACAATATTCTTAGCAATATAGCGGGCTAAGTAAGCGGCTGAACGATCAACTTTTGAAGGGTCTTTACCCGAGAAAGCGCCACCACCATGACGCGCCATACCGCCGTAGGTATCAACTATGATTTTACGTCCAGTCAGACCGCAATCACCATGTGGTCCACCAATGACAAAACGACCAGTTGGATTGATATGGTATTGAGTGTCAGCATCTAGCCATTCAGCTGGTAATACAGGCTTGATGATTTCTTCCATTACGCCTTCGTGTAAATCGCTATCTGAGACATCTTCATCATGCTGGGTTGATAGAACAACTGCATCAATAGATTGTGGTTGGCCATCGATATAACGAAAAGTGATCTGGCTTTTTGCATCGGGCCTTAAGAACGGCAGGCTGCCATTTTTGCGAACTTTAGCCTGTTCTTTAACAAGCAAATGAGAATAGGTGATTGGTGCAGGCATAAGTACATCGGTCTCACGACAAGCGTAGCCGAACATGAGCCCCTGGTCACCAGCGCCTTGATCTTTGGGGTCGCCTCTATCTACTCCTTGATTAATATCACTGGATTGTTCGCCGATAGCGTTTAAAACAGCGCAACTTTTATAGTCAAAACCCATGGAGGAATCATCATAGCCAATTTTTTTGATGACGCCTCTGACGGTTCTTTCGACATCTAAAGTAACATCATCATTCATTTTCACTTCACCGGCGACTAGCGCAAGTCCAGTTTTGGTCAAGGTCTCAACAGCTACACGAGCATTTGGATCTTGCTCAATAATTGCATCTAGAATGGCGTCTGAGATTTGGTCGGAAATTTTGTCGGGATGTCCTTCGGATACAGATTCCGAAGTAAAAAGAGCTGCCTCAGTCATAAAATTCTCTTTGGTAGGCTTATGTAATTTAGAACGCAATTTTTAAGGCTGCGAAATGTATCATTTTTGGGTTTTATACGCAATTAGATTGTAAGTGGATCAAGTTAGTTTAATCTTGCCAAAACGTTGATAATTCTGGCATATTTTGATTGTCTGAGAGAGAATGGCGGCTGTTAAAATTCACGCAGTTGAACCTATCTAAGAAAGTATCAAAAAGTGCCAAAATCAGGAGAAACCATGGGGGAAAATACCGAGAGTAATAACGGTATCGAGCGTCAAGCTTCAAGAGTCGATTGTGCAAATGCTATAAGAGCATTAAGCATGGATGCAGTTCAAAAAGCCAAATCTGGTCATCCAGGCGCCCCAATGGGAATGGCTGATATTGCTGAAGTCCTTTGGCACGATTATTTAAAACACAATCCTCTAAATCCAGGTTGGGTCAATCGTGATCGATTTATTTTGTCGAATGGTCATGGTTCCATGTTGGTTTATTCCTTACTGCATTTGTCTGGCTATGAATTAACAATTGAAGATTTACAAAACTTCCGCCAACTGCATTCAAAAACACCCGGACATCCAGAATATGGCTATACACCAGGTGTAGAAACGACAACAGGACCGCTTGGACAAGGCCTGGCTAACGGCGTTGGTATGGCTATTGCTGAACGTACTCTAGCTGCCCAATTTAATCGTGATGCCATGGATATTGTTAATCACCACACCTACGTTTTTGCTGGCGATGGATGTTTGATGGAAGGTGTTTCTCACGAAGTCTGCTCACTTGCCGGGACTTTAGGCTTAAGCAAACTAATTGTTTTCTATGACGACAATAACATTTCAATAGACGGTCAAGTAGGAGAATGGTTCGCAGATGATACTGACTTACGTTTCCAGTCTTATAACTGGCAAGTCTTGAAAGTTGATGGTCATAACTCAGATGAAATTGCTGCCGCAATTGAATCTGGGCAGCAGAATACTGAGAAACCGACGTTGATAATTTGCAAAACTATTATTGGTAAAGGCTCACCAAGCAAGCAGGGTAAAGAAAGCGCTCATGGAGCACCGTTAGGTGATGATGAAATTGTTGCAACCCGTGAAGCTCTTGGCTGGTCGCATCCACCTTTTGAAATTCCTGATGATGTTTATCAGACCTGGAATGCTCAAGATTCAGGGCGCAAAAATGAAGCAGTTTGGCAGTCGCTGTTTATGCAGTACGAGCAGGAATATCCTGAATTAGCGATGGAGTTTATGCGCAGAATGAGTGGTCAGTTATATGAGGAATTTTCAGAACAAGCAGATAAATTTATTCAGACCTGTGTTGATGGTGCAGAGTCAGTCGCTTCTCGCAAGGCTTCTCAAAATTCAATAGCAGCTTTCGGCGAAATCTTACCAGAATTAATTGGTGGCTCAGCTGATTTGACAGGTTCAAACTTAACCGCATGGTCTGGCAGTAATGCTATTTCAAAAGACCCTGGTGGTAACTATATTTATTATGGCGTGCGCGAGTTTGGCATGTTCGCAATTAATAATGGCATTGCTTTGCATGGTGGTTTTATCCCTTATGGAGGCACCTTCCTGATATTTATGGAGTACGCAAGGAATGCTGCACGTATGGCTGCTTTGATGAAGCAGCAAAGTATTATGGTGTTTACTCATGATTCAATCGGACAAGGTGAAGACGGTCCGACTCACCAAGCAATTGAACAAGTCAGTAATTTACGCCTGACGCCGAATATGTCGGTATGGCGGCCCGCTGATGCCGTGGAAACTGCAGTTGCGTGGAAGGCTGCGATTTTGAAAACAAATGGCCCTACCTCTTTGGTTTTATCTCGTCAGGGTTTGCCACACCTTGATAGATCTAACGAGCAAGTTGATGATATTGCTAAAGGTGCCTATACGCTTTGCGATTGTGAAGGAGAGCCAGAAGCTATTGTTATTGCGACAGGTTCAGAGGTGTCCGTGAGTCTGGTTGCTGTGCAGGCGGCTCAAACTGCAGGTAAAAAAGTACGTTTGGTGAGTATGCCATCAACAGACCTATTTGACGCTCAAGACGATGACTATAAAGAATCTGTATTGCCTTCTTTAGTACGCAAGCGCTTGGCTGTTGAAGCCGCGCAACAAGACTATTGGTATAAATATGTTGGCCTTGATGGCGCAGTAATTGGTATGAGTACTTTTGGTGAATCTGCACCTGGACCGGTGGTTATGGAGCATTTTGGCTTTACTGCTGAAAATATTCAGCAATCGATAGAAAGTTTGTGAAACTAGCAATTAATGGGCTAGGACGCATTGGTCGCAATGTGCTCCGAGCTCATTACGAACGATCCCCTTCAACAAAGATACAGATAGCTGCTGTTAATGAATTGGCTGATCTGCCTACACTTGCGCATTTAATTCAATATGACAGTACCCATGGCCGTTTTCAGGGAAAAGTTAACACCTTGAATGATAAATTACTTCTCAATGAAGACGAAATTGTAGTTAGCCAAATTGAGGATATAAATGAGCTGAACTGGCAAGGTATTGACCTAGTGCTGGAATGTACAGGTGCTTATGATAAGCGTAGCGATGCTGCAATTCACTTACAAAATGGAGCGAAGCGAGTGCTGTTTTCTCAGCCTGCGAGCCCCGATGTTGATATCACTTTAGTTTACGGTATAAACCATGAGCAGCTAAAAAAAGAACACACTATTATTTCTGCGGCTTCTTGTACGACTTACAGTTCTGTACCAGTTATAAAAGTCTTGAATGATGCACTGGGAATAGAGAATGGCATGATTACCACTATTCATTCAGCGATGAATGATCAGCCTTTGATCGATGCCTACCATCACACTAATTTACGCCTTACACGCAGTGCTTTTCAATCCATTATTCCAGTCGAGACTGCTTTAGCTAAAGGGATAGAGCGAATTTTGCCATCGATGGCAGGTAAATTTGAAGCGCAAGCAATTCGAGTGCCCACCATTAATGTATCCGCGATAGATCTCACTGTTGCTGTAAACAAAACATGTACAGTTGAGAATGTTAATCAAATTATTAAAGATGCCTCAAATTCATTACCGCCGGATGTTCTTGGTTTTACCGATGAGCCATTGGCTTCTTGTGATTTCAATCATGATCCTCGCTCTGCTATTGTCGATTTATGCCAAACAAAAGTCAGCGGCGGAAAACTGGTAAAAATTCTGGTGTGGTTTGATAACGAGTGGGCTTATGCAAACCGTATGCTGGATGTAGCGGAATTAATTTCTGATCTGGCTGACTAAGTCCAGGGTAGTAAGTAAATAACGGAGTGTAAATGACAGTTCGATCTATTCAGGAAGTGGAACTTAGCGGAAAAAAAGTTCTGATTCGTGAAGATTTAAATGTTCCTATAAAAGCCGGGGAAATCCTAAACGATGCCCGCATTCGAGCAACAGTACCAACAATTAAATATGCCCTTGAAAAAGGTGCCAGTGTCATTCTTATGTCACATCTGGGGCGACCTGATGAAGGTGTGCCTATTTCCGAACAGCAAGAAGCATCATTAGCACCTGTTGCCAAACACTTATCTGAGCTTTTAAATAATCAGGTTGATCTAATGCCGACCGATTTTTCGGCTGATTCTGCCGCTAAGCTTAGCCCTGGAAGCTGCGTTATGTTGGAAAATGTTCGCTGCAATATTGGTGAAAAAAATAACAGCGACGAATTGTCACAATATTACGCTAGCCTATGTGATGTGTTCGTAATGGATGCTTTTGGTACAGCGCATCGCGCCCAAGCCAGTACACATGGAGTAGCTAAATTTGCGCCTGTTGCCTGTGCAGGTTTGCTATTAAGCGGTGAGTTAGAGGCCTTAAATAAAGCATTAGCTCAGCCATTGTCACCCATGTTAGCGGTTGTTGGGGGGGCTAAAGTATCTAGCAAGTTGATGGTGTTGGAAGCTTTAGCTCAAAAAGTCGATCATTTAATTGTCGGTGGGGGCATAGCGAATACATTCTTGGCCGCGGCTGGTTATAGTGTTGGTAAGTCACTTTACGAAGAAGACATGCTGGCGAAGGCTAGAGAAATAATGAGGCTAACAAATATTCCCTTGCCCTCAGATGTAGCCGTCGCTAAAGAGTTTTCAGAATCAGCCTTAGCTGAAATTAAGGTAATTGCCGATATCGCTGAGGATGATATGATTCTTGATATTGGACCTGAAACCATTTCTGACTATGTAAGAGTAATCAGTGAAATGAAGACTATACTTTGGAATGGTCCATTAGGTGTATTTGAGTTTGATGCTTTTGCAGCTGGAACTGAATCTGTTGCCAAAGCGATTGCTGAAAATACTGGTTTCTCCATTGCTGGCGGAGGAGAAACAATCACAGCAATTGAATTATACAAAATCAGTGATCAAGTCTCATATATGTCAACTGGCGGCGGAGCCTTTTTAGAATTTGTAGAAGGAAAAACATTACCAGCAGTGGCAATACTCGAAGATCGCAATGCTGGATAAACAATAAAAATTAATTGCTAGATTAGTAAATAGAAGGAATAGAATATGGCCTTAATCAGTTTACGACAGTTACTCGACCATGCAGCCGAGCATGAATACGGAGTTCCAGCATTTAATGTTAACAATCTGGAACAAGTGCGCGCGATCATGATGGGTGCCGATGAGATGAATAGCCCGGTAATATTGCAAGCTTCAGCTGGAGCAAGAAAATATGCCGGTTCAAATTTCTTGAGGCATTTAATTGAAGCTGCTATAGAAGAGTTTCCGCATGTGCCTATTGTTATGCATCAAGATCATGGTGTTTCTCCGGCTGTATGCCAACGTTCGATTCAGCTTGGTTTTTCATCAGTCATGATGGATGGCTCTCTTGGTGAAGATGGTAAATCACCGATGGACTTTGAATACAACGTAGATGTCACTGCACTGACAGTAAAAATGGCTCATGCCTGTGGTGTATCTGTTGAAGGTGAACTCGGTTGCTTGGGTTCCTTGGAGTCAGGCATGGCTGGTGAAGAAGATGGTCATGGTGCAGAAGGTAAACTCTCCATGGAGCAATTGTTGACCGATCCCGAGGAAGCTGCTCGTTTTGTTGAAGCAACACAGGTTGATGCTCTGGCAATTGCTGTTGGAACGAGCCATGGCGCCTACAAATTTAGTCGTCCGCCGACAGGTGATATATTGGCAATTGAAAGAATTAAAGAAATTCATCAAAGAATTCCTAATACACATTTGGTTATGCACGGGTCCTCTTCTGTCCCACAGGAGTGGTTGGCAATCATTAATGAGTACGGCGGCGAGATTCCGGAAACCTATGGTGTACCTGTAAAAGAAATTCAGGAAGGTATTCGAAATGGAGTAAGGAAGGTCAATATCGATACTGATTTACGTCTAGCATCAACAGGAGCAGTAAGACGCTTTCTAGGAGAGAACAAATCAGAATTTGATCCGCGTAAATTTTTAATTCCTACTATGACAGCAATGAAAGATATTGTTAAAGATAGGTTGGAAGCTTTTGGTGCATCTGGTCAGATTTCAACAATCGGTAAAGTTTATAATTTGGAAGAAATGTCAAATAAATATAGCGCTGGTGAATTCACTGCTAAAGTAAATTAACTTAGAGCTACTCTAAAAACATAATAATTATTACAGGAGCAACACAATGAAAAAAATTATCTTGCTGTTTTCTTTAATGCTAGTAAGTGTAACTACAACTGCACAGTATGCAGTTCCGCAACAAACTTCTACAGCCATGAATGGCGATGAGCGTGCAAACTTAGCTTTTGCAAACGATTTTGTTCGTGACATTCTAAATGCTGGCAACCTTGATATTGCCACTCACTATATGTCCGCAGACTTTATTTCACATAATCCTAATGTTCTCGGCAGTCGAGAATCTTTTGTTGATGCGTTGCGAACAAACCCTTTATTGATCGAAAATGTTGGGCAGATCACACCAGAAGTTCAATTTGCAAAAAACGAGTATGTGTTTTTTATGTGGGCTAGCTTTATCGTTAATCCAATGGAGCCAGCGATTATTTATAAGTACAACACTCTGGACTTACTCAGGATTGAAGACGGTAAAATTGTTGAGCATTGGGATGGCGCGCATAAAACTGTTGCAATGAATTTTGGTGAAAAAGCCATGGGTGGTGGAGTCTATAATGATTCAAACAATTATTCTGCACGTGAACAGGAAACTCATCGTCTTGGTCAAATTGAGTTTAGAGATATTCTGCAATTTGGTCATGCAGAACTAGCGATGGAATATTTTGCACCAATGTATATGCAGCACAATATGAACGTTCCTGGTGGCAGAGATAACTTCATGGACTTTTTTGGTGGCAGAGAGAGTCAGCCTCTAACCGGTGAATGGGTAACTCCGCCTACATTGGAATTGGTTTCTGGAAATTTTTATCTCAAATTTGATCAGCGTTTTGAAGATGATCCGGGTAACCCTGGGGAGCAAAGTGCCTTTTATCGATTTGATATGGTCAGAGTCGATGATGGCTTAATTCAGGAACATTGGGATGTTGCATTCCCAAATAAAGTATCAAGATAAGTTAGGCAAAAAGATAAAAAGGAAAGTTTTTGGAAAACCGCACTATTGGTTCTATTCAGGTTACAGCTATTGGTTTTGGCTGTATGTCCATCTCGCATGCATACGGGCCGGCACTTGAAAAGGTAGAAGCAGAAAAAGTTTTACACAGAGCTTTGGATATTGGCCATACGTTTTTAGACACCGCTGCTCTTTATGGCTTTGGTGCTAACGAAGCATTGTTGGGAGATACTTTAAGTAGCAGACGGGATGAGTATTTTCTCGCTAGTAAATGTGGTTTATTTAAAAACAACGAAGGCAAACGAGAAATTAATGGTCGTCCTGAAGTCATTAAAAAAACTTGTGAAGATAGTCTGCAGCGCCTAAAAACTGATTATATAGATTTGTACTATTTACACCGCTTAGACAAACAGGTGCCAATTGAAGATAGTGTCGGTGCACTTTCTGAATTAGTCCAAGCCGGAAAAATAGGTCAGATCGGTTTATCTGAAGTGTCTGCTGAGACTTTACGCTTAGCCCATGCTGTTCATCCGGTTGGCGCTTTGCAAAATGAATATTCTCTGTTTAGCAGAAACCCTGAGATAGCTTCGCTTGAGGCCTGTAAAGATTTAGGCGTAGCCTTCGTGCCTTTTTCACCGGTTAGCCGAGGTTTATTAACTGATACTCCGCCTTTGCCTGGTAAATTTCCGCAAGGCGACATTCGTCCAAATATGCCGCGTTTTCAAGGTGAGGCTTTAGAGCATAACTTATCGCTGTTGGATCATTTTTCTGTGCTTGCCGAAAAGGCAGGTTGTAGTCGAGCGCAACTGGCGCTGGCCTGGTTATTGTCGCGCGGTAAACATGTCATACCAATTCCTGGAACAACGTCTATTGTTCACATGGAAGAAAACATTGCGGCGGCTGATGTGAAACTGGATGTGGAATTAATAAAAGAGCTGGATCAGCATATAAACCAAAATACTATTCAAGGTGAGCGTTACAATGACGCGACCATGGCTGAGATTGACTCAGAAAACTTCTAATTATCTTTTAGCTTTCCTTTAGTTAATCATCTAAGGAGCAGTTAATTCAACAATTCCGGATTCCTTGCCTAGTAGCAAAACATCTGCAGGTCGATTAGCAAAAAGACCATTAGTGACTACACCAACAATTTGATTCAAATCGCTTTCAAGCTGCCTAGGGTCGGTTATCGACATATTGTAAACGTCTATAATGATATTGCCGTTATCAGTAGTAACTCCATCTCGATATACAGGATCTCCACCTAGTTTTACAATTTGTCTGCCGACATGGCTTCTAGCCATGGGTATTACTTCTACGGGCAGGGGGAAACTACCAAGTACTTTTACATATTTGCTTTCATCGGCGATACAGATGAATTCTCTGGCTACTGCTGTAATAATTTTTTCGCGCGTGAGAGCAGCGCCGCCACCTTTTATTAATTGTAGATATTCATTGGTCTCATCTGCTCCATCAATGTAGACAGTAACCTCATCTACGCTGTTTAAATCATAAACTGGGATGCCATGCTCTTTAAGGCGCCGCGCCGTTTCTTCAGAGCTAGCGACAGTGCTTCTTATTTTATGCTTGGCTTCAGCCAGACAATCTATAAATAAATTGGCTGTAGAACCTGTACCCACTCCAATAATGCTGTCTTCGTGTAAATGTTGTTGTATGCGCTCAAATGCGGCTCTGGCGACTGCCAGTTTCAATTCATCTTGGGTCATTTATTTTTCTCGTTTGCGTGTACGCATATGATTGTATGAATGCAACTGAGTCTATCGGACTTACTCTGTTCTGGCGAGTAATGAGGAGATTTATTCTGCAAAAATTAACGGTTGTTAAATATAAAAAATATCTATATAGTTCAAAATGTTGCAATACATACTTAAAAATTAATATTAAGTATAGTGTGTAACCCTAAGTAATTTTGGAGTAATTAATGAGCAAGAAGCCTGACATACTCGTCGTCCTTATGTTCATATTTGGTGCTGGTATTCTTATAAGTGGTGTAGCTCAAAGCGCGTTACTATAAGTAGGTCATAGAGTTAGCCAAATCTAACCTGGTCAGTTTGCAAATGTATAAATAGCCTGATCAGTAATAATTTTATCTAAAGGAACGTCCCATTCGGCGCGTTCAAGATGCTCTACCCTCTGGCATTCGTGCCCTAAACCAATTAAATTCGGGATTTTTATAGAACTTAGCGACTTTTCGCTTTTTTTTTCTAGAATAAATGCCAAACTCCTATCATAATAGCCTTTCCCCATGCCAAGGCGAGTACCGTTCAAATCAAATGCAACAAGCGGCATAAATATAATGTCTATATGTTCTGGGGCAAGGGCGTTGTTGGGATATAGCTCAGGCTCTAGGATGCCATAGGCATTTTTAGTAAGTGAAGATTTCGTTTGATATTCCACAAAGGTTAAGGAAGAGTTGGTAGGGCTAATTATAGGTAAAAAAATGTGTTTACCCTGCTTTAACGCTGCTTGTAGGGCAGATGATGGATTAATTTCACCATCGAAAGCTTGATAAAAGGCTATGTTCGAAGCATTTTTAAAGTCATCATCTTCAAAAATATGCTCTAGAAGGTTCTCTGCAGCTAAGAATTGCTGTTCAGGACTTAAAGATCGGCGAAGTTGGCGTAAAGTACTGCGTTGATGTGAGTGCTTACTCACATTATGAGTATTGTTTTGCATGGTTTTATTAGAATATTTACCATTCTTGGCTTTGATTAGATATTGAGACTCTCCGGAATACCGCTACCAACGGAGTCCTGAACCCAAGAGTTCAGGTGGTGACTCGTCCGGCATATCAGGCTTTCCGACTAGCGGACATGCACAACAATGCCATTAGGCAAGTCTCCGGGGTGTAGTTATCGGCTCAGGGACATATTGATTGGCCAATATCCAAGAGAGCTTGAGTCTATTATAGACATTTATACTTGGGGTGGAAGGGTAAAAAGTACTTATATTTCGAATTGACGTGAAGTTTGTAGAGCTGATTCGATTTTCTTTTCTAGTTCCGTTAAGAATTGCTGAGCACCGCTTTCAGAGTCATCAGCCTGTTGAGAGTTCTGTAGAAGTTCGTATGAGATATTGAGTGCGGTCATTACAGCAATTTTTTCAAAACCAAGTGTAGATCCTTGCTTTTTAACCTTCTCCATTTGCTTGTTTAGGTAGGCGGCAGCTTGTTTTAAAGCGTCTTCTTCATCTGCGCCACAAGCGATTTGATAATCTCTACCTATGATTTTAATAGTGATACTGTTTTTATCAGACATGCTTATCTTAACCCCTTATGCGTCTTGTTCTAGGGTTTTAAGGCGCCGCAGAACTTTTTCTAGACGCACCCTTGCTAATTGGTTCTTATCTAATAGAGTTTTGCGCTCATCTTCCCAGCCGCTAACCTTATCACGTAAATTTTGGTTTTCAGACTTCATATCAGAGCAAAGTTGAATAAGCTCATCAACTTTTTCTTCTACGCCACTGAAATTAGAATCACTCATTGTATAAATACTCATCAATTTCTGACCGGTTACTATAAATCGCAAGGTGCAAAGGGTCAACAGACTTTTTCTTAAAATATTCAGGTTAATCAGACTGTTGTTAATAATACTTCATCTTAAGCGCGAATATTTTTTAATGAGAGGGTATTATTAGGCTCTAGAAAATTAAAGAAGATATCTGGCGTGACACCTGACTTTGATAAGGTTGCTACTTTACTAGCTAATAATAAAATATTTAATTCAGTCTCTGAATTACATGGCGTTGTTTGTGGTCAGCTATGTGCTGGCAGTAAAGACAATGATGCAACTTTAAGCTGGCAATTACTCGGCCAGGAAAACAAACCCAGTAAAATAATGAACGATCTAATAATTCGGTTGCAGTTAAATGTACTAGAGCAGCTAAATTCAGAGGATTATTCATTCGAGCTATTGTTACCTGACGATGATGAGGAGCTTACAATTCGCTTACATGCTCTGGGTAATTGGTGTGAAGGATTTATTTCCGGTTTTGGTGGGGCATATGCCAAAGGTAACAGCACTCTTCTAGAAGAGACTCGTGAAGTTCTGAAGGACTTTACAGCTATCGCTAATGTTGATGACAGTGAACAAGAAGAAGTTGACAGTGATGAGCAAGATTATATGGAAGTTTTAGAATATGTGCGTATGGCAGCATACTCAGTTTTTCTACAAAACCATTCAGAAAAAGCGAGTTTAGTTTCAGAAACAATTGATAACACTAACTTACATTAAGAAAAATTATGAGTATAAAAAAGAATGAATTCATAAAGCGCCGTAAAGATTTAATGGCGCATATGGAAATAGACAGTATTGCGATTTTAGCAGCAGCAAAACCTGCTTTGCGAAATGGCGATGCCGATTATGCTTATAGACAAAATAGTGATTTCTATTACTTGACGGGTTTTGCAGAAGCTAACGCTGTATTGGTGCTTATCCCTGGACGTGGAAAAGGCGAATGTCTTTTATTTTGTCAGGAAAAAGATGAAGTTAAAGAATTATGGAATGGTAAGTTACTTGGACCAGAAGCCGCTATAAAAACTTTGGGTCTTGATGACTGTTTCCCAATCACAGATATTGATGACATTTTGCCAGGCTTAATTGAAGGTAGAGAGCGAGTTTATTCGCCAATGGGAAAAGATGAAGCATTTGATCACCAGGTAATGGAATGGGTGCGTGTAATAAGAAGTAAAGTTCGTAGTGGCGCGCATCCACCAGGTGAATTTTTAGTGCTGGATCATTTACTTCATGAAATGCGTTTAGTTAAGTCAAAAACTGAATTGGAATTAATGAAGAAATCTGGGCAAATCGCAGTAGCGGCTCATGAGCGTGCCATGAAAATTTGTAAACCAGGCATGAATGAATATGAATTAGAAGCTGAATATTTGTATGAGTTTGCTCGTAATGGCAGTCGTGCACCGGCCTATAACTCTATAGTTGCAGGAGGAGCAAATGCATGTATTTTGCACTACATCGATAATAACCAAGCACTTTCAGATGGTGATTTAGTGTTAATTGATGCTGGGTGTGAATATGAATATTACGCCTCTGATATTACTCGTACCTTTCCAGTAAATGGCAAATTTAGCCCTGAGCAAAAAGCAGTATATGAAGTAGTGCTTGAGGCTCAACTTGAGGCAATAAAAGCAATTAAGCCAGGCGCGCATTGGGATGACCCACACAATCGCACGGTAGAAGTTATAACAGCTGGCTTAGTCGAATTGGGTTTACTAAAAGGCAAAGTTGAAACCTTGATTGAAGAGGGGGCATTCAAAGATTTTTATATGCATAGAGCGGGGCACTGGCTTGGTATGGATGTGCATGATGTTGGCGACTATAAGATTGAAGGTGATTGGCGTGTATTAGAACCAGGCATGGTGTTAACAATCGAGCCCGGCATTTATATCTCTTCTAACAATACTAAGGTTGACGCTAAATGGCGTGGTATTGGTATTAGAATTGAAGATGATGTGGCCGTAACTAAAAATGGTAGTGAAATTCTTACTGGCAGCTTAGCAAAAACTGTCGATGAGATAGAGGCCTTTATGGCAGCTTAATATGGCTGGTACTCAACATACACAACAGACAAACCATACTCAACACGAAAAGTATGATGTGGTTATTATAGGCGGCGGCATGGTGGGTTTGAGCCTAGCCTGCGCGTTACAATTATTTTTGCAAAAAAAATCTTTTAATAAAACAGTAAAAATTATATTACTGGAATCTCACCAGATTAAAACTGATAAGGTTCTGCAACCCGGTTTTGATTCGCGTTCGACAGTACTTTCATTTGGTACTGTGAGTTACCTGAAAAAATTAGGTCTTTGGGATGAAATAAAATCCAAGGCCGAGGCTATAAAAAACATTCATGTTTCTGATCAAAATCACTTTGGCAGTGCCCAAATCAAAGCGCAAGAAACTGGCGTAGAATCTTTAGGTAAAGTGATAGAGAATCAGGACTTAGGCATGGCACTTAATAAGGCTGTGCTTGAGCAAAAACAAATTGAAGTTAAAAGTCAGGTACAAGTAAACCTTATTTCTCATCAAGCAGAAATTGCACTATTAGAATGCCAAAACTCGAAGGAAACTTTCAAGGTTGAAGCCTCTTTAGTAGTTCTAGCTGATGGTGGGCGTTCAGGTTTAAGAGAAAAATTGGGCATACATCATAAGCAAGAAAGTTATGGTCAGGTAGCTATTATAGCCAATGTGGCTTTTAGTGAGCCTCATCATAATGTTGCTTATGAACGCTTTACTCCAAATGGCCCACTCGCATTATTACCGTTGAATAATTTTGAGCAAGATAACCGTGCTGCTCTAGTTTGGACGCAAAATGCTCAGGAATATAAAGAAATCATTGATCTTGACGATGATAGTTTTCTTTTGAAATTACAAGAAGAGTTTGGTCAACGCCTCGGTACGTTTTATAGAGTTGGAGAACGTGCATCATTCCCACTCAGTTTATTAGAAGCTGAAGAGCAGATTAGACATAACCTAGTGTTACTAGGCAACGTGGCTCACACCTTACATCCAGTTGCTGGGCAAGGATTTAATTTGGCTTTTCGAGACGCAATGCGTTTGGCAGAAAATATATCTAAGTCAATTGAGTTAGGAGAGAATCCTGGCAGTTACCCTCGTTTACAAGAATATCTTAAATCTACATCGCTCGATCAAGATGCGACAATTGGTTTTAGTCATCACCTCACCAAATTTTTTTCAAGCAACCAGCAAGCCTTAGTTTGGTTTAGGAAATTTGGCTTGTTAAGTGTCGATCTTTTGCCTCCGCTTAAACAGGCTTTTAGTAATCAGGCCATGGGTGTAAGAGACAGGATGATCAAAGTTATTTAATTTTATTTATTTTTTGGGAGTTTCTTTAGTTAAAGAAAATTAATGATGAATAAATTGCAATCGTTACTTTTAAAAAAAGAACTAAGCATTTTACATGATGATTTTTCTAACAAGACTGAAAAGTTATTAGGCGATGAGCTTTGGGAAATATCAGCAGATGGCTCAACTCATAATCGGGAACAACTTTGTGCTTGGCTGAAAAATAAAGCAGCTGACTCCCGTTGGGAGATTAAAGATTTTGAGATTAAAGAATTGGCTGAAGGTGTAGCGCTGACGGTTTATTGGGCAAAAATGTCAGTACCCTTAGTGTCTGAATCAAACGGCGCGATTCATAGTTCAGTTTGGAAGAAAAATACTAAAGGTGCATGGCAAATGGCATTTCACCAAGCGACTCAAGTTAGTTAAGGACTTTTAGTTAAGGACTTTAATTAAGGGCTTAGTTTAGCCGCCACCAAAAACAAACTTTAAGATATAGAAGAAGATTATTGCCAGAATCGCTCCAGCTGGCAAGGTAACTATCCAGGAAATAAAAATTCGTTTAATTACCCCACCGTTTATCGCTTTACTTCCAGCCCTGGCTAAGCCTACTCCCAATACAGCCCCAACCAATGTATGAGTCGTTGAAATTGGAATGCCTGTTGCAGAAGCAATCACAACAGTTGTTGCAGCCGATAGTTCTGCTGAAAATCCTAATGTAGGCGTGAGGTGGGTAATTTTTTTGCCGACTGTGGCCATTACCTTATGACCGTACATCATCAAGCCCACAACGATACCTATACCGCCGAGAAAAAGTATCCAAAGTGGCATTATTGATTCCTGAGCTACTTCACCAGATCGGACTATTGCGTTGACTGCAGCCAATGGCCCAATGGCATTAGCTACATCATTTGAGCCATGGGCGAAAGCCATGCTGCAAGCTGTGAAGATCATTAAAGTAGCAAATACTTTTTCTATTCTGCTTAAGTGCAATTCGTGATCTTCATCTATATGTGGTTCTATTTTGCTTTGCATATAGATGCCAATTACCATGACAAATAAGCCAATCGCGATTGATGCTGCAATGGATTCTAAAAAACTTACCTCAAGGCCAACATGTGACAAGCCTTTTAAGAATGTCACCATGGAAATCATGAAGCCAACCAGAAACATGTAGATTGGGATATAACGTCTGGCATTATCTAATGGCTTTTCTGTATCAAGAATCAATATGTGAACAGAGCGGTAGATAATAAAAGCGAATGCGCCGGCCATTACGGGAGAACTTATCCAGCTCATAACGATGGTGCCAACTTTTAGCCAGCTTACGGAATCAACCCCAATACCGACTGCAGCAAAGCCTACTATTGCGCCGACAATTGAATGAGTGGTCGAAACAGGCCAGCCTTTCGTGGAGGCTATGAATAGCCAGACTGCTGCTGCCAGTAATGCGGATATCATGCCGTAGACTAGTAATTCAGGTGTTCCTGATAGCAGAGCGGGGTCTACTATACCGCGACGAATGGTTGAGGTAACTTCCCCTCCCGCTAAAAATGCTCCTGTGAATTCAAAAATAGCCGCAATTAGAATTGCTTGTTTTACAGTGATCGCTCCAGACCCAACTGAAGTACCCATGGCGTTTGCTACATCATTGGCGCAAATGCCCCAGGCCATAAAAAAGCCGAAAATAATGGCTAGAACAAGTAAGATGGTGCCGTATTCACTTAGAATATCCATCAAAAACCTCTATGAACAATTATGTAATTTAAATATGAATAAGTGGCTAACATAAATTTTTGCTGTAGGCTTACATCTGTAAATTTCTCGATCATTATACATTTCACTTAACGAGAATCTACAACAAGATTGCTCTCAATTAAGAAATATTCGTAATAGTATTTCATGCAGAATATAGATGTAGTTGATAATGATATACAGTGACTATAATTACTTTATCACTAATATTTTCTTTATAAATTAGACGTAAAAAAAGGCAATTTTTTGACACAGTCCAATCTTAAATTTTCAGATTTAGTTTTAAATAATCGGTTATTAAAAGCTCTTACTGAACTGGAACTAGAAACCTGTACGCCTATGCAAACTAAAGTATTACCTGTTGCATTCCAGGGTAAGGATATATTAGTCAGTGCAGAAACTGGCAGCGGTAAGACGATTGCTTACCTATTACCTGTCTTAAATAAAATCACTCAACAGGATTCGCCTAATACAGCTACGCGTTGTTTGATATTGGTTCCTACCAGAGAGCTAGCGGAACAAATTGAAGTGCATTGTAAGACGCTATGTAAATTCACTCAAATTCGTTGTTTAAGCTTGATCGGAGGGCTTCCTTTCAGGGAGCAAAAGGCTCAAATTAGAAAAAATCCAGAAATTTTAATAGCAACTCCTGGCCGAATTCTTGAGCACGTTCAAAAAGGTTCAGTAGAGCTAGGCGATTTGGAAACCTTAATATTGGATGAAGCAGATCGTATGCTGGATATGGGTTTTCGTGAAGATGTGATGGAAATTTGCCAAGCCTGTAATCTCGATAGACAAACTTTTTTATTATCAGCAACATTGCAGCATACAGGTATTGAAAAGGTTGCAGAGTCTATTTTAAATAAAGCTGTGCATATTGAAATTGGGGATTTTAGAAAACAAGATAATAATATCTTACAAAAGATAGTTTTGGCGGATTCGGTAGATCATAAAAGCCAATTGATAGCAAAAATATTACAAAGTCATGAGTATGAAAAAGTTTTAATCTTCACTAATACAAGAGACCAAGCAAAGAAGTTAGATGCCTTTTTACAGTATAAAAAGCTTACTACAGACTACTTACATGGAGAATTAAGTCAGGATGAACGACAAATAGTGATGCGGCAATTTAGGCTTGGTAAAACGAACATTTTAGTTGCAACAGATTTGGCTGCTAGAGGTTTAGATATTAAAGGTCTAGATTTAGTCATAAATTTTGATATGGCACGTTCTGGTGATGATCATCTTCACAGAATCGGAAGAACAGGAAGGGCTGGTGAATCTGGTACGGCGATTTCTCTTATCAATGCTAATGATTGGAATTTAAGTCAAGGCATTGCAAGGTATCTGAATATTGAATTTGAAGTTCTTACAGTAAAAGGCTTGGAAGCAAAATTCAAAGGAAAGGTTGAAACTAGGCTGAAGAAAAAACATCGACCTAAAAATCTAAAGGGGAAAAACAAGACCGCTCCAAAAGCAAAACAAAGGGTTCGTAATAAAAAGAATGTTGGTAAGCGTAGAAAATCTGCCAGCATTGTTAATCCAGCATTAGACAACGATGGATTGTCACCGCTTAAAAGAAAATAAATAACCTTTTCATGATATCATTTTGACATAATTCACTGAATTACTAACTGATTGATTTAAAACAGTATTTGAGAATTAATATGGATTTGAAGGTAATTAAACCAGCGGATGGAAGCAGGGCGGTTGTGGCAGAGCATGAATCAATCTTGATTGGGCAACCACCTGAAGTCCTCAAAGGCTTGCTACTAAATAAAATTAGTCGATTCGATACTCTTGTACTTTGTGATACGCATGAGAAAGATGGCTCATTGCTGAATAACCTCGAATTTCCTCTTTATTTTTTCTTATTTGTCGCTAAAGGTCTAGAGCAAGGCCGATTGCTCAATCTAGTTGGCGAAGCTGATAATATTTTTCGGGCTTTACGCTTGTTGCGTTTAACTTTATTAGGCCCAATTAAGGCTGAACTAGATCATTGGGGAACTGCTGAACATTTAAAAAATGAGTGGTTGCAAGCTGCAGAATATCTAGCACTTAAAGATAAAAATAATAAAATAAAAGATGTAGAAAGTTTTTTTAATATCATTCCTTTTGATAATGATACTGCTCAAACAACGCATTTTGAAATTAACCACCTGGGTTTAGATAGTTATAATTTATTGTATGACAATGGACCTTCTGTTGAGATCAATTTACAGGAAGATACGGATATTAACCCGCCCTATGCCATGCAGGCAGACTTTATACCAAGGGACTTAGTCAAGTTAGGATTAGAAATTCTGGGTAGTGCTTCAGGCTTTACGGCTAATGAGCCTTGTACGGGCTTAGCACTATGCTAACGGTGAATATATATTAATCGATTCATTACCCTATCTTGATAAACATTTGTTTGCCCGTGGAATATCAAAAAATCAAATATCATCTGTTTTTTTAACTCATTTACATGACGATCATTGTTCTTTATTTCCATTGCTTTTAATGCCGCGCAAAGTAAATATTATTAGTACTAAACAAATATATGAAATGGCAATGGATAAATTAAGTTGTCACATAAATTGGGACATCGACGTAGTTAAAAGTTTTTTTGAATTCACAGAAGTTATTCCGGGTAAATGTATTAATTATTACGGCCTGGAAATTAAGACGCATACTACAGTACATAGCATTCCTACTATAGGCGCTACTTTTTCAACTACCTATAAAGGCTTAACTCGGCGTGTTTGTATTATCGGTGATAATCATGGCATGGGCGCAATTAAAGATATGGTCGGAGAAGGTATTGTGAGCAAAGAGACTTACACTAACTTACGTACTATTTTCACTTCTCGATTTGATCTTTTGGTGGCTGATGGTGGAGCAGGTGCCATTCATGGTGACCCAGCAGATTCCTTGAAATCGGATTCTGACCGTGTGGTTTTTGTTCATGTCGAGCATTTATCTAACCAATTCAATACGACTTTCTCCATGGCCAGTTCCGGTAAGCGGTATACGGTAATGGATGGAGATAGCAGTATTTATACTTCCTTAATGAATCATTACTTATCTCTTTGGTTAGGGGCGCCTTTGTCTGACCGCTGGGGGCGTAGCATTCTTGCAGAAGAAGAAGTCAGGCGCTATAACAAAGGCGATGTCATTATGGTACAGGGGTCTCAAAGTAGAGGTAATGTATTTCTAATTTTGACTGGGTACTGTGAAGTTGTTATTTCACATGCAGACAGTCTTGAACACGAAGACGGTCTGGAATCAGTTGCTACGCTTCAAGCAGGTGAAGTCATTGGTGAAATGGCTGTCGTCACAGGGACTAAAAAGCGTAATGCTAGTGTCGTTGCAAGCTCGCCAGTTTCAGTATGCGTTTTTTCTGAAGAAACTTTTAATGCTTTCATAAGTAGTGAAGGGCATAAAGAAAAATTATTAAAACGTTGGCATTTACGTCAGCAAGTTCGAGTATTGCCTCAATTTGATGGATTGATTTCTACCGTATTGGAACGTATCGCACATAGTGCTGAACTAGAAACACTGCAAGCCGATATGCTTTTATCTATTAATGAAAGTTATTGGTACTTACTTGCTGAGGGAAAGGCAATTTTTAATGATGAAGATGATTTACCTATCGGCGCTGAACTTGGTTATTGCCCATTTTCAGAATCTCAAACAGGTAAGTTAAGGGCTGTTAGTGATTGTAAAATAATTAAAATAGCTAAAGATAAAACTGAGAACTTAATTAAAAATGTTCCTCAATTCGGCTATCTCATTAGAAAATATAGAGTTGAACAAAATGTTTCTCATATTGATTGGCTGAGAGGGTTCGTAAAAATTCATTAATTTTCATTATTATTTCTCTTTATTTAAATCTAAATTTAATTCTTAAAAACACCATGTAAAACTTACTCTTATTCCATCGGTATTACATAGGTACTACATAGGTACTATAGGTACTATCTAAGAACTATATAAGGACTATATAAGTACTAAATTAATACAATAATTTGTAATTTTTGCGTTGAGAATTAAGAGTAATGAAGAGTAAAATTGTCCTCGTTGAGGATGAGAACGTTTATAGTCCTCTAAAAAAACCAATATTTATTTAATTAATTCACCTACTCTAATGGAATACTTCTCAATGAAACGAATTAATTCACCAATTAAATTAAAGCATTTGGTACTAGCAACGTTCTTAATGCAGGCTGTATCTATTGCATACGCAGCGGATCAAGCATTGCTAGATATTTTGCTGCAAAACGGCGCAATAACTCAGGAACAATATAATGGACTTATAGAACAGGAGTCTCTTACTAGCGCAGATATTTTAGGTCAGCCTGTCGCTCAAGAAAATGTCATTGAAGAAAGCGTGATAGAGGAAAGTGCTTTAGAAGAAATGGTTGCGGCTGAAGTTAGCGAACAAATTGAAAACGAATTTCCAGTAACAGCTAGCCGAGATAGTAGTGGCTTCCGTCTGGAGACACGTGACGGCAATTGGCAAACTAATTTGCAGTGGCGTGCACAAATGCGTTTTACCACACCTTACCGGTCTGACCCCAGACAGATATCTAGTTTAAATGCTCAAGATCAATCAAATTTTGAGGCTCGTCGCCTGCGTATGAAAATCGGTGGGCATGGTTTGAAGCCTTGGATCCAATACTATTTCGAGGTGGATATGCAACCTTCACGCGATGTGGATGATAGTAGTTCTTCATCTGGTGCGAGAGTAATTGACTACCGCATTGATATTGCTAAATGGGATTGGGGCGGTATTCGTCTTGGTCAGTGGAAGGTAGATCTTAACCGTGAGCGTGTTGACTCCTCTGGTAGACAACAGTTCGTCGAACGTTCAATAGCTAACAGAGTATTTACGATGGACCGACAACTGGGTGTTCAGTTAAGAGGTCATTTATTCCAAGACACGCCTGCAGATATGCGTTATTACGCAGGCGTATTTAATGGTGAAGGTCGTGGAGTCAATAATACTGATAACGATTTAATGTATATGGCTCGTTTGCAATGGAATTTCATGGGCCGAGACCTTTCTTTTAGACAAACTGATGTTGAATATACTGAACAGCCAACCGGAAGCCTAGCAATCGCAGGCTTCACCAATACTGGTAGTTGTACGCGTTGGTCATCTTCAGGTTGTGGCAATCTCGATGGTTTTGCGAAGCCAGCACTTGCAACACCTGGCCAATTTAAAACTGAACAAGTTGTACAAGAATTTGCATTCAAATATAAAGGCTTTTCCGCTCAACAAGAATTTCATCGTAAAGTTATAGATGATCAATCTGATGGAAGTAGGCATGTGTTAACTGGTGGATATGCTCAAGCTGGATACTTCTTCCATAACTTATTCCCAGCAATACCAGCGCCTCTTGAATTGGCGATACGTTACGCTTATGTTGACGAGCCGAACGCAACTAATAGAGCTTTAGAAAACGATCGTGAGGAATTTACCCTTGGCGCGAACTGGTTCTTTAATGGTCACGATAGCAAGGTGACTTTAGACTTTTCACGCTTGAGTGTTGATGACGCTCTTCTGGCAATCGAAGGGTCAGATAATCGTATGCGCATACAGTGGGATGTTCAGTTCTAAAGGTTTTATGGTTTAAGGTAAGGCTTTAGGCATAATCTAGATCATGATTAGACTTGTGTTTTTTTAATAACATTAACAATGGAATTGATAAGTAAATTGACTTATTAATGAGAATCATTATCATCTAGTTATCTATAGATATTCCAGAGTAATCCATGCTTAGTAAATTTTGTACCCTGGCTTGTTTAATATGCCTCGCAGGCTGTTCTACCAGTCGTCTTGATAATGAAACAACATCGCATGATGCTATTGTTGCTACCTATATAGCTATCGCTCAAGCAGCTTACGAAGATTCCTTAATATCAGCGAGAGTGCTAGATGATGCTGTCGATGCTTTTCTAGTAGAGCCCAATCAAACCACACTAACTTACGCTAAAAATGCTTGGTTAGCAGCTCGTGTTCCTTATCAGCAGACAGAGGCATTTCGTTTCGGCAATGCTGTGGTTGATGAATGGGAAGGCGGGGTGAATTCCTGGCCTTTAGATGAAGGCTTGATTGATTACACTGCTGAAAGTTACGGCGAAGAGTCCGACAATAACTATTTTTACACAGCAAATATTATTGCCAATGATTTGATAGATATTGGTGGAATAAGTGTCGATGCTGCACAAATTACCCCTCAGCTTCTGGCAGAGACCCTACATCAGATTGATGGAGTTGAGTCTAATGTGGCGACGGGTTATCACGCGATAGAGTTTTTATTGTGGGGGCAAGATTTAAATGGAACTAGCCCTGGTGCAGGTAATCGTCCGGCTTCAGATTACTCTTTGGATAACTGCTCAAATAGAAACTGTGATCGGCGTCGAGATTATTTAAAAGCAGTTACCAGTTTGTTGGTCTCAGACTTAGATGAGATGGTTTATAACTGGCAACCTGGTGGCGCCGCTTATGAAGATTTAATGAGCAAAGGACCAGACGGTGGTCTTGCCACTATGCTTACAGGAATGGGTAGTTTGGCATACGGTGAATTAGCCGGCGAAAGAATAAGATTAGGGCTGTTATTAAATGATCCAGAAGAAGAGCATGATTGCTTCTCTGATAATACGCATAACTCGCATTATTATGATGCTTTAGGAATTAAAAACGTATACATGGGCTCTTATGAAAGAATAAATGGGGACATGGTAATTGGTGCGTCATTGGCAAGGTTGATGCAACAAGAAGCACCTGCTTTAGCTGCTGAAATGCTGGCAAGAATAGAGAGTACTGAACTAGCCATGGAAGTATTGGTCGATGAAGCGGCCAAAGGTAATACCTTTGATGTGTTAATTGCGAGTAATAATATGGCTGGTGAAGAAGTGGTTTCGACAATTGTAGATTCCCTTATGGAAGAAACCAGAACCATAGAAGATATTATTCGAGAATTAAATTTACAGAATGTAAGCATCTCAGGATCAGATAGCTTAGGCGGCTTATAACAACAGCTCTAGAATTTATTCCTGTGATTGCAACATTAAAACTCTTTATGAATTTGCGATTACTCTTTGTGTTTTCCTCATTACTTGCCTGTAATATTAGTAATGCACAGAGTAACCCCTTTGGAGTTTCTAATGCTGGGTTGGATTATTTAACTGGCCAAGCGTTGTTTGAAAAAAATTGGGTAAGTGCGCCATCATCAACTCAAGCCAGTGATGGTTTAGGGCCGCTATACAATGCTCGTTCTTGTGTGCAGTGTCATATGGGTGCAGGTAAAGGGCGGCTGCCTATTGCTTTAAATTTTCGCATAGACAGTGATTATTTTGGTAGTCAAATACAAACCAGAGCAGTCTCTGGATTGCCAGCTGAAGCGGAAAGTGAAATTGCTTACAGTAATAGAATAGAAACGCTGGCCGATAATACTGAAGTAATCTTGCATGAACCACTCTACAAGATTATTACAATGGAAGATGGACAAGGGGAACTAATTAAAAAGTCGCCTCGATTGGCACCAGCTTTGTTTGGTCTTGGTTTATTAGACGCTATTCCTTTACAAGAATTATTAAACAAAGCAGACCCAGATGATCATGATAATGATGGAATTTCTGGGATTGTAGGTACTGGCCGTTTTGGTTGGAAAGCCGATGTCGCAAACCTAGAAGAACAAACTGGCTTAGCCTTAAGTGTAGACATAGGCATAAGTTCTGAATTGTTTCCAAACCCTTTTGGTGATTGTACTGAGCAACAAGATTATTGTTTATTATCACCTCATGGCGCCTCTAGGGAGGACCAGAACTTAGAAATCGGACATGTAGCATTTGCCAGTCTGCTCAATTTCATAAGAAATATTCCGCTACCTGTTGGTAGCGAAGATAGTGCCGGAAATAATAGTGTTGGTGCAGGTGAGGCATTATTTGAAAATATTGGCTGTATAAGCTGTCACTCTAATAGCTATTCAACAAATGATAGCCAAGCAAACAACAATCCTTATTCAGATCTATTGCTGCATGATATGGGTGAAGCACTGGCAGATAGCCTCGATAATGAATTGTCCTATGAGTGGCGCACACCTCCTTTGTGGGGGCTTTCAGCCTATATAGATTCTCAACGAAGCAATGAGCAGGAGCAGCTTTACTTGCATGATGGAAGAGCTAGAAGCTTGGTAGAAGCCATTTTATGGCACGATGGTGAAGCAAGGGGCTCAAAACAAGCGTTTAAAGCTTTATCAATGCAAGATAGAGCAGATTTAATCAATTTCTTACAAAGCATATAATACAAAGATGAATAAATATTTCACAAAACTAACAGGGCTTATCTTATTTCTGTCTTTACTAGTATCGGCTGGACAGCTTGCTCATGGGCAAAACCTTCTTACGCTTGATGAAGATTGGACAGCTATTAATATAGCAGTAACTGATGACTTAGTTATTCCGGCTTACCAAGAATTAGAATCTCGATCTGTTGCATTAATTACTGCAAGTGAAAATTTTTGCGCTGCTTTAAGTGATTCTAATTTAAATGCTTTAAAGAATGCTTATCAACAAACAATGAATGCTTGGCAAGGTGTTCAGCATATTCAATTTGGCCCTATTACTTATTTTAATTGGAATTTCCGACTCCAATATTGGCCAGATGAGCGTGGTACTACTGGTCGACAACTAGATGCTTTAATCGCATCACAGGATGACACAATACTAATTAGTGATAGTTTTGGCAGGCAGAGCGTCGGGGTTCAAGGATTGCCAGCATTAGAAATAATTCTTTACGAGGATGATACCCTGAGTGAATTTCAAAACAACGATTATTTGTGTTCATTAACTCAGACTATTGCTCGCAATATAAATGAGGTCAGTTCAGGTGTTACTCAACGTTGGGTAGATGAATATCGTGACTTAGTGCTTGATCCAGTTGAGGGTGGGTTTTATGAAGATGCCGAAGATTTAAGCATCGATTTCCTGAAAGCCTTGCAAGAAGCCATAGCGAAAATACGTGACTTAAAATTAACACCAGCGCTAGGAGATTCTTTTACCAGTGCCAGAAATCGTTCCGCTGAATCCTGGCGTTCAGGAAATTCACTAGCAAATATTAAAAATAATATTCTAAGTTTAGAGCCATTATTTTCTGCTTACTCTGCAGCTTTTTATACCGAAGATGTCGCTGCGGTTAACGCTGTCTTCAGAGATTTGGAACCTTATCTTGCTGCATTACCAAACTCATTGTCAGTTGCGCTTGCGAATGAAGCGCAATATGCCCAGTTACAGACATTGCATTCAGAGATAGAGGCACTACATGAAGCGCTAGAAACAGCTTTAAAAAATACTGATTTGTATCTTGGCTTTAACAGTTTGGACGGGGACTAGTATGTCTGCCGTTGGTATTCCAAGACGCTCTGTTTTAAGCCTCGCATTATTACTTGCTGCTGAGCCTGCATTTTCTAATTTTAATGAATCGTCTTCCTCAGTTTTTTTAAGCGCTGCTTCTGATAGTGATGAGAGGCATTGGCTTAAGGCTTTTACTATTGATAATGATCAAATCAAAGAGCTTTATAGTCATCAGCTTAGTGCTCGTGCCCATGATGTTGTGATAAATAATATGTCAGATTTATTTGTATGTGTAGCACGTCGGCCAGGTAAATTTTTATTAATAGGCGATGTGAGTAGTGGAAATATTTTGCAAGAAATTGAAGCAATAGAAGGTAGACATTTTTATGGTCATGGCGTGTTTTCTGCAGATGATGAATATTTTTATACCACTGAAAGTGTTTATGAGGACCAGCAAGGAGACAATGGCTGTATAGGCGTCTGGCGGGTGAGTCGAGCTTTAACGGATGCATCACTTGAGCGTGTTAATGAGTTTCCTACCTATGGAGTTGGACCACATGAAGTATTGCTTATGCCAGATCAGGGAACCTTGGTAATTGCTAATGGTGGTATTCGTACGCATCCTGACTTTGAACGCGAAAAACTCAATATTGATTCTATGCAGCCTTCTTTAAGCTATATTAATAGAGAGACTGGAACTCTTTTAGAACAACAGTATTTACCTGTTGAGTATCATCAGGCCAGCATTCGGCATATGGATATTAATACTAGCGGGCAGTTGGCTATTGCAATGCAATTTGAAGGCGAACCTTTTTTAAGAGTGCCATTATTAGCTACACATCAACGAGGTGAAGCTATTCGTCTAATGCTGGCGCCTGAACAAGTTCAATCGCAACTGGAACAATACGTCGGATCTATCCGCTATGATGAAAGCGGCCGCTTTTTAGTAGCCTCATGTCCGCGTGCAAATGTTCTGACCTTTTGGGACGCTGAAAGTGGAGAATTTCTGAAGCAGCTTAGAGCAAGAGATGCCTGTGGCGTTAGTGCTTATAAAGACGGCTTCATATATAGCGCCGGCACCGGACAGATTCGATATTATGATTTAACTCAACAAGCCATCACTAATTTTACAACCCAGAATGAATTCTCCAATGGTTTATTTTGGGATAATCATTTAGCGGTGATCTAGATGATGAAAATTTTTATCTTTTTCCTTTTTATTGCTGGTTTAACCGGAAAGGCCCTGGCAGCAGATGAAGCTGATATACAAAATACTAAAATGGCTGACTTGGGTGCGGCATTGTTTTTTGATGTGAATCTATCTAATGACCGTACTCAAAGTTGCGCAACTTGTCATGACCCTGCACGAGCATTTATAGATTGGCGCGATAATGGTGTAGCTGCAGCCGCATCTCTTGGTGGTGATTTAATTTCTTTAGGTGATAGGAATGCGCCGACTCTTTCTTATGCAGCACTGACACCTGACTTCCATATCAATGAAGAAGGTGAATACGAGGGCGGTTTATTTGTCGATGGGCGTGAACTGAATTTAGCAGACCAAGCAGGTGGACCTCCTTTAAATCCGATTGAAATGGCCTTTCCTAATAAAGCTACAGTTATCCAACGCTTATTAGAAAGCCAAATATACGTAACAGCTTTTAAAGAACTTTTTGGTGAAATCATTTTTGACAACATTGATCTTGCTTATCAAGCTATGACAGAAAGTATCGCCGCTTATGAACAGGCTGATTTTTTCTCACCTTTTGATTCTAAATATGATCGTTATTTGCGTGATGAATACGAATTAACGCGTGATGAAGAATTAGGAATGGTTTTATTTTTTTCTGAACAATTTACTAACTGCAACCAATGTCATCAACTAAACAATTTACCAGGCTCTACAAGAGAAACTTTCACCAGTTACACTTACGATAATATTGGCGTACCAATCAATAGAAAATTACGTGAGGCTAATGGCATAGGAATTCAATATATCGATCAAGGCCTGTTAGAAAACCCGCTGGTCAATAATTTAACTGACGCTGGAAAATTTAAAGTGCCAACATTGAGAAATATCGCTATCACTGCACCTTATATGCATAATGGTGTGTTTCAAGAATTAAAAACAGTGATTCGGTTTTACGATAAATATAATACCAGGAGCAGCTCCGCACAGATAAATCCAGAAACAGGAGAGATTTGGGGTGAGCCAGAAGTTGCTGAAAATATATCCATAACAGAACTTGAATCAGCCCCAGCACTTGATGAAAGAAGAATGGATGCATTAATTGCTTTTTTATACACACTAACAGATAGTCGTTACGAAGCCCTTCTTGAAATTGAAAATTAATTTATACGAGAAAAATAGTAAAATAATCTGATGAAATTTGTTGATACAGAAATAAGTAAACGCTTACATGATCATGCCAATGGAATCATGGGTAGGTACTGCACCTTAGTTGGCATTAGTGAAGAAGCAGTTCAGTCTACTCGTGCTTTTTTTGATATTTATAATCTTGAAGGGAATCGCTTAAGTGGTAGCAGTAATGGCGACCATGTTCTAAAAAATATATTTAAAGGTGAAACTAGCAAAATTTTCACTAAAGCCGTTGAGTTTCGTCCATTCCAAGATGCTGAACTAATAACCATGATTCAGAGCTTAGTTGCATCGGATATTGCTAATGCAGAATTCAAATATACCTCAAGAGGTGACCACTTTGCTTTTTCAAAGCCCAGTGATAGTGAAAAAGCAGCCGATAATATTCGTATCGCACATGATAAATATGCGTATTTTTTAAAAATGTTGGCAACAATTGAAAAAATTATTGAAAGTCATGGTGAATGCTTTCAGCAGTGGAGTGGACTCGTTGATGTTGGGAAAGTAGCTAATAATATTAAGATACTTGATGAGGTAGTTCAGAATTTAGCCATGGAGCCAGACGGTTCAGACACAATTAAAACATCTGGTTTAACTTTAGATGATTTAGGTATGCAGGTGACACTAGAACCAAATGTTGCAAAAGAAACGGGTATTAAAAACACTAAAATAAAAACTCACTGCCATTTGCCTGGCAATGCAGCAGCTGAATATATCCAAAGTTGTGGCTTGCATAAATATGCACAGGAAGCATTAGTGGTCGCACAGTTAATAGAGTATGCAGAGAGTGTAAGAAGTATTGATGCGCCTTTTTATGGCACCTTTCCTAAAGTACTAGCACCAGATGGCTTAGGTCTTCGTTTATCTTTTCATAAATTCCACCATGCTTACTTGCTACGGGAAGGTCAGGGAGGGATTCCAGGTGTTGATGTTTCTGCATCGATGTATAAAGAATTAGGCGGAACAGAAGCCCTAATAAAACATTTGCAAGAGCAAGGACTAGTTACTGAATTAATAAAACGGGAAAATGATTTTCGTCGAGGCCGTACTAATAATCTGCGCTGGGCTGAAGCTAAGTCTTTAGTCGAGCTCGAAAATGCTTTAGATGCTTATGCTGATACAAAGGCTAAAGATAGTGTATTGAGAGTACATATTATTAAACATTTCTTAAACAGTGTAAGTGAAAATTTCGGTGATTTTTCCTTAGGTGAAGTTGACTCAGAAAGTGGTGAGCCAGTAACAGTAGTTGTTTTACCTTCTCCTAACATGGCGGGAAAATCGACTTCTTTAAAAGCCTTAGGTTTAATTTTACAAGGTGCTTTAATGGGAAGAACTGTCGCTGCTGAAAGTGCTGAGCTTACAGTTCCAGATCAGGTATATCATAACTTTAATGTTGAAGATGATCTCACTCATCAACGCAGTACGTTCAAAGCTCAATTAGAAAACATTAAAGACTTTCTTGATAACGCCACGATTGATAGCCTGGGTCTTTTTGATGAATTATTTAATGGCACCAGTTCAGATTATCAGTTGGCCTTGGCTTGGGCGTTTTTGGAAAAATGTTCGGAGCGCAGTTTGCGAGTGATGATTTCTACGCATAACCGTGATCTAGAATATTATAGTGACCCAATGGGATACGAGCATATTAAAGGCTCTCATGGTCGTCCAAATGACGCTATTAATCCGAAGGGAGGCCGTAATGCAAAAACTGTTTCGATTGGTCACGATCATAAATTCAAGTATGGATCAGAACGCGATAGTGAAGCGCTAGTTATAGCAAGTGAAGTGTTAAGCCCTAAGCATGATGATATTTTGCAAAGAGCCGATGCTATTTTGACTCACATTCGCTCAGACCGAGATTAACAGTCTTAAAAATCTAGTTTTTAATTAGTTTTTCACTATTTTTTACTAATCCACCTTCAAAACAGCTTAGTCGCAATTAGCGAATTTTCCTGAATTCTTGGTTAGAATCAGTGACGGTTTTGCTCACTTAGGCCTTTTCCTAATGGCTAATAGGCCCAAGTTTGCAGTCCAACAAAACCCCAACTTGCCAGAAACAACATCAGTATCAAAAGACCGACTGTCGTATGTAGGGCATGGTGCCAAACCCATATGCCAATTTCATGACGTCGGGGAAAGTGCGACAACACTACATAAAGAGACAATACCGCAAGAACTGGATAGATTAGCGATACCAGCCAGTACCCACCAGTCCAGATTGAGACGGAGGACAAACTATCTAATCCCTGTAGATTCATGGCTAGGAATACCAACAGAGCGAATACAACTGAACCGATAATAGGAATTATTCTGACTAGGGCATGGATTGCCTGCTTCCTCTGACCTCTGATTTTTTGAAAGCCCCAAACCAGTGTAAAGAGTAAGGAACTGGCTAAGATAATAATGGCATAGACAAGAGCTACCAGGCGGCCGTAGGCGATCACCGGACTTATTTTCTTGAAGGTACCTGAATCTGCTTGCATTAACTCTTCGTTATCGGGAGAGGTTACAAAGGCATAAGAGGCTAGAACTTCCGCTTCTCGTTTGAACTGATTATTACCAACGGGGAGTAAATCAGTAGCGGCTCCGAATAAAGGATTGACTTGAAGACCGCCATCTACATATTGGACACGACTAAATCCTAGGCGTCCAATGCCAGCCAGTATTTCCATTCGGGGTGAATCTGCTTCATAAAATCCAGTTAATGAAATTAAATCATCTTCAGTTTGTTCTATTGTTGTTACTGCTTCAGGAGCAGTGAGGTCTCTCGTTATAAAACCAACAATCTCTTCATCAATTCTATTAAAGGCTGCTAGGTTGCCCTGATTAACCGAGTAAAAATAACCACGTTGGAATTCCGGCAGGTAAGCATAACGAGATATGAATGCGTCAATACCACCGTCATGCCCATGAAACACAAAACCATTTTTTTGAGTTGTGTAGTTGCTGAGCCCATAACCTACCTGTAAACCCGCTGTAGATGCCAACGTAGAGCTTGATGTTTCCATTCGGGTAAGAGACTGGGGTTGAATCAATGCAACGCCATCCAGTGTGCCCCTGCCGATGTACATTTTTAATAATTGAGCCATGTCTGAACTGGTGGCATTAAGTGAACCTGAAGACCGCACCGGTATATGGATGTAAGGCGAAGCCGAACCGTCAAGGTTAAAGCTCGACGAGACGCCTTCAACATGGAAAAATGAAGCCGTGTTCATGCCCAAGGGTGCAAATATTTCCCTGTTAACGAAGTTTTCGAAACTCATGCCTGTAACATTTTCTAAAGCTAGAGCGGCTATCGCGGGTCCTATATTGGAATAGGCCATTCGTGTGCCCGGTCTCCAGCGTACTTCTCTAGAATTGTTGTTAAATTCAATGCCTTCAAGGGTCGTTACATTGGGGTCACTAAACTCAAAATCTCGGAAATGAATATCATCAAAACCTGCGGTGTGCTCTAGAACATGAACGAGTCTGACAGGGTCTGTTTCCTGCCACGCGTTTTCTACCCCCGCCCTTGGTGCTACTTCACTAATAAGATCATCAAGGTTCAATTGCCCGCTTTCCACCAGTTTGAGAATTGCTAGAGAGGTAATGGATTTTGATATAGAGCCAACACGAAATTGAGTATCAACTGTAACTGGCCTTTCTATTATTTTGTTAGCAAACCCGAGTGCGCCACGCCAGATGGTTTCATCACCATAGACAATTGTTGCAATCATACCCGGCGTTTCGGTTTCTTCTAGGATGAGATTAATTCTCTGCTCAAGCTCCTCTAAGGAATTGGCTGGCACGAATTCCTCCGCTGCATTTAATAGAACGCATTGTGTCAGGATTAAAAACCCTAAATATAATTTTATTGTTCTCATAAGTTTAAGCGCCCAATGAAAAGTGGTTGTAAAGAGTAATTCTTATCCCTACACAAGTCCATTATATTGCTAATGGTTGAACCTGGTCGAAAGTAGACACTAGCGAGAGCATTCAGGGAAAGGAAATTTTCTTGCAGAATTCTTACTATTAAATTAGGTTTTTATTCATAAAAGCTAAGTTCTATCGATGGCGACTGGTAATTGTTATGTAAACCCTTATTAGTAGCAGGATTATTATAAATCGATTATGTTTCTGCGATTACAAACACTGCATTTCTTATTAAGTCTGGAGGAATTTGATATTTTATTTTTGCATGCAGTTCTGGAAGTTTTGACCAGTGCAGACCTTGATTAAAATGATGAGCAGTATGATAACCAAGATTGCCAGTCAAAATGTTGAAGAGGCGGTTAATATTATTATATGACGCCAGAAACTGATCACCAGTCTCCAGACCAGAGTGATGATCGTAGGTTACCCAGGCAGTAAAAAAGAGACTGATAATCATCGGCAGTATAAATAAAATCATGGCCGGCACAAAATTAAACCAAGACAAAAGGATAAGGCCTGATAAGGTAAGTAGTGAATAAAGCACAAAGTCATATTGAACCCGAGCAAATTTTCTGCCTACCTGAAAGCCCCTGAAATAAGCTGTGAATGCAATCGACAAGGTATATTCGAATTCATTCATTGCTTTACCATTCTTACGCTGCCAGGCACTTTCATCACTGCTTTGATCCAGAAAATTTCTGTGGTGTCCCAACACATGATGCAATACCCATAGGTTTGTGGTGGCACCAGTATGCAATGCGTAAAAAAATTCCAGTAAGCGATTTAATGGTTTCCAAAAGAATGTAGGCGTATGTTGATGATGGTGGTTCCATGCACAAATAATGCCCTTTGGGATAATCATCACTAACAAATAGATTAGTAATAACCAGATATTATCGACCATGAAATACATGGTGAAGTCGAGGGTGCTTAACAGAAGGACAAGAAAGACTGGGAAACGATCAGCTGAAAATCTAAACATATAAAATATTAGCTTAGAAAGCCCCTGATTTAGTGATGATTGTATTTATGGAGATTATGAAATTTTTCAAGGTATTTGGGATTATAGTGGAAAGATTAGTATTCTCAAGTGAACAACACAAGATATGTTCTATCTCTGTAATCAATACCTTTCTGGCATCCCCAAAAATCAATTAGAAGTTAATTGAATAAAGTAATGTGTGGATTGAAACGTCCTCTAACGACCCAAAGTGGATATTAGTGAGAGTGTTCAAGTAAGGCTATCTATAGGAAGTATTCTTTCAGAATACCTGTTATTAAATTAAGTTTCTAATCATGAACGCTAAATTCTATTGATTGCGGCAATGATGATATTTGTCGTCAATATTTGCGGTAGAACTTCTGCTGGTTCTGATGAGTCTGCAGGGAACATCAAATATAAAGGTACACCGCTAGTTTCATAGCGTCTTAATACTTCAGTAATTTCTGGATCATTATTGGTCCAGTCACCTTTAAGGTAGGTTACGTTTTTATCTGCTAAGGCTGTTGTGAACTCTTCTGAATTAAGTGCAACTTTTTCATTAACCAAACAAGTAATACACCAACTTGCCGTCATGTTAACGAAGACTGGCTGACCACTAGATCTTAATTCTGCTAGACGCGCATCACTATAAGCCTCATAACCTGCATCTTCACTTATTACTTGATTAATAGACTGAGTTTCAAGTAAAGGTGACCGAACTACACCGATGGTTGTAACTAAGCATAATAAAATAATGAAGGCATTTGCATAACGCCAGAATGGAGTTTGTATGCCAAGACGACGTTGATATAGCCAGGCCGCCATAGCTAATAGAACACAGGTGGCAATAACTAGAGCCATGCCGTCTGTGCCAGTTTGGTTGCCTAGCACCCACAACAACCAAACAACTGTCGCATAAAGTGGGAAGGCCAGAACCTGTTTAAAGGTCAGCATCCATTTACCAGGATGAGGGAGCAGACTAGAAAGTGTTGGGTTAAATGAAATTAGTACAAAGGGTAGAGCCATGCCTAAACCCAAAGCAAAAAACACTGCCAAGGCGACTATAGCTGTTTGTGTGAAAGCAAAGCCTAAGGCTGCTCCCATAAATGGTGCAGTACAGGGACTAGCAACAACACTGGCCAGGATGCCGGTAAAAAATGAACCTGAGTAACCGTCTTTGTCTTGCAACTCAGTGCTAACGCCCATAATGCTAGTGCCGAATTCTACGACACCAGACATTGAAAGCCCCAGCACAAAAAACAAAAATATCAACAAGCTGATGAACCATGGCGATTGCAAATGGAAGCCCCAACCAATAAGCGTACCACCAGCCTGTAAAGCAAGCAAAACAGAAGCAAGTATTAGAAACGCTGCAATAACACCCGCCGTGTAGGCTAAACCATGCAAGCGTTTTTCATGTTGAGTTGAATTACTACTCGAAGCCAGGCTTAGTACTTTTAGAGACAGAACTGGAAACACACAAGGCATGAGATTAAGAATCAAGCCGCCTAACAAGGCGAAGGTAAACACTAGCAAAAGGCTCATATCAGAAGCAGAAGTACTGCCTAAAGTATCCGCATTAGCAGCTAAAAGCCCCAGGTCTGAAGCATTAATGCCATCTGGTGCAGCCGCAATTTCATAAGAGATTAACTGGCCTTCATCATCAGTGACCAGTAACAACCCAGTAATTTCTTCAGGTGCTTCGCTGAGGCGAGGGTGATGGCCTTGAGTCAGTTGCAAACTGGAAAGTTGATAAGTAACTTCTTGGGGAGAAATGTAATCAAATACTCTGTGTTCACCGGGTATAAATCTTATTGCGCTAGCGTTTTCAAAAATGGCTTCGGTTGCTTGAATTAGTATATTCAAATTGCCGTCAGCTATAGAAAAAGTGGTACCAAAACTGACGTCACTGGTTGGTATAGCTGCTCTAGTGAGTGCAAAGCCATCAATCCATTGTTCGTTTTGTGTGATTTGTGATTCTTCTAAGATAGGCAATGACAGAGAAACAACTGCGCCACCTGGGATGCATATATATTCACATTCTAACCATTGCGCATTGCCACTAATGTCTAGGTTCTCTTCTTGAAATGATGCAGGAATATTCAGAGAAACTTGTAAATAAATCTCGTCTTCATATCCAAAGTCGACTAGGTCGGCAGGTAGCTCTAACCGTTTAGGTGTGGGCCAAACGATTTCACCAGCTGTTACCCCGTCTGGTAAGGTCCAGTTAATTTCAGTGGCACGGCCTGCATCACCAGGATTTTTCCAATAGGTATGCCAGTTCTCCATATGATCTAGGCGTAGAGCTATCCAAGTATCTTGACCTGGAGTAACACCCGTCATTTCGGCGACTAGTTCAGCATCGACATGCTCACCAATAACCACTTGCGCTTGAGCAGAAAAGCTCAACAGAAGCAGTACCGAGATTAGGAATTGAAAGAAAGTTGTTTTCATTGGATCTTAAAGACTCATAAGGTAGAGAGATGTTACAGATAATGCTGAGATAGTACTGATTTTTACGGACTTTTTCAGCTTTTGCGTCATATTAATTAGGGAAAGAATAAGTATTTATTAAGTATCTATTAGGTATTGATAGAGAGAAAGGAGGATCTTATTTTGAACTTATCTATTCATTAGTAATAGTTTTAATACCATCGTTATTTGAAAAAATTAGACTTTTTACGAAGTTGCCATAATCAACATTGAGATAATTCTGCATATTTGGCCAATAATTTCTTAGCATTCCATGTTCAACTCGCATGGCTTCAGGAATACTTGTTAGCTCTGCTTCCTGATAAATATAAAAGAATTCGCTTTCCAGCTCAGCGCCAACTAATGCTAAGGGTATTTCTTCACCGTCAGCATCCCATAATTTAAAACTATTACTTAACTCAACTCCAACCCTTGCTTGGGCAGGAATACGATCAAGACCGCCATCGGCTTGTACCGTATTACCAAAAGCATGTTCAACATCATGAGCATAAACTTGGTGAACAATTTCTATTCTTTGAGTTCGTGAGTTAAACGAAACTGAAGTTAATAAAGTTTGCTCGAGGTGAGCCTGAGCTTGCACTGCTCCTATCAAAGCAAGTAGTGCACTAAGGGTAAGATTCAGCAGCCGCATTTATTCCCCAGTTGCTTGTAAAGGAACGTCATTGCCCATATCTGCATTTTCACCTGTTTCGGCTTCTTCTAACTCAACCAAGAGGTCAGCCATCAGATCACGGCTAGGGTTATCGGAACGGTAGAGTTCAATACGAGAACGTTGAATTTGCTGAGGGATACGATTGTTATTTCTGTTGGCATCTGCAATTTGTTGCATGGCGTCAAGCTCAACGGCAACGATGGCTTGCTCACTTAGAATCATGCGTGTGACTCGATGAGGACTTCTTCGCCATATCTCGGCTGGCAGCATAATGTCTTCTATTTCACCATTGGCATACTCAATTTGAAGAGGTAAAGGCATAACCAGGCCGCCAATATTTTCAAAATCGAGGAAGTAAACCATTAAGCCATCTGCAATGGATTGGTCGAGTATTTCCAGCTCCCAATCTTCCAGACCTTCGCGAAAACTGGTGTATTCATTGCGATCGGCATTAGTTACGGTGAATTCATCATTTTCGTTATAAAGGTCCTCTAGCTCTGGAAATTCTTCTACCCGTTTTGGTAAATCCGCATTTCGAATTTGTGTTAAAGAGGTTGGTTCTTCAGCTTCTTCTTCACGATGAATAGGGAATTCTATTTCTGGATCTTGGGTAGATATGCTGTATTCCCGAATATCATTGAGCGCTATATCTACATGATCTGTGGTGTAAAACCAACCACGCCAGAACCAGTCTAGATCAACCGCAGAAGCATCTTCTAAGGTGCGGAAAAAATCAGATGGTGTTGGGCGTTTAAACATCCAACGCTCAGAATATTCTTTAAAGGCAAAATCAAATAAGTCTCGACCCATTACCGTTTCTCGTAAAATAGTTAAAGCAGTAGCCGGTTTACCGTAAGCGTTATTGCCAAATTGTAAAATAGATTCTGAATTGGTCATGATTGGAACCTGATTTTGTGAAAGCATATAACTTGTAATATTTTCCGGATCTCCTCGACGAGAAGGGTAACCATCTTCCCATTCGCGTTCGGCCATAAATTGTAAAAAGGTATTCAAACCTTCGTCCATCCAGGTCCATTGACGTTCATCAGAATTGACAGTCATGGGAAAATAAATATGACCGACCTCATGAATGATCACAGAAATTAATCCGTACTTGGTTCGTCTTGAGTAGGTTCTTTCTCCAGTCTCTTCGTCTTCTACTGGTCGATAACCGTTAAACGTTATCATTGGGTATTCCATACCACCGTTTTCCCAGCCATTCACTGAAATTGATGCCGGGTAAGGGTAATCGAATGAAAAATCAGAATAAACGTCCATGGTGTGGGCTACAGCATGTGTGGAGTATTGAGACCATAGTGGTTCAGCTTCATTTGGATAGAAGGACATAGCCATGACGACTGGGTTAGTTGCACCTTCTTGCTGGTGGCCTAAGGCATCCCAAATATATTTTCTTGAGCTAGCCCAGGCAAAATCACGGACGTTTTCAGCTTCAAAAATCCAAGTGACAGTTTCATCTGTACCGTCTTCCTGATTGGTCAATGCTTCATCGGGTGTCACGATAAATACTGGGGTGTCAGAATCTTCAGCTCGTTCTAAGCGGTCTTGTTGTTCGTCACTTAACACATCATTAGGGTTTTGCAGGGTGCCGGTGGAAGCAACGATATGGTCGGCGGGAACAGTTATGTGGACTTCAAAGTCTCCAAATTCGAGAGTGAATTCACCGCTACCAACAAACTGCTTATTTACCCAGCCATTATAATCGGTATAGGCCGCTACGCGGGGGTACCATTGCGATACAGCATACTGGTAGGTATCACTTTCTTCAAAATGCTCATAGCCACCACGTCCACCAAGAATACTTTGATTGACGATGTTATGTTCCCAATCGATTTCGAAGATAATACTATCGCCTGATTCTAGAGCTTGTTCAAGGTCCACACGCATCATAGTGCCGTTAATCTGTGTACCCAGTACGTTGCCTTGAATTATTTGTGTATTTTGCTCGCTTCTAATGACTTCCTGCACTCGGCTTATTTGAAAGCCTCCTTCGAAGTCTTCAAATGTTCGTTCACGAAGCAAGCTTGAAAAAGCCAGACGGTCGTTATTACCTGCGGTTTCAGAGGTACGACCAATTGAATCATTTTGATAACGATTTTGATCCAGTTGTATCCATATATAGCTCAAGGTATCTGGAGAATTGTTGGTGTAAGTTATGCGCTCGGAACCCAAGATGCGTTTATTTTCTTCATCTAAAGTTACCTCAATTAAGTAATCAGCCTGTTGCTGCCAATATTCATTGCCGGGAGCTCCTGAAGCCGTACGATAACTATTGGCTGTAGGTGAAACCTCATCCAGCTGACGAAACTTATCTTCGAAATTACCTTTGCTCTGAGTTACTTGCGCATTGGCAGAAAAACTCAATATAAACAACAAGGAATAAATAAATATTTTCATACTATAGCTCCAACTATGGCTCCGACTATTTTCAGGGATTCAAAGTATACCTGTTCTTATATAGGCAATGTAATACTAGATTCCTAAATAGATAATCATCATGTTTTGCAGTATATTTTTGTTGTTTTCATTAATAAATATAACTCTGTCTATATCTATGCGAGGTTAGGATGCGACATTCATTACAACCACTACTTACTGCAGTTCTAGTATTCTCTTTTACAAGCTCAGTTCAAGCTCAAGGAATTTTTGGACACTGGGACCCTATAATGCATGAAGATCGGGAAGAACGAATTCCCGGCCCTTTTGTGGGTGATTATGCGGGACTTCCAGTAAATGCAGCCGCGCAATTGCGTGCAGATAGTTGGCAGCCTTCATTGCTGACTTTACCCGAGCATCAATGCAAACCACATCCATCGACTTATGGCTTTCGTGGTGTTGGTAATCTCTATATTTGGCAAGAGCTTGATCCAAAGTCGCTTGAATTAATTAAAATTGGAACTCACATTCGTTGGCAGGCTCAGCGTCGAGAAATCTGGATGGACGGCCGTCCTCACCCTGATGCAATGGCTCCCCATACTTGGCAAGGGTTTTCTACTGGTGAATGGGATGGAGATACCTTAATAGTCACAACAACTCATTTAAAAGCTGGTTGGATGCGTCGTAATGGTCTCGCTCTAAGTGATCAGGCTACTATGGTTGAACGTTTTATTCCGCAGGGTGATGACGAGACTATATTGCACATTTATATGGTTCAGGATCCGGTTTATCTCGATGATGTCTTTTTTAAGTCAAATGGCTTTTCTAAGCGAACTAGTACAACGATGCAACCATATCCATGTCGTCCTGCAACTGAGATCGTAAGAGAACGTGGTGATATTCCACACAACTTACCTGGTGAATCTACCTACGCTGTAGAGTTTTCTGAGATGTTAGGTGTTCCAGTTGATGCTGGTCGAGGAGGGGGCATTACTATGTTGCCTGAATACATGGAAGTTGTAAGAGAATGGAGAAACGAAAACATGACTGCAGAAGAGCGCAATGGTGATGGAAATATTTTTCCAGTTTCAGAATAGATTCAATGAAATATACGAGCCCTTTAACAAGGGCAAAAAAAGAGCATAAAAAAAGGCAGCCCAAGGGCTGCCTTTTTTAGTAGAGAGTATTACTGAGCTCTATGATCAGTCAATAGAAGCAACTGCTTCAGTAGAACCTTGGTTAATTCTCATTTGGAAAGGTACGCTATTCACGATACCCATAATAATGGAGGAGAATTTATAGTTTTCTTGAGCTGAGTCACGAAGGATAGTTCGAACATGAGGCATGTCCGACCATACCAAAGGTCTGGCTAATGCAAATTGCATTAACTTTTCAGTAGTGGTTCCAGCAAAGATAGTCGGTCGCTCCATCATCCAGTTACGCAAATCAGCAACACTTGTTATTTCAGTGCCGTCAAATAAGAAATCAACTGGGTTTATGGTAACGCCTCTATCCAAAGTTCTATGACGGCCAACACCATCAAAGTTTTCCATGGCGATGCCAATTGTATCCATTAATTCATGACAGGATGAACACACAGGGTCAGCTCGGTGAGCTTCCATTTGTTCACGCAATGATTGAGGCACACCTTCTACTTCAGTCAGTTGGGTGTCAACATTTGGTGGAGGCTCAGGTGGTGGTGTACCAACTAAATTAGTTAGGAACCATTTACCACGGGTAACCAGTGAAGTTCTGATTGTAAGAGAAGTTAAGGTTAAGAAACTACTGTGTCCTAGAATTCCTCTCCTGTTCTCATCTTCAACTTCGACACGACGCATGCGGCTACCAATAATTCCTGGCATATCATAAACTCTCGCTAAGCTTTCATTCACAAATGTGTAATCAGCGTTGATGATGTCAAGAACACTTCTGTCTTCATCAATAATGCTTTGGAAAAGCATTTGAGTTTCCAAGATCGAAGACTGCCTTAGGTTGTCGTCATAATCAGGGAAAGTCAGCGGATCAGGGACGATTGCTTGCAAGTTACGTAAAGTAAACCACTGTGAAGCAAAGTTTGATGTCAGATTTTGGGCTTTAGGATCGGCTAGCATACGTATGACCTGCTCTTCTAGCACATCTTGGTCATTCAGTCTGTTTTCAGTTGCAACACTAATTAGTTCTTCATCAGGTAATGAGCTCCACAAGAAGAAGGCTAATCTAGAAGCTAACTCAAGATCGCTGATTTGAAAAGGTTGCCCTTCAGCTACACCAGCTGGAGCACTCTCAATTCGGAATAGAAATTCAGGACCAGAAATAATTCTACGTAATCCAGTTTCTATACCTTTCTCAAAACCACCAATCTCATTTCCTAGTTCATAGAATCCAAGTAAGTCGGAAACTTCATTTTCAGTAACAGGACGACGATAAGCTTGTTTTGCCAGCGTAGAAAGAATTTCATTGGCGCAAGCAAGTTGCTCGTCTTCCAATGCGCCTGGCTCACAAATGAATATTTTTTCACGAGCGGCTGTCATTCCAGTACCGGTAGATTCAAAAGGACCACGGATTTCAACCTTCTCAAGATGAGGAGGGCCTTTTAAGGGGTCTCTGTCTAGAGTAGTACGTGCAGGCTGTCTCCAAATTTCACCATTTGGGCCACTAGGAATTCGTACAAAGTTAACAGCAACTGAATGCGTGCCAGCATTCATAAATGTGGTGAATTTAAAGCGTTCGTCAATTTCTTCAGCTAATTCAAAGCTATTAGCGCTAAACTCACCTTGTTCAGTATCTAAATAACCGCCGAAATTAGCAGTGTGAACTGGTACTTTATCAATAGTAATTTCAAGTGTGCTTGGGTATTCAATACCGCGAGCTTCGTCTTGAATAGAGCGCCAAAGTTTTGGACTAAATTCATAGGTGCCATCTAAGGGGTAGTAGTGTTCAAAAAAGACACCACCTACAGTACCAATTGGTGATCCAGGGATATGTTGATCCTGGCTGCCGTCCGCAGCTACACGATATGTGACAAAGTCAGGTTGCATATCAGGGTTACCGACAGCTAAAGCAGCAACTCGGCCAGAAGCCGCTACATAACCTTCCAGCAAAGTGGCAGATACTTGTAACGCCGAAGACATGTTGTCAAAACCTTCTGCAGAGTCGTCAGAAATAAGCATGGTAGAAGCATCTATTTCTAGCGCTAATAAATCACGGATAGAGTTTTGATACTCTGTACGATTTAAACGCGGTAGAACAGGAGCGCCTGGGTTAGGGTTCTCAAGAGCTTCCTGGTCAAGAGTAGCTTCTATAGTTGCAATAAAAGTAGCCCGTTGCTCTGGTGTAGGTTGTTGCTCACCAAGGGGAGGCATTTGGCCAGTTGCAAGTTTCTTAATGGCTTTTTCCCAGACTTCACCTTCTTCATGAACGAAGTCAGGAGAAGCATACTCTATAGAAAGACCTCCGGTGTAATCAGTTTCATTATGACAATCGACACAATAGTCATAAATCATATTCCATTGATCTTCCATAGGAGGGAGATTCTGAATAGCTAGCTGAGGGGTTTGGGCTTCATTGACGCCAGCTTCTTCTCCAGAATTATTACAAGCATTTAAACCTAAGCTTAAGCCTGTAATTATGATTGCATATAAAGTACGTTTTCTCATTTAAATAGTCCTAAATTTGTTTAATATTTATGGTTGGCTTAATTAAACTTAAGCTTCTTCAGATTCGTCATCACCTTCTTCAGAAACAGGTGCCATGTATTCTTCGATGGCAATACCTTGCGCATTCATTGCTTCAGTCAAGATGGCCATACTTGATTCATAGATAGGTGTCTCTGGTATTGGAGCTCCAGGAAACATTGGCCTTTCTCCACCAACAGGTGAAACACCGCTAGCAATATCTAAAGCTGTCCTGTTGCTGCTATCTTTCAACGATAGATCAATATCGTGTTCAAGCAAAAACTCTATGATTTCATCGTTACCTAATGAAGTAGCTTGATGCAAAATAGTACCGTTTTCACCGTGAGCATTAACATCGACTCCAGCGGCAATTAAGGCATTCACTATAGGCATTTTCTCTTCTAGAGTTGGCTCTTCAACTATAACATCTCCATTATTAACGTCTGGCGCGCGATATCCAGCATATACATTTAAAACAGCTGCAAGAGGAGTGCTTCCTCTTTCACTAAGAGCATTAGGGCTAGCGCCATTTGCTAGTAGCATTTCTACTGTTTCAAACCGATCACCTAAGGCAGCATTAAATAATACTGTTTGACCTGAAGTTCCTCGATCTCCAACAAAGCCTGTGCTGAACAAAGGAATACCGGTTTCAGGGGTTGAATCGACATCAACGCCCATTTCAAACATTAATGCAGTAAGTTCTTCGACTGTAGTTGTATTATCATAATTGCTCGCAGCGTGTTGGAACTCAAACCTTTTATAGGGTATTTCCATAATATCAACTAAAGAGCCATCATTAAGATCTGCACCACCTTCTATTAAGATTTTAGCCAAGTCTAAATTTTGATTAGTAGCAGCAACTCTTAGTGGTGAAATACCTTGTGGATCTAAAATATTAGGATCTGCTCCCAGAGCTAAAAGTACACTAACAGTTTCTATGCCATTTTCACGTGCAGCGTGATGCAGTGAAGTTAGGCCACCATTGGGGAAGTCACCTTGTACGCCACCTTGTTGGATACCTGAAAAAATGAGTTCAGCAGAAAGGGCATTAATGTCAGCACCATTTTCCGCCAAAATCCGGACTATATCGGCTTTGTTAAATGCAGCTGCCCACATTATTGGTGTTTGAAATGAATAACCATCTCTGGCTTCGACGTCTGCACCGGCTGCTATCAATGCTTGAACACCTTGAAGAGAACCTGCCTTAGCAGCATTCATCAAAGCGGTATCACCCTGTAAAGTTCTAGAATTCGCATCAGCACCAGCATCTAATAACAATGAAATGATTTCACCATTGCCGGTAATTGCAGATTGAATAAGAGGGGTCAGACCGTATCTGTTTTGCACGTTGGCATCGGCACCAGCATCTAACAATAGACTGACCATGTCAGCTTCTTCATAATACGTTGCCCAAAACAAAGCGCTCATACCATCTGGTTGCAAGGCATTAATATCACCAGTTGAAATGGAAGACTGAACTCCATCCCAATCTTGATATTCTGCCATATCTACCAAGGCAGCATATCCAGGATGCGATAATCCTAATACCAAGATAAAAGCATAAATTTTTGTTTTGACGTTTTGTATTGTTTTCATCGTATACCCCTTTAAACGGTGAAATTCCCAAGTTATGGAAATTTAATAAATTATTGTTTTAGACTGCAATTACATGATTTCTGGCAATTCGTTTTAAAACTTTATCTATTTGCTAATTAACTATCTAATAATATTCTTATGTTCAAATTGTGCCTAAGGCATTTCAACAAGAATAGTACCACCAACAGTTAGTCAGAGTTAACGCCAAAATGTGCAATAATTGAGATAAAACAATGATATATAGTGTGCTGCTGTACAAACAGCGAAAAAGGTTAAGCTGTCTGGACGTGTGAGTGCTTGGTTAGCCGTGTGACTAATATCAATGACCAAATACCTAGAATGAAGAAGCCTATGATCAATGGGTTGATAGTCCCATTATAAAGAAAACCAATAGTTGCTCCCAGAAGTGCTGAAAGCAGGGTTTGTAAGCAGCCGATTACTGAGCTAGCAGCGCCAGCGATATGACCAAGTGGGTGTATTGCCATGGTATTAAAGTTGCCAAATAATAAACCACAACAGAAAAAAACAACTAGAAGATAGATTACTAGAAGGATTAAAGGTGGATGCCCGCCAAAAAACAAACTGATCGGTAGAAATACTGTCGTAGCTCCTACCATGACTAATAAAGATTTTTGACAAATTTTTTCCATGCCATACCTATATACCCATTTAGAGTTTGCGAAAGAAGCGATGCCCAATGCCAGTGCTAGAAAACCGAATACTACGGCAAAGGCCCCACCCAATTCATATTGCTCTTGTAAAATTTGCTGGGCTGAATTTAGATAGCCAACAAAAGCGCCGAATATGATTCCTGAGGCTATCGTGTAGCCCCTCGATATTCTGTTGTTCACTGTCTCAATAACAGCCTGCATAATCGGTTTAATTCTAAAGGGGTGCCGATTCTCAGGTTTTAAAGTTTCTTCTTGGGCAATGGCTAACCAAGTGACAGCACTTATGCCAATGAAAAACATAACGACAAAAATTACACGCCAGTGGGCGAATAATAAGATCACTTGTCCAAGTGACGGTGCCAATGCCGGGCTTAGTATAAAGATGATCATAATGAAGGACATGACTCTTGCCATAGCATTGCCTTCAAAGCGGTCTCTTATCATGCACATGGTAGCTATTCTACAAGAAGCGCTACCAAAGCCTTGTAGTACTCTGCCCACCAACATAGTTTCAAAGTTAATTGAGAATATTGAAGCCGTACACCCACAAAGAAAGATGCTAACTCCTAAATAGACTGCTTTTTTTCTACCGAAGGAATCAGCAAAAGGTCCGAAAAAAAGTATTCCTATTGCGAGACCTGCAAATAAACTAGAGATTATGAGTTGAACATCATTAGGGTTTTGAACCCCAAGATCTTCACCTATTAGGCCTAAGGCAGGCAACATTGCGTCTATTGATATAGCAGTAAATGACATCAAAACGGCCATTAAAGAGATAAATGCTAGAGAAATCTTTTCTGGCTTGGTTTGTTCGGTCATGAGGAAAATGCTTTTAGTCAATGAAGACTTTTTAAAATTAATAGAATTTTTTTAAAGATAAAGTTGGTAAGTCGTTCTGGGATACTTAAGGCGCCGCATTATACCTAATTGTCAAAGTAATGCTGCTCTAAAATGTGTTGAACTATAATGTGTCGAACTCTCTTTTAATTAATTTTCCTATTCTCTTTGATTGCACCATTGGTTAGGATGAGTCGTTATTCTACAGCACTATTAAGTCATGTCTTATTCAAAGAATCCGTTTTTAATGAAGGTATGCTGCAAATGAATTTTTTTTCACCGCTATTAATCACCTTCGTTGCCTATTTGTTAATGATTTTGTTCTTAGGCATAAAAGCTTATCAACGTACGCATAATCTCGATGACTACATATTAGGTGGTAGAAAACTAGGTCCGGTAGTTACTGCACTGAGTGTTGGCGCATCTGACATGAGTGGCTGGTTATTATTAGGGCTACCTGGTGCTATTTATCTGTCCGGGATCAGTGAGGTATGGATTGGTGTAGGTTTACTGATAGGTGCTTATTGCAACTGGCTCTTTGTTTCTCAAAGGCTTCGTGTTTATAGCGAGCATGCTAAAAACTCTTTAACTCTTCCAGATTATTTTGAGAATCGATTCAACGACGAAACTAGAATATTGCGTATCGTATCTGCAATTGTAATTTTACTGTTCTTTACTTTCTATACAGCGTCGGGCTTAGTCGGCGGAGCCATACTCTTTGAAAGTAGTTTCGGTTTAGACTATTCAACTGCTTTAATATCTGGCGCTCTAATTATTGTTGCCTATACTTTTATTGGTGGTTTCCTGGCAGTTTCATGGACTGATGCTATACAGGCAATGTTAATGCTTGTCGCTTTAATAATAGCGCCACTCGCTGTGATCAATGGCTATGAAGGGGCTGGGTCAGTTTGGCAGCAGATACAAGTTGTTAATCCTGAAAGTACAAAACTATTTAGTAATTTGAGTTTGCTTGGATTTATTTCGCTCATAGCTTGGGGGCTAGGATACGTAGGTCAGCCGCATATCTTGGCGCGTTTTATGGCAGCAGAGGATACTAAAAAATTAATATCGGCCAGACGTATTGCGATGTGCTGGATGTTGCTTGTATTGTTCGGCTCAGTGGCGACGGGTTTAGCTGGAATTGCATTTTTTGGTCTACAAGCTCTTGAAAATCCTGAAACAGTTTTCATCGTTTTAAGTCAGCAATTATTTAATCCTTGGGTGGCTGGTGTCATAACTGCAGCGATTCTCTCAGCAATAATGTCGACTATAGATTCTCAATTATTAGTTTCTTCATCAGTTATTAGTGAAGATTTTTATCGAGTTTTTGTTCGTCCTGAGGCAACAGAAAAAGAGTTGTTAATGGTTAGCCGTTTGGCCGTCATTGTAATTGCGCTATTGGCTTTATTCATTGCTAGCAATCGTGAGAGCAGGGTGTTGGACTTGGTGAGCTATGCTTGGGCAGGGTTCGGCGCCTCATTTGGCCCAGTTATTTTGTTCTCATTATTCTGGCGAAAAATGACAGTTCTGTCGGCTCTTGTAGGCATGGTGGTCGGAGCGGTTACAGTTGTACTTTGGTCAAACATTGAAGGTGGAATTTTTGAACTTTATGAAATATTGCCTGGGTTTGTTTTTGCATCTATAGCCATTGTGGCCATTGGCTTGCTCAAACCGAATGTAAACAAAGAGGCTCTAAAGCAGTTTGAAGAAGTAGAGAGGCTAATTAAAAATTGATTTTTTGCATTTTAAAATCCTTGTTATAAATATAGGTAAGTGACCAATTCAACAGATTGATTAGATAAGTTCCATCAATAATCTACAGATAAAACCAAAATTTATTAATTTAGTAGGAATACTGAACGTCCGCTTTGGATAGAATGCAGACGTTAAAGAGCGCCCAAATAGATAGCTATAAAATTCAATGTGTTTACAAAGCCGTGGAAAAAAATGAGCATTACCAGATTTCTGCCCATTGTTAAATATACAGCCCCAAATAAAAGACCTGATAATCCGGTTCCAATGACCCCGGATAGCCCTTGATATGAGTGGATAAGGCCAAAAATAATTGCGTGGGCGAAAAGCGCAATAATTGCCGGATGTTTGCAAAAGGCAAATAGATTGGTCAGTCTTTCGAGGATAAACCCCCTATAAATCATCTCTTCCCCAAAACCAGATGTGGCAATCACTGAACCTATTGCAGCAAAAAGGACGGGGAGATTTCCTTTTAATCCATCAAATTTTGATACATCAGGCGAACTGCCCAATTGTTGGCTTATGTATTGCCCTATCAAACCTATGAGACTAAAGCCGATAAAAAGTACGATAAAGTTTAATAAATGGCTTTTCCAGGAATGTTTTTTTAATCCAAGTGAACCCCATGTGGTTCCAGTTCTTCTCAAGGATATTGTTAAAATAGTAACAATAATTCCAATCGTAATAATCGACATTCCAACATGAACAACCGATTGAAAAATGGTTGGCTGCTCAATCTCATTGAGCAGCCTTTGGCCTTTCCAATCAATATAGGCATAACCTATTTGTGCAATCAAGAAGGCAGCGGCAATTTCGACTGCGGCCCTTACTTTAGTTAGGGATAATGAGTTTAATTGTTCTTCCTGTGTTGGGAGGGGGTGGGTATTACTCATTCCTTATCTCCTTTTAAATTGTTCTTTATGAATAGCGCACATCAGTCATCTTAATTAAGCAGATACTATGCCAATGCTACAAACACTATGAAATACATAGAGATAAGGTTAATTTAAGTTATTTTTAAAAAATAATTAAGTGTTATCTACCAAAATTTAGGTATTTCTCCCGCTTTCTAGTTGGGAAGGGCTATAGTCATGTTCTAGAAATTCATAATACTTATGCTGAAAGTACTAACGTCTGCTTTCTATCCAAAGTGGACATTAGCCTTAATAGCACATTTATATTAAATCTAAGTTAGAATTTGTTGAAAATTAAAAAATGAACGATAGTATGACCTAATCTCAATAGGAGAATAAAAATGAAACCTGTAAATAAGTGGTTAAAAAGTTTAGCGATATGTGCAATTACGTTCTGCGGCGTCTTTATGTTTCTTGTTCAGCCAAGTGTTGGGCAGGATGAAGAGGAACCAGAATTTACCAATTTGCAGTTGCTTCCTGAAGACATTGATCCGGATCGCTTGACTGATATTATGAGAAGCATATCAGGGCAACTTGGTGTGGAATGTGATCACTGCCATGTAGCCTATGGTCGAGATGATCCGCGGAATGATTTTGCCTCTGACTCAAAACAGCCAAAGTTGGTAGCTAGATTAATGGTAGAGAATATGAATGCTTTTAATCAGGCTTTGACTTCAGAAGCGCTTGATAAGCTAGAAGATGACATTGAAAGGGTTCAGTGCTCTAGCTGTCATCAAGGTAATGCTATTCCCCCAGTTTTTGAAATTCCGGAGGATTGAAGAGGCCACTCTCAAAAAAATCAGAAAGCTCCCTTCTTTCATTTACTTAACATACTGAGATTAAAAAGGAATACAGTATATTTGGGTAGCAGGGAGCTAAACTAGCTAGTTGATAACATCGCTTTGGGTTATAACTTGAGAATAAATTCAGATAGCTCACCTATTAACGGACAAATCCAAGGAACGCATAAAGGTCCTTTTTTTCTATTGGCCTGAGTATCTGATACTGCCTGAAATAACATGATCACACTGTATTGCAAACTCTATGTAATCTATATAACCCAGTAAATTTTGCGTTTACGCTTCTAATTGAAGCTAAGAGATAATAAAGTAGCCCCTCAGTAAGTAAATATCGATATATGCTACATATATTCCGTAATAAATAGGTTTTTTAGAGTCGTGACTCCCCTTAATTATTTATCAGAAATGTGCCGACTTATTTTCTATATTTTGGTCTGCTGTCTACCTCTGCAAGTTTTAGCACAGGCAGAATTTGTTGGCAGTGAAAATTGCACAGAATGCCATCAGCAAGAATCCGAAAACTGGCAACAGAGTCATCACTGGAATTCTATGCAAGAAGCGACTATTGATTCGGTTCTTGGTAATTTTGAGAATGCAGAGTTTGATTATTTTGGCACGGTAAGTACTTTTTTTAGGCGTGACGACAGGTTTCTGGTACAAACAGATAATAGCGCTGGGGAATTAGAAGAGTTCGAAATTAAATATACTTTTGGCTTGGATCCCCTGCAACAATATTTGGTTGAATTTCCTGATGGAAGACTGCAAACATTAAGCATCAGTTGGGATAGCAGAGAACAGGCTGAGGGTGGGCAACGATGGTACCATTTATATCCCGATGAAAAGATTGACAGTACTAATCCCCTACACTGGACCGGCGCTTTCCAGAACTGGAATAGCCGATGTGCAAGTTGCCACTCAACGAATTTACAAAAAAATTACTCTTTAAGCACCAATACCTATAACACTACTTGGAGTGAAATCAATGTCAGCTGTGAAAGCTGCCACGGCCAAGGCAGCCAACATATCGACTGGGCGAATGGTAATACTGATCTTGCTAACAGGGGACTCATAAATTCTATTGATGCTATCTGGTCACCCGCTGGTGTCGACCAAATTGAAATAGAAAACTATGTGGAAGGACTAGACGGCACCAATTCAAATATAGCATCTACCCAGAAAGAGGTTTGCGCTTCTTGCCATTCCAGAAGATCTGAAATGGCCCATCGTGATTTAGGTTCGGGGTTTCTGGATCAACATCGTTTAACTATGCTATCAGATGGTTTATACCATGCAGATGGCCAGATTCAGGATGAGGTTTATGTTTATGGTTCATTTTTACAAAGCAAGATGCACCAAAGCCAGGTGAGTTGCAGTAACTGTCACGAGCCGCATACCCAGCAATTGGTCATTCAGGGCAACGGACTATGCCTGCAATGCCATATAGAACAGCAGTTCGATACCGAAGAGCATTTCTTTCATGAGCCAGACTCAGAAGGAGCGCAGTGCATAAACTGCCATATGCCGGTTACAACTTATATGGGCGTTGATGATCGCAGAGATCATAGTTTCAGGATCCCAGATCCATTCTTTAGTTTGATTAGTGATGCCCCAAATGCCTGCACTAAATGCCATCAAGATAGAGATAATGTCTGGGCCGCTGAAAGTCTAAATAGTATTACCGGCAAAGCAGAACCTTATTACCGTCACGCCGAAATTTTTGAAAGAGTCAGAAATAATGATCCGTTTGTATTACCTGATTTGCTTTCCCTAATGCAAGATGAAAGTTTACCTGCAATCATCCGAGCAACTGCTCTACTGGAATCAGAACAATTTCCGTCTCAAGAAGTTTTCGAGGTCTCATCAAATGCCCTGCAATCAAGTGACCCCTTAATTCGAGGCAATGCCGTCGCTTCTGTCAGCTATCTTCCTGTGCCGAACCGGTATCAATTATTACAGCCTTTAATAGAGGATCCAGTTAAATATGTACGACTGGAGGTTGCACGACAATTAGCAGAACTCCCATTGCAGCAGCTACCCGAGATTTATGCTAACCAGCTACTGAGCCTTTATGCAGAGTTTATAGAGGCAAGTGAATTCAATGCTGATATGCCTGGAACGATGACTGATTTGGCTTTGTTTTATATTAATCGAGGGGATTATGTAGCAGCAGAATCAAGTCTGGATCATGCATTGCTAGTATCTTCAGAGTATTTACCTGCTATTTTAAATCTAGCCGACTTATATCGTATGCTTGAACGTGAGAATGAGGGTGAAATACTTTTACAGCGAGCCATAGAAAGTTATCCTGACTCAGCTGATACAGCCCATGCGCTGGGTTTGCTTTATATACGTGCTCAGCGAATGGATCTAGCCAGGGATCATTTAGAAACTGCATTTAATTTAGCCCCTGATAATGCAAGATATGTCTTAGTCTATGTGCTAGCACTTGAGCGGCTTGGAGAAATACCAGAAGCTGTAAGAGTACTAAGAGAGGCTGTGATTAGATTTCCTAGCGACAATCAGTTATATGAGTTGTTGCGAGACTATTCCAGGCGCTAGCAGTAATATTGTAAATAGGCCGTTTAAATTATGAATAAATACATCTCACGCATAAACTTAAATAAAGCCATAAGAAGGTTTCAGTAATTTACGTAAAACAAAGGCGGGTGAATTAATAATGCCCCGCAGTGCCCCATTTTGCGGGGGGCGAAAACGCATCTTTATGTAACTTACTGATTTATATGGTGGGCCTTCGCAGACTTGAACTGCGGACCTGCCGATTATGAGTCGGATGCTCTAACCAGCTGAGCTAAAGGCCCCTTAAGCTTCGCCAGTACTCCTCATACGGCGTCGGAAATTTTATCAACTTCAGGCACATACTTTATGTATGCTCCCTCGTTTCAATAATTTTCTCCTTGTCTGAGAATTCCTGACTGTGCTTAATGCAGCAATAAGAAAATCTCAAAAAGAAAGGGCGCATTATAGTGCACCCAGAAGTTCGTGCCAGCGTCTGGCTTAGTTCTCGTCTAAGAAACTTTTCAAGTGATCTGATCTGGTTGGGTGTCTCAACTTTCTCAACGCTTTGGCTTCGATTTGACGAATACGCTCACGAGTAACATCAAACTGCTTACCTACTTCTTCTAAAGTATGGTCAGTATTCATATCAATACCGAAACGCATACGTAAAACTTTAGCTTCTCGTGCAGTCAGGCTTCCAAGTACATCTTTAGTTGCCTCTCTTAAGCCTTCATCCAATGATGAATCGACTGGTGAATCGATATTGGCATCTTCAATGAAATCGCCCAGATGAGAATCTTCATCATCGCCAATCGGTGTTTCCATAGAGATTGGTTCTTTTGCTATTTTCAGAACTTTACGAATCTTGTCTTCAGATAATTCCATGCGCTCGCCGAGTTCTTCTGGCGTAGGCTCTCGTCCTTTTTCATGTAGCATTTGTCTGGAAATACGATTGAGTTTGTTAATCGTTTCAATCATATGCACAGGAATTCGAATAGTTCTGGCTTGGTCGGCAATAGAGCGGGTAATTGCCTGGCGAATCCACCATGTTGCATAAGTTGAAAATTTATAACCGCGGCGATACTCAAATTTATCCACGGCTTTCATTAAGCCAATGTTGCCTTCCTGAATAAGGTCAAGGAATTGCAAACCACGATTGGTGTATTTTTTGGCAATAGAAATAACCAAACGTAAATTAGCTTCAACCATGTCTTTCTTAGCGCGACGGGATTTAGCTTCTCCAATCGACATTTGACGATTTATATCTTTGATTGCCGCAATGGTTAGTCCTGTTTCAGTTTCAACCATAGACATTTTTCGTTGAGCACGTACTACTTCAATTTTAACTTTTGCTAAAGACTCAGAATATGGTTTGCCTTTTAGATAAGGGTCGATCCATTTTTGATTAATTTCATTGCTAGGAAATTCCTTAATAAAATTAGAGCGGGGCATTTTGCCTGTTCGTACAACTAGTTTTTGGATATTTCTTTCATGCCGCATGATGCGATTTAAAATGCCGCGAATATGTTCAAGTAATGGGTCAAACTGTCTTGGAACCAGCTTGAAGTATTTAAATACTTCGCCCAATGCAACCATTGCAGCAATCCCTTTTTCATGGCGGCGGCCATATTTCTTCAGGGCGCGTTGATTGGCATTGTAAGATTTTTTCAGCTCAGTAAAACGAATCTTTGCTTCTTCAGGATCGGGTCCAGTATTGGCTTCATCATCCTCGCCATCAGCTGTTTTAGCTGCTACAGGTGCTTCTAGAGGAGGTGGAGGAGGAACGATAGGATCATCATTGGTATCTAAATAGCCGGTTAGAATGTCGCTGAGTTTGCGTTCTTCTTTCTCATATTGCGCAAATTCATTAAGAATATATTCGACAGTTCCTGGGAAGAATGCCATGGCAGCCATTAATTCACGAATGCCTTCTTCAATACGTTTGGCGATAACAATTTCGCCTTCACGTGTCAGCAATTCAACTGTACCCATTTCACGCATGTACATACGGACTGGGTCAGTTGTGCGCCCAGCTTCATTTTCTACAGCAGCAAGGGCGGCGGCGGCTTCTGCGGCAGCAAGCTCGTCGGTTGACTCATTTTCAATCATGAGCAATTCATCAGCATCAGGTGCGGTTTCATACACCTTGATACCCATGTCATCAATCATTTGAATGATGTCTTCAACCTGGTCTGGGTCAGAAATAGACTCAGGTAAATGATCGTTCACCTGAGCATAGGTTAAGTAATTTTGTTCTTTCCCTTTTGCAATCAATGTCTTAATGCTAGATTGTTGAGTGCCGGTTTCGCTCATATGACTAAGTTACCTATGCTATAACCTGTGTAAAGGTGGAATGTTCAATGAATAAAGACTGACCGCCTATTATAGCTAAGCAGTCAATTTGATACTAGTTTTAACTTATATTTAGATGGGGTTTAGGCGCCTAAAGTTCAAGTATTAGACATAAATTATTGTTTTTTTGCTGCTAACTTTTTTCTGGCTTCTGCTAGAAGTGTATTTTGTGCCACTTTGCGCTTAGCAATGCTGGTTAAATATTGCACAATTTCTTTAAATTCTTTCTCAATGCCTGTTGTAGGGGTAATTTGTTCACGATCCTGCAATTGTATTAATTGTGAGCCAATAGGAGTGCCGTAAATACTTGCTAATAACTCATGGGTGCTACTGGCAGGGGCGTTAAGGGCTAAATCAATTACTTCAAATAATAATTCAATTTCGTTACTTTCTAAGTGCTTGATAGATTCATCTATTTCAACTTTCTTAACAATTTCTGGTTTCAGCAGAATAAGATTAACTGCTTTCCTGCAAGTATGACTTACGTTGCTACGTGCTTTGGGTTTTACTGAGATGGCTGGATCATCTGCTGCTCGGGCTTGTTCAACAGGTGCATAGGGATGAGTATCAGCAGTTGTTGCTTTATCTCCGCTCATCTTATTTAAAGTTTCTAAATCTGCGCCAGTCACTTTTGCTAGCTGGTCAAGAATGAGCTGACGAAGCAGGCCAGCTGGAAAGAGTTTGATCAAAGGCATCGCAAGAGTTCCCAACTTGGCTCTACCTTCTAATGATTCCATTTCTACTTGTGAACATAAGTTATCAAAAAAGAATTCTGCTAATTGGGTAGCTTCACCAATTGAGCTAACAAAAGCTTTAGAACCAATTTTTCTAACTTGACTATCAGGGTCTTCGCCATCAGGTAAAAATAAGAAACGTGCACTTCTTCCATCTTCCATAAGAGGTAGAGCTTGTTGTAGAGCGCGCCAGGCTGCATCACGACCGGCATTATCTCCATCGAAGCAGAAAACTGCTTCGGGAACTAGCTTAAATAATCTTTGTAAATGAGAAGTCGAAGTAGCCGTACCTAAGGTGGCAACACAATAATGAATATCGTTTTGGGCTAAAGCAATGACATCCATATAACCTTCAACAATTAATATGCGCTCAAGCTTTCGTACTTTTTGTTTGGCTTCATAAAGCCCATAAAGTTCTTCTCCTTTATGAAAAACGGGGGTCTCAGGAGAGTTAAGGTACTTGGGTTTGTCATCACCTATGACTCTTCCCCCAAAGGCTATCACGCGACCGCGTCGGTCTCGAATTGGAAACATAATGCGATTTCGAAAGCGGTCATATACAGGGTTGCGTTTGTTATCAGGGTTCTCTATTAATAAACCGGCATCGAGTAAGGCTTTTTTATCATCAGATGTACTGCCCAAATTTTCCAATAAATTTTGCCAACCAGGTGGCGCAAAACCTAATTTAAAATCTCGTGCGATTTCACCGCTCAAGCCTCGATCTTTTAGATAGCTAATGACGGAATTTTTATCTGGATGTTGGCGGAGTTGTTGTTGATAAAAGGTTGATGCCTTTTGTAATACATCGAAAGTTGTTTGATTAAGTTCACGCTGCTGCTGATGTTGGACCGATTCTTCTCGCGGAACTTCTATTCCCATACTGTTGGCAAGTGACTCTATTGCTTGTGGATATTCAATATTCTCGTAATCCATGACAAAGCCGATGGCATTGCCGCCTTTGCCACAGCCGAAACAATAAAAAAATTGTTTGTCTGGCTCTACCGAAAATGAAGGGGTTTTTTCTTGGTGAAACGGACAAAGGCCGCTGTAATTTTTCCCTGTCTTTCTTAGAGTGACAGATGACCCTACCACGTCCACGATGTCAGCGCGTGAAAGTAAATCGTCAATAAAAGATTGTGGAATGAAGCCGGCCATATATTTAAGGTTTTTCTCTTACTCCTCTGCTGCTATTGCGCTTGCATTTTCATCGTTAAAATATTTTACATCATGCTCACTTACCTGTTAGTAAGCTAGGCTAGTGAAAAATATTTTCGCCTAGATCATGCTGCGCTCATGACGCAGCCTTGGTTGGTATAAACTTCAGGGAAGGATAACTTAAAAAGTAAATATTGTAATTATTAGGGAAGTTTTGACTTAACGAGACCGCTTACCTGGCCCATATCGGAACGGCCCATTACTTTTGGTCGTACAATATTCATAACGGCTCCCATTTCTTTCATGGAAGTAGCGCTAGATTCTTTAATAGCGCCGTCGACTATATCGGTTATTTCTTTATCACTTAGCGCTGCGGGTAGGAATTCCTGAATAACTTCGATCTCTGCTTGTTCGACATCAGCTAAATCTTGACGATTTCCAGCCACATATTGTTTTATAGATTCCCGTCGCTGTTTTAACATTTTATCAAGTATGCTGAGGATTCGATCATCTTCTAGCTCAATGCGTTCATCGACTTCAATTCGTTTCATTTCAGCAAGCATCAAACGAATAGCTGACAGACGAGCTTTATCTTTAGCGCGCATGGCATCTTTCATGGCTTCGCTGATTCTGGGTTTTAAAGTCTGCTCAGTCATGTTTGTGAGGTGATCATTGTATAAAAAAGGGCTAGTAGAGGCGTCTGGTTCTTCGAGTCTCGCGTGATACTTTTTTCGCATGACGCTTTACAGCTGCCGCAGCTTTACGCTTACGGATTGATGTAGGCTTTTCATAGAATTCACGGCGACGAACTTCAGCTAAGACACCAGCTTTTTCGCAAGAACGCTTAAAGCGGCGTAAGGCAACGTCAAATGGTTCGTTTTCTTTTAATCTTACAACAGGCATTTATGCTCCGATGTGTGGTTGTACATACAATTAGGGCGGCGATTCTAAAGCCTAATGCCGCGAATTGCAAAGGTTATAAGCCAGAAATACAGATAGCTGGATAGTATTCTCTGTAAATAGCCTTAGAATTCAAAATTAGCGCTTATCGACGACAAAGTGACCATTTTTAACCACCACATCGACATTAAGTAAATCGAAAATATCGTCTTCTGGATTACCATCAACTAAAACGATATCAGCAATTTTGCCTGCTTCTAGGGTTCCAATTTGGTCTTCCATTGCAACATTAATAGCTGCATATTCTCCCATGATTCTTAGGATGTCTTGTTCTGAAAAAACCAGAAACAAAGATTTCAACTCATGTTTCAAGGTTAAGCTTGGAGCATATGTTGTGTCAGTACCATAGCCATATACGACACCAGCTTCCCATAACAAGCGCGCATTCACCGGCCCTTGACCTGCACTTGATATGGTATCCCAAGGGAAAGGGAGGGCATCACGAAATATTGGTTCATTATTTTCATCATAGAAAGGCACAAATATGCCCAGAGTCGATGTCATTGGAATATTTGAATCAGCTACTTGCTGAGCTTCTTCAAGAGTTAGCAAGCCGATATGCGGAGTATGGACTAACTGATCAACACCTGCGCGCACGGCTGCCAGAGTATCAATGACGGTCACAGCATGAGTAATTGTACGAATACCCAGACGCTGAGTTTCTTCGACAATCATTCCAAGCGCTTCTTCTTCTGGGCCGCCTGGAGAAATATTGATTACATTTTTAGCGGCGTCAAAACCATTATCAAATAAAGCTTGTACCTGTCCTCGAACAGCAGCTTCTGGGATTGCAGGCATCGCCTCTGTTGCTCTAAGGGGAGGGCGAGCGTTATCAAAGCGGGCAGGATCTCCCAAGCTGAGATCAGGGCCACCTGCTGCAGCTAAGCCAGTAAACATTGCGGCAATTATTCTTGGTCCCAATATTTCATTTTCAGCGGTCATGCGTCTTAATTCTAGAACTTGCTCCCCAGCGTCGCCAGCTGATAAAACGGTAGTAAAGCCAGCTTCAAGGAAAGCCTGCATGTTAGATTCAGCCTGATTGGCGAGCCATTCTGCTGGATCTTCACCGGTAATAATGTGGCGATGGGCATCAATAAATCCCGGCATCAAGGTGCGACCTTCAGCATCAATGGTTAATGCACCTGTTATTTCGGAATCACCATTATTGACGGAGACAATTCTGTCACCTTGCACAACAATGGAGCCGTTCTCAATAATGCCACCCATACCATCGAGTATTTTTGCGTTATTAATGACAAACCCTTCTGCTGGAACAGTTTCGGCAGTGAGGTCAGTAATCGCAGATGATGCTGAAGAGGCAGTTACTGGCATACTTTGCTCTGTGGCTTCTTGAGAGCAGGCGGCAATAGTAAGTGGGAACAAGACAGTTAATATTATTTTTTTCATTTTATAAACCTGATTATTTTTGGCACATTTTTAAAAGTTACAGTTCAAAAGCGAAGAGACGGCAATTAATCTAGTTAAGAAATTTTATTATTTAATGTCTAATTAAACCAACTTAATAGGAAAAATAATACCGATATTCAACTGGGCCTTGTGCTGCTAAATTGCCAGCCCTTAACACAGGCCTGAATTTGGTTAAATCTAATTGTGATTCAAGAATAGTTTGTATTCTAGAATTTTCGACGCCACTGCTGCCCAATATTGTGATGTCATCAGCATTGCCTTGTTCATTTATAAAAAAGCTTACATCAATGTAACCTGTGTAATTTGGGTTTGGAATAAGCCCCAAGCTGCCAGAAGTTTGCTGAGTTGCAGGGAAGTTACCGACTCGAGGGATTGCTACTGGTACAGCAGCGGTTAAAACAGTATCAATGCTAGCATCGTCATAACCTTCATCACGTAATACTTGATAGGCTGCTTGATAGCCTTCTTGTGCTGGTGCTACACGGCCATAAGCCAATTCCCAATCAGCCATGTCAAGTAAAGCTATTGCCGCTTGTTGCACACCGACACCCTCTGCTGATTGTACTAAATTAACAACATATTCCAGGGCTACTTTACCTACATCATAACTTTCATCACGACGTTGATCTGAATTACGTACGGCTTCTTCACGCGAATCGGTGTAATTGGCATCGAAGACATTGATCTCACGTTCATAATCCATTTCCTGCTCAGCATGATAAGAAAGGCGCGCGATTCGTCTGGCGACATCGACAACCATACTGAGAGTAGTATTGCTGGTATAGCTAGCTTGGTAATCTTCGTAAAGATTCTCGAGTTTTCTTAAACGCAGGTCAATAACATCATTAATACTGACATTTCGAATATTGCCGTTGCCGATAGCATTTAAAGATTCACCGCCACCTTCTAGGCCACCAATTTGCCTTGAGACGCGTTGTGAAGAAGTTACTCGTGGAATAAAGCCGGGGTTCAGTGAGAGATAACCTTGTTTGAAATAAGATGAGCTATACCAATCAGCTAGGTTGGTCATGGCAGAATACATTTCAGCAGAATCTGCAGAATAATGTTCAGCTTTAAGAGTATAGAGAAACTCCTCAATATCTGTGATCTCAGAGATATTATTTAATTTAAGGTGACTGATAATTGATTGCTCAAGCATTGGTGCTTGTTGGAGACTATTTTCACCGTAAATCTCAATGGCTATGTCGGTAGCTTTATTGAAACTAGTAATTGCCTCTTCATGTAGCTCAAGAGCTTGTTGAGCAACACCTAGGGTACTTAGTAGTGTAATCAATTCAGGTTCTTCAAGACTTTCTTGTTCCAAAGCGCTTACTTCAGCTTGTATTCTGGGTATGGCATCTGTAGCTGATTGTCTATCTAGCTCGGATAAGCCGCCGGCATTTAGTGAAATTAAATTTGCTTGAGAAAGAGGTACAGGGGTAAAGAATAGATTAATTATTTCGTCATTCTGTGCGTTTATTGGTAAGGAAATGAATGTGACATGTACAGTGAAAATTATACAAACCAAGTTCCGAAATGATCTCTTGCTCGATTCTAAATTGGAAGAATTCATATTAAGTCCTTTCGGTATAGATAAATTTTACAGTCATGAAGTTTAATTCAAACTATGAAGCCTAATCCATACAGTCATAATTTAGAATTAAGTTTAAGTTAGCTTTTTTAACTAATATTGCAGGAAGCCTAAATTTAGTAACTGTAATAGTATCTAAGGTTTAATCTTTCGGAATCGATAAATTCGCCATTATTAAAACGTGGTCGGTACTTTGCGAAATTCAGGCTAGACACAATTAAACTTTGAATATTTCTGGCTTCGTCATGACTACTGTCATCAAATGCAATACCTTCAACGTTACCCTGACTATCAATGTTGAAACTTACGTCAAAGTAGCCTAGATAGGCTAAGTTAATATCATTTGATACGCCTGCGCTCCTACTGGTAAACATGTGAGTTGCCATGCGTGGTATTTGTTTGGGGATGGGCTCATTGAAAGCTTCGTCAGCCGCTTCAGTTGGAATGCCCATGCTTGCCATCATGCTGTAGGCTTCCTGATAAGTCACTCCGGCTGCTTGAATTTTGCCATAGGCAAAGTGCCAATCACCTAGTTCAACTATAGCTGAAGCCAATAGTCCTGGTCTTGCTTCAACACTTTTCAATAAGCTAACAATATATTGTAGGGCATTCCTTCCACTGTCATAACTATGATCCATTCTTTGTTGGGAGGTTCTATAAAGTTGCTCTCTGGTGTTGGCGTAGTCCACATTGAAGTTAGGGTTTTGTCTTTCAAAATCCATTTCTTGTTTGGTAATAAACGACAGTTCGGCTATGCGGCGAGCTGTTTGGACGATAGATCCAATATCAGGTTGCTCAGTAGCGTAGATATTATTTTGTAGCTCTTCGTAGATATTTCCAACTTTTAGCAAGGTGGGATGCTCAATATCTCTCGGGTTGATGCGTCTTACGTTGCCGTTCAAGATGTTATCTAACTCAACAGCGTTTGGATTTGCTGTGAACTCTTCGATCATGCCTTGGTCTTCAACTAACCCAGCTGTAGACCGAGGTAGACGTGGTGTCATGTTATCGATCATTTCTAATTTTTGATTGGCACTTTGAAAATTATCCCTAAAAAAGGTTGCGATGTACCATTGAGTTAATGCAAATGTTGCTTCTACCATAGCGGGATCTGCAGCATCGTAATTCTCCAGATGTAAATAGTGACTGTACTCCTGCCAAAGTGTTGCATTGTCTAGATCACCCAGAGCAAGATGGCTTTGAATAATTTTTTGCAGCAGAGGGAGCTGGTCTAAATTGTAGAGACCATTTTGAATTTTGGTAATTTGCAGAGCATTATCAAAACTACTGATTGCCTCGTCGTGCTGTGCCAGAGATTGATAGACATCGCCGAGATCACTGTACTCTTCAAGCAATTCATATTCATAGGGATTGTTTGTTGATAACTGAATATTTTCAATAGCATCTTGATAAAGCTCGACCGATTCAAGGTATCTAATACCCTCTTCATTATTTGTATCTTCTAAAGCGTTTAGCGAGGCAGGTGTATCAGACGGTAGAGTGATTTCAAAAATTAAATTAGCCGGGTCAAAGAAAGTTTGGGAATGGGCAGTAACAGAGTAGGCTGCCATATAAAAGATGAAGGCTGATCTTAAGGTTAGCGAGATCAATGTTGCTTTGCTAAAAATATAAATTATCGTTTTGTAAATTAGTCTGCACATTTGATGTGGCCCTCAGAATCACAATGTGACTAACTACCAAAACCTAGTTACATTTCCTTTTATATTCTGATTCTATAAATCCTTTTTTGCATGTTAAATTTAAGAATAGTCCTGTTTTTACCGTAGGTCTAGGTAATTTGAAGTCTTTTACTTTATGCTGTGGAGGTTTAGTGTAAACATTTATATACTATGCAGCGTTAATATATTGAAACTTATAGGGTGGTTAGAAACATGAATACATCAATAATTAAGGCAACAGCGCTGTCACTAGCCATTTTGGTGCCTGTTACTGCTTTTGGGCAAGATTTTGTAGGTTGGCAAGATTATGGCGAAGGTGATGCCGCGTGGCAAAACAATAAGCAGCGTTTACAAGCCTTTGGTGAAGAATTCGATAATGCATTTGAAATGTACCAGTATCTAGAGCGCCAGGCTGATGGCGGAGATCAACTAAGCTGGGCAGATATGGCTCGCCCTGAATTTGATTGGTCGGGAATTTACACCCGAACCAGAGGGGGCCTTTCTTATGATCCAGATATTCCTTCAGATCAAACTACTGCCCAATTGACAGAAGCCGGCGCTGCAGCTAGACAGGTTAAGGTTGATCAGATTGCTGCCACTGGTGGTGAGTATGACCCGATATCCGATTGCCGACCGCCTGGTCACCCGCGCTGGGCAACCGAGCCTTTCTTACACGAATTTATTGTTACACCGGACCAAACTTGGTTAGTTAATGAAATGGTGAATGATGCTCGTCGTGTTTATACAGATGGGCGAGCTCATACTGCACCAGAAGATGCTTATCCAACTTGGAATGGTGACACAATAGGTTTTTGGGATGGTGATATATTAGTTACTCATACAACTTATCTGAATGCTGGACAGTATCAGCGTGGACCTCAGCCTGATTATTCAGATCAGGTTGAAGTTGTTGAACGCTGGCGCAAAGTGGATGGCATATTGCTAGAAGCTGATTTCTGGGTGTTTGATTCGGTTAACTTGTCGGAGCCTTGGTATTCTCGCCAGAGTTGGATTGAATTAGAGAATGATGAAACCTTACTAAGAATTCGTTATTGGTGGTGTGGTGAGAACGTAAATAATGACATCATCATCCTTGAAGATGGTACTAGCCAGTTTTCAGAATTTGATTTTTAAATGGATTATAATTTGCAGTAATTTGAGAAAATTTTTTAAGCATATTGAGGAGAAAGATCATGAAGAAAAAAATATTTACAGGGTTGGTTTTGCTGTCTTTATTCAGCATGCCTGGATTTGCTCATCACTCTGGCGCAATGTTTGATTACACACAATTGATTGAAGTAACCGGTGTGGTGAAACAGTTTCAATATACTAACCCACATTCCTGGCTCATTGTTGATGTGACCAATGAGGATGGTTCAGTAACAACTTGGGGCTTTGAGGCTGAAGGTCCAAGCTCGTTGCTGAGAGCGGGTATTAGACGTGGCGATTTACCAGTAGGCACAGAAATTACAATCCGTGGTAACCCTATTAGTGATGGTCGTCCTGCTGCAGCTTGGTTCGATGCGGTAGTAAATGGTGAGTCATTGAATCCAATGAATGGTTTCGCTATTAATCCAGCGAGTGAATGATTTGTAGAGATATATTCAGAAAGTTGTTAGAAAAAAACCAGCATTGAGCTGGTTTTTTTTGGTTTGAAATAACTGCGTGCTATTTATTTTGTTTTGGTTTCGACTGTGAATTGCACCAGAGCTTAAAAAAGCATAAATTCAGGATTGCTCGTAGATAAAAAAATAACATTTTAGTAAAAAGTTAGATATATGAATGCACACAAACAAATATCAATAAGACGGTGGTTGCTTAAAAGAACAGTAAACGCCTATTTTTTGGTATTTATAATTTACTGTTCAATTCTTTCGGTAAACATCAATGCAGCTGAATCAGATTTGGTATCTGCGATGCAGGCATTTGAGTCTGGTGATTTTGAAACAGCACTAGCAATATATACTGATCTAGCTAATGAAGGTGATGTAGAAGCCCAAGTTAGATTGGGCAGTATGTATGACAATGGTGAAGGTGTTGAAGAAAATATTGTTGAATCAGGTAGGTTATTTAATTTAGCTGCTGAAGCAGGAAATGCAGAAGCACTAGTGGCAATAGGGGATCGTTTTTTTTCAGGTCTTAATGGAATCCCGGATACAGATGAAGCTTATCGTTTATTTCAGCAAGCAGCAGATCAAGGTTACGCCCCAGCTCAAGTTAAATTAGCGAATATGTTTTTTAACGGACAAGGAGTCGATCAAGATATTGAAGAAGCGCTTAGCTATTACTCGATTGCCGCAGAACAAGGAGATGAGCAGGCGCTGGTTGCATTGGGGAACCTCTACAATACTGGTCAGGGCGTTGAGCGAGACTTAGAAGAAGCTGTTCGGCTCTACCAACTAGCGACAGATCAAGGCTACGCACCAGCCCAGGTCAATCTCGGAAGCCTGTATTATTCAGGGCAGGGTGTAGTACAAAATTTTAATATTGCAATTGAGCTTTATGAACTCGCAGCCGAGCAGGACTATTCGCCGGCACAAGTGTTTTTGGGGAATATCTATACTGACGGTGATGTGGTTCCGCAAGATCATGATCGCGCTAGAAATTTATTTTTACTGGCGGCGGATAAAAGTGATTTCGACGCTATTTTTATGCTTGGCTATATGGTTGAAAATGGATTGGGCGTAGAAGCTAATTTGGAGCGAGCTTTAAGATTTTATGAAAGGTCAGCTGATTTTGGTAGCGCTGAGGCGCAGTATACGCTTGGCGTGAAATACGATACCGGCGTAGGTTACCCACAAAATTCCACAATCGCCGCAGCTTTGTATCAACTCGCAGCACAGCAAGATTTCGCACAGGCCCAGTTAGCTTTGGCTAATAAATTGTATATTGGTGTAGGTGTTCCACAAAATTTTAGAGAAGCAGCGCGTTATTACCGTTTAGCAGCTGATCAACAAAACCCGGAAGCTCAAACCAATCTTGCTGTGATGTATACAAATGGGCAAGGACTTGAGCAAAATATTGAAGAAGCATTTTCTTTGTATTTAATGGCCGCTGAGCAAGGCCACCCACAAGCCTATATGAATCTCGGCTGGCTCTATGCGAACGGTGTTGGTGTTGAACAAGATTTAACTGAGACTATCCGTTATTACCATTTAGCTGCTGAACAAAATGATGCTCAAGCTCAAACCAATCTCGCCGTTATGTATGTGAATGGATCAGGTGTTCCAGAAGCTTCATTGTCTACAGCTTTCATGTGGGCATGGCTTGCTGCAGAACAAGGCAACGAACAGGCTGCAGTTTATGTGCAAGCATTAGAGCAGGAACTAAGTGCTGACGAGATAGGAGATGCAAAAGAACTTGCTAACGCCTGTTTGCAGAGTGATTTTGAAGATTGCTGATCTAACTTCACTTTGCAATCTCAACTGATTTAATTGGGAATTAGTCTTATCTAACTAAACTGCAGGGAGTTGGGTCCCATTTTGAACTGTCAGCTTCACGTTGGAAGTTGGAACTGGTAATAAAATCAGCCATTAAATTTAACGGATCATGTACGATATTCGTCACAATTAACCACTCAGTTCCATCAGGCTCTCTTAGTGTATTGAAATATTCTTTAACTTCTGTATTTCCACTTAGGGGTATTCCGTTTTTACGTAACATTGAAGGAATTAGATTGTTGGTTTCAACAAAAAGCTTACCTCCTGCTGGCTCTCGTAGAGGTTGGCGGACGGTAGTACGACTTTCGAATTGATCTGGATTTATTAAAGCCCTTTCAGGATCAAAGCCACCAGCATATTGCCATTCAGCTTTAGAATTTCCTTGCAAGCTTGGGGCATCATCATTTGATGAGTTATTAACAAAGTTCAGAAAGCGTGTTTGTTCACCCGCATCTGTATCAATACGTAAAGTATCGCCATCTTCCCAGGAAATTCTGAGTCGGCCTGGCTCACGCAATATCCTTGCAGCTCCATATGCCAAACAAGCTTGTCCGTTTCTTTCTAGTTGTCCAAGATCTGCAGTACTAGCAGCTTCTTGAGCTCGAGTGGTAAGAGGAAGGCCATCAAAATTACCCACAGGAGGTGTGATCATTCGTAAATACCAATCTTCAGAAACCACTGAAACCCAATAACCAGTGAGATCAATTGGTGCAAATTGCTGATAAACAGATTCATCCTGCTGAGCCAAAACAGGGAAGTTAAGAAACATCAGTAAGAAACAGAGCTTACTAGAATGTCTTTCATAGAAGTTTTTATTATTTCTAACTTGCATCTTTAATAACCCTATTGAAATTCGTCATAGACTGCTTCAATAAACATATCTGCCGTCCATTCGGGGCGACTGTAACGAGCTTCCCAACCCAAAATTGGTCTCGCTTGTTTGACCTGATCGAGACTTAAACCTTCTTCTACAATTAATCGTTGCAAACGGTCACGAACGATGTAAGCCATATCACGGTATTCAACTAGATCAGCTTCATCTGAAATATACCCATGACCAGGTATGACATAGGTTCCGCCTTCAGCCAGATTATCCGAGATGGTAATATCCAGCATTTGGTCTAGAGCATTAATTGATCCCTGTAATGATCCTCCCAGGCTATAGTTGATCAACGGCAGACTGGTATTGGTAAAAACATCTCCGCTGACGAGTACATTGGAGCCTCTGAAATACACTAAGCTGTCGCCGTCGCTATATGCATTAGGAACGTGAATAATATCGATAGCTTCACCATTAAAAATTTGTCCCCTTTGAGGTTCAAAGTATCCATCTGTTGGCCATGAAAGTTGAGGATAGATACGCTCACCTTCAGTGTCTCTTGCCACGCTCATTCGAAACAAAACATTTTCTTGAGAAACAACATTTATCCTGGCTCCAAGTCCAGCGCCACTTGTCAATCCTCCTGGTAGATTAGCTAGTTCTGTATTGCCACCAATATGTTGAGTTGCTAGGGCCGTATTAACTATGTACCGAATTGGGCGATCAGAAATTGATGCAATAGCATTAATGACTTCTTCTCCAAAACCATTGGCGCCAGTATCAACCACCATGACCCCCTGTTCACCTGCCTGGACAGCAATGTTGCCACCCCCACCAGCAATCAACCACACATTGCCTTGTACATGTAAAACTTCTAGTTCTCCAGATATAGGTGGTTCAGCAGGAAATGGCTGAGCTAAAGTCTTAACTGAAAATATAAGTGTAAGCAAAGTTAAGAATATTGCTTTAGATCTATACAAGTTAAGAAAAGTATAGAGCTTCATTCTTTTAACATCTCTTTGTATTCTGGATAAGCAGTTTCCGCACCGCCCAAAGTAGCTTCCACCGGCACTCCTAATTCTTCAGCCAAATCGCCAACAAAAGGGTTTTCTCCAGGTAAATAATGAGGGACATAGTGTTTTACAGGTCTAGCAATTTCTGGTCTGTTCAGACATTCGGTAAAGAAATCGGTGGTTGAATCGGCAGCTTCTACACCAAAACTTGCTGTAGTTATCCCACGAGGGGCAACAACAAAATCAGCAGATCTAATAAATGTATCACTTAGGTAGATAGGATCATCTACAAACCAGGTAATCGTTAGGACATCATTATTCCGCTGGTAATAGGTATGGACTGTTGCCTGATCACTGGAAGGAACGCCATTCCGGCGTATCCAGCCCCATTTAATGTGTGTCGTTTTAGTTATTAATGTGCCATTTTCCCAATGGCCCGTTGTAAAACCAGCCCAGGTATGTGGAGCATATTCAGATGGATGATCACGACCATCCATCCAGATTGTTCTATCTGCTCTTCTAAAGGTGCCACCTAAAGTGTATGAGATAACATCCAAATTATAATCAAACTGCGAAGCGATTCGAGGACTAGCAGGCCCCCAAAAGTTATAAGGAGCTGGGTGCCGCATGCAAACATGTTCAGGTACTCCTAATAAAGCACCATCATAAGTTAAAGCTCTGGAGAGACCTTCTTCATTAATTGGCAATCCTAAAAAATCAATTAAGGCAGGCCCATCAGATCTTTCCATCGCATCTTCAAGGAATCCCCATAATGCAGTTTGTTCCCCTCCTATTGGCCATCCAGGGGCTGGTTGATTCCAATAGCCAACGATGTCGGTTTCCTGAGCATGTACAGCTATGGCCTGGCTAAATATAGCCAGGCACAATAACTGCTTGATCATAGAAAAATTACTATTAATCAATGGCGAAGCAATAATAACGTCCTGCACCACCAGTATTGATCAAAGCTTGCTGGCTACAGCCTGCAGAAGGGTGTGATGTTGCCCATGGAGACAGACCTGGTTGCAAACCTAGACGGTCACTATGCCCAACCATAGCACTGCCTTCATCAGAAGAAGTCCAGTTGTTGCAGGTGCTATCTTCTCCGGCTGGATATGCCGTCCCATCGGCTTGAGAACCCGTCAGCATGTCATGTTCAACATCGGTTTGAAGCTCACGCGGCAAAGGGTTTCCATCTAGACCAAGCCCTACATAAGGAACAGGATTACCATGTTCATCAAGGGCTGTTCGTAAATTGAGCATATTTTCTTCTTCGTCATGCAGTTCATTGAGATTGCTTGCGATCATAGTACCATTAGCGTTATACCAGGGGCCAGAGCCGATACGATCTCGGGCATTCACAGCATTCATGCCCTGAGTGCTTAAATACGCTTTCCAGGTTTGATCTCCAGCTCCGGCTACATAAGCCAGTGCCTGACAACGGGCATCGGCACCAGCCAGACCACCAAGATTACCACCTTGACCAGAACCAGCGCTGGTAGCAAAAAAGTTCATATCCTGAGCCATGGTGCCTGAGCTGGAAATTAAAATGCCAGCTGCCATGATTAATTTAAATTTGCTTATTTTCATTGATAACTCCTGAGTTTTGATTTTTATTTATACGGCCTGAAACCTTTAGGGTTTAAACATGCCCATCCGTGAGCAGGAAAGAATACCATTTCAATGCTAAAGGTCTAGATTACTTTTCCTTTCAAATGTGAAAGGAAAAAGGAAGTGGATTGATAATAATGCTAGCTGATTTAGTTTATTTGTAAATCTTGACCAGGAAAAATTAGATCACTATTTAGGCCATTGAGACTTTTTAGACTGGCAACGCTTAAGCCAAAACGGCGAGCAATGGCGGCTAAATTGTCTCCACGCTGAACTTTATATAATTGAGGGCTTGGAGCCGAAGCTGCTGTATGCAAGGTCAATTCTTGTCGAGCGAAGATAGTAGTACCACGTAGATTATTCCAAGTTTGGATATCTCTTATTGAAATATCAAAACGTTCAGCAATTTGACCTAAGGTATCGCCGGATCGAACTTGATAAATAGTGGGTACAATTAACTCATCCACATAGTCATCGCTTAGGCTAACAGCCATCAACATGTTATCGGGAGTAGAACCTGCCTGCTCAACTAACTGAAAGCCTTCTGCGAGCTTAATAGGCCTAAACATAGAATCACCGTATTGAATTGATTGTATGCGCATGGGATTTGCTGCAAGTGAAATATTGGAATTGATACCTCTACCGGGAATCATTAGTTTTTGCTCAGGGAAAATTAGATGATTACGGATATTATTCACTACTTGTAGCTCAGCTACCGAGGTTTCAAAACGTCGAGCAATGCTGTCGAGTGTGTCCCCAGAATTAATTATATATTCTGTTGGGGAAACCTTTTCTTCAGCAGGTAAAGCATTAAAAGCATTTATAAATCCTTGATAACTGCCCGCAGGAATCTTTAAAGGGAAAGCTTCTATGCTATCAGGCAAGGTGGCTTTTCGTACGGACGGGTTTAAATTACTAATTGTTGCAATATTAACACCGGCAAGTTCAGCAGCACTTTCTAAGCTAAGCATGCCATTAATAAACACGATGTCGTAAGTGTATTCTTGACCAAGGTCATCTACCCGAATTCCATAGAGTTCTGGGTCAGAAACAAGAAGTGCAGCAGCAATAAATTTAGGTATAAAGTTACGGGTTTGTTGAGGCAGGTAAGGGTATATTTTCCAGAATGAAGGTGGATTATTGATAGAACCACCTGCACGGTTTACTGCCCGAGTAATACAACGATAACTACAATTGTAGCCGGCTAGAGCAAGGTGCCAGTTGCCACTGTATGATTCATATAAAGTTTTTAAATGATTCGCAGCTGCTCGAGTTGAAAGTTCTGGGTCTCTTCTTTCATCAATCCAATTGTCTACACGTAAACCTTCACTTCTTCCAGTTGCTGGCATAAATTGCCACATGCCGGCTGCGCCCACATAGCTTCTTGCATTTGGATTGAGAGAGCTTTCTCCTAAAGCTAAGTATTTAAGCTCATCTGGAATGCCTTCTTCAGCGAAAATTGTTTCAATCATTGGAAACCATATTCGTCCTCGTTCTATCCAGATATTCAAGAGGTTTCTGCGATTTTGTAGATAATCATTAATTTCTAGTTCTACAACTCGGTTGGCGGTCATAGCCACGTCGGGGTCAACAGGCTGAATTATTTCGGGTTCAGTTGCAGGATTTTGCGAAATAGCATCTAACAGAGTATTTTCAAGGTCCCGATCACCGGAGCTACCTGCAGAAATTACCAGCTCTTCGACAACTAGTTGGGCATTATTATTTGCAGAAATTACTTGGTCGGAATCAGTTGATGTTTCATTTTCTTCTGGCGCTTCAACTGAAGCACAAGCAAACAGCATGAGACTAAGTGCCAGAATCAGGATATTTGAGGGGAGGCTGCTAGAAAACATCCGCCGAGAAGAATTGCTCGATGCCAACATAAATTTTTCCAAGGTGTTAATTGCGGCCTCATTATCCATATTTTCTAAGAAATGTATAATGCAAATCCTTTAAGTTTGAGATAAAGTTCACGCTAAGCAGGTTGATAAGAGAATGAAAGTATTAGGTATTGAATCTTCCTGTGATGAAACTGGAATCGCTATCTACGATAGTGAGATGGGTTTGTTGGCAGACGTGCTTTACAGTCAGGTTGATATCCATAGTAAATATGGAGGTGTAGTTCCAGAGCTGGCTTCACGAGATCATATTCGCAAGACTCTACCACTAATTCAGGAAGTCATGACTAATGCAGCATGCACAAGCAATGATATAGATGGTCTGGCGTATACAGCGGGCCCCGGCCTTTCCGGCGCGTTATTGGTCGGAGCATCCATTGGACGTGCACTTGGCATGACTTGGGATATCCCCACTATTGGAGTGCACCATATGGAGGGTCATCTACTAGCTCCTCTGCTTGAAGAAAAAGGGCCGAGCTTTCCATTTGTCGCGCTGTTGGTTTCTGGTGGACATACCCAATTAGTAGAAGTAGAAAGCATAGGCGCTTATCGTTTGATTGGAGAGTCACTGGATGATGCGGCTGGTGAAGCTTTTGATAAAGTAGCTAAGATGCTGGGATTACCTTATCCGGGTGGACCACAAATTGCACAACTGGCTGAAAGTGGTGAAGCAGGGCGTTTTAAATTTCCAAGACCAATGACGAACCGTCCTGGCTTAGATTTTTCATTTAGCGGTTTAAAAACGTTCACTTTAAATACTATTCTAGATTTATTAGATGGAGATACGGATACAACAACCATTGATCAACAAAGTAAGGCTGATATTGCTCACGCCTTCCAAGAAGCTGTGGTTGATACGATGCGCATCAAATGTCAGAGAGCTATACAACAAACTGGGATGAAGACTTTAGTGATAGCTGGTGGTGTTAGTGCTAATACGAGATTAAGAGAAGTGTTGTCTGTTATGGCAGAAAAGAAAGGTGGGCAAATCTATTACCCGCGTCTACAATATTGTACTGATAATGGTGCGATGATTGCTTATGCCGGCTGCCAACGTTTACTGGCGGGTCAACATGATGATTTAACTATATTGGCTAAACCACGTTGGCCCCTAGATCAGCTAGCAGCACTTTAAGACCGTGTTCGGATTATAGGAAAGTTATGGATATTGTGTATATAAGAGGCTTGGAAGTAAAAACTGTCATTGGCATTTATGACTGGGAAAAAGAAATAAAACAAAAGATCACTATTGACCTAGAAATGGCTAATGATATTAAAAAAGCTGCTGCGACAGATGAAATTACTGATGCTCTGGATTATAAGTCTGTATCAAAACGATTAATTTCTTTTGTTGAAGAAAGCGAAATTCAATTGATCGAAACTCTCGCAGAAAAAATTGCTGAAATCGTTTTATCTGAGTTCGGGGTACGTTGGTTAAAGCTTTCTCTTGGCAAACCAGGTGCGATTACTGGCTCTAGAGATGTAGGTGTGATCATAGAAAGAGGAGTTAAGCAGCCTTGACCTGGGTAGCTCTGGGTTTAGGTTCTAATATAGAGCCTGGTGTAAATATTCGTTATTGTCTTGATGCATTATTACTAAAATTTAATGATTTAAGTTTGTCATCAGTTTTTGAAAGTGAACCAATAGGTTTCCAAGGCGATAATTTTTTGAATATGACTGTCGCATTTGAAACTGAAATACCCTTAGATACATTAATTAAAACTGTGAAAAAAATTGAAGATGATTGTGGTAGAGATCGTACTCAACCTCGTTTTAGTGGCAGAACATTAGATATAGATGTGTTAATTTATGGAAATAAATCCGGGGCATATTCGAATATTGAATTACCTAGACCAGAAATTATAGAAAACGCTTTTGTATTATGGCCACTCTCACAGCTTTCTGAAAAACGTCAACACCCAGCATTAAAAAAAAGTTATAAACAACTTTGGCAAGAATTCGATAAAACATCACAAAATTTATGGCCGATTGATTTTGAATGGCATGCCCGCTTAATTTCTGAAAAAATAAGGCAGTAAATAAAAATGACAATTGCAGCTTTAAATTCGGCAGAAGTTTCTATGCAACTAAAAATTTTAAATGAATCTTTGGAAGATGAATGGATATTGGAGTCAGGAAAGTTATCGAAGACTTTTATATTTTCTAATTTTATTGAAGCATTCGGCTTTATGAGTAAAGTTGCACTCTACGCTGAAAAAGTTAACCATCACCCTGAATGGTTTAACGTTTATAAAACAGTAAAAGTTCAGCTAACCACTCATGAGGTTAGTGGGATTTCCGAAAAAGATTTTATGCTTGCTTCAAAAATGGAAGCATACTGTTAGAGGCGAAAGGATTTTAAAATTTTAAGCGCCTACCACCATCGACATTAAGCACTTGACCGGTGGTATAAGTATTGTTTATTAAAAACTCAGCCGCATAAGCTATATCTTCTGCTTTGCCCGCATAATCCAAACAGCTTATAGACAATGCCTCTCTTTCATCTGTCTCGGATTCGTCATCTGTATCAGAAAAATTTGGAGGCAAGATGACGCCTGGAGCAAGAGCGTTCACTCGTATTTCTGGTGCAAGTTCGCGGGCTAGTGATCGGGTTAAATTATTGAGGGCGGATTTAGCCATACTGTAGATAAGAAAATTCTTTCGACCAGTATTAGCAACTATGTCACTAATGTTAACGATACATCCTTTAGAGGTTTTTAAACTGGAAGTGCAGGCCTTGCTTAATAACGCTGGTGCATATGCATTAGTTCCCATTAAATCGCGCCATTGTTCTTCATTGATACTTGGCAACGGTGTTGGGAAAAAGCTGGAGGCATTATTGACAAGAACATCGATTTTACTCCAGCGAGTTAAAGTATCTTTAACCATGGTATCGATGGCTTCATTATTTAAAAGGTCAGCTTTAATGCAGTAAACAGAGTCAGCACGTATTTCATTTAATTCAACTGCTAAAGCGTCTGCCGAAGTTTTTGAATGGCGATAATGCAGAGCAATATTGTAGCCGGTTTTATGCAAGTGTCTGACTAAACAAGCACCAATTCTTGCTGCACCACCTGTAATAAGAGCAACTTTTGCTTGAGGTGTTTCAGTCCTCATGGTTTAAATTTTTTATGTAATCTTCTATTGCTTCTAGTTGTAGCAAACGCAGCTGAATACCAATTTCCTCTTTTTCATAACCTGCTTCGATTACTGCACTGGAATCGACATCTTGGCAAAGCTTGACTAGGTTTAACAAAGAACGGTTTCTAAAATCAATATGCGCTTCGTTTTCATCCGAGGCTTTGCGTATTGCTTTACAAGCAAGAAGAAAAAACTGAAAGCGCTCTGGTCGTCGAAGAGCATCGCAATCTTCAAAAAGTCTTAATATTGGTTCTGCTTCATGTAGTGTTATCGCAGTACAACTGTCCCAATGCAGGCAGGTAATTGAAGCCAGTTCCTTGTGATCGTTTGGAATTTTTAATCGCTGACATAAGGCTTCTAGCTTTCTTATGTTTTTAATTAAGGAAAATTCATGAGTTATTGGAAGTTCATAACATAGTGCTGAAAAGCGCACTGCAGTATCAGGAGTAAGTTCTGCTGCTTTAGTCAACGCCAGTAAACTAAGCCGGGCTTTATCTTGAGAGATTCCAAATAAACTTTCTATTTCCTGCATCACTACACCTAAAGCATAACAATCTCGTAAAGTAATAAAGAAAAAAGCTGGTGTAATTTCTGTAAGCGCTCTTCTAAATTCTTGCCAAACTCGCTCAGCAGGAAGTTCGTCAAGTTCGCTGCTATTCACAAGGTGTTGCATAAGCTCTAGAGTGTCTTGAGCAACCTCAAAGCCCAAATGTGCAAAGCGTGCTGAAAATCGTGCAACACGTAAGACGCGTAAAGGGTCTTCCGAAAATGCAGAAGAAACATGGCGAAGAGTTTTATTTTTCAAATCTTCCTGGCCGCCATAGGGATCAATTAGATTGCCTTCATCATCTTCAGCCATGGCATTGATGGTTAGATCTCTGCGTAATAAATCTTCTTCGATTGTGATGGTTGGGGTGGTGTCGACACTAAAGGCGGAATGACCTAGGCCGGTTTTTTTTTCGGTGCGTGCTAGAGCATATTCTTCTTTTGTTTCAGGGTGAAGGAACACAGGAAAATCTTTACCAACTTGTTGGTAGCCTAATTCAAGCATAGCCTCTGAAGATGAGCCGACCACGACCCAATCCCTGTCTTTAACAGGTAAACCAAGTAATTTATCGCGGACAGCGCCGCCAACGAGATAGGTTTTCACAATAACAGTTTAATTTTTTTCAATTACAGTCGGTACAGAATATTTGTTTATCTTCTAGACGTAAAGCAGTCATAGAGCGGCCCCATACACAGCCAGTATCTAGGGCGTAGACATTCTCGGTATCTGTCACACCATTAAGTGTTGCCCAATGACCAAATAGTATAGTCATTTCTTTGCTGAGCTTTTGGTATTTATACCAGGGTTTAAATCCTTTGGGTGCCGTACTAGCTCCAGTTTTTATGGCAAGGTTTAGTTGGGTTTCTTTATTACAAAAACGAATTCGCGTGAAGTAATTAGTCAATACACGTAAGCGCTCCATCCCTGTGAGTCCATCATGCCAAATATCGGGTTGATCGCCGTACATCTTAGTAAGGAATGTGGTGTAAGTTTCTCCACGTAAGACATCTTCAATTTCTTTAGCATAACCAAGGGCTTGTTTAAGGCTCCATCCTGGAGCTAAGCCAGCATGAACCATTAAGAATGCTTGCTTACCTGAATCAGTATCTAATTTTTCATGGTGCAAAATGGGTAAATTTCGGACCCATTCACAAAGTTCGGCACAGTCCGATGCGGCTAATAGTTTTTTTAGGGTTTTCTTTTTGCCGCCATCAAATGCTCCGGTAGCCAGAGCTATAAAGTGTAAATCGTGATTTCCAAGAACTGCAGTAAAGGCTGGTCCTAATTGCTTTAAGAAGCGTAAAGTTTTGAGTGAGTCTGGGCCGCGATTAATCAAATCACCCACAGCCCATAAACGATCTTTAGCAGGGTCAAAATTAACTTTATCTAGGAGTTTGATGAGAGGCTCATAACATCCCTGAATGTCCCCTACTGCGTAAACTGCCATATTGCTAGTGCTCCAGCTCAGTTATCGCAATGGATTCAGTGAAGCATATTGGGCGTTGCCAATACAAACAGAGGAATTTCTGCTTCAAAGTTTTCTCCATTAGAGGCCTGCATGGTGTAACTGCCTTGCATATCGCCGATATTGCAATTGATTACGGTACCGCTTGAATATTGATAACTTTCACCAGGTTTTATAAATGGCTGCTGACCAACCACACCTTTGCCTTTCACTTCTTCAACTTTGTTATTTTGATCAGTAATAACCCAATGCCTATTTAATAATTGCACAGTATCATTTCGATTGTTTTGTATATTGATGGTGTAAGAAAAAGCGTGGGCGTTAGTAAGAATATCTGATTGTTTATCGAGATAACGTGTTTTTACGCTGATTAGGATGCCACTTTCTGCTGTTGATTTTTGGTCCATTGCATACGACTCGAACTTAATACTTCGGCTTATTGTAAATGTTTGCAGATTCTAACATAGTCATCAAGAGAAAGGTTTTCAGGTCTTAAGCCGGGATTGATATTTAAGCTTTCCAATTCGTCAGCACTAATTAAACTACTTAAATTATTACGTAATGTTTTTCTGCGATGCGCAAATGCTTGCCGCAACAAATTAGTGAGATCATCAGGTGTAGCTAATTCATCTGGAGCAAGGTCATGAGGAGTGAGTTTCACAATTGCTGATTCAACTTTTGGTGCTGGCGAAAAAGCAGAAGGCGGCACATTAAATAATTTCTCAACTCGACAGAAATATTGCACCATAATACTAAGGCGGCCATAGCTTTTTGAGTTAGGTAAGGCTGCCATACGTTCAACGACTTCCAGTTGCAGCATAAATAACATGTCTTTAATGCCAGGCAAATATTTGAGTAAGTGAAAAATTAAAGGCGTGGAAATGTTGTAAGGTAAATTACCGATAATACGCGCCGGTTGTGTATCTGAAAGCAACGAGTTGAAATCTACTTTTAGGACATCATTTTCATGTAGATGGAAGTTAGTTTTATCGGCATTTTTTTCGCGCAAGTAAGCGGCTAGGTCACGGTCAATTTCAATTGCATGTAATTCAACGTCACTGCCTAATATAAGCTCAGTGAGAGCTCCTTGGCCTGGGCCAATTTCAATAATTTTATCTACTGAATCCGGCGCAATTGCCTTTATAATTTTCTCAAGAATTGTAGGATCGGTAAGGAAATTTTGGCCAAAGCGCTTTCTGGCTCGATGTTTAAATTTCTTATCAGACATTTGGATCGCAACTCATCCCAGCTGCCATCGTGAAAGCAGCTAACAAGCTACTCATATCAGCCTTACCGCTTCCAGCTAAGTCTAAAGCAGTTCCGTGGTCTACAGAGGTGCGAACGATTGGTAGGCCTAGTGTTATGTTAACTGCTTCACCAAATCCTTGGGATTTCAAAACGGGTAGACCCTGATCATGATACATAGCAAGAACAGCATCAGCCGAATCTAAATATTTAGGTGTAAATACGGTGTCGGCTGGTAAAGGCCCTTTTAAGTCTAGACCTTCACCTTTTAACATTTCAATCACTGGTTCGATTGTTTCAATTTCTTCACGCCCTAAATGCCCGTTCTCTCCAGCATGCGGATTTAAACCACAAACCAGTATACAAGGCTTACTGAGTTTAAATTTTTGTTGGAGATCTTGATGAAGAATACGAATAGTCCGTTCCAGGTGTTGTTTTGTGATCGCTGCCGAGACTTTATTTAAAGGTAGGTGTGTTGTTACCAATGCTACTTTTAGTTTACTTGTAGCTAGCATCATAACGACTGTATCTTGATTGCAATGTTCAGCCAGATATTCAGTATGACCACTAAAAGTAATTCCAGCTTCATTAATAATACTTTTTTGGACTGGGCCAGTAACTAAAGCTTGAAAACTTTTGTTTAAACAGCCGCTAATGGCTTGATCAAGACAGCCAAGAACATAGTTGGCATTATTTGTGTCAAGCACACCACATTGCGCCGGTTTATTTAGCACAGCTGGAACTACCCACATGGCTTTATCATCAGAGCTGAATTCTGCATATGATTTTATCGGAATATTCAGATTTAGCAGCTCAGCTCTTTCAGCCATTAGGTTTTGATCGGCAATAAAAATAGGCGTGGCAGCTGTAAAAATTGGATTGTTTTCTGCTATGTAGGATTGTGCCAGTTGTATGCAGATATCAGGGCCGATACCTGCAGGCTCACCGGGTGTAACGGCAATAAGAGCAGTTTGGCTAATCGCTTTCTCCAAGCCTTATATCGATATAAGCTGTATCTCGGATTTCAGTAAGCCAGTTTTCCAATTCATTATCGTATTTGCGTTCGCGCAAAATTTGTTCAGCCTGAAAGCGAGCATTCTCTTCTGTAACATCTTCGACTCGTCTATCTAAAAGTTGAGCAATATGCCAGCCATCTTCATTTTGAAATGGTTGAGACAGCTCTCCAATATCTAAATTATTAAGAGTTGTTTCAAAAACAACAGGGAGCATCCCTTCAGTTATCCATCCAAGGTCACCACCAGAAACCATAGAGCCGGGATCATTAGTATAGACTCGTGCTAAGTCGCCAAAATCTTCACCATCTAGTATTTGCTGATAAAGCTCAAAGATGAGTTCTTCTGTTAGTTGTGGAGTGCGAATTTCATTGGGCCGAATAAGGATATGGCGGACCTGGTTTTGATTTACTTGTAAATCTACTCCGCCGCGTTTTTCTATTAATTTAACAATGTGAAATCCACTGTCACTGGTGAAAGGTACAGTAGTTTCACCAACATCCAAATCTGGCACTACAGCACGAAACATCGTTGGTAATGATTCAACTTTTCTCCAGCCAGCCAGATCACCACCGCCTAATGGAAGCCCAAGAATTTGTCTGGATGCAGCAAGTTCTAATATGTCTGCACCATCTAAAATCTGTTGATAAATAAGATCAGCAAGCTCTTCTTGAAGAGCTGTTTGTACAGGGTTGTCGACTGGCACTAGCACATGTTGCACACGGTATTCTGGCGCAATGTCTGCTTGAGCTGCTTCAGAGCGGAGATAGTTTTCGATTTCTTGGCGAGTAATAGTGATTCGTTGATTGATAGAACCGGTTTGCAAATTATTGAGCATCATGTCTTGCCGAATTTGCTCTCTGAAAGACTGATACTGGTTATCTTGGTTGAGTGCTGCGCGGAATTCATCGAAACTCATATTATTTTGATCAGCAATTCGAGCTAGGCCCTGGTTTAAAGTATTATCATCTATGCGAATACCTGAACGAATAGCGAGCTGGGATTGCAGATTTTCCATAATAAGTTGATCTAACAACTGGCTTTCTAATTCTTCAATAGGTATGCCTCTGGGGATAGTTCCCGATTCTATTTGTTCCATTACATTGACCATGCGAGAATCGAGCTCACTTTTTAAAATGACTTCATCATCAACAATAGCAATAACTCTGTCATTTATCTGAGCTTGAATAGGAAGGATAGTCAGCAATAAAGCGAGTGAAATTAAAAATTTAATAGTTTTCTGCATAAGATCTAAAACCTGTAATGCTTTCTCCGATTAATGAATCAATACTACCACCTAAGATGTTGCCAAGCCCTTTAAGTTCAAATTGTAGGAAAACACCTGTGTTTTCTTCAGCTCTTGCACCAAAGATTTCGGTGTTATCAACCCATTTGCGTGCAACTACCCGCATATCCCAGCAACAGTTACTAAATTCCAGCCCGATTATAGTTTCCAAATTTCGATTATACTCGTGATCGTAATTCCAGCGGCCAATAAACTTTAGATTATCTGCTACTGGCCATAATGTTGAAAAATCTGTTTGTTTTATAAGGCCGGGTAAATTAGGGCTCTTTCGATAGCGGTAGCTCAAATTTAGGATGTGATTTATATCAGATTGATAACGAAATTGAAAATTGCCGTTATTAAAATTATCGTTATCAGTATTCCATTCATTAAAGGCTCTTAGTCGCCAGTTTTCACTAAAGTTGTAACTGAAGTCACCTACGACTGAAGAGCTTGATTGTTGTAGGGCTGTTATTGGCGTGTTCAGACTAACTCTACGATCTTCAAAGTAGTAAATTTGTCCAACACTAAGCTGTGCTTTTTCTTGCCCCTTACTATTAAGAATTCGTGAACTCAGTGCCAGTGTGAGTTGATTACTGTCACCAATCCTATCTTTGCCACTAAAACGATCTTCACGAAATAATTGATTGTAACCTGAGGTTAAATTGGCTGTATCAAATAATGGAATATCACTTTGGTCTTCATATTCACTGTAAAGGTAATAAAGCCTGGGCTCTAGTGTTTGGGTAAATTCCGTGCCCTGCAAATCTAATGGCCTGTCGAAAATCATACCACTGTCGAATTGCCCAACAAAAATACCTCGTTCGGGTTGATCAGAGTTTGCTAGGCCTTGATCGTTGAGTTGGTAAGAAGCATATTTATATTTGATTTCAGGATTAATAAACAGTCCAGGCGTTTTCCAATCCCAAGCTAGTTTGGGTTCCAGCGACAAACGTTGGCCAGATAGTAAAACTCCATTATTTATTTCTGCCTGAGTAAAAGTAGAGGCATCAAAATTACGATCAAAATACACATATTCGGTATCGATACCATAGAGTAGGCCCTTATCAGTTCGCTGATCATAGTCAAGATTAATGCGGGGAAGGCTGGAATAGGGCTTGTTTAAATTGTTGAGTGATTGATCGATTAGCTGATAGCTTTGTAGAGCTGCTTGCAAATGCCAATTAGGTTGCCAATAGTTGATTTCCCCTTGGCGATATAAGTAACTTCTGCTGGTGTCTGTTAAACCGTCATTACCAAAATCTTGGTAAAAATCTAGATCACTAATGGCTGAGAAATCAGCTGAAGCGCTCCAAGAATCTGTTAAATCTGCAGCCCCCAAATAATTTATCTGCCAGCGCTTAGCTTGAGGAGGACTTTCTGAAAGTGGTAGGGCTTGTGTAAGTGCATCATATTGAGCATCGTCGGGAAGATAAGCCAGCTCAAGTGTGTTGTTGGAATTTTCGCCAAGCTGCCTTGCCTCAAGGTTTAACATCAAACCTCTTTCGGTCATCAATCGAGGTGTAATGGTTGCATCATAATTAGGCGCAAGATTGAAATAATAAGGGGCGGATATTTCAAACCCACCTTCTTGGGTATTGCCAACACTAGGGTAAAGCCAGCCAGAACTTCTTTCATCGTTTATAGGAAAGCTAATATATGGAATTGGTAAAACAGGAATATCTTTGATCCGCAACATGACGTTTCGGGCCGTGCCACGTCCCGTTTGCTGATTCAGTTCAATATTTTCTCCAACTAATAGCCAGCTGTTATCACCTGGTTCACAGACGGTATAACTACCTTCAGTGATGCTAAGGGAGCCATCAGCATTACGGAAAATAATAGACTCTGCATTACCACGCGCAGCTTGTTCTAACAGTACATAAGAGCTATTGAGTAATTCTGCGCTGGCATCAGCTTGACTAAAATTCGCAGAAGAAGCCCCTATTGTCAGTTCAGGTTGACGCAAACGAATATTGCCGTTTAACTCGATAACTGATCTTAACTGATCGTATAGTCCGTTCTCAGCTTGTAACCAGACATTTTCATATCGAAGATCTATACCTTCGGTGATTATTGTTTGTTGAGTTTCACCGTTAAACTCTCCATTCCCTACGCTAAGTAATAAACTGCCATCTGTAATTGCAGTTGGTAGGTCTGAGGCTAAATAGAGACCACAACAAGCATTCGGGACTTGTGCAAGCTGTTCTGCACTTAAATCTTGCAAACTTACCCAGCTTTCAACAGATACTTCTGGAGTATTTTGTTGCGCGAAAGATTGATTAAAAAGTAACAATGTTACAATTGTCACAAGCGGAGTTGTGATGTGTGGATTAGGGAAAGGCATTAGCTTGGAATAATTGAACCGCTTGGTTTTGCAGGTCACTTCTAAAATCCAGGTTGTATAGGCATAATTGATTTTAATTACTCTTTTCAAGCTAAACAAGGGAAGCTCAGGGGAAGTATGTCTGAGGGTTCAACAATAGACAATCACCATCGTACCCAATCTCTTCAGAATTGGTTTCAAAGTATACTCGGTGAGCTATCACCAAGTGCAGATTCTAACGATTTTAATATCAGCTTGGTTCAAGGTGATGCTAGTTTTCGTCGATATTTTCGTGCTCAAAGCCAGAATGAATCATATATTTTGGTAGATGCACCTCCCGACAAAGAAAATAGTCAGGCCTTTGTCGATATCGCAGAAACTTTCAGAAAGCAGGGGGTACAGGTTCCTCTTATTTATAAGCTTAATCTTGAGCAAGGCTTTCTTTGCATATCAGATTTTGGGGACACACTGCTTTGGTCAAAATTAAAACAGGCTCAAGGGTTAACTGCTAGCGGAACAGATGCTTCCCCTATTTATCAACAGGCTTTCAAAGAATTGTTATTAATTCAAAAAGTTCCTACTGAAAAACTGCCGCCATTCTCAGAAGAAAAGCTGCTACAAGAAATGGAATTATTCCAACACTGGTTTTGTGAAGGCATTCTTAAATTAACGCTAAGTGATAAAGATAAATCAATTTTGAGTTTAGCGTTTGACAATTTAAGTCAGTCTGCACTTTCTCAAGATCAACTATGTGTACACCGAGATTACCATTCTAGAAATTTACTTCAGCTCGATACTGCGTCTACTATGGGTTCATCGATAGGTGTAATAGATTTCCAAGATGCAGTTAAAGGGCCGGCCACTTATGATTTAGTTTCCTTATTAAAAGACTGTTATATCGCTTGGCCCTTATCACAGGTGCACAGTTGGGCCTTGGAATATAGAAAGTTAGCTATACAGCAAAATATTTTTGATATTGAAGAAGGTGTTTTCATAAAGAGTTTTGATTTAATGGGCGCGCAAAGGCATTTGAAAGCGATTGGAATTTTTTCACGTTTATATTTACGCGATCAAAAAATTACTTACTTGACTGATATTCCGCGCACCTTATCTTATCTTTATCAGGTGGCAGCCGAACACACTGAATTAAATGATTTTCACGTTTGGCTTGAGATTAATGTCATGAAGGATGCAGAAAATAAAATTCTGTCTTTTGGAAAAAAAGAAAGTAGGGATGTAAGAGAAAGTAAAGGAAACGATCTATGAAGGTTATGATACTAGCTGCAGGGAAAGGGCAAAGGATGAGGCCATTGACTGAGAAAGTTCCGAAACCTCTGCTACCTGTAGGCGGCAAACCTTTAATAGAATATTTAATTGAGAGCCTGAATCAAGCTGGGTTCACAGAACTAGTAATTAATCATGCCTGGTTAGGAGAGCAAGTAGTGGCAGCTCTAGGGGACGGTAGTCGCTTTGGTTCCAATATTGTTTATTCTGCTGAAGGTGAGCCCTTGAACACGGCTGGTGGGATTATTAACGCCTTGCCTTTATTAGGTAATGAGCCTTTCATTTTAGTGAATGGGGATCTCTGGACCGATTATTCTTTTTCGGCTTTAAACACTTATTCTGATATGGAGCAATTAGCGCATTTAGTCATGGTTGATAATCCTCCGCAGCATCCTAAAGGTGATTATGTGTTGGGGGGTAATGGTAATTTAACCCTAATCGACCCGCTAAAAGTGGCAGAAAAAATCTTAACTTATAGTGGATTAGCAGTGTTAAACCCTCTTCTATTTGAAAATTTGGCAGTAGAAAAACTACCATTGGCAACTTTATATGAGTCTGCAATAAAACAAGGAAAAGTTAGTGCAGAGTATTACCAAGGTGAATGGTCTGATATAGGTACGGTTGATCGCTTAAATGAACTTGATGCAAGTTTGCAACAAAATTGATGCGAAAGAAAAGAATAAAAAAATAGGAGGTTCGCGTGAAAAAAAAATTGCTTAAAGAGGATCGAGAAAAGCGCAGACAGCCAGGACATTTATTTCATGATGCTGCCGAAGATAGATTTCATGCTCAGCATAAAGGTAAGCCTCCACAAGCAGAGGCGCAGATAAATTCATCGGCGTACCGATTAGCATTTGATGATCTTGATTATTTATTGGCAGATGAACAACGTCCACTGCGGTTATTACTGGAATTAGATAAACCAGAAACCGAATTAAAGAAACATGGAATTGAACACACTGTTGTCATTTTTGGCAGTGCACGTACCCAAGAAAAAAATCCCTATTATCAACAAGCAAATGAGCTTTCAGCACTTATATCCAATAAGTCAGGTTGCGATAGCTGCCCTGATTTATATGTAGTCACAGGTGGTGGCCCCGGCATCATGGAAGCCGCTAATCGTGGCGCTAATGAGGCTGGATATGAGTCAATAGGTTTAAACATTGTGTTGCCACATGAGCAATATCCTAATTCTTACATAAGCCCTGAGCTTTGTTTTCGATTCCATTATTTTGCTATTCGTAAAATGCATTTCCTCTTAAGGGCTCGAGCTATTGTCGCCTTTCCCGGTGGTTTTGGCACCATGGATGAAGTTTTTGAAGCCTTAACTTTGGTGCAGACCGGAAAAATTGAGCCCATGCCGATACTGTTATTTGGCAAAGAATATTGGCAACGCTTGATAAATTTCGATGTATTTGTTGAAGAAGGGATGGCGAGCCCAGAGGATATGGAACATTTCGTTTTTGTTGATGATGTCGAAGAAGCCTGGGATATCATCAGACAATCTATGGTCGATGAAATATAAATGATGTTTTTAGTCAGTTTAAAAGATTTTTCAGACAGTAATCAGATCAGTAGAACTAAGTCACCATGACTACAATTAATAACGATAATAAATCCAACACAATAAAAGACGTAGAGCAGCTTGGTATCTGGGCGGGACTAGTGTCTCTCTCGTATGTGTTTTGGATCTGTGGTGGCATGGAGATGATAGAGCGCTTTGCCTATTACGGTGTCCGCAATAATGCCGCCTTATATGCCACAGCACCGGTATCCGAAGGTGGACTCGGCATCACTGCAACTCAGCTTGGTAATATCTTCTTTATCTGGGCGCTGGTTCAAACATGGGTACCTGTGATTACCGGCGGGCTTTCTGATCGCTTTGGTTACAAAGAAACAATTTTCGCAGCAACGATATTTAAGATTGCTGGTTATGTAGTAATGGCTATGTTCGTTTCTTACTGGGGCTTTATGATTGGAGCCATACTCGTAGCTTTTGGCACTGCGATATTTAAACCCGGCATACAAGGGACCATTGTAAAGTCTACGAATCGCAGCAATTCTTCCATCGCTTGGGGGGTGTTCTATCAGACAGTAAACATTGGTGGCTACTTCGGCACACTGATTGCTATACAAATGCGTCAACTTTCCTGGGACACAATGTTCTACGTGAATGCTGCCATGATAATGCTCAATCTAATCTTATTGCTGGTATACAAGGAGCCTGACAAAGAAGAACGCCTTGCAAGAAGAGCGAAAATTAAAGCTGGAGAACTCGTTGAACCTTCACTGTGGAGGGAAGCTATCACCGAATTCAAGCGACCGATTCTGGTCTACTACGTCATATTGTTTTCTGGCTTCTGGTTCATGTTGTATTCTTTTTTTGATGTATTGCCATTGCACATTAGAGACTGGATAGACACCAGTACGATAGTCACTACTTTATTTGGTGATGACGGCACGCAGAATTCATTTGCTCATTTTATGATGGGTCTTACAGACGACGGAATGTCGATCAATCCCGCCGGCCTTTTTAATCTTAATTCATTCATCATTATGTTGACCTGTTTTTTTGTCGCCGGTTTGTCTGCGCGAATGAAAGCGGCCAATAGCATGGCTATAGGAACATTCTTGCTTTCTGCTGGGCTTATTTTGGTGGGTGGACTCAGCGCGGCCTGGTTATTGGTATTAGCAATCGTTGTTTTTTCAGTTGGTGAGATGCTAGCCAGCCCCAAGTCGAGTGAGTACCTAGGCAATATTGCGCCTTCAGACAAGAAAGCTATGTACTTGGGATTTACTCAAGCACCGATTGGAATAGGCTGGACACTGGAGGGTAAGCTTGGACCAAGTTGGTATGATAAGTGGGCATCGAAAGAAACCTTTTCCAGACAGCTTCTTGCAGAAAATGGGATTGATCAATCAACTATTGATGAAATTCCAAATGGTGAAGCGTTTTCTTATTTGGTTGAATCTAGCGGAGAAAGCGCGACACAGGTGACGGAGCTATTGTACCAGTCTCACAATATAGGTCAGCTGTGGTATGTCATGGCGGCGGTAGGATTGGTATCGGCCTTTGGTTTATTTGTTTATGGAAAGTGGACCTATAAAGTCGCAACAGCTTAGGAATATAGCCGATTTAGAATCGTCAAAGTAATTTACAGCGCGCCAATAAGCTAGTAGGTCGTGGCGACTGACAGCACTTGATAAATATCAGTGAGTTTATTTGAGATAATGAAAGGTCTGCTTTCGGCCAAAAGCGGACATTAGAGAATCGATAATTCACTATGTCAGCAACCCTTGCTGCAACCGCTCTCGCACTGTTATTGATTTCGTGTAAGGTAAGCGATGATATTGTCCAGATCAGCATCGCTTACTTCTGTCTTACGGGTAATAGGCATCCCGTATAAACCATTTCGGACAATAGTTCTGATATAGATGGGTTGAAGATCAACTCTGTCTTCTAGCACAGCTGGTAAATCACCTTTGTATTTAACACCAAGCGCCGAAGTGCCTGGTAAAGCATGTGCTCCAAAACCACCAAAGACTCCACCGGCTATTCTTCCATGGCAAGGTTCACACCATTTATCAAATACTACTTTTCCGCTTGCCTCTGTGGGGCTAAGCTCCTGAGCTTGCGCGGTACCTAAGAGTGAGACTAGCAAGAAACATAAAATAGTTAATTTTCTCATCCGCGGTTATTCCTCATGTTGGCAGGCCAGATGCCATAACGTCCTGGTGAAATTATGCCATTAGGATCAATGCCATCTTTGAGTTTTTCTTGGAATTTCAGCAATGCGTTATCGTTAAAACTGTATTTACTGACAGCGTGATCTTGAAAAGCTAGATTTGTTCGATAAGTGCCCATGCCTTGCTCGGCAATTTTATCCAGACATCTTTCATATAATGCCCGCATTGCAGCATTTTTAGCGGGATCTCTCCAGGTTGGCACTACTACCCCCACAATAAAAGCTCTCGAGTAATAAGTTACCGGAGTCGAAAAAGGATGGGTCGCTGCTGGAAAATCCAATTCCTGAAAAGCCTCAGCTATAACCCGAGCAGCAGTATGCACACCTTCAGCCGTTCTAGGTGCCATGGCGAACATATCGGCATGTCCATCGGGCGGATCATTATCATTCATGGGGTTTCTGTTTACGATATGAAAAATTTCCAGGCTAGGAATGCCTAGGCGAACTTTATCTGGCAAAGCAGGAATATCTTCATCAGGGATGGGTAAATTGTAGAAGTCCTCTTCTTCAAAAGCAGCACCAGAAAATTTATCTCGGAAACGGCGTTGTACCGCCGTCCAGGTCGCTCGAACGACTTCTTCCGGGCCATAAAACTGAAAAGTCACTGACCAGGCTGGTTTATTTTGAGCACTGACAAACTCTTCGAGTTGCTCAACGGAAGGCCAACCATTTTGCATAAGATCTGCATTTGTGGCCGGATCAAACAGCCCTCTACCAGCGGGGCTTCCATACCATGGCATACCGACTAACAAAGAATCTTCCAGATAGTTTACCTCTTCGATCATTGCTTGCAGATCTTGGTAGCGAGGAACAGTCACTGTGCCCGTCATAAAAGTTTCAGGCATAGGCATAAGTTTCACACCCATTTTAGTGACGATACCAAAATTGGATTGGGCAAACAAACCATCAATGGATGGGCCTACACCATAATGGAAATCTTGCCAGGCATCAGAACCTGGTACAGCCCCAGCGCCTGTCCGGATTAGTTCTCCTTCAGCACTCACAATTTCTAGGCCGATGTGTGAACCAAAATGGTCACGATATGGCCCCACCGTATAACCAACACCATGGTCAAGGCTATTACCTATAGGGCTACCCCAACCGGGATCCGGGATATCGAGCATCACTTTTAGACCACGCTCAGTAATATAGTTATAAAGATCAAAATAAGAAACACCAGGTTCAACCAGGGCATAATTCCTTTTATCATTAACTTCTATGATGCGATTCATGCGTTTCAGGTCTAACACCACGCTTCCAGACAAATTAGGAGCGGCACCGCCATAAGTCAGATTTCTGCCAGTGGAAATCGGATATAGGGGTATACGATAACGATTAGCAATACGGACGATTTGCTGAACTTCTTCGACATTAGCAGGAGCAACTGCTGCGGAAGCTATTCTTTCTTCTTCTTCGCCCCATAAGGGAGAATAAGAATCACGATAAAGAGCAACATCGGCATCTGAGCTGAAAACCCAGTCTGGACCAACGGCACCCACGAATTCATTGAGGGCTGAAGCAAATTCAGTTTCACTTATATTTGGAGGTAGAGCCATTTTAAATTTCCTTTGTTTTAATTTTTATTTTATTTAAAAAAAATCTGTATTATTAAATTAATTTATCTCTTGCATATAAAAAATGCATCTAAACCATAATCCAGGATACCAGAGCAGTTTGGTTATCAAGCGAATAAGGACCAGTCCTTTTCTGGGCAGAGTTTCCTTCATTAGATCCGTTTAAAATATATTGATTGGAAAGCTCAGCCATAGCTTGTCCAAAACCTAATTTGGGCTGCAACTCTTTAACCTTCTCTACTAACGAAGTCGGTCCCAGGGCTAAGTGTTGAACAATTCCATTAGCATCTATTAAATGATCAACCCTAAAAAACATCTTCATCCCAACATCTCTTGCCAACTCT
>JAQWMX010000001.1 GCA_029246545.1 Gammaproteobacteria bacterium
CGCACGCCCATAAGGACGCACCCATAGCTTCGGTTACCAATTTTAGCCCCGATATATCTTCCGCGCGGGCCGACTCGACTAGTGAGCTATTACGCTTTCTTTAAAGGATGGCTGCTTCTAAGCCAACCTCCTAGCTGTCTAAGCCTTCCCACATCGTTTCCCACTTAACTGGTATTTGGGACCTTAGCTGATGGTCTGGGTTGTTTCCCTTTCCACGACGGACGTTAGCACCCGCCGTGTGTCTCCCGTGATAAATCTCACTGGTATTCGGAGTTTGCATCGAGTTGGTAAGTCGGGATGACCCCCTAGTCGAAACAGTGCTCTACCCCCAGTGGACAAACACGAGGCACTACCTAAATAGTTTTCGAGGAGAACCAGCTATCTCCGAGCTTGATTAGCCTTTCACTCCGATCCACAGCTCATCCCCTCATTTTTCAACATAAGTGGGTTCGGTCCTCCAGTGCCTGTTACGGCACCTTCAACCTGGCCATGGATAGATCGCTCGGTTTCGGGTCTATTGCAACCAACTAACGCCCTATTAAGACTCGGTTTCCCGACGGCTTCCCTAAACGGTTAACCTTGCTAGCTACAATAAGTCGCTGACCCATTATACAAAAGGTACGCAGTCACCCCGAAGGGCTCCTACTGCTTGTACGTACGCGGTTTCAGGATCTATTTCACTCCCCTCACAGGGGTTCTTTTCGCCTTTCCCTCACGGTACTTGTTCACTATCGGTCAGCCAGGAGTATTTAGCCTTGGAGGATGGTCCCCCCATCTTCAGTCAAGATAACTCGTGTCCCGACCTACTTAATATGTATCGATAAAATTTTCGTGTACGGGACTATCACCCTATATTGTCAAGTTTTCCAACTTGTTCCACTAACGTTATCAATCTCGGCTAGTCCCCTTTCGCTCGCCGCTACTAAGGGAATCTCGTTTGATTTCTTTTCCTACAGGTACTTAGATGTTTCAGTTCCCTGCGTTCGCCTCATACACCTATGTATTCAGTGTAAGATACTCTATAAATAGAGTGGGTTTCCCCATTCGGACACCCCCGGATCAAAGTGTGTTTGACCACTCCCCGGGGCATTTCGCCGCCTACCGCGTCCTTCATCGCCTCTGGCTGCCAAGGCATCCACCACGTACGCTTATTCACTTGACCATATAATCTCAGACTCTCTCGTAAGCTGACAACTTACGTACTACAGAAAGAAGGATCGTATCGTCGTAACGTTGTTCTTTTATAAGATCTAAAACTTCATAAAGAAATCTTTCGAAACTATAGTCACAAGTTAAGGACTACAGACTTTTACTTTTGTGAAAAAGCAAAACTTAATAAAGAACCACCAATAAACACACACATAATTTGCGCTTGTACAGTACTTCGCTTTTTAAGCACCTATTTTTCTCATCACAAAAAAATAAGCCTTAAAAAATTTGATTTGATATGTCTACGATTTGTTAAAGAACTTGCTAAAAAGCTTGGTGGAGCTAAGCGGGATCGAACCGCTGACCTCCTGCGTGCAAGGCAGGCGCTCTCCCAGCTGAGCTATAGCCCCATTGCAAGGATCAAGTAATAGATGTGAATGCTTACCGACGTGCTGCGAATCGTTAAGGAGGTGATCCAGCCCCAGGTTCCCCTAGGGCTACCTTGTTACGACTTCACCCCAGTCATGAATCACAAAGTGGTGAGCGTCCTCCCAAAGGTTAGACTACCCACTTCTTTTGCAACCCACTCCCATGGTGTGACGGGCGGTGTGTACAAGGCCCGGGAACGTATTCACCGTGACATGCTGATTCACGATTACTAGCGATTCCGACTTCATGGAGTCGAGTTGCAGACTCCAATCCGGACTACGACCGGTTTTCTCGGATTAGCTCCCCATCGCTGGTTGGCAACCGTTTGTACCGGCCATTGTAGCACGTGTGTAGCCCAGGTCGTAAGGGCCATGATGACTTGACGTCGTCCCCACCTTCCTCCGGTTTGTCACCGGCAGTCTCCTTAAAGTTCCCACCATTATGTGCTGGCAACTAAGGACAAGGGTTGCGCTCGTTACGGGACTTAACCCAACATCTCACGACACGAGCTGACGACAGCCATGCAGCACCTGTCACTGAATTCCCGAAGGCACTCCTCTATCTCTAAAGGATTTTCAGGATGTCAAGACCTGGTAAGGTTCTTCGCGTTGCATCGAATTAAACCACATGCTCCACCGCTTGTGCGGGCCCCCGTCAATTCATTTGAGTTTTAATCTTGCGACCGTACTCCCCAGGCGGTCATCTTAGAGCGTTAGCTGCGGCACTAAAAGGATTACCCTCCCAACGGCTAGTTGACATCGTTTACGGCGTGGACTACCAGGGTATCTAATCCTGTTTGCTCCCCACGCTTTCGCACCTTAGCGTCAGTATCGATCCAGGGGGCCGCCTTCGCCACTGGTATTCCTTCTAATATCTACGCATTTCACCGCTACACTAGAAATTCTACCCCCCTCTATCGTACTCTAGCCTGGCAGTTTTGAATGCAGTTCCCAGGTTAAGCCCAGGGCTTTCACATCCAACTTACCAAACCGCCTACGCGCGCTTTACGCCCAGTAATTCCGATTAACGCTTGCACCCCCCGTATTACCGCGGCTGCTGGCACGGAGTTAGCCGGTGCTTATTCTGCAGTTAATGTCAATCCACGCAGCTATTAACTACATGGCCTTCTTCACTGCTTAAAGTGCTTTACAGTCCTAGAACCTTCTTCACACACGCGGCATAGCTGGATCAGGGTTGCCCCCATTGTCCAATATTCCCCACTGCTGCCTCCCGTAGGAGTCTGGGCCGTGTCTCAGTCCCAGTGTGGCTGATCATCCTCTCAGACCAGCTAAAGATCGTCGCCTTGGTAGGCCTTTACCCCACCAACTAGCTAATCTTACGCAGGCTCATCCAATAGTGACCGGTCCGAAGATCCCGGCCTTTCCCCCTTAGGGCGTATGCGGTATTAATTCGAGTTTCCTCGAGCTATCCCCCGCTACTGGGTAGATTCCTACGCGTTACTCACCCGTCCGCCGCTCGTCAGCATCAAAGTCACCCCGAAGGGATCCTAGCGATCTGTTACCGCTCGACTTGCATGTGTTAGGCTTGCCGCCAGCGTTCAATCTGAGCCATGATCAAACTCTTCAGTTAAAAGTTTTTGCATCATTAAAGAATACAAGACATTAATGATGGCTATTCTTTTGTCCTCAATAGAGGATCAGACTCAATAAATAAAACAACTGTTGTGAGATCTATTTTTTTCAAAAAAGACCTCATGAATCAACGTAGTTGTTCACCTATTTCGTCTACATTTTTTTACGCAGACACGTCAGGTAAACACCCACATCTATTACTTGATCGACTTGTTAAAGAGCTTCCCCAATTGAGGAAGCGCGCATTATACACGTGAGACTAGAACTAGCAAGGGATTAAGATAAAATAAATGAGTTTTTTTATAGGTATATTTAACGCCTTTTCCTAAGGCCTTTTTAAGTCTTTTTTTATAGCCTAAAACAGTTCATTTTAGAATGATAAATCTTCTAACTGCCGGGATATAATTCCGCATTATTCTATAGCCCAAACACATAAAAACTAATGAACCATAAAGTAAAGCGTCGAAATAGCTAGATCTTACCACCCAGATGATATGCAATATTGCTAATACATTAATGCCATAAACTAATTTATGGAGTTTTTTCCAATTCCGGCCCATTTTACGTTGTGCCGCCTTAAAAGAGGTCAAGCCCAAGGGCAATAACAATATAAAGGCTGTAAAACCAACCGTAATATATGGGCGCTCTACTATCTCTCTACCTATATCACCCCATTGCCACTGCAGTAAAAACATCAAGAACACAATTAAATGCAAACTTACATAAAACAGCCCAAATAGACCTATCATGCGTCGGTAATTCCAGAGCTTCGGCATGTTTAGCAAATAACGCAATGGCGTAATTGCTAATGCCGCTACCAAAATACGAATTGACCACTCCCCTGTTGCTAGCGATAGTGCTTGAGCAGGATCAGGTCCTAATATGTTCTCGCCGTTAAAAGCCAAATAAACCGCATAGAAATAATAAAGAGCAGGAAGCAGGAATAAGATAAAAACAAACGGTTTAATAAAATAAGCAGCTTTCACAAGTCAATATATTTAGCAGTTGAAGGGTAAGAGAATTAAGCGAGTCAATAGTATATTTTCAGGCAAGGCGCATGGGCTCGCGAAGAGGAAGCTTACTTTACAGTAAGTGACCAACTGAAAACGTAAGTTACTTAGCATGAAACCAAAATAGCACTCGCTCAAATTAAAAATTAGCACTTAAGTCCATGCCAGCGTACAAATGTGCCACTTCATTGGCATAGCCATTAAAAATCTGAGTTGGAATCCTGCGATCAAATAGACCTGAAGGCAATCGCCTTTCAGAAGATTGACTCCAGCGCGGGTGACTTACATCAGGATTAACATTTGAGTAAAAACCATATTCATCTTCTGCGTAGTCATTCCAAGCTGTTCGGGGCATATCTTGTCTAAAGTTTATTCGCACAATTGACTTAATACTTTTGAATCCATATTTCCATGGCACAACGAGTCTAAGAGGCGCGCCGTTTTGTGCAGGCAAAATATCGTCGTACATCCCGACAGCAAGAATAGCTAGTGGGTGCATTGCTTCATCCATTCTTAAGCCTTCTCTATATGGCCAACCCAAAGAAGAAGTTCTTGCAGCCTGGCCTGGCATTTGCTCAGGATCATATAAGGTTTCAAATTCAATAAAACGCGCATTACTATTTGGTTCGAAGCGATTAATGAGATTCGCCAAAGGAAATCCGATCCAAGGAATGACCATTGAAAACGCTTCTACACAACGTAAACGATAAATCCTTTCTTCTAGACTCTGCGGTTGCAGTATGTCCTCTAGGTTATACATCCCAGGTTTATTCACTTCGCCGGCAATTTCAACTGACCAAGGGTCTATCTTAAAATCTTGAGCTCGGCTTGCAGGGTCACCCTTACCGTTGCCAAACTCAAAAAAATTATTGTAAGTCGTGGTGTCTTCAAAAGGCGTTAAAGCTTCTGCAGTGGTATATGGGCCAATAACAGGAGCATCAGATCTGCTCCTTACTATATCTACCAGCCAAGAGGGTTTAGAAGCAAGATTTAGGTCCTCTGGTGCTCTACTTCGCAATCCATCCGATTGAGCAAGTGCTGTTGGAGAAATCAAACCAGCACTAAGTGCACCAGCGCCTATTGCAATATTAGCTGAACCTATTAAAAATTCACGACGCTGTTTATAAGCAGATTCTGGCGTAATTTCAGATGAAGGGATTTCTTTTTTGGTCTTTATTAACACCTTTAACCTACTCCCATCTATTTTCTTTAATGGTTAACTCTTAAATCCATGCCTGCATATAGATGTGCTACCTCATCTGCATAACCATTAAACATTTGAGTCTCAATTCTGCGATCAAATAATCCTGCAGGCAAACGTCTTTCAGTAGCCTGGCTCCAGCGTGGATGACTCACCTCAGGGTTTACGTTTATATAAAAACCATATTCCCTAGCACTAATGTCATTCCAACTTGTACTTGGCATCTCTTTAGTAAAATTAATTCGTACAATCGACTTAATCCCTTTGATGCCATATTTCCATGGCACTATCAAACGTAATGGTGCGCCGTTTTGTGCCGGTAATACGTCGTTATACACTCCAACACCTATTAACGTTAATGGGTTCATCGCTTCATCTATACGTAAGCCTTCTTGATACGGCCAATCAATGGTAGAGAATCGTGAATTTTGATCAGGAAAGCGATCGTTATCTATCAGCGTTTGAAATTCAACAAAGTTTGCATTTCCTGTAGGCTCAAAACGGCTTATTAAATCTCCTAAAGGAAATCCTACCCAAGGGATGACCATAGACCAAGCTTCTACACAACGATGCCTATAAATTCTTTCTTCAAAAGTATGAGGCCTGAGAATATCTTCAAGTGAGTAAATACCTGGCTTATTAACTTCTCCAGTTATTTCAACCGACCAAGGTTCAACTTGGAAATTTCTGGCATAGCGTGATGGATCGTCTTTCGATGTGCCATATTCAAAAAAATTATTATAGGTAGTGACATCTTCATAAGGAGTCAGCATTTCATCTGTTGTATACGGTCCAGAATTTGGTGCTAGAGTAGCTGAAGCCATTTTCTGAGCTAACCAGTCTGGTTTAGAGGCTAGATTGAGCTGTTGCGCACTTCTAGGAGCAGCGCTTTGAGCTGACGCAGTTGGCGATAACAAACCACTACTGGCGGCGCCAACACCTAATGCAACATTTGCACTCTGCTTAAGAAATTCTCTACGGTTTTTATAACTCGTTTCAGCAGTAATCTCTGATGAAGGGATTTCTTTTTTGGTTTTGATAATCATTCTATTTCCCGTTTTATTGATCTTTCTACAAATTTTATTTCATACCTATTAATCTTTGAGTCGATTACTAAGAAAAAATTACAAATTCACCAGTAAGTTATTTAATAGCTTAATTCGACACTTCATCTACAACATCTACTTTTTTAGTTTTTTTCTTCCGGTATTCATAAACAGTTAAAACTGGTCCAGATAAAGCATAAAGAATGGCGATAACGAATAACACCACTGGTGGGTCCCACGACACAATTACAAATAACAATATAACCATAAGGATGACAAAAAACGGCACGCGGTTTTTAAAGTCCATATCTTTAAAACTAAAGTAATGAACGTTCAATACCATTAACAAGCCTGCCACCATCGTAACTACCGCTGCTAATATCGACATAGGCATTGTAACTTCAATGTTATATTCAACACAGACCCAAACCATAGACACAACCAAACCCGCTGCTGCAGGGCTGGCAAGACCAACAAAGAAGCGTTTGTTAACAGTTCCTAATTGCACATTAAAGCGCGCTAGCCTTAAAGCTGTGCAAGCCACATAAAAGAATGCAGCTGTCCACCCGAGAGTACCCAAATCAGATAAAGCCCAACTAAAACAAATTAAAGCGGGCGCCACACCAAAAGCTACCATATCAGATAGCGAATCAAACTCTGCACCAAAAGCACTCTGTGTATTTGTTAACCTTGCGACTCGTCCGTCCAACCCATCCAAAAACATGGCCGCCAGTATTGCAATGCAAGCATTCTGAAAATCATTATTCATTCCAGAAATAACAGCAAAAAACCCTGCAAACAGCGCCCCGGTGGTTAAAAGATTAGGCAAAAGAAAAATGCCTTTACGCCGAACTTTGCGACCACCTTCGCTGACTTCTTCTTCATGATCATCAATCAAAATGAGCGAATCAAGTTCTGACCCCTGCTCAAGCTCGTCTTTTTCTTTTTCTTGTTCATTTTCATTATTCATGGCGATATTCTATGCTTCTGCAATATATTTAACAGCTTTTTTAAGCATAAGCATTTTACCCCCGACACTTTTTTCTTTATGATTGCCCCCCTAAAATTTATCCCCCTTTTAAACTAAGTGGAAATTATTAAATGAACTACTTCAATACCTTACCTTTACGCCTACAACTTGAACAGTTAGGAAAATGCCGTTTTATGGACAAATCCGAATTCAGTGACGGAGTAGAAAAATTAAAAGGCAAGAAAGTAGTTATTTTGGGCTGTGGTGCACAAGGCTTAAATCAAGGCCTAAATATGCGTGACAGTGGCTTAGATATCTCTTACGCCCTACGAGCTATAGCCATCGAAGAAAAACGTCAATCTTGGCTCAATGCTTCTGAAAACTCTTTCAATGTTGGTACCATTGAAGAATTAGTCCCTACTGCTGATTTAGTTCTGAATTTAACACCAGACAAACAGCATAGCCCTGTTGTTACAACTGTCATGCCCCTAATGAAAAAAGGTGCTTGTCTGGCTTATTCTCATGGCTTCAATATTGTGGAAGAAGGCATGCAGGTTCGTGACGACTTAACTGTCATCATGGTTGCACCAAAATGCCCAGGCACAGAAGTTCGCGAAGAATACAAACGTGGTTTTGGAGTGCCCACTTTAATTGCGGTTCACACTGAAAATGATCCAAATGATGATGGCCATCAGATTGCAAAAGCTTATGCAGCAGCAACTGGCGGACATCGTGCTGGTGTACTCGACTCTTCATTTATTGCAGAAGTTAAATCTGACTTAATGGGCGAACAAACTATTCTTTGTGGCATGTTGCAAACTGGCTCAATCCTTTGTTACGACCGTATGCTTGAACAAGGTATTGACTCTGCCTATGCTTCGAAACTAGTTCAATACGGTTGGGAGACAGTTTCTGAAGGGCTCAAACAGGGCGGCATCACTAATATGATGGACCGACTTTCTAACCCAGCTAAAATCAAAGCTTTCCATTTAAGTGAAGAGCTAAAAACAATCATGGCGCCATTATTTCAAAAACATATTGATGACATCATGAATGGCACATTCTCCAACACTATGATGGAAGATTGGGGCAATGATGATGTTAATCTTTTAGGATGGCGTGAAGAAACTGGCGAATCTGCTTTTGAAAAATCTACTCCAGAAGGTGCTCCCGAGATTTCCGAGCAGGCTTATTATGATAATTGTGTGCTGATGGTTGCCATGATTAAAGCCGGTGTCGAATTATGTTTTGAAACCCTGACTTCTGCTGGAGTAATAGCCGAATCTGCTTATTATGAATCTCTACATGAAACACCTCTTATTGCTAACTTGATTGGTCGTAAAAAGCTTTATGAAATGAACAAAGTAATTTCTGACACTGCAGAATATGGTTGTTATTTATTTTCTCATGCTGCAGTGCCTCTACTGGCAGACTTTATGACAAAAGTAGACACTGACGTGATTGGAAAAGGTTTAGATACAAATGATAATGGTGTCGATGATCACGAGCTTATCGCAATCAATGCAGTTATCCGTAATCATCCTATCGAAAAAGTTGGAGCAAAACTGAGATCACATATGACAGCCATGAAAAAAGTTATTTAAATAACAAGCAAGCTTATTATCTAAGGTATTTCCATATTAGGAGTATCTTAGGTATCTAGCCTCTTATTTCATTTAGTTCTATAAATGTAGCGCTTAGTTAAAAACAATCACACTATAAAAATACTATTCAATAAGCTCTTAAACAGGCCTCTTATATACATCTTTGATTCTTGATTAGAATCAATCCCAATTATCTATTATTATTTTTAAAAAGCTCTTATACTAAAGGGGTAAACGTTGAAAAACCCTGGAGGTTATTCCCATGAAAACTTTATCAAAACTACTTTATTTGTGTGTTCTATTGCCTCTTTTGTCTTTGGTACAGCTATCTTACGCGCAATCAATGGCTGGTTTGGCAACTGACCCGGCAGCTAGTGGGGTTCTATTAGGTGGTGATTATTACCCTCGTGATTGTTATCTAAATTCACGGATAGCTTCTCAAAATTCAGACTTTGCAACAGAAAGTATGCTCGAGCCCTGCGACTTAGCCATTAGCTATGTCAATATGAGTAAAAGCAACCAAGCTGCCACCCATACTAACCGAGGAGTGATACGGCTTGCTTTGGGGGATATTGACAGTGCTTTTTCTGATTTTGCTATTGGTATGAACTTATTGCCGGAGGCTGCTCAGATTTTTGTAAACCGCGGCAATGCTTTTTATTACACCGGCAATTACGTAATGGCAATTGAAGACTATAGCCAATCAATAGAATTAGGCTATGCTGATTTTGCTGATGTTTACTTAAATTTAGGAAAATCCTACGAACGCTTAGGTAACATTAACCTGGCTGAACGAAATTACCGACAGGCCATTGAATTGTCATCAAATCAAGCTGAAGCGCAGGGCCTACTTGAGGGCTTATTGTCTGATTCGGAACTTTAATTTCAACTTAAAAACCAGCTTAATATGGTACATAAAAAATGAAAAGCCCAGTTTAAACTGGGCTTTTTTATGACTTTAATTAAGTTACAGATTAAGCACTTTATCTGCACGTGAAATCCCAGACACTCCTGTCCGAGCAACTTCAAGAATTGATGTATCATCTAAGGCTAAGATAAATGCATCTAATTTGTCACTAGTTCCGGTAAGTTGAACGACATAACTCGTCGGCGTTACATCTACAATCTCACCACGAAACACTTCTGTTAATCGCATAACTTCAGCTCGTTGTGCACCCGAAACTTTTACTTTAATGAGCATCAGCTCGCGTTCAATATGACTACTTTCAGTAAGATCAACCAACTTCACCACATCTACAAGTTTGTTCAGATGTTTAACAATTTGCTCAATTTTTCGATCATCACCTATAGTGGTAACTGTCAGTCTTGATAAAGTTGAGTCATCAGTTGGCGCAACCGTTAATGAATTAATATTGTAATTTCGTTGAGAGAACAAACCGATAACTCGAGATAAAGCCCCGGGCTCGTTCTCCATTAACATGGAAATTATTCGTCGCATTATGTTCTCTCCGTTTTACTTAAGAACATTTCATTCATTCCACCACCTTTAATTGCCATAGGATAAATATGCTCGTTTTGATCCACAGCAATATCGATGAACACCAGTTTATCTTTCATTGCGAAAGCTTCTGCCAGCTTTTCATTGAGTTCACTGAGTTTTTCTATACGAACTCCAACATGTCCATAAGCTTCTGCCAGTTTGACAAAATCTGGTAACGAATCGGCATAAGTACTTTGTGAATGGCGTCCACTGTACTGCATATCCTGCCATTGCTTAACCATGCCCAGTGCTTCGTTATTCAAATTAACAATTTTGATTGGTAAATCGCATTGATTACAGGTCGCAAGCTCTTGAATACACATCTGGATACTGCCTTCACCAGTTACACAGGCAACAGTCGCATCAGGGAAAGCTAGCTGTACTCCCATTGCTGCGGGTAAACCAAAACCCATGGTGCCGAGCCCACCTGAATTTATCCAGCGACGTGGTTTATCAAAATGATAATGTTGTGCAGCAAACATTTGATGCTGGCCAACGTCTGAAGTCACATATGCATCACCTGCAGTAACCTCATACAAAGCCTGAATAGCATGTTGAGGTTTAATCACATCACCTTCTGCTTCAACTGCCAGACATTTGCGTTCGCGCCAATGATCTATATTTTCCCACCACCGTTTGAGTGCATCAGAATCTACCTGACTTGAAGACGCTTTAATTTGCTCATTCATTTCTTTCAGCACTGCTTTAACAGGACCAACAATCGGCACGTGTGCTGTTACTGTTTTAGAAATAGAAGCAGGATCGATATCAATGTGTAGGATCGTCGCATTTGGGCAAAATTTACTAACATCAGAGTTAGTCACACGATCATCAAAACGAGCACCAGCTGCAAGAATTACATCTGACTCATGCATCGCCATATTCGCTTCGTAAGTACCATGCATACCAAGCATCCCCAAAAACTGTTTATCAGTTGCTGGGTACGCACCTAAGCCCATTAATGTATTAGTAATGGGGTAACCTAGTGTTTGGGCTAACTTTATTAATTCCTCTGAAGCTTCACCTTGTACCGCTCCACCACCAGCATAGATAATTGGTTTTTTGGCTGTTAATAGAACTTCTACGGCTTTTTTAATCTGACCTGTATGCCCTTTTTGTGGTGGTATGTAAGATCTCAGCTTGACCGTTTCTGGATATTCATAAGGGAATTTTTCCGCAGGATCAGTCACATCTTTAGGGAAATCGATTACAACCGGTCCAGGACGACCAGTAGTAGCAATATAAAAAGCTTTCTTCACAATGTTGGGGATATCCGCAGCATCTTGAACAAGAAAACTGTGTTTAACAACAGGTCTTGATACGCCGATCATATCAGTTTCTTGAAAGGCATCAGAACCGATGGAATCGCGGGTGACCTGACCAGAAAGAACCACTATAGGAATAGAGTCCATATACGCGGTAGCTAAACCTGTAATTGTATTTGTCGCACCGGGGCCAGAGGTTACCAGTACTACGCCTGGCTTTCCGGTAGCACGCGCATAACCATCCGCTGCATGGGTAGCACCTTGTTCATGCCTAACTAGGATATGCTCAACTTTATCCTGACGAAATATTGCATCATAAATATGCAATGCGGTTCCGCCGGGGTAACCAAACATTAAGTCAACGCCTTCATCGTGTAAGGCACGAATCAGCATGTCTCCACCAGATAACATTTCTACTTTCTTGTCCACCTTCATGCCCTCTTTCAATAACATCCTGCTTAGCAGGTAAAAATACAGCAGCAAAAAAGCCCATAAACCCTAGTTTAAAACCATAGGTTTATAGCTTTTGCAAACTGATACTCTGAAATTGGAGAGTTCCGGTTGAACTCCTACGGCCTATACGTGATGACGTATTAGGAAACTGAATCTTACCTTGCGTCAGGTACATTACTATTCAGTTGGGTCTTTATGGGGCTGTCACCAAGATTCTTTAGAATCGCTTGGGACTTGCCTGAGCCGAGGGATAATCAGTCAGTCGTTCCACCAAATCCAGGCCGCTATTATGGTAATTCTTAGAGAAATGTCAAGCATATTCAAAGACTAAGCAGCTTTCACTAGCTTGAATAATTGAGTCATTGTTGAAATTTAAAATATTTTTCTTAAAAACTTGAGCCTTACAAGTTTAAATATTTATTATGTTTTAGAGAAATCTAAAAGCGAAAATTACGTGTATATTTAAGCACTAGTTCGGAATCTCTCACCTTCAGACCCCTAAAAGCACCATCTAATGAATCAGTGTTGTAATTAAGCACCAGGTACAAATCTTCACCGGCCTGTGGTTGCCAATGTAGACGGCTATTCAGTCCTACTGTATCTGAGTCGTTATCGTATTGCATCAGATTAACCCAGGACCATCGGGTGTTGAAGGCAAGATTCATATCAAGACTAATAAGACGGCTGACGAAATCACCCTCTGGCATTTCAATATCAGTAAAGTCATAACTGAATTCCATCGTTAAATTCCGGTTAACTGTCCAGCGAAGTTAGCCGTCTCACCTAATTTGTATTCGAGCCTTGTTCTAAAATTACTTGCATCTGGATGGCTAGAAAAATCAATTGTGCTGAGCACTTCCTCACTTTGTTCAACCGTATAATTTGCAAAGTTTGGGAATGTGCTTTGATTGCTCTCATCATTAGCAGCAATATTTAGACTTGCAGAAACATCCTCAGCTTCTCTCAATATTCTGAGTACATTGCCACTCCAGATCATGCTTATTTCTTCTTCAGTGTAACCCCGCCTTACAAGCTCAAGTGTTACATTTATAGTCTCATCAGCATTATTCCAGCCAGGAATCCCACCCCCTCCACCAAAATCTGAAGAAATACCGACATGTCCAACACCTATTAAGTCGACTACATAATCAATATGGTCCACAAACTCACTCACTGAAGCAGTGCCCATGCCTTCATTGACATAGCCATCAAATGCGACAACCTGAACCACTCCACCATTATCTCTGATAGCCAGTAATTGCTCGTCATCAAGATTACGCAAATGAGCGAAAATTCCGTCCACACTGGAATGAGAAGCGATTATTGGTGCTTGAGAGTGACTCGCAGCATCCAACATAGTCTTTTTTGAAACATGTGAAATATCTACTAGAATCCCCACACGGTTTAATTCTTCTACAACCTGGTAGCCATACTCACTGAGCCCCCCATGTTCTTCACTTACATCATTCAACCGTTCCTGAGCTTGTGCAGAATCACCAATATCATTATGCCCGTTATGTACTAACCCCATATAACGAGCGCCACGGTTTCTGAACTCCTCAATTAAGCTGATATCCTGACCAATGCTAAAACCATTCTCGACACCGATCATGGCAACCAGCTTTCCATCAGAGTGCAATGCATTGGCTTCGTCAGCGGTAAAAGCAAAACCGATTTCATCAGGATATAACTCAACCATACGATGAATTGCATCAAACTTACTCAACGCATCGGCTTTGGCGTCTAGATAATTCATTTCATTCCGCTCTTCTTGGCCGACATAAACAATAAAAAAGGCTGTATCAAGGCCACCACTTCGCATGCTCAACAAGTTCACTTGTGCCTCTGCATCCAACGGATCATGTTCACTAGTTGCAAAATTTAAAGGGATATCTACATGTGTATCTAGCGCCATCACCCGATCGTGAATAGCCTGTGCACGAGTCATTAATTCATCCTCAGTTGCTCCGAAAGAAACACAAGATGTAAAAATAAAAACTAAAATCAAAAATTGTTTTTTCATAATTTATTTCCAATTATTTTTTTTATAAAGAAGCGTTATGAGCACAGTCGCTTCAAATTTCTTTTGTTTGCTAATATGAGATTTGCGCGAAGGTAGTTTTGAGCCAGCCTAGGCGCAGATGCTCGCAAGGAAGGAGCATATTAATCAAATATGTAACTAACTGAGAACTTCTGCAACAACGGCTGGAGCAAAAATAACACGCCCAAACTCATATTAATGAGTCATGGAGTAGATGACGTAGTTAACTGCAAACCGGTACGCCATCGCCGTCATCGGTTGCGGATACCCTGGCGTATCAGCGTGCTCCCAGGCATCTCCCAAATCCATATTATGATTTATCGCCACCATCAAACGTCCATTATCATCATAAACACCGCGATAAACTGGCTCATAGCCATCCTGTTCCCAAGTTACCCCACGGCTTAATGGACTGATACCCGGAATCTGGATAGTTGGATCTAGATCATAAAGTACATGGAAAACTTCATCACCTTCCGGAATATCCACAATCGGACGATCTGGAAAAATACGTTGCATAGTCGATATAAAACCATTCCACTGATATGTCCCATGAAAGTCATCTACCATAAGGAACCCGCCCTTTAAGAGATACTCTCGCAAAATCGCTATTTCTTCAGCGCGGAGACGCCAACCTCCAACTTCTACAGCATAGAGAAAGGGATAATCGAAAACAGTGCGATCTTCTAAATTAATCCATGGCGCACCTTCTTGTGGATTTCTCAAATCAACCAAAGAGCCATCTACTCGAGTTAATCGAGTTAAGCCATTCATAAAATAGTGATCTGCCTGTGGCATATCCGTCATCCAGCCGCCTCTACTTCTGAAACCGTCTGAACCATAAATTAGGCGAGTAAAATAAAATTCTGCACCATCGGTATCGCGAGGTGTGATTGTTGTATACAGCGGATTACTGGATCGAGGTCTAATTTGGGCCATTAAAGAATCGACTAAAACTGCATTCACTGACAGAATCAGAAAAATCCACCTCAACTTAATAAATATTGAGCGCTTTATGATTAACTCCTATAAACGAATGAAACTCTTATAATTAAATATAAACCAGCTGATACTAGAAGGAAACACTAGTATGAGATTCAAACTAACTAAACTCAAGCGCAACACCGATACTCTCATATTGCTCCTTCTCTTGCTCAAGACCAGCTAGCGTTAGCGGGTTCTGCTTTAACCATCCACGCCGAAACTTCAGTTGATAGCCTAATTTTGTATTATTAAGTTTTGGTAGATAGTCCATATCTTCTCGGCGCCTGTGGAAAAGTACAGCTAAACGTAGGCAAACTAACAAGGGAACAAAGGCAGCCATTGCAAGCTCGTCCATATCCCCAAATTTTTGTTGATAAAGCCCTTTACGATGAGAACACACAAGATTTGCCAAAATATACTGCTCATAACGACCGAACCCTGCCATATCATTATGTCTGATTATGTAATAACCATGATGGTGGAAGCTTGTGTGAGAAATACTTAAACCAATCTCATGTAATTCAGCGGCCCAACTCAAGATTCTACTTCGTGATACCCCTGGCAAAACCGGGCTTTGAATTTTTTGCCACAATGCCACAGCAGTTTCTGCAACGTTCTGAGCATGATCAGTATCAACATTATATTGTTGTTGCAGTTTTTCAATGGTTTCATCACGAGTATCCTTATCACTTAAACGACCGATGGTATCAAACAGCAGGCCTTCCTTAAGAGCCGCATCACCGACATGCAATGAATCCAATTTCAACTGATCAAAAACAGCTTTGAGTATCACTATTCCAGCTGGTAATACGTCTCGACGTAACTCAGGGACATTATTCAATAACTTTTTATCCTTTAGTAAATCATTAATTAACTGATCGAGCGAATTTTTATTGATCACGGCTCCGCCATTTTTTTCCGCGGTTAAATCTGCAATAGCACGTGCAGTTCCTGAAGTACCGAATACAATCTGCCAATTGACCTTAAGATAATTCTTTCTTAATACCTCAATTTCAGAACAGGCAGCCAGATAAACTCTATCAATAAATTTACGTGTTATTTTCCCGGCCGGATTTGCGTAACGTTTAGTGTAACTAACACAGCCCATACTTAAACTTTCCATTAGTAAGGGCTCAAAACCTTCTCCTATAATAAACTCGGTACTACCACCGCCTATATCAACCACCAAGCGCCTATTATGATCATTCAACACCGAATGAGATAAGCCTGCATAAACCAATCGCGCTTCTTCAAATCCAGAAATGATCTGAATGGGGGCTCCCAATGTGCGTTCAGCTTTTTTAATAAAAGACTTAGATCGGCTAGTAGCCCTTAAGGACTTTGTACCAACAGCACGGATTTGTTCGACAGGAATATCACGTAACCGTTCAGAGAACCTGTGTAGGCAATCAAGTGCTCTTGTCTGTGCTGCTAAATTCAGATGACCATCTTTTTTTACACCACGGGCAATTTGCACCATTTCTTTTTCACGATCAATAATCTCCATTTGCCCATTCTGGATTCGGGCGATCACCATATGGAAACTATTTGATCCAAGATCTACAGCTGCGAAATAGGGTGATTCAGAATTTAATTGCACAATAAATATCTACTAGTAAACTTATAAAAGAAGCTTCTCACAAGAGAATCAGTCTACACTAATCGACACACTTAATAGAAATGTAGTATTAATGGTGTAGTATTTCAAATCTGTTAAGTTGAATTAAAAATTGAGACAAATACCAATGCCTATTTTATTTAAAAAAACTGCACTTATTGTTCTAGTACTTATATTTATTGCTACGATTATTGTCTATCTATTAACAAGAAGCCCTTCTATACCCACATTAAATACTCAATCTGCTTGGTTCCAAAGTGGTCAAGATGCTGTCCTGGCAGCTACAGCACTGGAAATTAATAACACTCCAGGTGCTGCCAAAAATATTATTCTGTTTGTTGGCGACGGCATGAGTATGACAACGGTGACTGCTGCGAGAATTTTTGCAGGACAACAAGCTGGTCAAAGTGGTGAAGACTCTTCATTAAGCTTTGAGCGCTTTCCTTGGACAGGGCTGTCTAAAACCTACAACACCAATCAGCAAACACCAGACTCAGCAGGTACTATGACCGCAATGATAACCGGTATTAAAACCAAAGCCGGTTTGATTGGAATCGATGACCAATCTGAGCGTGCTAATTGTGAAAGTTTTATTAACAGCAACAACCCAGAATTAATGACAGCTCTAGAGTTAGCAGAAATCGCTGGCAAAGCAACTGGAATTGTAACTTCTGCAAGACTTACCCATGCAACGCCAGCTGCCGTTTATGCGAAAACTCCAGAAAGAGATTGGGAATCTACAACAACACCTAATGATGAAGACCTTCCCAATGATTGCGCAGATATCGCCAGTCAGCTTGTTAATTTTTCTCAACGCTTAAATGCTACCGTCTATCCCGAAAACCAATCGTTAAGTGAAATTGATGGAATCGATGTTGCCTTCGGTGGAGGCCGGGCGATGTTTTTTGATGAAGACCCGGACAGCCTAGTTGGTTTTTCCGAAGGAGTAGATGAAGGCCGTCGTGATGATGGTAGAAACCTCATTCGTGAGTGGATTAATCAGGGCGGCACTTATGTTATGGATCAAAGTAGTTTTGATAATTTAAACGATCAGATTAGTAGTAATATTTTAGGACTATTCAACCCCTCTCATATGCGCTTTAAAGCAGACCGCCAAAATGATGAAGCGGGGGAACCATCGCTTACTGAAATGACTTTAAAAGCAATTGATATATTAGAAGAAGATGATGATGGTTTTTTTCTGATGGTAGAAGGCGGCCGAATAGATCATGCTCATCATGAGAATAATGCCTATAATGCTTTAAATGAAACAGTCGAATTTTCTAACGCAGTTGCTGCTGCCTATAATGCAACCGATCCAAATGACACCTTAATAATAGTTACTGCCGATCATAGTCATGTTATGACTATGGCGGGCTATTCAACACGTGGGAATCCAATTTTAGGCAAAGTTTTTATCAACGATGATGCCGGCAATCCTGAAACTGAAGCAGAATTAGATAGGCAAGAAATGCCTTATACCACTCTCAATTATATTAACGGCAGAGGCTTTACTGATAATGGCGACAGAGCAGATGCGAAATATGAAAGTATAGAGCTAGAAGAAGGTGAGGAACCACGGCCCTATCCTCGTCGGGTTGATCTAAGTAATGTAGATACTGAAGCTCCAGGCTTTCATCAGGAGTCCTTTATTCCGCGTTTTGAGGAAACTCATAGTGGAGAAGATGTTCCTATTTATGCCACCGGCCCTGGTGCACACTTACTCAGTGGTAGCATTGAGCAGAACGTTATTTTTCATGTTATGAATTTTGCTGGAAATCTGGAAGAGCTAGCTAAGGATGCGCTTAAATAAAAACTGTCAGCTTACTTTAGTCGTTATAAACTAATTCATAACTTGACGATGTATTTCTTTCTAAAACCCGTTCCAATCTAGTTTTAGCAGGCATCCAATCTGGGCTATACTTTAAGGATTGTTCGTAATCTTTGACAGCCTCATCCCAAAGGTTCTTATCTTCATAAACAATCCCACGCGCAAAATAGGCAAGATGCTTACTTTGAACATTTAGCTCAAGTGCTAGGTTGTAATCGTTTAAAGCCAAATCAAGTTGATTCTCAAAATGATAAAGAAACCCTCGATTGATATAAATTTCACCGAGAGTAGGAAACAGATTTAATGCTTCTTCATAATCAGATAATGCTTCTGCTAATGAACCAGAAGCGGCATATAAAATACCTCTATTTACAAAAGTTGCTGCGCGGTCTTCATCTGATAATCCCAGTTCAATTAGAGCCGCGTTACATGGCTCTAACATATAATCACTTAGTTCAAAACTTTCATTCGTGGCTATTGAAGTAGCAGTTTGATAACAATCTTGAGCAGATAAATTTTGCGTAGTAACCATAGCACTCTGAGCAATACTCAAAGAAGGCCAAAGTAGCGTTAAAGCAGCTATAATTAAATTTTTATATTTTAATTTACACATAAACTTAAATGATATTCTTAAAAATCTTTCTGGATTTAATGTAGTAAAGAATAAGCATCTTACTTATAAAAGTCAGCAATAAAATATGAAAACAAAAAGGAGTATTCAATTGAAAAATCCTTGGCAAACCTTAAGCAGTAAAATGGTTTACACAAACGCCTGGATTAATGTACGTGAAGATAAGGTAGTCACTCCAAATGGCGACGCAGGGATTTACGGAGTAGTCGAAGCTAAACCTGCAGTCGGTATAGTCGCGCTCACGGAAGATCAATCTACATACTTGGTTGGACAATATCGATACACGCTCAATACGTATAGTTGGGAGGTCCCAGAAGGTGGAGTTGAAGAAGGTGAAAGCCTCTTGGAAGGCGCTAAACGTGAATTACATGAAGAAACCGGAATAACAGCAAACAAATGGACTGAACTTGGTGAACTATATACCAGTAATTGTTTTACTAACGAGCGCGCCTATATTTTTATGGCTCAAGACTTAAACCAAAGCGATGCAAAACCTGATTCTACTGAACAACTTGAAGTGAAAAAAATACCTTTCACCCAGCTTAGCAAATGGTTCTAAATCAAGAAATAAAGGATTCCTTAGCAGTAACAGCTTTAATGCGAACTTATCACTTATTGCAGCAACAAGGTAAACTCTGATGCGCCTTATAAAGGCTGTTTAGAAAAATTATTTTACTTTTTTACTTGCCAATAAATTTAATTTTCTCATTATCAAGCTCTACCAAAATCGTATCTCCTGGTGAAAAATCTCCGGCAAGAACGCTCTGAGCGAGCGGGTTTTCTAGCCAGGTTTGTATCGCTCTTTTTAGTGGACGAGCGCCATATACTGGATCAAAACCAAGTCCGGCCAGCTTATCTAAAATACCATCCGCAAACTCCAATTTAAGATCATTATCCTGCAAGCGCTGAGCTAACAACTGTAATTGAATTTCAGCAATACCTTTAACTTGCTCACGAGCGAGAGGATGAAATACAACCAATTCATCAATACGATTTATAAATTCAGGCCTAAAGTGGTTTGATACCACCTCCAATACTGAGTTCTTCACTGTTTCATAACTCACTTCATTTGTAGAATCTGCCCTCATAAGCTCTTGAATTCGATCAGAGCCAAGGTTAGAAGTCATAACAATTACGGTATTGCGAAAATCCACCGTGCGGCCATGCCCATCTGTGAGTCTTCCTTCATCAAGCACCTGCAATAAAATATTAAAAACATCTGGGTGAGCTTTTTCCACTTCATCCAGTAACAAAACTGCATAAGGACGCCGCCGAACCGCTTCTGTCAGGTAACCTCCTTCTTCGTAACCGACGTAACCGGGAGGTGCACCAATTAACCGTGCTACTGAATGCTGTTCCATAAATTCCGACATATCAATACGCACCATGGCTTCCTCTGTATCAAAGAGAAAGTGAGCCAAGGCTTTACAAAGCTCCGTTTTACCAACCCCAGTTGGCCCAAGAAACAAGAACGATCCATTTGGTCGGCGTGGATCAGATATGCCTGAGCGAGAACGTCTCACAGCATTAGCTACAGCATCGACGGCTTCCTCTTGACCAATAACTCTTTGATGAAGGGATTCTTCCATCCGCAGTAACTTTTGCTTATCACCTTCTAACATTTTCGAAATTGGTATACCTGTTGCTCTGGAGACTACAACAGCGATTTCTTCATCCGTTACTTTATTACGTAACAATTTCATTTCAATATTGTCTGCACTTGCGGCCGTTTCAAGGCGTTTTTCCAATTCAGGAATAGTGCCGTATTGTAATTCTGACATGCGAGTTAAATCAGAAGCCCGACTTGCTGCTTCCATATCAATTCTGGCTTGTTCTAGCTCACTTTTAATTTTTTGCGAACCTTGAAGTGTTGCTTTTTCTGCTCGCAATATTTCGTCTAAATCTGCAAATTCTGCTTCTAGTTTTTTAATATCAGACTGAAGTTTTTCTAATCTTTTTTGTGATGCCTTGTCTGTTTCTTTTTTCAAGGCTTCACGTTCAATTTTTAATTGAATTAGGCGTCTTTCTAGGCGATCCATTTCTTCAGGTTTAGAATCAATTTCCATGCGAATTAAACTCGCAGCCTCATCAATGAGGTCAATAGCTTTGTCAGGCAACTTCCTGTCTGTAACATAACGCTGCGACAATTTTGTGGCAGCAATGATGGCTGAATCAGTTATGTTGACACCATGGTGTACTTCATAACGCTCTTTGAGTCCGCGTAAAATTGCAACGGTATCTTCTTCACTGGGCTCATCAACTAGCACTTTCTGAAAACGCCGCTCCAATGCCCCGTCCTTTTCAATATCTTGCCGATATTCATCTAGTGTAGTGGCTCCTACACAATGTAGTTCCCCTCGAGCTAAGGCAGGCTTAAGCATATTCCCCGCATCCATAGCCCCTTCTGCTTTTCCAGCTCCAACCATGGTATGGATTTCATCAATAAATAGAATGACAGAACCTTCTTGCTTAGAAAGTTCATTCAAAACAGCTTTCAGGCGTTCTTCAAATTCGCCTCTGAACTTTGCGCCAGCTATCAAAGCACCCATGTCCAACGACAAAATACGTTTGCCTTTTAAGCCTTCAGGAACTTCGCCATTAACAATACGTTGTGCTAATCCATCGACGATAGCGGTTTTACCTACACCAGGCTCTCCTATTAGAACCGGATTATTTTTTGTGCGACGTTGTAACACTTGAACAGTACGTCGAATCTCATCATCTCTACCTATAACAGGGTCCAATTTTCCATCTTCAGCTTTAGCGGTCACATCTACAGTGTATTTTTGTAAAGCTTGGGAGGATCCTTCAGCTTCGGGATCATCGACACTATTTCCACCACGTAAGTTCTGAACAGCATTTTCCATTGCTTGTTTCGATACTGAGAAAGAATTTAGTAATTTCCCAAGCTCGCCTTTATCTTGCATAGCAGCAAGTAACACATTTTCGCTTGAAATAAATTGATCATTATTTTGTTGTGAAAATTTATCGGCAACGTTTAATAACTTGGCCAATTCTGGTGATAGATTGACGTCCCCATCGCTATCAGTCACAACAGGTAAATCAGCCATAAGGTCATTCAAGCCTTGCTGGACTTTTTTAATATCAAAGCCAGTTTGCATCAATAAAGGTTTAATGGATCCGCCTTTTTGGCTCACCAAAGAAGAAATTAAATGCACGGGAACAATCTGATTGTGGTCTTTACCAACAGCCAGTGACTGGGCATCAGCAAAAGCCAATTGCAGTTTGTTTGTAAACTTATCCATTCGCATTGTGCATCCCCCACTACTAATAATTTACTACTTTCAGTATTTATTAAATGGGGGTGGAATGAATTGATTCAAGTCAGAGTAGCCAGATTAAACTGGAGAGGCGCCCTGTTTCTTTTTCTCGACGATAAGAATAAAAACGTTCAGCATCACAATAGGTACATACCTCGGCGCTACTAATATTGAGCACACCAGCATCGTTTAAGCGTATTTGTGCCAGCTTATTAAGGTCAGCCATCCACTTGCCTGGATTAGTGCCTGCCAAAAAAGCCAATTCTGTAGATAGCAATGTAGAAGCGCTAGCTTGTTGCAGAAATAATTCTCTAACTTCTCCACCTACTTCAAAATGGCAAGGCCCAATTGCTGGTCCAAGCCAAACATGAATTTGATCTCGATCTGCTTCAAAACATTTTAAAGTATTTTCTAAAACACCTGCAGCCAATCCACGCCAACCTGCATGAGCTAGAGCAATTTCTCTCCCCTTCTGGTCACAAAAAAATACAGGTAGACAATCTGCTGTGTGAATATTGCAAACAATATTTGATGCTTGGGTATAAATAGCATCAGCCTCAGGTTTTGAATTTTGTACCGCAGTTTTTAATTTAAATACTTTAGTTCCATGTATTTGCTGTAAACATTGAACACTCATTTGTTGGAATTCATCAGTGACATTACTTTGCTTCGTTGACACGAAAGCATGCACGTTATCTGGCGCCGACCAGTCTGCTTTTATATATTCTTTACCCATCATAACTGTTCAAAATCTTCGTTTAATACAGACAGAAGTTGTTGTATGTCTTGTGGTAGCCCAGCTTCCCATTCCATGTACTCGCCAGAATCTGGATGCTGCAAGCCTAATTTCCAGGCATGCAGTGCCTGTCTTTTAAAATTACCAATCATCTCAATTAGTACCGGACTAGCAGCTTTAGGGATTTTAGGTCTACCTCCATAAACCTGATCACCAATGAGGGGGAATCCTATATGCGCCATATGAACGCGGATTTGGTGTGTCCGACCAGTCTCAAGCTTCACTAGTAAATGGCTATGTGCCCTATATTTTTTAGATATACGGTAATGTGTTACTGCATTTTTACCATTTTGTTCTGCTACCACGGCCCTTTTCGTTCTATGAACTGGGTGTCTACCCAACGGGGCATCAACAGTTCCTCCGGCCGTCACTAAACCTACTGCAATAGCCTGGTATTCCCTATTAACTTCCCTAGCTTGAATCTGCTCTGTTAAAATTTGATGACTATTCAAAGTACGCGCCACTACCATAAGTCCACTAGTTTCCTTATCCAAGCGATGGACAATACCAGCACGAGGCACCAAACCAAGCTCCGGATAATGATGAAGTAAGCCATTAAGCAATGTTCCTGAATAATTACCTGCTGCTGGGTGAACAACCAATCCAGCAGGCTTATTAATAATTAAAAGGCTCTCGTCTTCATATAGAGTTTCAATTGGAAGGTCTTCTGCTTTATATTGCTCTTGCTGCTCCTGTACAGCTGATAAAGTAATTAATTCTCCACCTAATAATTTTTGCTTATTTTTAGCCTTGTCACCATCTACCAACAAATTTCCTTCTTTTATCCATGCCTGTAAGCGAGCCCGAGAATAAGAAGGAAACAGGGTTGAAGCAACTTGATCCAACCGTAAACCGGCATATTCAATACTTACTTCCTCTTCTAAAGTAAACTTTTTCATACTTTTATAGTCTATAGATGAAAGAAAATGATATTCACTGCCCCTATGAACAAGAATTTCCGCTTGGCCAATTTTTAAGGGACAATTTTCATGGGACATAGTACACTGCGTCGGCTAAATATCGAATTATTCCAATGCTTAACAAACAAAAACTAGTGATAAAAAAGAAAGCTAATATAACTGTGAAAAGATTACTTAGCCCTCTCCTGCTCATTTCAGTTGTTTCTCTTTTTTCATGCGCCTCAGATGATCAATTCTCTGGTTCGACCGAGGAACTCATCTACGATCGGGCTGTTGATGCGCTTCGAACCAATGCTTTTGCTACAGCAATTGCAAATTTCCAGCAATTGGAAGCTTTGTTTCCTTTTGGTCAGTATGCAGCTCAAGCACAAATTGAATTAGTCTATGCTTATTACAGATCTGGCGACGCTGAAGCATCACGCGCAGCTGCTGACCGATTCATTCGTCTATACCCTGACGATGAAAACGTGGATTATGCCTATTACATGAAAGGTTTGGCTTTTTATACGGAAGACGCCAGCATACTCACCCGCTTTTTACCAACCGACCCAAGCAAACGTGACCCTGGTAATGCCAGAGAATCTTTTACTGACTTTGCGCAATTGGTAACTCGCTTCCCTAATAGTCCTTACTCCTCTGACGCCAGAGCTCGCATGATTTATTTACGTAATTTATTAGCTGATTACGAAATACATGTGGCAAATTTTTATATTGAAAGACAGGCCTTTCTATCTGCACTAAATCGCGCAAAGTATGTCGTGGAAAATTATCAAGAAGCTCCTGCTGTACCAAGAGCTATGGAAATTATGACTGAAATGTATCTTCGTCTTGGTTTAAATGATCTTGCTGATAGCAATCTAAGCATTCTCAAGGAAAATTACCCAGATAGTGATCAGCTCAGTGACACTGGAGATTTTCTTGTTTCCACACAGATTACTGACCCTTCTTTTTTATACTCAATGTCCTTTGGTTTATTGGGCTCGAATAAACGCGAGACAGCACTTGCACCGACTCGGCGACCAGAAAGTATAGATTCTGCTTTTGGCTTTCAGCTTCCCACAGAAACACCAGTGGAAGAAGGAAGGTCTTTACTTAATATTCTAACTCTAGGGATGTTGGGTGATGCAGGCAGTCAAGAGATGCAACAAGAGAGTGTTGAAGAAACTACTACTGAAAACTAATCTTATTTATTTTTATTCTCATCCCAGTATTCTTTCACCAGGCCTTTCATTTCCTTCCGCATTAACATAATACCCAGCAAGTTGGGCACGGTCATAAGCACAATAGCAACAGCTGCAATATTCCAGACCAGCGTAGTATCAATGAACGAAGCAATAAAAAAGGCAATACAATATAGAATTCTATAAGGTAGCACTGCTTTAAAGCCAATTAGATAAATAATCGCCCTATCACCATAATAAGACCAAGCAAGTGCTGTTGAAAAAGCGAACAGTACCAGCGATATGGTAACAATGTATTGACCATTCTCACCAAACAAACCAAAGCCGAATGCTTTAGTAGTTAACGCAGCTGAGTGGAGTAAAGACATGCCGCGCAGGCTTATTTCCAAATTATTTATTACACCTTCTTCAATCTCAATCTGTCCGCTATAAAGCTCTTCATTATTAAAAAATCTGACGTCTTCAGCAAAAGAGCGTGCGTGCAGGATCGTGAATTCAGGATTGACTAGCACCCCATTTACAACATTTGCACTTCCTGAATATAAAGTAACCGTATTCGAGGTTGCGCCCCCTAGATAATCTCCAATGAGGCTACGATCATCCTCACTTTGCTCAAGATAGATTCCATCTAAAAGCAATAAATCAGTTGCTTGGAACTCATTTTCAAACTTTGAAGACCATGCACCTGAAGATAAAATAACTAGGCCGGTAATCGTACAAATGATCAATGTATCAATGAATGGTTCTAATAAAGACACCATTCCTTCAGAAACATGCTCATCCGCCCTTGCAGATGCATGAGCAATAGCAGCAGAGCCTTGACCGGCTTCATTTGAATACAAGCCCCTATTAACACCGCGGTTAAAGGCGAAAGCAAAAGTTGCCCCTAGAAACCCTCCTGTAGCTGCCGATCCAGAAAAGGCATCACGGAAAACACTAAGAAAGGAAGGAATAATATTCTCGAAATTCATAATTATTACAGACAGTGCGCCGATTAAATAAATTGTCGCCATAGTAGGCACAATTGTTGCGGCTACATGAGCTATTCGTTTGATTCCACCGATAATCACCATGCCCATTAACACAGCAAGAACTCCGCCAGTAATTATTGGGGCTATGCCAAAACTTGCATTAACACTGGTTGCGATATTATTTATTTGAGGAAGGTTACCCGTTCCAAAGGAACAAATTACCGTTGCAATAGCAAAAAACATGGCTAACCAATGCATTTTCAAGCCGTGTTCCATGTAATACATAGGACCACCAGACATGGTACCGTTAGCCGCTTTGACTCTGTATTTATGCGAAAGGCTTACTTCAACCATCTTTGTTGCCATACCTAGGAATGCCGTCATCCACATCCAAAATAAAGCCGCTGGTCCGCCTATATAAATTGCCAATCCAACACCGCCGATGTTTCCAGTTCCTATTGTTCCTGATAGCGCAGTTGAAAGTGCCTGAAAATGGCTAGTATCTCCTGGATCACCAGCCTTATCATATTTACCACGCACCACAGCCCAAGCATGTGAGAAAAATCGCACCTGAGGAAAACGCAGATAAATAGTGAAAAATAGGCCGACGCCCAATAGTATAAATGGGAACCAAGCTGAGCCGCCTAGAAATCCGTCTAATCTGAGAAGTATTGAATTAAAGCCGCCCATTGGCATGGCATGTTATAACTTCGCGTATTATTTAACAAACAGTCTCTAAAACATAAAAAATAAATCAGCAATAAAAGTTTGTTAATTAGATTTATAGGTACTATATGGCAACATAATAGCTACTGATTAATCAATCTTGAGCAAGTAGCTTGGCCAATGAGTCTACTCCAGGCTTGTCTTTTAAAATTTCACTTTTACTCAGTCCGCCTAACTCGTGAGGGAAAACCAACCAGTCTTCCGTTTCATGAAGATAAAAATCAGGGGCTCTTTTAGTCTGGTTTTTCCCAGGCTTGAAATATGGAGTTGCTACTTTAATTTCCGGCAAGTTCTTACGACATTCCTGGCCTAAATCCGCAATTATCTGCTTTATACTATGTCCACTATCAAACACATCATCAACCAGTAATAGTCTATCTTCCGTATTCAAATTTTTTACCAAATAATTTAGACCATGCACTCTAACCTTAGGTGCCCGTTCATCAATACCAGTGTAAAATGATGTGCGTATTGCAATATGATCAGATGGAATGTCAAAGTAACTCAGCAACTCTTGTACTGCTATTCCTACAGGTGTACCACCACGCCAAACACCAGCGATAAAATTGGGTTTATAACCACTTTCTAACACTTTGATAGCGAGGTTAAAGGAATCATCTAGTAATTGTTGAGCACTTATATAGCGTTTTTTCACTGCATATCCAGAATTAATTATTATAATAAAGAGGGCCTGCAGCTTTGATAATATGACGATTGGCAAAGGAAATCTAATTTTACACCAAGGCCAGGCTCGCTTGCTGCACATTGACTTTAAAATTCAATCCCTTTTTGGGAATTAATACCTAGCTCACTTAATAGCGTGGCCAATACTGAAGGTTTGAGTGCACTTGCAAACATTAAAAGAGTAAAAGTAGCAGTCCCACCTACAGCTAATAGCTACCTTTTCTATAATTTTTAATGAGCCACACCAAACTTTTCTTGATAAAAGCAACATCTCATGCAACTAAAAATCTGAACTGGTTTGTCTTCATTGTGAAAAATATCCCTGTAAGGTAAAGGTAAGTTCAGCTAAAATGATTTGGTAAATAAAGCACTTATGTTTAAGTGCTTGCAGGTAGAAGTTGTATAATTCCTTATGACATATTGTGTAGCTATTTCAGTGGATGCGGGCATAGTATTTTGTTCTGACTCAAGGACAAATGCTGGCGTTGACCAGATTAGCACCTATAGCAAAATGTACAGTTTTAATGCAGAAACTGATCGCCAATTTGTTCTTCTATCCTCCGGCAATTTGGCCACCAGCCAATCGACATTAGCTCAGCTTCAAAAAGACATCCGTGAAAATAGCAAATTAAACTTAAACACAGTCTCTACAATCGCGGAAGCTGCCGATTACATTGGAGAAGTTTACCGTGGACAATTAGAAAAACATGGCGATTCAAACAGCAATTTTGAATCGACTTTTTTATTAGGTGGGCAAATACAAGGAAGCCAACACCGGGTGGTGAAAATTTATTCAGCAGGAAATCACATTACCAGTTCCAAAGATACGCCATACCTGCAAATTGGAGAGAGCAAGTACGGCACCCCTATATTGGATAGAATTATCAATCTAGATACTACTCTTGAAACCGCAGCGCTGTGCTCATTAGTTGCAATGGATTCAACAATGCGCAGCAACTTAACGGTTGGACCTCCCGTTGAAATATTACTTTATAAGACAGATAGCTTTGTTTCCAGCAACTACAATCGCTTTGAAGAAGACAGTGAATATCTTAGAGAGTTAAAAAAGAACTGGGATCAGAAATTAAAAGAAGCTTTCAATCTTCTTCCGCCACTTGCTTGGGCAGCTAGTTGGGGAAAAGTTGCCGGAAATAATGATGGGACTTTTTAATCCATTTAAAGATTTGGCTTACTAAAAATTAGCCGGTTTCTTGAATTGTTTCTGGGCTAAACCAGATTCTACTGATTTCTTCATGAATATCGGCGATAGAAATTTGCAGCTCATCAATAAACTCCAATAAACCTCTTTCCAGTAAGCTTTCCACATCAACTTCACCCGTGATTCGTTTAACACGAGATACAGCACGCTTCACATCGTCATCATTAGGTAATCTCTCAAGGTTATCGACCAATGCAGACAAACAAAAACTAATGGCACGAGGAAATTCTTCGTCTTGCAGCAAAAAGCGTACAACTAAGTTTCCACTCACTCGGTTATGCACTTGCTGTCTGTATGCCTGAAACCCTCCAAGACAACGCAAGACATTGATCCATATGATGTTTTCGTAAGGTTCAATAAGAGAATCTTCCTCATTTTTCCCAGAAAATGCAGGTATTAAATTTATAGAACCGACATCAACTAAGCGGCTTGTCATATCTGCACGTTCTAACTTACGTCCTAATTCAATAAAAGAATAAGCCTGGTTATGGCTCATACTGCTAACGAACATTCCTTCAATTCGCTGTGAGTCTGCGATTATTTCCTCTAATAACTTATAACGGTTAGCTCTGCCAAGACGAGGATTTATATTTTCTTTTACCGTGTAATAAAGTGCATTTACTTGTTCCCAAGTTTCTGAAGGAATAACTTCTCGACTAGTACGAGCATTTTCTCGAGCCAAGACTAAACTTGCGAATATTGAATTTGAATTTTTAGAATCAGAAAACAAAAAATGTACAACTGATTTTTCATCATAATTATCATAATGTTCTTCATACTTTTCATGGCTACCACTGATATCTATTAAAGTGCTCCAATCTAAACTAGTCCCACGCGGTAAATCAAAAAGCATAGCAGAATAAACTTTTAACAGCCGCGCAGCATTCTCAGCACGTTCAAGATAACGGCCTAACCAATAAACCCTTTCAGCAACACTTGATAACATTCTTTATATACTCATAAGCTAACAGTCATTCTCGAACTATTATTCTCGAACTATTATCCTCGAACTATCCAGGTGTCTTTACTACCACCGCCTTGCGAAGAATTGACCACGTAAGAACCTTTTATCATGGCAACTCGAGTCAGGCCCCCAGCAGTTACATAAGATTTTGCGCCTTGTAAACAGAATGGTCTTAAATCAATGTGGCGAGGTTCCATATTGTGTTCGCCTAAAACCGGTGATGTCGACAAAGAAATTAAAGGTTGCGCCATATACTCACGTGGATTTGCTTTAATTTTTCGAGCAAACTCGGTGCGTTCTTTTTTAGTCGAGTGAGGACCAATTAACATCCCATAGCCACCAGATTCATTGGCTGGTTTCACGACTAATTTGTCGAGGTTTTGTAGTACATGTTGACATTGCTTCTTATCGACGCATAAGAAACTAGGTACATTCGGTAAGATCGCATCTTCACCTAAATAATATTTAATCATCTCTGGTACAAAAGTATAAATCACCTTGTCATCGGCAACCCCCGCCCCAGGCGCATTCACTAAACCCACATTACCTTTCAGCCAGGCTCGCATTAAGCCGGGCACGCCCAATGCTGAATCAGGGTAAAACACTTCAGGATCAAGAAACTGATCATCGATTCTTCGATAAATCACATCCACTGACGCGAGCCCATCAATTGTTTTCATAAAGACATGGTCATCTTCAACTACTAAATCGCTACCTTGCACCAGTTCGCAACCCATTTGTTGAGCCAAAAATGAATGTTCAAAATATGCTGAGTTATAGATACCAGGTGTAAGGACAACAACCTCTGGATAATCTTTTGGTTCAGGAGAAATAGCCGCTAGGGTATCAAAAAGTTGGCTTGGATATTCTGTTATGGGTTGAATATCATAATTCTCAAATAATTCTGGGAAAACACGTTTTGTCACTGTCCTGTTTTCCAGCATATATGAAACGCCTGAAGGCACACGTAAGTTATCTTCTAATACAAAAAATTTACCTTTCTCATCACGAATCAAGTCTGTGCCACAAATATGCGCCCAGACTTCATGTATAGGCTTCATACCTTCACATTCTTTACGATAGTTTTTCGATTTTTTGATTAGCTCTTCAGGCAAAATTTTATCTTTAAAAATTTTGCCTCCGTTATAAACATCATGAATAAAACAATTTAAAGCGCGCTGGCGTTGTTTTAAGCCCTCGCTAGTTGATAACCATTCTTTCTCAGGAATAATTCTCGGGACGAGGTCAAATGGCCACTGACGGTCAATGTTTCCCGCTTCACTATATACAGTAAAAGATATCCCCATACTTTTTATAGCATGTTCAACTGCAGCTTTGCGTTGTTGCAGTTCTTCATGACTAAGTGATGCGAGATATGTGGTTAAAATTCTGGCAATTTTGCGAGGATATCCGGGCGAGCTTATTAATTCGTCGTAAAACTCACCAGGATTATATGACTTCCATTTAATCGTCATTCTAACTTTCTAAAACCTATCTGAAACCTAAGTAGATCTAAAATAAAAGCGTCAGATAAAACTTAAAGCCGACGCAGCCCTTTATTTAACTCATCATGCCATACATTATTTGATTTTAAAAATTCGGCTACGAAAACTCAATCGTGCCATAGCGCAACACTTGGGTGCTTTCATCCCAGCCTTTTGGTTCCAAACCAGCTTTACGACGCAATTCATTGATGAAGTTTTCTGGCTCAGGAATCTTTTCCCAAACTGATGGTAAATAAGTAGCACTTTTGCCATTTTCTTTAAGAATTATCCCATCTTCACCAGGACGTAATTGAGCTAGTAGTTCTTCTCTGCTATTTACTTGCATAGCACGCGCATCTGTCAAAATAGAAACATGAATTTCTATCTGTTTGAACTCTTCAATGCTAAGCGCTTTGAAACGTGGATCATGAAAGGCTGCGGCTTGGGCGTTATGAATTATGTCTACTATTAGAGGCCGTTGTGGGCTTAAGCTACCGATGCAGCCGCGTAATTTACCGTTAATATTAAGCGTAACAAATGTCCCTTTTTTTTCTAATAACTCTGCAGGAAATAGTTTCAAATTAATTTGAATATCTTTATTGCCTAAAAAACTTTGCATTATTGCATCACGTGCAATCTGTAAAATAGTCTGACGTTGAGACAAACTATAGTCCTGCTCTTCTTTTTCTAAAAGTCCTTCATTAGAACTTCTATAGCATAAAAATCAACGAGTGACTGCTTCTACTTCCATCTCCACTAAAAAGTCTTCACCAATGATATCCGCCTCGACCAGAGTATTGGCCGGCTTGATATGTCCAAACCTTGCTCCATGCGTATTAGCAATGGATTCCCAGTCTTTTTTCCTCTTCACAAAGATTCTGGTTCTAATTACGTCATCAAGGCTACCGCCCAAAGATTGAATTGCTCCTTCAACTTTATCAATCACATAATGCATTTGTGACTCAGGATCAGCTCCTCCAATTAATCGGTTACGGTGCGATGCTGTCGTACCGGAGACAATTATTCGGTTTCTTGATCGAATTGCCCGACAATACCCAAAATCGTTTTCCCATTTGGTGCCACTCATCACTTTCCTATTTCCCCGAAGATCTTCCGTTGTTTGGAAAGGAAGAGGCATTTCTTCCATATGATCGCTTAAATCCCCACTTGCGGTTAAGAATGGAGGTTTTCTATATTCGTCTCCACAATCGCCGGCAATCGGATCCATCTCTTGCAAAGCATTTCGTATTTGCTGCCTTGCCTTTTCATCCAGCTCAAACTGGAACAGCTTCACATTCTCCTTTATGTGGTCACTCAGCCCAAGTCGTGCTCCTATTATTACGCCACCAACAGCAGGAGATTCCAGCATATATCGACTTGCAGTATTACCAATGGAAACGCCCATTCTCTGCGAGATACTATGCAGGGTTTTAAGTAGTTTTTGAAATGCCGCCCATCCACCTGCTTGATTAATAAACCGCTTGTACTTCATCTGCGACCAAGTTTCCAGGCTCTCATTGGCTGGCTCGGCTTCATCTAACCACCTAGATGTGAGAAAGCCACCTGCCAGAGTTCCAAAAGCCAAAAGTTTTATATCGTGCTTCAGGCAAGCAGCAGTCATCTCATGGGCAGCTCGCTGATCTAGTAATGAATAACAGACTTGATTTGTCACCACTTTAATTCCACTTTCAATTACCATATTCAGATGAGGGGTATCGAAGTTTGTTAGGCCTAAATGGCGAATCAAGCCTTTTTGTCTAAGCTCATCTAACCAGAACAAGCCATCTAGCCAGGCCGGATCAGCATAGTTCCAAGCATGAAACTGCATCAAATCGATGGCTTCAGTATTCAACCTTGATAACGCATTATGCACCGCCTTTTCAACATCGGATTTGCGAAGCACCCCAGGTTTTGGAACCCACTTTGTGAGCATCTGGCATCTCTTATCAGAGGCAAGTGCGCCATTTAATGTTCCAGCTATTACTTCTGCTGAGCCATAATGGTCAGCCATGTCAAATGTGGTCATACCCTGTTCCACATACGGCAACATGCTTTTCAACACTTTCTCGGGATCTAGCGTTTTCCCATTTTTTTCCATGTCAGCAATTTGCCAAAGCCCTGTAATAATTCTTGAAATCTTCAGGTCTTTGGATAGCTGACAATATTCGATTGTGTCGGACATCATTCTGGCGGAAGTTTTGAAAAAATTTCTGTCATAGCAACACCTGAATTACGAAGCTTGGATACTTCTTTGAAGAAAATGAGCGAGGCTATTGCCATGACGATGAGCCAGATATATGTAGAGTGGAAATACCACCCTGACAGACTGGCAGACATATCTTTAGCAATATGAATAATTAAAAAAACTGTAAGAGTAATCACTCCCAAAATAGCAATCAGTAATCTGTAGGCCTGCTTTCTGAATAGTTTGATGTTGCTGGCTATTGAAGGATTTTTTATTGGCAGAAAAAGAACCGATAAACACACCAGGATGAAGTTGACAAGCATCGAAGTAACAAGGATATCAATTCCAAGAAAAAAATCACCCGCGAAGTGACTACCTAGGATGCCAATTGAGGCCATTACGCCACTTAACACTATCGTTAAATAAGGAGTATTGAATCTGGTGTGAATTCTGGAGACAGCTTTCGGAAAAATACCATCTTCAGCCCATGCATACATTAACCGGGAAACGGCCAGGAGCATTGCAGGTAAATCGTTGATCAATGCGATCGCAGCGCCCCCGATGATTGCGACTGCCCATCCGGGAGACAATAGATAGCTCAATAACCCAGGGGCAGTAACATCTTGAATTAAAGATCTTTCAGCAATGTAGTTCCAAGGTACAGCATGGTAAATTGCAGCAGTGAAGAAGAAGTAAAACAGCCCCACGGACGAAATCGAGATGATGATGGCAAGAGGTAGTGATCTTCCAGGATTTTTAGCTTCACCACCCGCCTGAGCGATTGAGTCAAATCCAATAAAGCTGGAAAATAATACGGCTGCTGCCGCAAGAAATATTCTAAAATCAAAGGGGGACGAAACACCTAATTCCAATTCAGTTCCCTCCTGAATTAGTACAGCTTCAGCAAACTCCTGTTGGTCGATTAAGAAACCAGCGACAATAACAATGCCTCCAAGTAAAAACATCAAAAACATCATCGGCACTAAGGTCTTTTCATAAAGCTTCACGCCCCGAATATTGACGTAAACAAAAGTCCACAGAAACACAAGGGCAAGGGACACTCTGACCCAACCTGTATCAAGCATGATTGCTAAATCATCCCAGCCTAACGAACTTGCAATGTCTCTGAGGAAAGTGATCAAAACGTAAGATACTACGCCGATAGCAATTGACAAACCAAACCATTGTGCAAAGCTGGCGATGAAACCAAGGTACGGGCTCAAGGACCGGCTGGCGTAGATATAGCTCCCACCTGCTCTCGGCATAGCCGACGCGAGGATAGCGTAAGCTATGGCTGCAAAAATTGCCGGGACTGAGGCAAATAAATAAGCAGCTAACACATGCTCTCCAATGCCTGGCACATTTCGTTGGATCATAAAAGGAACCACGTATATGCCTGCTCCGAGCATGGAACAAATGCCAGTGGCCGCTAAACCGACAAGGCCCAGGCCTCGGGTAAGTTTTGGCGATGGTTGTGAGACAAATCCTTCAGACATTTATTTACTCCGAAGTCGTTTTTTTTGCTAATTATGATTACTTCCTGTCAATTTTTCATTGCAAATTGACAATACGTAGCGTAAATAAAACATGATCATTGATTGATTACTTTTTTATCTTTATAGGTCCAAGTCATTGGCGACAATTGATTAAAGGCTTCTTTAAGACGATTATCCCATGCCTTCTTTAAATCCCTTAGAAAATCATTGTCTTCTTCGAAACGATGATAAGGCTGAAGTGCAAATGAATTAGCCGTATAAAGAATGACTTCAATTGGTGGCCCTACTGCCAAATTACTGCGCATGGTTGAGTCCATTGATACCAATGCACAAAGAGCAGCAGTTTCTAGAGTAGTATCCTGGTTAATAATTCTATCTAGAATTGGCTTGCCATATTTACTTTCTCCAATTTGAAGATAAGGTGTACCAACCGAGCTTCTAATATGATTCCCAGCAGGATAAATCAAAGCAAGCCCATGATCTCTCCCCTTTATTTGGCCACCCAGTAAAAAACTCGCTTCAAAAGCAGGGCCTGAATTGTCGTGTCTTTCCATCTGAGCACGGCTTACTTCACCTAAATAATCAGCTGCCTCATTCAGAGTCGTCACAGTGTTTAAATTAACAGGAGTATTCAACCTAATGTCTTTTTTCATCTGATGCATAGTTGCCTGGCTTGTTGCCAAGTTTCCAGCAGATAACACAACAAACTGCCTCTCAGTTCCTAGATCAAAACGGAACATTTTGCTATACACACTGGCCATATCAACACCGGCATTAGTTCGAGAATCTGAACAAAATACGATACCGGAGTTCACCGAAATAGCGACACAATACGTCATAAAAAAAGACCTTTAATAATGCGGTTTTATTTTAAAGCTGATAAAAAATTGAAAAATGAGTATAGCGGAAATAGCATTCAAGAAAAGAAAAATCTATATCATAAAACTACTGACTATCAACAAGAAACTAACACTTTTTAAGCCAAAAAAAGGCTTCAAACGAAACCCTTTTCTAAACTTGTATCCATGTCTATAACTATTGCTCTGGCATATCTTCACCGGCATCAAGAGCTTCTTGCTTAGACGTATACCCTTTAGCAATCCAATCACGCCAAGCTTCTACATTAGGGCCACAACCTCCATCGTTTGGGCTATAAAATTCATCATCCTTAATAATAATTCCTATAGCTCCACCAGGTCGACCATCACGTAAAGGGCAAACTATTACAGTAAGTTCATCACCTGGCTGGAAAGAAAAACCATTCATCGCTGGTGCGCGAGTAACCAAGGAAGCCGGCGCTGCACCTTCGAAAGCCCATACCTCATCATCAGCAGTTCGAATATAAACTGCAGTGTGCGGGCTATTAAAAGCCCAGCGAACTACTTCACCACTCATGACTTGTTCAGTTGCTCGATCAAACATCGCAAAACTGTGATGCGCAGAAGCAACGTTGACTGCATCGATAGTCAATGCAGCCAAAACTAGAGTTGATAATGTTTTTAAAGATAATTTCATATTATTGTCTTTTATTAATTCAACAATGAATTAAGCGTAAACTTATTGTAATTACAATGAGAAATCAAACTGATCATCAAATACCGGACTTTTATTTTGACCTGTCAGATCAGCAGGTAAATCTGGATTTCTTGTTTAGCCATTTGAAAATAATTGAGGAATGATGAATTAAATCTCAAGTTTAAGCTCACTGTTAACTCGATTCTTAATAACTAACCAAATCAAAGCAAAAAGAATAACCAGCAATAATGGAATAGCACCAATATTAACTAGCTGCCAACCAAAGGCATTTTGCAAAACGCCTGATGAAAGCGAGGCTACCGTCACCATACTAAATACTGCAAAATCATTTAGGGCTTGCGCCTTATTTTTTTCCTTCTCTTCATAAGTGTCTGTGATCATAGAAGTTGACCCAACAAAGAGAAAATTCCAACTAATACCTAAACACACTAATGCCATCAAATAATGCCAAAAACTCATTCCATGTAAATTTATGCCAACACATAAAAAACCAAACACGACGCCACTAAACAATATTTTGATTACTCCAAATCGCGCTATCAATATGCCTGTTACAAATGACGGCGCAAACATTGCAAGCACATGCCATTGAATAACTATGGCAGTATCATTGAATAGAAATGCGCTTTGATCCATGGCCAGTGGTGTCGCCGTCATGACAAAACTCATTACGCTATATCCAAGCATGCCACTCAACAAAGCAACAATATATCGAGGTTGTTTAGCAATTATTAACAATGAGCGTCCTGTATCCCGAGTAGTATTACCAACTTCATCTAATCGAGCAGATTTATTTTTTTCTTCAAACTTCAGAAATGAAAAAACGAATAAAATGATTACATAAAGTCCTATTACTGAAGCATAGCTACCAGCAAATTCTGCACCTTGAATCCATTCTCTGGAATATTTCGCTAAATTAGGCCCAATGACTGCAGCAACAACACCACCCAACATCACAAAGGAAATTGCTTTACTCTTGTCAGGCGCATCAACACTTTCTGCTGCAGCGTAGCGCATATAATTAGCAAAGCCCTGGAATATTCCCACAGAAAAAGTTCCTAATACAAACAACCAAAAATGATGATTTATTATTGCTTGATAACCTATTGTGCCACCTCCAATGCCAAATAGAGCGGCAATCATAAAAGTTGTTTTACGCCCTAAGCGTTGCATTAACATAGCCGCAGGAACACTAGCGAGCATGGTGCCGACAAATTGTGCTGCTATGGGCAATGTTGCTAGAGATTTATCAGTTGCTAATCCAAAACCAACTAAAGCTGCAGTTGCAACTATTAAAGAGGTGCAACTCATCATGATACAAACGCCCACGGTAAGCAGTGAAAGGTTTCGATTTAGGAAAGACAGCACTTTTTTTAACCCCTTTCAGGTAGTAGTAGGTAGACAAATTCCCCTGTGCCGATTAACACTTATTTAAAGTAAAAAGTTCAGCAGGGTCGATTTTATTATTGGTTTAATAATTGCTCAGCGGGGGTATTAGGTAGATTATGTGCTGAGGCAATTGCTTCACAACATACAGTACCAGCATGTACATTTAATCCATTAAAAAAACCTGAATCAAAAGCTAGGGCTTTTTCCCAACCAGCGTCCGCCAATCTTAGCACATAGGGAAGTGTGGCATTATTTAAGCCAAAATAGTCATCATCGCTCAGGTCAAAACCTATACATATACCTTGACCCAAGCCTTCCTGCACTAGAACCTCATGAGCATGATGGACTAATTCATGGACGCTAGAAGGCACCATACCTGCTCGATTTTCCTTATCTTTTATTTCTTTAGGGATGCCGACCGGCATTTATTTCTTCTTACGTCGAGTGCTAACAACAATAACCCGGATAAAGCGGTTTTTATCTCGTGTTGTATGTTGTTGATTTAAAAAAGCATTACCAAGGGAAAGGTTTTTATTTCGATCATTTTCTTCTTGTCTAGGCTTATCTTTGACTGGCAAATCTCGCGGCAAGTGATATCTACATAGTCCATCTTGGACCGCTGCTCTTTTACAAGGCTTACCTGTCGATTTGGCGATCGCTTTACATTGCACTGTTTTTTATCAACTGCATCCACTACAAACTCATCCTAGCTATAAAACTCTATTAGAAATGCTGAAATAACTGCTAAACGGCAGTTTGTCTATATAATATCCACCAAAACAAGACAATCCAGTATAAAAGGCTTTTAGCATTCTAACCACCCTATTAAAAGAATTTAATTTCAAAAGTTTATAAGTTTTGGAATAAATCAAATAAATAAAACATATTTGACTTTACTTCATAAGCCATTATTCTTCTCCTCTTAAATCGAAAAGGAATACGAATGAAGATTATTCTTTCTAAGTTATTATTGATTGCCTTGATAGTATTGGCTTCTTTCACTTTGCCAGCTGTAGCTCAAGAAGAAGCTCCTCCTGGTGTTTGGCTTTCCCAGTCCGGTTCTTACCGTTTAAGTTATAGTTCCCAATATTTTCCTATTCCTACAGAAACGCCTCATGAATGGATTCTTTATATACTTGATGGTAATCGCCGGCCGATAGAAAATGCAGTTATTGAAATCCACGGCTATCACCCCGAGTCGCGTGAAATTTTATCTCGCATGACCTACATAAGTTCACATTTAGGCAGAGGCGCCTATCAGGTGCTAAATATGTATTTTCATCAACGTGGAGATTGGGAACTAAATATCGTTATTTCCAGTGGTTCAAAAATTGATTCAGTGATTGTTCCACTATCAATTTAGCAAAGATCTGATTTAAAACGATTTTGTTAAGCCTAAAGTTGCTCTTCACAGCATAAGCAGCTATGCTTCGCCCCCATGAATAGAGCAACTATTTACTCAGGAATTATATTTATTTTTCAGCACTGAAAAGTGGGTTGAATTAGTCGTTATTATTAAAAAATAGATTAAAAAAACCCGCTTTAAAGCGGGTTTTTTGTATTTACACATTGAGAAAATAGTAAATCGAGATATTTAAGCGTGACTATAGAAAACAAAACATCAAATGAATCCTTTTCGTTTGTTGCAGCTGAACATAAGGTTTTAGATTTTTGGAAAAGTAACAATATTTTTCAAGAATCATTAGCGCAGACTAAAAACTGCAAACCTTTTATCTTTTATGATGGCCCGCCCTTTGCAACAGGCCTGCCCCATCATGGACATCTGGTTGCATCTACCTTAAAAGACATTATCCCACGTTACTACACGATGAAGGGCCATTACGTGCAACGCCGTTTTGGTTGGGACTGTCATGGTCTGCCGATTGAGCATGAAATCGACAAATCTTTAGGCATGTCTTCCCAGCAAGCGGTCGAAAAACTTGGCATAAAAGGCTATAACGATGAATGCCGAGGAATTGTGCAACGCTTTTCTGCCGAATGGGAAAAAACGATTACCAGAATAGGACGCTGGGTTGATTTTGAGAACGACTACAAAACCATGGATCCCTGGTTTATGGAATCCGTCTGGTGGGTGATCAAACAGCTCTGGGAAAAAGAGTTAATTTATCAGGGCGTTAAAGTTGTACCATTTTCGACTGCTTTAGGGACCGTGTTGTCTAATTTTGAAGCCAGCTCCAACTACCAGGATGTTCAAGATCCAGCAGTTACTGTTTTATTTAAACTTAAGGGCGAAGATGCTTATGTAGCAGCCTGGACCACAACCCCATGGACTTTACCTTCAAATCTGGCGCTTTGTGTTAATGCCAATATCCCGTATATCAAAGTTAAGGATCAAGACAACGGCGCGCTAATCTATATTGCTGAAGCTCGTTTGGAAGCCTTAAGTAAGCATAAGAACATAGAACTCATTAGCCAACATAATGCCAGCGATTTGATCGGCAAACTTTATGAACCGTTATTCCCATATTTCACAGATCTAGTGAACGAAGGTGCATTTCAAATTTATGCTGACGACTATGTCACTACTGACAGTGGTACTGGCGTTGTTCATCAAGCTCCTGCTTTTGGCGAAGACGACTATAGAGTCATGAAAAATAATGGCGCTACTGCATTGGTCTGCCCTATAGATTTCGAGGGTAAATTCACAGCAGAAGTCAGTGACTATGAAGGGCTATATGTTAAAGATGCTGATAAGGAAATCATTCGACGCTTAAAGGATGAAGGTAAACTTTATATTCAGGAAGTTATCGATCACAGCTACCCTTTTTGTCCGCGCTCAGACACACCAATCATCTATCGCACCATTCCTTCTTGGTATGTGAAAGTTGAAAGCATTCGTGATCGTATTAGTGCTGCCAACCAACAAGTAAACTGGGTTCCAGGCCATATAAAAAATGGTCGCATGGGCAACTGGTTAGACAATTCCATTGACTGGAGTATTTCTCGTAATCGCTATTGGGGAACGCCTCTACCTGTTTGGATTAATGACGTAACAGACAAACGTATATGCATCGGTTCTATTGCAGAATTAGCAGACTATACCGGCGTCACTGTAGATGACCTGCATCGTGAATATGTCGATGAACTAACCTTCACTCTCGAAGGAGAAGAAGGCACCTATCGACGTGTCGAAGAAGTTTTAGATTGCTGGTTTGAATCTGGCTCAATGCCATATGCGCAATTGCATTACCCTTTTGAAAATAAAGAAGTATTCGAAGCAGGCTTTCCAGCAGAATATATTGCAGAGGGACTAGACCAAACACGCGGTTGGTTCTATACCTTATTGGTACTGAGCACCGCCTTATTCGACAAACCTTCTTTCAAAAATGTGATTGTCAACGGCATGGTCTTGGCAGAAGACGGCAAAAAAATGTCCAAGCGCCTGCAAAATTACACTGCTCCTGATGCTTTAATGGAAGACAATGGTGCTGATGCTTTACGCCTGTATTTAATTAATTCTGGCTTGGTCAAAGGTGAAGAGCAGCGCTTCACTGATAGCGGCGTAAAAGAAATGGTACGACGTGTATTGTTGCCTTGGTTTAACTCATTTAAGTTCTTACAAACTTATGCAGCCATCGATAATTGGAAAGCTGAAAATATAGAAGATTTTACCTTTGACAACATTGTCGACCAATGGATTATTTCAAAACTTCAGACGCTTAAAGCCAATGTTGCAAACGAAATGGCAGAATATAAGCTATACAACGTTGTCCCTGCCTTATTCGAATTCATTGAAGATCTAACCAACTGGTATATACGCCTGAATCGTTCACGATTTTGGTCTGAAGGTATGACAGAGGATAAAGAAGCTGCATTTAAAACGCTTTATCTTGTTTTGAGTGAGCTTAATATCAGTCTGGCACCCTTTGCACCGTTTTTATCCGAACATATTTATCAGGAGTTAAGTGTTTTTACTCCAACAGAAAGTGAGCGTAAACAGTCTGTGCATCTTTGCTCTTATCCGGAGGCTAAAGAAAGTTACATCCAGCCTGCTTTAGAAGCAGCAGTTGAACGCATGCAAAGTATTATTTTGCTAGGTCGTCAAAAGCGTGAGCTTGTCAAAATTAAAACTAAGATTCCTTTGGCTCGTCTCACTATCATTCATGAAGACCAAAGCATGCTAGATGAAATTTCAAAACTAGAAACTTACATAAAATCAGAATTGAATGTGAAAACGCTGAACTATTCTACTGCTGAAGATGAATTTATAAATCTTTATGCCAAGCCTAACTCCCCAGTTTTGGGTAAACGCTTTGGTAAAGAATTTAGAACATTCAAAAGTTTGATAGAAAATCTAAACGTTAAGCAATTAAAACAATTGCAAGATGAGGGTTCTTTAAACCTAGAAAATGAAATGTTTTCGACAGAAGACATTTTAGTATTCCGTGAAGCTAAAGCTGGTACTGATGCAATCTCAGACCGATTTATAACAATAGAGCTGGATACAGTACTAACAGATGAATTACTTGCTGAGGGCTCAGCCCGAGAAATTGTCAACCGCATTCAAAAAACCCGCAAAGACTTGGATTTCAATGTGGCTGACCGTATCAAAATTAACTATTTTGGGTCTGATGAAGTGTTAGCAATTATTCAAAATCATCAGGAATACATCGGCAAAGAAACTCTATGCATTGAATTTATTGTTGATGAAAAAGCCGACCAACACCATTTTGAACTTGATGAAAATTTAGTACTTAATTTAAATATCGAAAAAGCCGAATAAGCGATAAGAGAATTATCATGAATATGCAAACTACTGACGATCTACGAATTGTCGCCCAGAAACAGCTACTCTCTCCTGAGCAGCTCATTAATGAATTCCCGTTGACAGAAAAAGCTTCTGAAACTATTGCTGAAGCCCGTAGTGCTATGCAGGATATTTTGCACGGTAGAGACGATCGAATAATAGTGATAAGTGGACCCTGCTCAATTCACGATCCAGAAGCCGCGATAGAATATGCAGAACGCTTGATAAAACCCTTACAGAAATACAAAGATAAGTTATTAGTCGTGATGCGAGTTTATTTCGAAAAACCTCGAACTACAGTGGGCTGGAAAGGCTTAATCAATGACCCTCATTTAGATAACAGTTTCCAGATTAATGAAGGCCTTCGTAAAGCTAGAAAACTCTTATTGCAACTAACCGATATGGGCATCCCTGCAGCAACCGAGTACCTTGATTTAATCAGCCCTCAGTATTTAGCTGACCTTATCTCATGGGGCGCTATCGGTGCTCGTACTACTGAATCACAATGCCATCGTGAACTAGCATCGGGTCTTTCCTGCCCAGTTGGATTTAAAAATGGAACGAGTGGCAACATCCAAATTGCGATTGATGCGATTGGATCTGCTCTACACCCGCATCACTTTTTATCTGTGACTAAAGGCGGACATTCAGCTATTTTTCAAACCGGTGGCAACCCTGACTGTCATTTAATACTTCGTGGCGGAAAGCACACAAACTATGACCCAGATAGCATTAAAGCTGCAGCCGCAAAAATGGGAAAATCTGGGCTAAATCCAGCCATTATTGTAGATTGTAGCCATGCTAATTCTGGTAAAGACCCTGATCGTCAGGTAATTGTTTGCCAGGATGTTGCCGGGCAGATTGCAAATGGAGAGACCAGTATTAAAGGCATTATGCTTGAGAGCCATTTAGTCGCTGGTAATCAAAAAGTCGTGGAAGGTGAACCCTTAACCTATGGTCAGAGTATTACAGATGCATGTATGAATTGGGATGACACAGGCATACTGTTAAATACTCTTGCTGATGCGGTTGTTAACCGCCGAGATTAGTTAATTTTTTATCTTTAGCATTGCAAACTATGACGTCTCTGTTGCCTTTGATTTAACTTCAAGCCTAAGTGCTTTATAAAAGCGAATTAGCCTAGTAATTAACAGTGAGAGGATTGTTGCACCTAAACCTGTCAATACTGCTTCTAGAAACTTTTCAGAAAAAAGCCCTTCATGAACAAAGTAATCAACAAACCCGGTAATCACACCTAGCATAATTGCACTTTGCCAATAATTTTTGGGTGTAAATATAAACAAGTAAGAGGTCGCTAACACACCTGCAAAAATACTTGTTTGCAAAGCCACGACCCAATGGCCTAAGGTAATTACTAATAAATTTCCTTGTAACATCAAAAATAAGCATGCAGATGTCGACTCAGAAATATTTTTAAAAAATAAAATAAATTTTTTCTTCATACCAATATTAATAAAATCCCATATCTTAAACGTTTAGATTTTCTCTGAGCTGTTGAGCAGCAAGTTCAAGAGCGTCTTTGCCTGTATCTAATGCTCCACTAAAAGACATAAATGGTGGATTGGTTTTTGCCATAATGTTCTCTTTAACATATACCTATTTGTTCTAGGTAAAATTACATGCCTATTAAAAAGTTCCCGAAAAAATATAATCTCTTAATTGAAAGCTTTAAATTTATAGGAGCGTCAACCTAAAAATAAAGAGCTATGAATATGCTCCTAATAGAAATAACCGAACTCAAATTGACAAATATCAATGCCCTTATATTCCAGGAAGCTTAGTCTCCGCGATGAATTTCACAAAACCCAAAGCACTTACAGGAGAATTTTATGAGCGACACATTATTTGAACAACTTGGTGGCGAAGCCGCTGTAGATGCAGAGTTGATATTTTTTACAACAAAGTTCTAGCAGATGATCGTATTAATTCATATTTTGAAAGCGTCGACATGGACAAACAGGCCTCCAAGCAAAAAACTTTTCTTACTGTTGCTTTTGGTGGTCCCAATAATTACTCAGGTAGAGGCATGTGAAATGCTCATGCAAAGTATGTTAAACAAGGACTTAACGACGGCCATTTTGATGCGGTAGTAGAAAATCTAGGAGCCACATTACAAGAACTAGGTGTCGCAGATGATTTAATTACACAGGTGGCTGCGGTTGCTGAAACTACTCGTGACGATGTTCTAGGTCGCTAGGAACACCCGTTCCTTGCAGTAGTAAAGCAAAAGCATTTCTGTCATTATTCTCAGCTGGATATATCTGACATTTGTAACAAATAAATAGTTAGTTAGCTCTTGTAAAAGACTAAGAACTAGCCAAACAAGCTGAAAACATTGAAGAAAGAGGATGCTTAATGTCTATATTTAAACGATTTTTACAAATTTCTATAGCCTCAGTAGCATTATCTACTCAGTTAGCTGTTGCCCAAGACTTTAATTGGGCTCCTGATTTTCCGTTAGGTTCTACTATCCCTGTACTAGAAGCGCCTGATCAAAATGGTAATGATCAAACTTTGGCAACACTCACTGGAGAAAAAGGCATTATATTGATGTTCAGCCGCTCCTTTGACTGGTGACCATTCTGCAAAGCTCAATTAGCTAATATTGTTGCCGTGCAGCAGCAAATAGAAAATACAGGTTTTAATATGGTAGCCATGACTTATGACAGCGTGGAAACCTTAAAAATAGCAGAAGAAGATTATGGGGTAGGCTTTATCATGTTGCATGATGAAGCTATTAAACATATTGATGCATTTGGCATAAGAAACCCCGACCCGGATCCTGACCATTTTGCTTACGGCATACCAAAACCAGGCATTATGCTAGTAAGCCCTGATGGCATTATTTTAAGAAAATTTGCTGAAGAGGATTTCCGTGAAAGACCCGATATCACTTTCGTGATTGAGGCTGCTTCAGAGTTATAGTTAGTTAATAGTAAAGTAAGGAAAAAGGGCTTCAATTGAAGCCCTTTTTATTGCCTACTCTAAAACTATTATTGCTCATAGAGTTGTGGCCCAAGTTCTACTGCCTCGCATTTCTCTTCGGCTTGAATTTGTTTTGCTAATCCAAACAATACAATAATTACCGTGAGTAAAAACCAAGCTGCTAAGACTAACAGCGAAACATTCACGCCATAGCTATCGACCAGGAAACTTCTTAATTTACTGAATTAAATTTAAGAGTCTTGCATTTGATAATCAGCAATAGCCAATCCTGCTGCAACACTTGTAAAAGGATCATGTTCAACGACTCTATCTGGAAAACGCTGCTCCAAAATTTCAGTCACGGCATGAATCAAACATGAACCTCCAGTTCGTATCACTAGATTGACATCAGTATCAGTCAAACCTGCTTTTACTAAGGTATCTGAAACGGCAGTAGAAAACTGCTCAAGTGGCTGCGCAATTAATTCATTAAAATGCTGCCGAGTTAAGTTGAGAGAAACATTAATCTCTGGAATATCCAGCAGCGCTTCCTCTTGTGAAGACAAAGCTTCCTTACACTCTTTTAAGCCTTGAAAAACTTGATAACTATAATTCTGGGTAATCAGGTCATACAAACGTTCAAACTTAAGCGCCGTTTCGCCACCTTTTGTCATCATGTCTCTTACTGGTGTTAGGTATTCATTCTGGTTAAGCATATAGCTAACGGTCCAATTAATGATGTATTCCTCGAAAGAGTCAAAAGGAAACTGCGTTTCAACATGGCGGCCGTCTACTTCACGTTGCCAACGCTCCCCTTTCCCCATCAGTGGGAACAGCAATGATCTAAACAAGGTCTGATCAATATGATCGCCGCCCATACCAACTCCATGTGTACCTATTACTTCATAAGTGCCCTCTTTTTCAGCAAGTACACATAAATCCAAAGTACCACCACCAAAATCAATCGTTAGTATCGTCTTGGCTTTTACGTTTTCACGGCTCATTAGGTAACTCATTACGGCAGCATTCGGTTCAGCGAATAAATTTCTGAACTCAATGCCTGCGTGTCCGCAAGCCTCTTCTAAGCGCTCTAAGGCAATATTATTATGCGTTTTACCCTTACCCTCGAAGTTCACGGGATGCCCTATGCAGGCATGATCTGCTTCCTGTTCAATAGATTCTGATAAGCCGATATTGTTGAATGTTTTAAGCAGACATTCATGCACTCTAAGTATTATAGGTGTTACAAGCGCGACGAGGCGAAAAGGTCGATCAAACACCATAATACGCTCGCTGTCCTTACTGCTTAGCAAACGTTTAACGCCACGAAATAAACGCCCAGGCATTGAAGAATCTTGAAATGATTGGCCGTAAACTAGGCTGGTATTGGCTTCGGATGGTAGATTTGAACCGTGATCAATTTGTCCCGTAGTTGTGCGTGCTTCTCCCAACACTTCAGCACTTAGCTCTACTTTTCTGCCTTGATTAGCAACAATGTATTCGCTAACTGCGTCTTGTCCTACGCTGGCACTGAATTCTCGGTCAATATAGACAGCGGTTGGCATAATATGACTTTTATCTTCTAGCTTTACCAAATAGACCCACTGACCATCAAAAATGGCAGCTGCTGTATTACTGGTGCCATAATCAATACCAATGCCTATTTTTGTTGAGCCCGCAAGTGGAGCCGGCCTTTTTCCGTAATGAGCCATCTAAGCTTAATCTGCCTATCAATTTGTATAAAATTAAGGGCGGCTATTGTAGCGAATAAATAGCGAATATTCGCCATCAAACAGTTGAAATGCAGGACTTTAAGATTGTATTCAAGCCTAAAATAGACATGAAAGTCACAATCCAGCTCAAATGAAGGAAAAAATAAAGTGACATCTCTCATCACATGCTTTTATACTTTTCAGGTTAACAATATCTAGCTGGATTTTTTGCTATGAAACATCTCGGCAAAAATCTTAAAACTAAGAAAATACATAAGGGGGAAGTTATGTTAAGGAAGTTTACACATCTACTAATCGGAGCAAGCTTAATGCTGACTGCGTCGCTTACTGTATACGCACAGTCCGATACTTATTTTGCATCAAACTACGGTTATCGCCTTGCTATGGTAGCCGATGGCTTAGTTCAGCCTTGGTCTATGGCTTGGTTACCTAATGGTGACATGCTGGTAACTGAACGTCCTGGGCGTCTACGCATTATTCGAGATGGTAATTTATTGCCTGATGAAGTTTCTGGTACACCTGAAGTATTTTATGAAGGCCAAGGTGGGCTGTTTGACGTTACACCTCACCCAGACTTTGCTAATAATCAATTGGTCTATTTAAGCTTTTCTAGAGCAAATGGTGACAATTCAACCACTGCTATCGTTAGAAGTCGCTTTGTAAATGACCGATTAACTAACGTGGAAGAAATCTTTGCAGCCGATGCTGATGGAGCCAGTCATTATGGTGGACGCCTAGCCTTTGACAGCACAAACCATCTATATCTAACACTTGGTGATCGGCAGATGCCACCATCAGGGGACCTCGAAGCTCACTCTGCTCAAGATACCAGCAACCATGAGGGCGTCATTGTGCGTCTAAATGATGACGGTTCTGTTCCTGTGGATAATCCTTATGCAGGCCAAGACGGTTATAAGCCAGAAATATTCAGTTATGGTCATCGCAGCCAGCAAGGTCTTGCATTTCATCCAATAACAGGTGATTTATGGGAAACCGAGCATGGCCCTCAAGGTGGTGATGAACTAAATATCATTACTGCCGGTAATAACTACGGTTGGCCTGTAGTTGGCCGAGGCGTTAATTATGGCCTGGGCAACCCTATCCATGAGTCAATCATTCAAATTGGCATGGAACAACCTCAACATTTCTGGGTGCCATCTATAGCTACTTCTGGCTTGATGATTTATACCGGTGACATATTCCCCCTCTGGCACGGTGATGTCTTTGCAGGTGGTCTCGGTGGCGAACAACTAGCACATATCATGCTGGATGATGACAACAGAACTGTTGTTCGTGAAGAAACTTTGGCATACGGCATAGGGCGTATACGTGATGTTCGCCAAGGTCCTGATGGCTATATCTATATCTCAGTAGAAGATAGAGAAAATGGTACAGAAACACCTATTTATCGACTAGAGCCTGTTGATTAATAGATACTCTCTTACTCTTTATATAAAGAGTAAAAAGAAGAGCAAGAGAAACAACAAAAAGCCCACTTATGAGTGGGCTTTTTTTATACAAATATTGCAGATTTAATATCTACGGCTTTGTGAAAACAAGATTTCTGGGTTTTAAGAATTTACGGCCTAATAATAAGGCCAGAAACAACAACATAAAATATATTGGAAAACCGCGTAGAGCAGATGTAAATATTGCTTCTCGTAATGCTGTATCAGTTAATAGGCCCTCTTGCTGGGCACGTAATGAAGCAACATAAACAGTGTATAAATGAGCCTAAAAAAGAAGAATCAAGCATGCCTGCAACAAACTCATTTCGTGAGTCAGCAATAAATACCAATGAAAGAACATACAGGCCAACAATAATGGCAAAAAATACAACTAAGACCCACGATGCTTTTTGAATAATTTTAATCATTACTTTTCATTCCTAATTCTTATTCTTCGTTTTTTATTTTTCCGGAATTAATTTAGTTATTTGAAAAATAGCTGCTCGCCTTCATACAATTTTAAAATTTTTCCTTCTGCATGTATCAGGGAGATCAATGCCCTCAAAAGGATATAGTTAAACCGTTAACTAGTCTTGTGATGAAGGAGTCAGGCCATGTTTAGCCGTTAGGGAATTTTCATACTGCCAGCCTTCAGGCGTTACAATAGTGTCATCATTGGTTCCTGCAATTCGACAGGCCGCAACCTTCTTCGGCGGATCGTTGTGAATATCTAAGTGTCCATATTCTAGCCAATTACACTTGGTTGAAACCCCGTATATTTGATCTACAAGCACAAAATCTTGTGCACCTTCACTGCCTTGATAGACGAGGTTAAAAGATTCCAGCTTATCAACGAATTCTTTTGCCTCATCCCCGTCCAAAAAGCCAAGGCGTACAATTTTGTCATCTTTACACCACGAAAAATTCGGGACATATTGCCTGAAACCTTCCCATCCATCAGGGATTATTCGATTAATTGCCTCTAACTTTATGATTACTGATACACCTTCGACCAGAACTGTCATTTATATTCCCTCTCTACCTCAATGTTAAGAAAGTTGGTATTAGCCTGTTAGAAAATCTCTATAAATAACCAACAAAATTGATAGCTCATATTGCCATAGCCTTTTCACATTAAGCAAAGGTTGTGCAACCAGATGGCAACCCCACTTCAAATTTGTTCAACTTGATAACCTCTATTACGCAGGAGTTCAACCAATCCATCTTCACCAACTAGATGTGCTACACCTACCAAGACTAATTCAGTATCGGCATCATTAAACATGGCTTCTATTGTTGGCATCCATTTATTGTTCCTATCAACCAAAAGCGATTGATATACGCCCGGTGTATTTTCTTCCATTTCATCCACAAAAAGATCGACCAAATCGCTAGACCTGCCATTGCGCCAGATTGAAACCATACTCTCAATATCGCTATCAATTTTTTCTAAATCTTTTAATGAAAGTAAAACATATTCGCTTTCTTCGCCCTCACCCATTGCCTCTACAAAGCCAATTTGTACATCCAAGGTTTCAAACGCATTAATAGTTTTACCATCAATTTTGGCTCGCTCGTGGAAATGCACATCTACACCATCCGGTGTAAATCCACGGCTTTGAAATTCTAGTAATTCAAGCGTACTCATTAACATACCTGGTTTCATGTTCTGCAACATTAACATTGGCATTCCAAACTTCTCGACATAAGCCGTTAAGGTTTCATAGGCTTCATTATTTAAAACTGTCTGTAGAGTTCTACCATCTGTGTACATCAATCTTTGTAACATGCCCAATTGACCCGCTGGATCATTCATCGAATCTATATCAATTTCAAAATAAAGATTGTCCGATGCGGAGTATGCAATTTCGTATTCAGAAGGTAAGGGATAATCATCTGCACGCAGCATATGAATAGTGCCACCCAGATACACTTTATTATCGCCTTTACTTGCTAACCAGACTGAGCTTTGGGCTGAAGATTGGCTTGCACAAAACAAAACCAACAATAGAAAGGTAAATAATTGAGAAGCTGAATTGCCTGGCTTAAATAGCATGTCTAACTCCCCTATAAACTAATGTGCCGGCGTCTAGAAAAATGGTCTAGAAAGGTAGTAGCCTTAAGACGCTAAAATCGGACTTAACCAGCGTCTGGCTTCATCTAGAGTCCAACCCTTTCGCTCAGCATATTCAATCAGCTGGTCTTCTGCAATTTTTCCAACCGCAAAATAACGACTGTCAGGGTGAGAATAATAAATACCGCTAACAGACGCAGCAGGTAACATGGCAAAACTTTCTGTCAGTGTGATACCTGTTTGATCAACTGCATCCAACATTGAGAATAATGTATCTTTTTCCGTATGATCCGGACAAGCTGGGTATCCCGGTGCAGGACGGATGCCCTGGTATTTTTCACTGATCAGGTCAGCATTGGACAAAGCTTCATCACTCGCATAGCCCCAGAATTCTTTACGAACTTTTTCGTGCATGCATTCTGCAAATGATTCTGCAAAACGATCGGCAAGCGCTAGCAACATAATGGCCCTATAGTCGTCATTATCTTGTTTATATTTCTCGACCATTACCTCAACTTCATGCCCTGCAGTAACAGCGAAGCCGCCTATCCAGTCGGCCTTGGCACTATCTTTTGGTGCAATAAAATCAGCCAATGCATAGTTGGCTTTGCCTTCACGACGCTGTTCGATCTGCTGACGTAAAGTATGGAGTATTTTAAACACTTTAGAACGTTCAGCATCAGCATAAACTTCAATATCATCGCCCGCGCTGTTCGCTGGCCAAAAACCAATAACAGCTTTTGGCGTAATAAGCTTCCCCTCAACTAGATCTTTTAGCATTTCTTGCGCATCGGCATAAAGTTCACGTGCGCTTTCACCGACCACTTCATCGTCCAAAATTTTTGGAAACTTACCAGCAAGATCCCAACTTCTGAAAAAAGGTGACCAATCAAAACGGTCGATCAGCGTCTGTAGATCAAATTCTTCAAAGACCTTAATGCCAGTAAATGCAGGTTCAGTTCCGGTAAACTTAGACCAATCTATTTTTGGCTTATTGGCTCTGGCTTGTTCCAGCTTCAAAATATTTCTTACTTTATTTTTCTTTAAACGTTGTACACGCAGCTGATCATATTCAGTTCGAATATCTGATTTATAGGACTCAGTTTCATCACCTAAGAGCTTGCTAACCACCCCTACGGAACGTGAAGCGTCTGGCACGTAAATTGTTGATCCACTGTATTTCTCTTCAATTTTTACTGCAGTATGTACACGAGAAGTTGTGGCTCCACCTATTAATAAAGGCAGGTTAAAACCTTCACGCTCTAGCTCGCTAGCAACATGCACCATTTCATCTAGGCTTGGTGTTATTAGTCCGGAAATGCCCACGATATCAGCATTTTCTTCTTTAACCGCTTGCAGTATTTTACTGCTAGGCACCATCACGCCAAGGTCTATAACCTTATAGCCATTACAACTCAATACCACGCCGACGATATTTTTACCGATGTCATGCACATCACCTTTGGCCGTAGCCAACACAATAACGCCAGCATGTTTTTGTTTTTCACCACTTGCATCAAGAATATAAGGTTCAAGATGTGCAACAGACTTTTTCATCACCCGTGCGCTTTTTACAACCTGCGGCAAAAACATTTTTCCCGAACCAAAAAGATCACCGACAGTATTCATTCCATCCATTAATGGGCCTTCAATTACCTTAATGGCAGAACCTAAATGCTCATAAGCTTCTTGCGTATCATCAATAATGAACTCATCAATACCATGCACTAAGGAATAAGCTAAGCGTTGTTCTACTGGTTCTTCGCGCCAAGCTAAAATTTCTTTTTCATCTTTTACTTCAGAGACAATTGCCGTCGCCAGCTCTAACAACCGTTCGCCAGCATCTTCTCTTTTATTAAAAATGACATCTTCAATCGCTGCACGTAAATCATCATCTATATCTTCGTAAACGGGCAATTTACCCGCATTAACAATGGCCATATCCATGCCGACTTTAATTGCGTGATAAAGAAAAACTGAATGCATAGCTTCACGCAGTGCATTATTGCCTCGAAAGGAAAAGGATAAATTCGATAAACCACCAGACACTTTGGCGTGTGGTAGATTAAGCTTGATCCATTTTGTTGCGTCAATAAAAGCCTTGCCGTATCCATTATGCTCAGCAATACCCGTTGCCACTGCAAAAATATTTGGATCAAAAATTATATCCTGGGGAGGAATGCCGGCCACTTCGGTAAGTAACTTATACGCGCGTTCACAAATTTTAATTTTGCGTTCATAAGTATCTGCCTGACCTGTTTCATCAAAGGCCATTACGACAACAGCTGCACCATAACGTTTAACTAAACTTGCCTGCTCAAGGAAGAGCTCTTCGCCTTCCTTAAGACTGATGGAGTTAACTATGCCTTTACCTTGTATACATTTGAGCCCCGCCTCAATCACTGACCATTTAGATGAGTCCACCATAAACGGTACGCGAGCGATATCGGGTTCGGCTGCAATCAGGTTTAAAAAACGAATCATGGCTGCTTCAGAATCCAGCATGCCTTCGTCCATATTCACATCAATAATCTGAGCGCCGCCTTCAACCTGTTCAAGCGCCACACTAATCGCCGTGTCATAATCTTCATTAAGAATCAGTGTTTCAAAACGTTTTGAACCGGTAACATTGGTGCGCTCACCAACATTAATAAAATTACTCTCCTTACTTAAGGTGACTGCCTCCAGGCCTGATAAACGACACAAGTCATTAGGTTCTGGTAGCTCCCGTGGCGCTGTATTTTCAATAGATTCCCGAATTACTCGAATATGTTCAGGCGTAGTTCCACAACAACCACCGACAATATTTACCAAGCCAGATTTTGCGAACTCAGCGATAATTCCTGCCATATGCTCAGGGCTTTCATCGTATTCACCAAATTCATTTGGTAGCCCGGCATTGGGATGGCAACTAACGCTAACTTCAGAAACTCTAGATAAGTCATCAATGTATTCGCGCAGTTGCGCAGCACCTAAAGCACAGTTAAGCCCAATACTTATAGGTTCAGCGTGTTGTACAGAGTTATAAAAAGCTTCTACAACTTGACCACTTAATGTACGGCCACTTTGATCGGTTATAGTCCCAGAGATCATCATCGGTAAATTTACATCATGTTGTTTTTCAAAATGTTTTACTGCTGCAATAGCGGCTTTAGCATTAAGCGTATCGAAAACGGTTTCGATCAGCATGATGTCAGCGCCACCATCATATAAACCTTTAATGGACTGTGAATAATCATCAAACAAATCATCAAAGGTAACAGCACGGAAGCCTGCATCTTCAACATTAGGGGACATAGAGGCGGTTCGATTAGTTGGTCCTATTATCCCGGCAACCCAACAAGGCCGTGAATTCTTCTTGTTATAAGCAGATATCGCTTCACGCGCCAAGGTAGCTCCAGCAACATTTAGCTCATAGGCCAACTCACTTAAATTGTAATCTGCTTGTGCAATGCTAGTTGAGTTAAAGGTATTGGATTTGAGAATATCTGCGCCCGCTTCAAGATATTCAGTATGAATCTGTTTAATTAATTCGGCCCTGGTAAGACTTAGCAGGTCATTGTTACCACGCAATTCACCTGTGTGGTCTTTAAACCTATCTCCACGGAAGTCGTCTTCTTGTAAACTATAACCTTGAATCATGGTGCCCATTGCACCGTCTAGAAACAAGATTCTTTCCTGTAATGTCTGGGTAAATATTTCTTGCTGTGACATTAGCTGCTCTCTTTATTTTCTTCGGTAGCATCCACACCCAAAGAATGACAAACAGCACGCGTTAAATCGGATTTATTCAATGTGTAAAAATGAAAAGTTCTTTCTCCAGCATCATATAGCTTTTCACATTGCTCAATGCATACAGCTGCCGCTAACATGCTATTCACGGATGAAGAAGGCTCGATGCCATCGAACATTTTTATCATCCAAGCTGGAATATGCGTACCGCATTTTTTTGCTAGTTCCTGTACTCGAGTGAAATTCAGGATTGGCAAAATACCAGGAATAATTGGGACATCAATACCTGATGACCTAGCCTTATCTACAAAACGAATATAGGCATCGGTATCAAAAAAGAATTGAGTAATGCAACGCTTAGCACCAGCATCAATCTTCTGTTTTAACACTTTAATTTCATGATCGAGACCCGGCGACTCGGGATGGCTTTCTGGATAGGCCGCTACGCTAATATCAAAATCAGCGACTTTATTTAAGCCACGTATAAATTCTGTGGCATTTGCATAACCATCAGGATGCACTGTAAATTTTTCTTGCCCACCAGGTGGGTCGCCGCGTAAGGCTACTAGCCGTGTAATACCAGCAGCATGAAATTGCCGAGCCATGTCATCTGCCTCAGCTTTGGTTGAACCAACACAAGTTAAATGTGCAACTGGGTCAAGTGAAGTGTCGGCAAGGATCCGCTCTACGATTTTTAAACTGCGATCCCGAGTAGTGCCCCCTGCTCCATAGGTTATGGAGATAAATTCAGGGTTCAGCAACGCTAAATTATCTATAGATTCCCAAAATCGATCGGCATTTCCAAGATCAGCAGGAGGAAAAAACTCAAAGGAAACAGATACTTGCTCTCTATTTTCAGAAAATTGATTGGCAAAACTCATAGTCTTATTTTAAATCAACGGTTAAAAAAGTGTTGCTATCATCCCCGAAGTTATTTATAAGGTCAATTAATATATATTTATAATTATTATTAGCAAAGCTTATATGAAATCACCTCTGGAAATACGACATTTACTCTTATTACAAACGCTGGCTGATACTGGCACCTTGTCTCGCACTGCTGAGCATATCCATGTTACGCAATCTGCCTTATCACAACAGATTAAGCAGCTTGAAGACTTTTATGATACCTCACTGTTTGAACGAAAAAGTAATCCGATTCGTTTTACTCCCGCCGGAGAAAGGCTATTAAATCTTGCACGCTTTTGTTTGCCTCAGGTAGATTCTGCTGAACGTGATATTGCTCGCATTGCATCAGGTTCAGTTGGTCGCTTACGCATCGCAATTGAATGCCATAGCTGTTTTGATTGGCTCATGCCGACCATGGATAAATTTCGAGGCCAATGGCCTGAAGTAGAGCAAGACCTGGTCTCTGGATTAACACCAGACCCAGTTGCTTTACTGCTAACTGATGAAGCTGATTTGGCTGTACATACTGAGCCTGATCAACGTGAAGGTGTGGTTTATCACGCCTTGTTTGATTTTGAAATGGTTGCTTGCTGTTCACCTATGCACCCGGTCGCCAGTCGCCCTTATATAAAGCCTGAAGACTTTGTCAACGAAACCCTGATTCAATACCCGGTTGATGACAATATGTTAGATGGCATTAAACATTTCTTAAGGCCTGCCGGGATTAGCCCTAAAGCTAGAAGAACCGCAGAATTAACTTTAGCAATTATTCAATTAACAGCGAGTGGGCGTGGTCTCAGCATGTTGCCAACCTGGTCGGTACAACCACAAGCGGACCAAGGTTATATAAAGACCAAGCCTTTAGGTAAAGAAGGACTTTGGTGCAGGCTCTATGCAGCAACAATGCATGATGCTGAGCCCTGGTTAGAAAACTTCTTAGAATTGGTTAGGACCTTAGCACCAATCAGCCTTCCAGGAATTAGGCCCTGTGCTGATAAACTATTCCAAAGAATGAATCACTAGTCCACTACGCAACTTGGGTTCGAACCAAGTTGATTTGGGCGGCATAACTTCACCAGCATCGGCGATTGCCATAAGATGTTCAATCGAGGTTGGATAGCAAGAAAATGCCACCTTACATTCGCCACTATCTACGCGTTTTTCTAGCCCTTCCATACCTCGAATACCACCTATAAAATCAATACGATTATCTACACGCGGATCTTCGATACCCAATAGAGGGCTTAGGATATTATCTTGTAAAACTGCAACATCCAAGCGAGCTACCGGATCATTCTCATCAACAATGCCATCTTTAACTTTTAAAGAATACCACTGCCCATTCATATACAGTCCAAACTCATGTAATGCGGAAGGTTTATATGCTTCTGTTGCAGCACTGAGCTTAAAATTTTGCTCTACAGCAGTTAAAAAAGCTTCTTCACTTAAGCCGTTTAAATCATTAACCACACGGTTGTAATCTAAAATCATCATTTGATCATGCGGGAAAACCACAACCAGAAAATTATTATAGGCTTCTGAGCCATCATGATTAGCGTTAGCTTGCTTTCGCATATTTTTAATACGAGTTGCCGCAGCAGAGCGATGATGACCATCAGCAACATATAGGCAAGGCACTTCAGCAAAAGCTTGTTGAATATTAGCTATATCTTTAGAATCACTGACCACCCAGAAAATATGTTGGATACCATCGTCTAATGTGAATTCATATTCAGGCTCAGTTTGCGCCACAGCATCAATTAAGTTATCGATACGTGATTCCGCCTGATAAGTTAAAAATACTGGTCCAACCTGAGCATTCAACATGTCCATATGTTTAACCCGGTCATCTTCTTTTACTGGGCGCGTGAATTCATGTTTCTTAATCAAGTTTTGCTCATATTCTTCAACAGAGGCCACAGCGACTAGTCCTGTTTGCTCATGCCCACCCATAATTTGTCGGTAAACATAATATTTCTGCGAAGCATCCTGCTTTATTATGCCGTCCGCTATAAAGCCTTGCAGATTGTCAGCACCTTTTTGATAAACGCTGTCATCATGTACATCAATCTCAGTATCGAGATCAATTTCAGGTTTGTTTACATGCAAAAAAGTATAAGGATTGCCCTCAGCCATTTCTCTGGCTTCAACACTATTGAGTACATCATAAGGTGGTGCAGCAACTTTTTCTGCTAGCGCTTTTGTCGGTCGTATACCAGTGAAAGGTAAGAGTTTAGCCATAGTCTTTTAATTAATTACCTAATAAGGAGTTATAGAATTTCTAGTAATTCAACATCAAATATTAAAGTGGTGAAAGGTTTGATGACATCACCAGCACCATTCTCGCCATAGGCCAATTGATGTGGAATATATAATTTGTATTTAGCACCTGGACTCATCATTTGTAAGGCCTCTGTCCAACCAGCTATGACTCCACTCACAGGGAAATCAATTGGTTCGCCTCTATCCACAGATGAATCGAAAACTGTTCCGTCCATAAGTGTGCCATGATAATGAACCTTAACTCGGGATGATAATTCTGGGGAATCTCCTTCACCGCTCTCGATTACTTCATATTGCAGGCCAGAAGCAGTGGTTTCAACTTCTGCTTTTTCGGCATTTTTAGCTAAAAAAGCTTCTCCAACTGATTCTTGCTCACCAGCCTGTTCTTGTTGCTGCTGCAACATGCGTTTATTCAGATCATCTATGGCTTCATTCATATCTTCCAAGCTAATTGGGCTTTCTTTACCCGCCAAAGCATCGGCCATTCCAGACAAAACCGCTTCTGGTTGCATACCATCGAATGGGTTTTTGGTAAGTTGCTCGCCCATTTGCCGGCCGATTGCGTAACTAGCTCTATCGTCAATTGAAGTTTTTGAGTCTGCCATGTGTTTTCCTGCGTTATTAAAAAGGCGTGCATTCTAGCACGACATGTTTCAGATTACGGGGCAATAAATATGAAATTAAGCTAAAATTTGGTTTTTATTTTTTGATGAAATATGGATGAAAATTAGTTTCCTCGCTTCTCACAACGGATCTTCAGCAAAAGCAATTATCAAAGCTATTCGCACAGCAAAGCTTGATGCCGAAATTGGCGTTTTAATCACCAATAATCGCGACTCAAATATCTTGCAGTGGTGTCTTGAGAATGACATAGAAGTTCACCATATCAGCGCCAAGACACATCGTGGTGAAGACAATGCTGATGAAGCTATCCAGACTGTACTGCGCGATGCTGAAACTAACCTGGTTGTCTGCTCTGGTTACATGAAGGAAATTGGCCCGGCAACCTTGCGTGTTTATCCTTATAAAATTTTGAATATACACCCAGCCCTATTACCCAAATATGGCGGTAAAGGTATGTATGGCGATCATGTGCATCAGGCTGTATTAGATGCCGGAGAAAAAGAATCTGGCGCTACCGTGCATTATGTGACTGACGGCATTGATGAAGGACCTGTCATTAAACAGCAGGTCATTGCCGTTGAAACTGGCGACACTTTAGATAGCTTGCGCAGTAAAGTTCAACTTTGTGAACCAAGGCTTTATCTCAGTGCTTTACAAGATATTCTGAAAGATGAATAAAAAGCTGAATCAAACGACAATCTCAAAGTGAAGACAACAGTTATCTATAGTCATCTAGAATGCCTAAAGCATGAGCCAGGATTTGAGCACCCGGAAAGTCCGAATCGCTTGAAAGCTATTCTGGATACACTTCCAGATAAAACCGAGCACTTTCACTATCACTACGAAGAAGCCCCACTAGGTACAGAGCAACAAGTGCTATTGGCACACACACCGGAATTACTTGAACGGATCAAAGCAATTGCACCAAACGATGGCTTAGCGCAAATTGATGCCGACACACTTATGTCGCCAGGCTCTCTAATCGCTGCTTTACGGAGTACTGGCGCAGCCTGTAATGCCATTGACGAAATAATGGCCGGCTATATCCAGCATGCTTTCTGTGCGACTCGCCCACCAGGACATCATGCCACAACCGATCAAGCCATGGGCTTTTGTCTGTTTAATTATATTGCAATCGCCGCTTTGTATGCTCAACAAACTTATGGTTTAGAACGCATCGCCATTGTTGATTTTGATGTTCACCATGGCAATGGCACCCAGGATATTGTTAAAGATAAAGAAGGGTTATTTTATATTTCCACTCATCAAAGCCCTTTTTATCCTGGGACAGGTAGTGAAGCAGAAAATTCACCCCACAATATTCTGAATATCCCTCTGCATGCAGGTACCGGACATAGCGCTTATAAAAAGATATTCACTGAGAAGGTTATCCCCGCTTTACAAGATTTCAAACCACAGCTGCTTTTGGTTTCAGCAGGTTTTGACGCTCATCACAAAGATCCACTCGCCGCTATAGAATTCTCGGAATTGACTTACCAATGGCTAGGTGAACAATTAGGTGATTTTGCAGAAGAATATTGCCAATCCAGAATATTGTCTGTGCTTGAAGGTGGGTACAACTTAGATGCCTTAAGTAGTAGTTTTCAAGCTTATCTAGCCGGAATTCATACAAAGTTATAATATTTTTTCTGATTGAATCAACGGGTTCATAGCTTTCCTTTAATTGAGAATATAGAATTGTCGGTCATTAACAATTTAGGTCATCACTGGAGATAATTGATGGAAGACGGCATAAACATACTAAACGATTATGTAATCCCTTGGGGTGTACGATTAATTATTGCCTTTGCAATTTTTTATATTGGTAAAGCAATAGCTAAAGCAATTTCTGAATTTGCGAAAAAGCCCATGTCAAAGTCCGGCATGGATACCATGCTTATAAATTTTCTAGGCACGATGATTTATTCGATCTTGCTTATTGCTGTTGTGCTTGCCGCCGTCGATCAACTTGGTATCAATATCACTTCTTTATTAGCCATTGTTGGTGCTGCAGGATTAGCTGTTGGCTTAGCACTGAAAGACTCCCTGAGTAATTTTGCTGCCGGGGTCATGATCATTATTTTCCGGCCTTTTAAAATTGGTGACTTCATAAATGCTGCTGGTAGTGCTGGAACTGTTGATGAAATTGGCCTTTTTTGCACCCTTCTGCATACCGGTGATAATCAACGCATTATTATCCCTAACTCTTCGGTTCTTGGTGGCACAATTGTTAACGTTAATACGCTGGGAACTCGCCGCGTTGATCTGGTTATAGGCATTGGCTATGACGACAACATCGGTCAAGCTAGAGATATAATTCTTGGCATTATTGATGCTGATCCCAGAATACTTAAAGATCCTGAAGCTGGTGTTGCCTTAGGTGAACTGGCTGATAGCAGCGTTAATTTTAATGTGCGCCCTTGGGTGAAAGCTGAAGATTATTGGGCAGTACGTGCTGATTTATTAGAAACTATTAAACTTTCATTGGATCAAGCTGGCATAAACATTCCATATCCTCAGCAAGATGTGCATATGCACACTGTAAGTGATGCCCAGTAAATAGTCTAAAAAGGTTTTGTTGAACTAAAGATTCATACCTGTTGAACTAAAAACTGGAACCGGGCTGCGCTAAAAATTCTATTTCATCTGGGATCGATTCACGACCAAGAATTTCATTACGGTGAGGATAACGTCCAAACTTCTCAATAATTTCCTTGTGCTTATATTCGTAATCCAGAGTATTTTGAATGCCGTTTTTCGTAAATAATTCAACAGCCACTTTATGCACTTTCAAGGACTCACTGTGCATAAAAGGCATATACAAAAATACTTGTTGTTCAGTACTTAGTTCATCATCCGCTTTTTGAGCAACAGCCTCCTGCGCTAGCGTAAGCGCTTGCGTGTCAAAAGCAAAGGCTAATGCGGTATCACGATACATATTGCGAGAGAACTGATCCAACACAATAACCTCAGCCAAACGACCTTGTGGAGACTCTCGCCAGTCAAACAATTCACATAAAGTTGCCTGCCGATGCAGTTCACCAAAACGATCTACAATCAACTGATCAAACTCTAGATCTTTCTTCCAATGTTGAGCTGGTTCTAATTCATGAAACCAGAAGTTAATAACATCTTCATAAGTCATTATGGTTTCACCTTTAAAAGAAATTATTTATCAGCAAATTTATCCACATAATAATTACGCATATAAAGCCAAATAAAAACGCTAAAAGACGATGGATAATATGGTTATAGCTTAAATGAATGTATGCATGCACATAACGAGAAAATACAAACAACCAGGCCAAAATAAAACCGAGCGTGTCAAACGGCATTAAAAATAAATAAAGCACCGTAACCACATAAAAAAGTATGGGAACTTCAAATTGATTACTAAAAGCGCGACTGGTTACTTTAACGGCATCAGGAATATCTTCTCCACTCATTGATTTAAAATAAGCAGGATTCATTTCACCTGAGCGCACGCTATTAATACGTGTCATCAAGGTCAATAAGCCTATTACAGAGGTAAGAAAGATCATGGCTGACATGGCTATAATCATAGTGTGTCTCCATCAGGCTCTTTATCTACTTTGTGGTTTATATCGCCTTCCAATTCAACATAATAGCTTTCCTCAAAACGAGGCGTACATAGCGCAAGAAAAATCAGGTCTTCTTCTCCTGAATTAGTAATACGTTGTCGTACTTCAGGCGGAATCAATACAACATCTCTTTCAATGACATCTCTAGGTTCACTAGAACCAACTTCAACACTGCCTTTACCGGAAAGAATTAAATAACGTTCGCTTATACCTAATAATTTATGCCAATGAGTGGTTTCACCGGGTTCTACTCTGATATGAGCAACAGAGAGTTCAGGATCTTCAGGGGAATTAGAAAGCTCAGTAATAAAACAGCCTTCACGAAAATAGTATTCACTGGATTTATCAAGAGCAGTCATGGATTTTCCTCATATCGCTTAAGGACTTTCTTATCAGCTGTTTTAATACCTTTATATCAATATCTTCTAGTTTTTTTATATAAAGACAGCTTACGCTGGTTTTATATTTACCCAACTTTTCCATTAATTTTGAGTAAGAAGAAAAACCATTCATAATATAAATGGTTAATTCTGCCTTGCGCAGTGAAAAGCCAGTTAATAACCAATCGCCCTCGCGACCACTGGCATAATTGTAGTGGTAACTACCAAAACCCACAATACTTGAACCCCACATCACAGCTTCACGTTTAGTTAATTTTTGCATAAGTTCGAGCATAACTAGTGCATCTTCTCGGCGCTTTTCATTTTCAATCGATTTCAGAAACTTGATGACACTTGCTTTATTGGCTTTGGTTTTTAAATCACTCATGCTGGTTCAATTTTTTGCCGTAATAGAGATGATCAACATTGCCAATTTCAAGCTTGGCTATAGTCGGCATTAATCCCCAAGGCTCAAAACCAAACTTCTCTAATAAAGCGATACTGGCGGTATTACAAGAAAGCAGAATCGCGATGAGGTTTGTAATGTCGAGTGTCGGGCATTGGCTTATTGCGTGATCTATTAATTGTGTGCCTAAACCCCTGCCTTGATAGTGGCTATCTAAATAATATGAAATTTCAGCGCATTGGTAAAAAGCCGCACGTCCATGACGATAAGGGCTCAAAGCGAGATAACCCACTACCTGCTCATTTTCATCAACACCTTCAATTGCAACAAAGATGTTGTAATGCTCGCCATTATGCAGATCTAACCAGGCTCTTTTATCATCAACTGAGACTTCATTAATCTCAGCAATTTGTACACCTGTTCGCACCGCTTGATTATAAATATCAATAATCGCGTCGTAATGTTCAGGGCCGGCCACTTTAAGCATTTTCTTGATTAATCCTTAGTATCTTTTTCGATAACATAAATGGCTTCATCAACAGATTCCATTATCGAATGAAAAACTTCACGCGCATCATGTAAACCTCGATTATAAAAATGAGCGCCAACTTCTTTTGTGAAAAAATCTAAAAGAAATTCAGCATCAAATTGACCAAGGTCTTGTTCAAGCTCATTACTAAAATATGTCTTAATTTTTTGAACCAGCGCCTGTTTTTCTTCTATCGAAAATTCAATTTCTGGCATTACTTTAATTAACCTATTAATAAATAAAAATTATTTTTAAGGCTTAGCCCTGATTGAGGCCAAGCTCTTTTTGCTTTTTCTTAGTGAGCCCCAGAGATACTATTTCATGGGAATCTCGAATATAGTCTTTAAGATCCTCATCACACAAACCTGGCTCATCATAATGTTAAATCCACTTCATACCTCTAGAGGCCAGATAAGGTGCAGGCCGTAGTCCGGGCAAATCACTTAATATCTGGAAAGACAATTCAGAAACTTTGAAGGTAATCTTTATCTGCCCAACCGCCAATGGCAAACACTTTAGCGCCTACTTTCCAAACATGAGAACCACCCCACTGCATTACATAGCTTGTAGCAGGTAATGACCCGCAAAATTTATTATATTCTTCGTAAGTCAATTATTGTCAATCCTATAGACACTATTTCAATCTTAGTAAGCACATATAATGCAGTAGCCTTGCTAGCTCATATATTATTTAACAAACTTAGCTTATTCTGATCCATTCTTAGCATTAATTGAAGACTAGCATCATGAAAATCTTATTTATCTGCACACATAACCGTTGCCGTAGCATTTTGGCTGAAGCTATTTGTAATCATTATGGTGATGGCTTGTTGCAGGCAGTAAGCGCAGGCAGCAGATCTGTCGGCAAAGTGCATCCGCTGACAATAAATGCTTTAAAAGATCTGAATATTTCAACTGAGAATCTTGTTAGTCAGTCTTGGGATGCTTATGAAGATGCTGAAATAGATTATGTGATTACAGTGTGTGATAAGGCTGCTAATGAACCTTGTCCCGTATGGTTTGGTCAGGCCAGACAGGCTCATTGGGGGCTAGAAGACCCTAGCGCTATTGAGGCAGAAGATTATGTTGAAGGTTATGCAGAAACTATAAATGCAGCATTTACGAACACAATAGAGATTCTAAAAAGACGAATCGAGCAGATTACAACTTGGTTAAAACAGGGTCTGGATAAAGACGAGTTATTTAAACGTATAGAAACTTTAACTTAAACCATATTCGCTATCGGCACTTCCTGTTCAACATCGGCCTCATAATCAACGCCAGCCATTTCAAAGCCAAATAATTGTAAAAACTCAGTTTGATATCCTTTAAAATCTGTTAGCTCGTCAATGTTATCACTTCCCACTTGCTTCCAGAGATCACTAACTTGCTGCTGTACGTGCGGCGCTAATTCTTTATAGTCAGCACGTAAGCGACCATCTTCATCGATTCTCGGCGTGTCTCCATACAAGCTTTCTCGGAAAATTAAATCGATTTGTTCAATACAACCTTCATGCGTACCTTCTGCTTTCATAATTTTAAACAACATTGAAAGGTAAAGTGGCATAACCGGAATCGCCGAACTGGCCTGAGTAACCACTGCTTTTAAGACAGAGACTTTTGCATCACCATTAAGAGGAGCGAGAATATCGCTAATAGATTTGGCTTTTGCATCCAGATCTCTTTTAGCCGCGCCGATAGTACCATTCCAATAAATATCCCATGTTGGTTCTGCACCTAAATATGTATAAGCAGTAGTTTTGGCGCCTTCTGCAAGCACACCCGCTTTGTTTAACGCTTCGATCCATAGCTGCCAATCTTCACCACCCATTACTTTTACAGTGCCTGCAATTTCTTCTTCTGTTGCAGCAGGCACAGAAACTTCTTCTACAAGTTTTTTGTCAGTGTTAATGCCACGGATCGTAATCTCATTGCCAATTGGTTTAAGCGTAGAAGTATAAACTTCTCCCGTTTTTGGATCTGTACGACGCGGAGAAGCGAGCGAATAAACTACCAAATCAATTTGACCCAAATCTGCTTTAATTGTCTCAATTGTTTTGGCTTTTATTTCATCTGAAAAAGCATCGCCATTAATACTTTTGGCGTATAAACCTTCTGCTTCAGCTAAGTCATGAAAAGCTGCTGAGTTATACCAGCCGGCCGATGCAGGTTTTCTTTCAGTGCCTTCTTTTTCAAAAAAGATACCCAGTGTTGCTGCTCTACAACCAAATGCCGCTGTGATGCGAGAGGCTAATCCGTATCCTGTTGATGCGCCGATTACTAAGACATTCTTTGGACCTTCACCCCCGTTAATCTCACCGTTAGCTATGACATAATCAGCCTGCCTTTGCACATTAGCAGCACAACCAGTCGGGTGTGTTGTTATACACATAAAGCCACGAACACGGGGTTTAATAATCATGAAGCTTCCTTAAATTTATCTTTTAAATCAAGTAGTTGGTAAGATTTAATATCGAATAGATTAGCATTTTAACACAGTCTGTTAATCAATTGATTTTGCTGGATAAAAGGACTGTTCTCTCACTAACATCGAGTTTACTAAGCGCTGAAATTTTTGCATAAAAGCCTATTAGATCATGATCGTTTTCTGCCAATATTTGCTCAAAAGAAGGAACCCAATTGAAGTAGGTTGCTACCGTACTTAGCTGAGCATTATTTAAATCTCGGCTCATCCATGCGTCAAAATTATCACTGCCATTCCAACTGTTTTTTAATACAGCATAGTCACTTTGCATTGTTGAAAATACTTCAGCTTTAGATCGCCTTTTTTCAAATTTATCGCTATCGCCTGCATAAATTTCTTCTAAATCAGTAACAGCCCCTGTAACCAAAGCAACAAACTCTTCTCGGCGTTGTGTATTTAGTTCCGCTAACTCTACTATGTTGCTACTTTCTGTTTCATCGATACTATTGGCACTTAACCAACGTCTTAATCCTTCTTTTTCGATCGCAGTAGCAAAGCTTTCATTGAATTCGGTATCGCCCGGTATATAGACAAGCTGATGCGCCAACTCATGAAACAGTAATGCAGCTAATTGATAGTCATCGCGATTAATAATTGTGCTTAGTACCGGATCAGAAAACCATCCTAGCGTTGAATAAGCGCTGACTCCGCCGACGTAAACATCTAAACCTTCATCTTCTAATTTAGCCGCATAAGCTTGAGCATCTGCTTCGGTGAAATAACCTCGATAAGACACGCAGCCAGCAATTGGGTAACACCAATTAAGGGGGTTCATTGACAACTCAGGTGCAGCAAAGACATTCCAAACAACAAAAGGCCTTTCTAGATCCACATACGATTCATAGTTACCTTCAACCGGCAGTAACAATTCAGACTCCGCGAAAGCGCGGATCTCAAGAATAGTCGATAACTTACTTATTAATTCTGGCGAACTTCGATCATCAGCGATTAGATCTTCAATCGCTTCACGTTTACTCAGTATAGAAAGTTGACCAATGATGGCCTGACTGTAATAGGACAAACTTTCGCAGCCTGTTAACAATAGGCAAAACGAAACAATCAGTAATTTATTCGAGCACTTCAATTTCATACAAACTGGGCCAGAGCTTACCCGTAACAAAGAGTCGCTCGTTGTCAGCATCCCATGCAATTCCATTTAGTACAGCATCTATGTTCCTTCGTGCAGTGTAGAGGCCTGTTAGGTCTACTCGACTATTCACCTCTCCAGTATCTGGGTTAATACGTACGATATAATCCTGATACCAAATATTGCTCCAAATTTCGCCATTAATATATTCCAGTTCGTTTAAATTACTCACTGGACCAAGTTCATCAATGACTTGAATTCTCTTCACTTCGGACTGTGTTTCTGTGTCTAAAAATCTTAAATAAGAAGACCCATCACTGATGATTAGATGCTCATTGTTATGTGTGATTCCCCAACCCTCACCAGGCACATAGAAACTGGATAATTGGTTAAAGCTTCCCTTGTCATAGACAAAGCCAACATTGGAAACCCAGGTAAGCTGATAAATCTTATCATCCAGAATGGTTATGCCCTCGCCAAAATGTCGTCGCTCCAGATTCTGACTTTGCAATAACTCCCCTGTTACCAGATCAAGCAAGCGCACGGCCGACTGGCCTCTTTGTCCAGTCCCCTCATAGAGCTTGCCATCTTCAAATACCAAACCTTGTGTAAAAGCATTGCTGTCATGAGGGTATTGATTAACAATTTCAGCCTTATATACCGGGACTTCTCCAGAACTAAAGCTAATCGGTAAGCCGAAAAAAAGCGCAATAGCTGCTATCACTAATATCAGTGAAGCCTGTAGATACCGAGAATTTAGAGTCTTTCCTTGCATCGCTTTTTTGCTTTATTATCTAATCATCTAAGCCATCATCGACATAACTGAAAGTGCTAAAGTGCCAAGCAGTAATGCGACAGTTGCAAGGAAGCTGATAATAAAGCCTTTGCCTCTCGATTCAGGATCTTTAACGTAGGTTTTGGCATAGACAAAACGACCTATTAACCAGAAGGCTCCTACTACACTGACTGTTTCATAGCCCATCCAGCCCTGCGCTTCTGCCATTTGAGGAAATACCAGATACAAAGGAATAAATATAATTAGATTCTCTAATGTATTCTGATGAACACGATAATAACGCTCAAATTCTGGATGCCCAGTTATAGCTGGCGCCTTAATTTCATACTTCTGGCGAGCTCCGCCGACTTTCATACCAAAACTAAAATATTGAACTAAAATTAGCACTAATACTAATGTCATGAACCCCATACTGTACCCCTTAAACCATTTATTTTTAAATTAAGAATAGAGATTACCATATCCACAGAAAACACCGGAAATAAAAAAACCCGGGCTAGCCCGGGTTTCGTTCGTCAGATAACAATACTTAATTTACTTCAATTAATTTGCTTCGATCACTGAAATGTCAGTAGCGCCTGCTTCACGAGAGGAATTCATGATGGTCACCAATGCATTTGCTGTTGAATTATCATTTGGTTGAATCACAATTGAAGCAACTGGGTTCTCGGCACGAGCAGATGCAACCCTCGCACGGATAGCTGAAATATCAATTCTTTCTTGATTAAAGAAGATCTGATCTCTGGCATCAATTTGGATAAGAACATTCTGCGGGTCATCAAGGCTAGGTGGAGGTGGATTATTATTAGGATCCTGACCTTGAACATTCAATGTAGATTCTTTGACGAAAGAGGCAGTTACTACAAAAAAGATTAAAAGAATAAATACCACGTCCAACATTGGCGTTAGATCGATACTAGACTCATCCTTTTTCCTTTTTAGTGAGCTTGCTACTGTTTTCATATCTTACTCAGAAATCTGTTTTTTAGAGGGCGTTCAGTATACCAGCTTTAATAAGCCCTGCAAGCCATCGGAAACTAGCAGGAGCTCCTAAAATCCGTTTAAAATATATCTATTTCTTTATGCTTTCGAGACCGATTTTTAGCGTTTCTCCCAATAATTTAGGGCTACGTCCATTTCTTGCACTAAGGTATAAACCCTGTAATAAATTCATCAATACTTCTGCAGCTTGCTCAGCTTTTAAGCCTCTTTTCAGCTGTTTAGCCTTTGCTAGTTCCCGGGTTCGTCTCAGAAAAGATTTTTGTACAGTGCTTAATGACTTGCGAATGAGCTTTTGCAGATCTTTATTTAAGTTAATGCTTTCACAGACTGAATTGACTAGTAAGCAACCCATCATTCGTTGCTTGGTCGGCGCAAGGTGTATGGCATTTTTAATATAAGCTTCAATAGCAGCATTAGCTAACAATTTTGAATTACTAAGAGAAGCACCAATATTTTCTTTTAATTTTTTGTTATAGCGATCAACGCATAGAATAAAAAAGGTATCTTTATCGCCAAATGAGTTATAGAGAGTCCCTCTATTAATCCCTGTAGCATCTAACAATTTTTGAACTGAACTGGCTTCATAGCCCTCTTGCCAAAATTGTTGCATAGCATTCTCTAGAACACTGTCATAATCGAATTCGATTGGTCTGGCCATTGTCAGTTCTTTTCTTAATTAACTTTCATAGTATTTATCGGTCAGGCTCGGATATAAGAACTCTCTAACTCTCGTATTTTTGAGAGCCATTAAATTTAATTAACTTCACAAAAACAAACGCATTATAGCTAAATATAACTAAATAATTAAACCATGTTTTATTAAGTCCGCTTCATAAACATGGTTTGCTCCATCAGAATGAGTATAATTTAACTCTCATGAATAACATTAATAAGCTCTAGCATTGATAAGTTCAGTTCTTCATAGCTTCAAGTCTTCACTTTTACTATTAATTAGTGTGGCATCTATGCTGGTGTCAGTTCAGGGTTTTCCACAGCCACCTATACAAGCTAGTGGGCCATTAATCACTACTGAAAGTAATCTTATGGTGACAATGCGTGACGGCATAAGTATTGCCCTTGATATTTATCGCCCTTCACAAAGCGGCTCATATCCAACTCTTTATAGCTCAGCACCTTACCCGCACACTGGCGACAATAATCCACCTGACAATACTGACTTAGGATCTGTTGCATGGTTTGTAAGCCAAGGTTTTAACTATGTAATAGCTAGCACCCGTGGCACAGGTTTATCTGAGGGAAGCTATGAATTTTTGTCACGTGATGAACAACAAGACCATTATGAAATAATAGAGTGGATAGCCGAGCAAATCTGGTCGGATGGACAGGTTATTGGTGCAGGATCGAATTACTATGCTACAGCCCAATGGCAGATGGCAATCCAGAATCCTCCTTCTTTGAATTGTATTGTCCCGGTTAATGGCCTAGTACAACCTTATCAAGACTGGGCTTTCCCGGGCGGCCTCACTAGTGCTGATTTTTTGCAAGGTTGGTATGAAAATAAAGTAAGAAGAGCTAATGCTTTTGCAAACTCAGAATCTCCCACTTTAGTTGACTATGATTTACGTTTGCGACTGCTAGCCCATCCTTTCTACGATGCTTACTGGCAATTACGTAGCAGTTTACGAAATGTTGAAGCGATTAATATCCCCGTTTTTATCGTAGATAGTTGGCAAGAAAGCATGGCCCTAGCTAGTAATTTTAAGGCTCTAGAAAGGTTAAATAGTCAACACAAAATGGCTATCTTCAATAGTGAGGCAGCTTTAATGCAAAATGCCGACTTTTTCGAAAACCATCTTTTACCTTATTACCAATGGTGCTTACAAGATCAGTCTGTAGCAGATTTCGTGGCCTTGCCAGAATTCAGATACCAAAATCGAGGTGAATCCATTTGGGCCACTGCAGACTCCTGGCCTCCTCAAGAATCCACTTATGCTGCGCTATATTTAAACCGCCAGGAACTTGATTCCAGCGTACCAGCAACGCTCGATTTTGAAATTCAAACGAATAACATTGCTGTATCACGTTACGGCAATGTTGATGAACAGACTAATATTGGTAGCCTAACTTTAATCAGCAAGCCTCTGGCAACTGACTTGGAAATTGCTGGACCCATTATGTTGGAACTTTATGCTAGTAGCACTGCAACTGATACCGCATTTGAAGTAACCTTATCCGAAGAAATAAATTTTGAACAAATTACATCAAACCTCACCCTGCCAAGTTTTCTAATGGATGTTATTGAGTCGGCTACAAATGTCGCCGAATCCACTAGTTTGATACAAGTTTCAAGGGGGACCTTAAAAGCATCGATGCGTGAACTGGATGAAGACGATAGCGATAATTACCAGCCCCAATATATGTTCTCATCTTCTTTACCGCTAGTTCCATCCAGAACCACTCGCATGGACATTGCTATGCAAGCAATAGCTCACCGTTTTCGAGCAGGCAGTAGAATCATACTAACGATAAGCCAAGCTGACGATGATTCTTTAGCTGAATCGAATCGCCAGGACAGCATCTTTCATAACCAGCGAAACCCTTCTAGGCTATGGCTACCCGTGCTTTCCGGAGAGTTAGAGACAGTCGAGATTGAAGAAGATTTATCTGAAATTCCTATTGACCTGCAAAGTGAATTAATAAGCAATCCAGCTTCTGAATTTCGATTCGATACGGAATTCTCTAATGAGCTTAATAATGGAGATCTTACTGAAACCCTGCAACAGATTATCGACAGTCCGGTGCTATTTATTAATCCAGAGTAGCCAGTCTACCTGCAATAAAATTGGCAACGGAGTCTACAAAACTAGACTAGCGATTAGACCGATTAAACCGCCAATAACGCCACCCCAAACAACTAACCAGCCTAAATGTTTTCTAATCATTTGCTGAATAATTTCTTTTACTAACTCTGGGCTTAATTCATCTAAACGTTTTTCGACGATGCCTTCCACTTTGGAAAGAAGATTGTCAGATGTGTTTTTCTGTATTTGTTGTAGAAAATCTTTGTCATCGGCCATGCGATTCATGAATTCTCGCATTTTATTAATAAATGGTTCGCGCAATGGGTTCAGTGCTTCTACCCCTCCTAGCATAGACAACATACCCGCAAATGAAGAAGCCATTATGACCTCCACCAATGAATCATAAGCTGCACTAAAGTCGACTTTCTCTGTCATTTTTTTTACAAATGATTCATTTTCCTCATCATCACTAGCAGACAGAGAACTTGATAAAAAAATTTCTATATTCTCAGCCGTAAAAAACTGCTCCATAATCAAGATTTTTATACCGTGTTTGAATTCTTCAAAGCGTGCAGGAATAACACCGGAACCATAAAACCCAGGTACTTTCTCAAATAACATATGTACAGCCAGCCAATTGGTAAATGCGCCAGACAAAGCGAATAAGCCTGTATTGAGAATTAGTGTTTGGAATTCATTTGGTAGAAATAAACCAATAATTACGATTATTAAAGCGACCAAATTGGTCAATAATGCTTTATCCATCATCTGTATCTAACACCCCTACTTCTTCCATAGCTTCCTCAACGGCCTGACTGTCATCTTCAAAACCAGCTCGCGGATCATCCCAGGGACCTTCTAGGCGATATAGTAGAGTTGTGAAGCTTTCTAGCTGATCACTAAATATCCTACTGGCGACATAAGTACCAATAGCTATAGGCCAGGCCCCCAATATGCCAGCAACCAAAGATACATTTTGACCTAAGGGCAAATTAACTAAAACATCGGCCGCAATTGTCTCATCTACAAGGTTTAATTCGCCATCAACGTTAATCGTACTTGAGGGCCCTTGGATTAATAGATTTTCTTCAGTAACTACATTTCCATTATCGAAGTTTAGAACACCATCAATAGTGTCATATGCTAGACCTTGCCCATACAGGTCAGAGAAATCTAATTGTAAGCGTCTGACCAAAGCATCAAAATTAAATGCACCAAATAAACGTGCCGAGCCAGGCTCAATCTCAACAAAGCGACCATTGCTCAACTCCACATCAATCTGTCCTCTTATCTTTCTCATACTAAACGCTGCTGGCGATCCTTCCCAATCTATATTACTAACGAAACTCGCAGATTCACTTTGTAACAGTGCCGGATAGCCAAAACTTGGTAATACTTCACCGAGATCTCCAGCACTAAATAAGCCATTAAAATTACTGCGATGAATGCCATTACTATAATCCCAATCTAGTGTCGCACCCGACTCCCCAGATAAATCAGTAATAGCTGCATCAGGAGATAACATCGATAAATTTGAAATCATGGCGCCTCGCGTATTACTACGAAGTTGGAATTCCCAAGCGCCTAGATTACCTTCTCCTATACTGAATTCTTCAGTTCGAAAATTCATTGCCGGTAGTTCAGTGGGATTAATATCTGCAAAAGGGTCAATATCTTCTTCAGTTTCAGTCTCACCTTCCCTTAATTCCTCGTTATCCCCGGGTAATCGTAGATAAGTTAGCGCTATATCATATGGGTCATCTGCCACATCAGGAAATAAAAAGTCTCCTTGTAAAGTTTCGTTCTCTAGATAAAGATCCCAAGCTGGCCCTTGGCGCGTTAGGACTGTATCCACTGCTGGTAAATCAATACCGAAGGCATTCAAGTTACCAATACGAACATCTACCATACGCACTGTCTCTGAAGCAGACTGCCTTTCGTCAGAACTAAAGTTCAAGGCAACCTCCTGCCATTCCTGATAATTAAAATCGCTAATTTCTCCACTGACTAACAGGCCCCTTTCTTCATTTAATTGTCGAACGGTGAAATCCTGGTTTCTACTACCAAAATTAATCTCTCCACCATAGAATTCATTTTCAATTAAATTCAAATTGCCACTGACTTGATCCCGAAAGTTCAATGAAACATTTTCTAGCCCCTCAGCAAAACTCAATTCAAGCTGTATCATTGCCGGCTCATCCAACCCTTTATCAAAAGGTTGCGGCAACTCAAAACCCAAGCCCAACAAATCAGATGTGATCGACAGTTGACTTCTTGTTCCGTCAGTCTCCTCTTCATTGAAAATAGTGAGCATTGTTGTATAACTAAAAGAACCTTCACTATAGTCCAAAATATTTTTTACAAAATCCGGTTGCAAAGACCACTGCTGTAGAGCGGAGTTCGATACGCGACCATTACTAGTCACTACTATGGCATCATCGTTTGAAGATATCTGACTCGCCACTGGAAAATCGAACAAGTTGGCACTCAGGCCGTTAGCTTGCAGACCTGTTAAGGTCGAAAAATTAATCGGTCCACGAATTCCGCTAAAGCTAAGGTCATATTCTGGTATATAAAGTGTATTGTCCTTGGTTATTGCCGTGACATTAATATCATTCTCTAAATCAACGTTATTGAGGGGAATACCTAAACGAACATTTAGATCGACATCACCCTCGAGTAACCAACTATCCAAATACGGACCAACAGTTGCTCGAGTCGGAGACTCTCTAAGGAAATTCAAACTGGTAATGCCAGCCGTAGTAGCTTGTGTGTTAACACTTAGCCATGACCCTGTAGCACCTGTGATTGGTCTAATTTCCGCAGTGCCTGAACCTAGCTCGATTGCCGCTATTTCTGCAGTTTCAACGCTAACATCCACTTCATTATTATCTACTTTAACAAAGCCGTTTATATTTTCTAAAAGTGGCCAATCATCTAAAAACAGCAAGCTGGCATCTTCAACCCCATAGTAAGTCTGAACATTGCGCTCATACGCAGTTTGTAAATTTGTTGTCTTACCGCGAAATAAGAATCCACTATTCTTAACGCTGCCATTAAGAATTGCTCTATCCAGCCAGTCCATGGTGCCTCTGATATAGCTTAATGTTGGTAAATAAAGTGATTTATAACTAGCGTCAAAATCTAGGACACCAACCAAAAGTGTTAACTCAGAATCCCAGCCGCCTTCGGCAATGGGCTTATTATTTAACTCAAACTGCACACGCCCATGCAATTCATCATTTTGAATATCAATGACTTCACTATAAATCCTGACTGATTCATCCACCGACCAAGCTACTCGGCTATTAATAGAATTGTAGTGCCAGCTATCATCAAAAATTACCGGCAGATGAATGGTGAAATCATCGGAATCTAATTCCACGAAACCCGAATTCTGATCAACTTCAACATAGCCATTTATTCCACTACCAGAGGGCGCTTGTGCCCATGCACCCACTGCCACATCATCAAGGTTTGCATGCAAGTCAAACACCCCTGGATAAGCGCCTGAAAAGTCAGTTTGAAAATGTAGATTAAGCAAATTGCCCTGAGGATCTAAATCCGCCAATACTTGCCGTAAGCGATCGGACATATTAATGACTTCAAGCATATCGCTAACAATCGAAAGATCGACCGATTCACCATAAATATCCAGCTCAGCGTCTTCACTTTGCAGATTTAATCCAATAAAAAAGTCACCCGATTCCCAAGGCCGGTTAAAAAAATCAAATTCCAGGTTCTGCGCCCACAACGACCAGTCATTATCAGCTTGTATAGCTGTTATATCAGCACTACCACTTGTAAGTTGAATCGTTTGGTTTGTTTCTGGCAAAGTAGCTGAAAAATTTAATTCCTGTACAGCTCCTTGAATTTGATTAAGGCTTTGATTGTCGAATTCAGTCCAGAGCTGACCGGAACTGTTAAAACTTAACAAATCAAATTGCTCTGAGATTGTATTCCCTAAAATAGGCAATAACTCTAGATTATCAAAATCTAGGTATGCTGTTGCAGAATAGGTTCCTAAAGGCTCCCCATCTAGTCTTACAGACATTTCAACTGGGCTATCTTGATTGTTTAAACGAAACTGTAATTGAGCTTGATGGTCATCTCTACGATTCTGAATATCCAGATAAATATTGTTTAGCTCAGTTCTTGTTGCATTAAAACTTTGTAAAACAAGTTGGGCTTCTGATATTTGTAGCCGTGAAGTATTAAATAATGTATTGAGTAAGGGCTCAATGTCATTATTTTCACTTGTCTCAAATCCTGACAAATTCCATGTCCCGGTTTCATCCTCAACCAGCAGTAAAGACAATTCATCTATTATTATTCGATTAATAATAAATTGACGTTGGAATAAACTTTGCGGAATATCAAGTGTGATATCGAGTTCTTGCAAACTGTGGGCAAAGTCCGGACTTTGATCCTGAGTTATTTCTAAATTATAAAGCCTTAGAATAGGACTAAAGCCAAACCAAGCCCCATATACCTCGCCTATTGTTAAGTTCAGACCTAAAGCGGCAGATAAATTAGTTTCCAGCCAATCCTGTTGAGTGCTGGCAAGCGACATCATTAAGCGACCTGCAGAAAGGTAGACTGTTACCACTATTAGCAATAACAGAACCAATGTATTGCAATGAGAGCGGATGTAAGCTACCCAACCGCTTTTAGTTGTCTCGGTTTTTACATCAGACGTAACGGAGCCTTCCACCTCAGATTCGAGGTCTTCTGTTTGCTTATTTTGATTCAGTTTATCTTCTGAATTCATGATTACTGATTCTGTAATATTGCTTTAATATCAACACCAAAAGTTGTAAATAAATTTACAGTTTCAAATTTCGGTAATCCTACAACTCCGCTATAACTGCCATGAATTTCGTTGACAAACATTGCACCTAGTCCTTGTACTGCATACGCACCTGCTTTACCCAAAGGCTCTCCACTTTCCCAATATGCTTCAATTTCAGCTTCACTTAATGTTGTAAAACTAACTTTCGTCGCAGACATCGTCTCTGCCTGTTTAAAATTACTCAACAAAGCAACTGCCGTTAATACTTGGTGAGTTCGGCCAGACAATAATTTCAACATGGCGAGTCCATCTGCTTTATGCTTAGGTTTACCTAAAATCTGCTCATCACAAACAACTATAGTGTCTGAACCTAAAACCAGTCTGTGATCTGTTTCGCTTAATGTAGCAAGAGCTGCTTTTGCTTTAGCTAGCGCTAAACGCTTCACAAGTTTTTCGGGTTTTTCAGCAGGCAGCGGGCATTCATCGATATCTTGTGGCAAAACTGTACAGGTAAACCCTAAATCGTTAAGTAAAGCCTGTCTTCTTGGTGATGCCGAGGCCAATATCAATTCCATCATTATAATTAAACCGGATTGCCCTCTTAGGTTCCTTAAATCTACTCAAAAGGCATTATGGCCTAAACTCCAAGAGTCGCCTACCAGTATTACTTGTAATAAATTAGAACATTTAGACTCTTAATAGTGGCTGAATGATAATTCAGCAATAAATTCGTGATAGCTAGATGAAACAAGCGTCTCTGGGTATCATGCTAACTACTGAATTAAATAAGGTGAAATCGTGGATAATATAATTGCTCTTGTAGATCGTTTTCTAGCACCTTTAGCTATTTTCTTATCTAATATCTTTGTTTTTGCTATCGCTTTAGTTTTGATCGTAGCCTTGGTCCTATACATCATAGACTTATTCCAAACTACTCATACCATTCGCCGTAATTATCCTTTACTAGGACGTTTTCGTTATTTATTCGAAAGTTTGGGAGAGTTTTTCCGTCAATACTTTTTCTCAATGGACAGAGAGGAGATGCCGTTCAATCGTGCGCAACGTTCTTGGGTATATCGCGCCTCAAAAAATCTGGAAAACACCCAAGCCTTTGGTTCGACTTATGACATCGCTAAACCCGGCAATATTTTATTTATTAATTCTCCATACCCGGTGCTTACTGAAGAACTTACGCCAATAAAAGCGATTACATTCGGCCCCGATTGTGAACAGCCTTACTCCACTTCATCACTGTTTAATGTTTCTGGCATGAGCTATGGCGCTATTTCCAAACCTGCCGTGCGGGCACTATCAAAAGGCGCTGCAATAGCTGGTTGCTGGATAAATACAGGAGAAGGCGGAATCAGTGACTGGCACTTAGAAGGAGGCTGTGACATTGTCTTTCAAATAGGCACTGCTAATTACGGTATACGTAATGCGCAAGGCGAATTCTGCGAAGATAAATTAAGCACTGTTGCAGCCCATGAATCAGTAAAAATGATTGAGTTAAAATTAAGCCAAGGCGCCAAGCCTGGCAAAGGCGGCATTCTGCCAGGTGCTAAAGTTACAAAAGAGATTGCCAAAATTCGTCAAATCCCGATTGGTGAAACATCCAACAGTCCCAATCGACATATTGATATTGGCAATGATGATGAGTTACTGGATAAAATTAATAGAATTCGCAGCATCACAGGCAAGCCAGTTGGTTTTAAAGCCGTCCTTGGGGATGGCTTCTGGCTCGACCAATTACTTTCAACAATCAATCAGCGCGGTGCAGAATTTGCCCCAGATTTCATAACTGTCGATAGTGGTGACGGTGGAACTGGCGCGGCCCCACTCACTCTCATTGACGATATGGGGCTGGATATTCAGGAGACACTACCTATATTGGTCGACAAGCTAATTGAATTTGGTTTGCGCAATCGGATTAAAGTCATCGCTTCGGGCAAGCTGATCAATCCAGCCGATGTCGCTTGGGCCTTATGTGCTGGTGCTGATGCTGTCACCTCAGCTCGTGGCTTTATGTTTTCTTTGGGTTGTATTCAGGCCATGCAATGCAACACAAATACCTGCCCTACCGGCATCACTACTCATGACACTCATTTACAACGCGGCTTGGTAGTTAAGGAGAAATGCAAGCGGGTCGCGCATTATCAACAAAACATGGTAAAAGAGCTTTATTACATTGCTAACTCTTGTGGCGTGAGCGATCCCGGATTGTTCAATCGCAGACATGCTCGCTTAATTTTACAAAGCAATAAAAGTATCAGTCTTGAGAATTTATATCAGAAAAATTCTGAATAAGTTGGCTAGCCTTGATTATTTTCTAACCACTTAAGGACTTCATTATAGGGGACTTTACCACCAAAAATATCCAATGCACTGCCTATAGTAAGGTCGACTCTATCCTGACCCAGAGCTTTTACTAGCTCCAAATCACTAAGGTTCTTTACGCCTCCGGCATAAGTTACTGGCAAGGGCGAATACATACCTAATAAGCTAATTAAATCTTCTTCTATACCCTGCTGTTTACCTTCAACATCTACACCATGTACTAAAAATTCTGAGCAATATACTGACAATTTTTCCAGCAATTCTGGACCAACTTTTTCTTCTGTAAAAGTCTGCCATCGATCAGTCACTACAAAATAATCACCATCTCGTTGACGACAACTTAAGTCCAGTACCAACCTATCTTTGCCAGTTATATCTAATAACTGCCCCATCTTTTCTAAATCAATTTTCTCGGAAGCAAAGACGAAGGAAGTGACAATGACATGGCTAGCCCCTGCATCTAGAAAGTCAGCAGCATTATCTGGATTTACTCCGCCACCATATTGTAAGCCGCCAGGAAAAGCTCTCAGTGCATCTAATGCTGCTTCCTGATTGCCTGAGCCAAGTGAAACAACATGTCCACCGACTAAATCATCTCGTTGATATAGCTCAGCATATTCAGAAGCGGTGCGTTCACTGCTAAAATTTATTTGCAATGAAGATTGATCATTCTCTTGCAAAGATCCACCTACTATCTGCACAACTTTGCCCTGATGCAAATCAATACATGGTCTGAACTTCATTCCCTTAGCACCATTTTTTCTACTATTGATAGCATGAAAGCATATCAAATTCCGGTAAACTATACTGCCTAACTCTAGTTTAAAGATCACATCATGAATAGCATGGACCAACAAGTTATTCTTCAACTTAGCCAATGGCTTGAGGCCGGGAAGCAGTGCTGGCTATGTACGATAATCTCAACTTTTGGTTCTTCACCTCGACCGATTGGCTCACTCTTAGCATGTAATGAAGATGGTCAATATTGCGGTTCTCTTTCAGGTGGTTGTGTCGAAGATGATTTACGCGAAGATATCTCCAAAGGTAAGTTGGCTAAAGATAAGCCTGAAAGAATTAGCTATGGCGTAGCGGTTGAAGATGTCTTAAAACTTGGGCTGCCTTGTGGTGGTCAGCTAGAAGTGGTAATTGAACCACTGAATAAATCTCATACTAAAATCTATCAAGAGCTTGCTCAGTCTGTAGCAAACAGAAAATTGATAACCCGCGTAGTCGATATTAAGTCAGGAATGACGCACCTACAAGACGCTAAGCAAGGCACAACCCTGACTATAGTTGAAGAAACCATGCAACATACTTATGGTCCTTCATTTCAGCTATTACTTATTGGCGCCGTTCAAGTGGCCTATTACTTAAGTGAAATGGCACAAGCTTTGGATTATGAAGTTGCTATTTGTGATCCGCGACAGGAACTTATTGAAAGCTTTCCAAAACAGGATATTGAATTATCCAATGCTATGCCAGATGACTGGTTACGCAGCAAAAATATTGACCAGCGAACTGCCATAGTTGCACTGTGCCATGATCCCCGCATAGATGACATGGCTTTGATGGAAGCATTACAACTCGAGGCTTTTTATATTGGCGCTATGGGTTCGGTAAAAACCACAATAAAACGCAAAGAACGACTACAAATGTTGGATATACCTTTGCAACAAATTGAAAAGCTGCATGCCCCAGTTGGGCTAGATATCGGCAGTAAGACTCCGCCCGAAATTGCTTTATCCATACTCTCAGAATTAACCCTGCTCCGTGCAAAGACCAACAATCAAAGCAGTGACTAAGATTAATACAGACAATATCGGCGTTATTGTTTTAGCTGCTGGCTACAGCAAACGTTTTAATGCAGATAAACGTCAAGCTCGTCTGCAATCAGGGGAAACATTACTGGATGCGACCCTCAATAAAATACCTATTTGTTTTCAGCAGAGGGTACTAGTACTGCATCCTGGTGATGAAGAATTCGGTAAACGCTACCAGGATGATTGGACACTTTGTATAGCTAAGCATGCCAGTAAAGGTATGGGTCATTCATTGGCTGCGGCTATGCCCTACTGTCAAAACTGGGATGCCGCTGTGATTGCTTTAGCTGATATGCCTTATGTGCAAAGCAATACTTATCAAGCTATTCAACAAGAACTTACATCGCACCCGCTTGTTCGACCCAGCTGTCAAGACAGAGTTGGGAACCCTGTCGGTTTTCAATCTACATACTTTAAAGAATTGGCTGAGTTAAGTGGCGACCAAGGCGCTCGAAATATTTTAAAACGCCATGAAAAAGAATTACACCTGATGGCATGTTTAGATTGGGGAGTTATTCAGGATGTCGATACTGTCACAGCTTTAAATCGACCTGAATCATAGTACTTAATAGTAAGTACTTAATAGTTAGAACTTAAGAGAAAGCACATAATATGAGTACTGAACATTAATGCTATATTTTCTTACCTGAGCCCTGACAAGGTTTGCAAGCGTGATTTCTCAAGTTGACGCCATTACCAGAGCAATGAGGGCAATCACTGACATAGTTCTGCTTCAGAATGTCGATCAAATCCTGTAAAGCTTCAGAAGAACCACGCTGCTTGACCAAATTAATTGGAGAAGCAGAGGTGCTTTGCTTGTTTATAGTCTGTCTATAGTCCATTGCTTGAATAAACCCAAATGCTGGTTTTTCTTCGAGATATAGGGATTTTAGTGATTTCTAGACCATAGAACCGTTAAGAAGCTCACAAAAAAACCCGCTAGTGGGTAATTAGCGGGTTTTAAAGTTAAGGGGGGCGTGCTTGATATTTCTGTGCACACTAGGTTGGAACGCATCAATAGATAAAAGTTCCCACTTTTGAAAATTAATTAAAACTGTGATTCAGGTAATTTGACAACTAGGCCATCCAATTCATCAGTAACATTAACCTGACAGCTTAAACGACTGTTATCTTGAGGCTCTAACACACACTCCAACATGTCTTTTTCCATCTCGCTAGCTGGAGGGATTTTATCCGACCAGGCCCCATCTAAATAGCAGTGACATGTTGCACAACTACAAGAGCCACCACATTCTGCAACGATGCCATCAAGCATATTATCAACGGCACCCTGCATAACAGAATTGCCAACAGGTACTTCAACTTCGTTGGTAGTCCCATCATGACTGATATATTTAACTAAAGGCATCTTACACTCCAAAATAAATTGTTATAGGCTGATTAATAGCCGCGCATTATACCGATTTGTGATATCAGTTAAAGCACAAAACGAAACCATAAAACGAATAAGCAAAGCGATTAAGAATTGCATCTTTTGGCATAAAATCTTATCGTTGGTAAGATATTAACTGGTTTAGCGTCTGTAGTAGCACTTTTATGATTCCAATTATGATCAAAGTATCAGGTTATTCAGAATGGAAAAGACGCTCCAGCGTAAACAAGTAATGGCTTACTGCCTGGCCGCAGCATCTCCCCTCTTACTCATGGCCATCATCTTTAATTTTTCTTTGGTTTTTAACTCGAACTATATATTTGGAACCAACCAGCAAGTTCTGGGATATATCATTCAAGCAGAATTTTTGGCTGTCGCCAGTGGTGTACTGATTGTGCTGCCGCTATTAATACCAATAAGCAATATTTTTGTACGAATTTTCAGGTTTTTGTTATTCGCAGCTGTTGTAGTGATATTTGCCTGGCTGTCTTATGACATTGATGGCATAGAAGGAATGCTATTTTATGCCTTGCTGGTATTTATAACGTTTGGCGGCGGAACCTTATTTATTTTTGATACCTTTACCACTCAGACGCGTGCTTTTTTGACCTTATTACGCTGGTCTATAGGTATTTTTTTATATGTCAGTCTACAGCTTACTTTTAATTTGGATAGCGACATAGCCACTTGGAAAGACACCAGTGAGGTAGTCCTTTTTGGTGCCATGTTCTTTTATTTACTATTCCTGTTTGAATTAATTACCTATCCGGCATTAACTTATTATCTGGAAAAAAAGAATACCGAAGATATGTTCATTTCAGAAAAGATAGCTAAGGTTCAGGAAAAACAGCTCAACTAATCTACTAAAAGTATTTCCTTCATCGGGATTGAACTGTCGGCAAGCTTTTCTCGATCAAGACGCAATGACTGCATTAATACTTTTTTACCAAACATGAATTCTTGTGGACTATTTACAGCATCAACCGCAAGGAAAGTATCCCCTATAAAATAAAACACAGCCATTTTTCTGCCTTGGCTTAAATCACCGCGCACAATCAAATTATCATAGCCCCCAGACAGGCCGGCAATTTGTAATTTTAAATCAAATTGATCCGACCAAAACCAAGGAATTTGATCATATTCCTGACGATGATCGCAGATTGTTCTAGCAGCAACTTTGGCCTGCTCTAGCGCATTTTGAATTGATTCCAAGCGTAACCAACGATCATAGTGTTTATTAAAATGATAAGTACAATCACCCGCAGCCAAAATATCAGTGTCTTTAGTTTCAGCGAATTCATTGACTACAATGCCATTGTTAATTTCTAATCCTGCTTCTTCAGCTAATTCTGAATTAGTGATGACACCAATACCTATAATCACTAGATCCGCTGCAAATGTCCGGCCATCACTGCAGACAACCTCACTAATTTGTTCATCACCTTTTAATTCACTGATTTCTACATCGGTAATTAATTCAATGCCTTCTTCAGTATGGATACGGGTGAAAAATTGAGAAATTTCAGGGGCAGCAACACGATTTAAAATGCGCGGTTCTCTTTCTAGTATAGTAACTTTCATACCAGTAGATACCAACATCGCGGCTGTTTCCAGCCCTATATATCCGCCACCAATGATAACTGCACGGCTTCCGTTTTTTATATATGGACGAATTTGATCAGCATCATAAATAGAGCGTAGATAGAAAGCATTTTTTGCCTCGGTCCCGGGCATATCTACTTTTCTTGGTCTGGCGCCAGTGGTCAATATTAGTTTGTCATAGCCAAGTATTTCGTCATTATTCAAGGTGATCTCTTTAAGCTCACGATTGATTTTCTCAACTCTGCATCCCAGCTTCATCTCAATATCAGCTTTTACATAAGCCTCTTCATGCCGAATCAACAGGTCATCAATACTCTTTTCACCTGCCAAATAAGTTTTTGATAAAGGTGGGCGGTTATAAGGAAGATAGTCTTCATCACCGACAATGGTGATGCTGCCAGTCCAGCCTTCTTTTCTCAGGCTTATACAAAGTTCACCAGCTGAATGGCTAGCTCCGATAATAATACAACGTTGATTATCCACTTTTTTACTCTCTAAAATGATCTTAATTCAGTTAATAATTCCTGGCTGTCCCATTCATATGCCCCCAACCAGCTATTAAGTTCTTGGCCAAATTCATCGTAAATAACAGTACTAGGTACAGCTTGAATTCCATGAATAGCAAAAAAAGTATTTAACTTGATGAAATTTCCACTAAATTCATTTTCTGCAATAAAGCTACGAATAGTATCCAAAGGCTCATCTGAAGCCAGAACAAATACATAGCCTTCAGGGCCAAGAATTTCCGCTGCTCTGGTTAAAGCCGGAATTTCTCGAATACATGGCCCGCACCATGTAGCCCAGTAGTTTACTATTAGTTTACGACCAGAAAAATTTGAAATTTCGATGGGCCTGCCGCCCAAATCCTGAAATGTAGATTCAACTCCTGTTGCTTCAATCTGGATGTCTGCAATAGAGATACTTCCAGCCTGCAATGAACCTTCTTCAATTCGCTCCTCCACTTCAGTACAAGCAAAAAGTAAGAAAAGTAAGGCTAAAGAAATTGATATCCTACCTAGGAGTCGGTACATCATTAGTTGCTCAGCTTTATCTAAATTCTAATCATAACAAAAAGTTTGTTGGTTGATTGTTTCTTTTGCACAAACAGTTAGAATTCACCCATGCCATTACCACGTGCTTATTTAATCGATTCCAGCATTTACATCTTCCGCGCCTGGCATACCTACGATGAGTCTATTACCGACAGCGATGGCAAACCCAGCAATGCCATATTTGGCTTCGGCGACTTTTTATTCCAGTTACTCAAACAAAAGCAGCCTGTATATATAGCCTGTGCTTTTGATGCTAGTCAGACTGATTCATATCGTCGTGGAATCTACCCCGAATATAAAGCAAATCGACCCCCTGCTCCTGAAGAGCTAAAACATCAATTTGCGCAATGTCGATCATTCTGCCAAGCAGTGGGCATTCCTGAATTTGGTAGTAACCGCTTTGAAGCAGATGACATCATAGGATCACTCTCCCATTATTTTAGAGATCAAGGCTTTGCCATCACCATTGTCAGTGCCGATAAGGACCTAACCCAGCTGGTGGTAGGTGAGGAAGATGCCTGGTGGGATTTTGCCCGTGGCACTGTTTTAAATCGCCGTGGTGTGGAAAAACAATTTGGTGTCAAACCAGAACAAATTCCAGATCTGTTAGCGTTATCAGGCGATAAAGTTGACAACATTCCGGGAATACCTGGCGTTGGCTATACCACTGCTTCGAGAATCCTTAAAAAATACCCTTCAATTGAGACTGTGTTGGAAAATATTGAATCTATTGCGGATATGAAATTTCGTGGGGCTTCTAGAGTGCAAGCATTGCTCAATGCACATCAAAGTATGCTACCCCTAAATAAACTTTTAACCACAGTAGTCTGTGATATGCATTTACAAGATCATTTAGAGGCTGTAATAGAAAACCTTATCTGGCAAGGCGTTGACCATGAAGCTTTTACTAATTTATCTGAACAACTTTCATTAAGTTCAGCATTGTCACAACGCTGGTTAAACTTATAAACTATTAATACATATAAAATAGGCGATTCCCAATGAGCACTTTCAGCAACACTGCACGCTTTATAACGCTAACTCTTTTAGCCATTTTATATACTCAATTAAGTTTCGCCCAGCAACTGGCTGACCCCGAACGCTTTGAAGAAACCATTTTAGGGTTTGAGGAAGAAGATCGTTTAAACCCTCCCCCTGAAGGCGCTATCGTACTTACAGGCAGCTCCAGTATTGCGCGTTGGAACAATAAGGCTCAAGCAGACCTTTCACCATTAACCGTGATATCCAGGGGCTTCGGCGGCAGTATCATGAATGATGTATTACACTACTTGGATCGCGTAGCCTTAACATATAAACCCAGAGCCATATTAATTTATGAAGGTGACAATGATAGTGGTCGAGATTTCATACCCACCCCGATTGTTATTGGACAGTTAGAACAAATTATCTCAAAAGTTCATCAAGAGCTGCCAGAAACCAGAATATATTTGATGGGTGTAAAACCAAGTGTTGCACGTTGGGACTATTGGTCTTCAGCACAGCAATTGAGTGCTGTTTATCAACAAATCGCTAATGCAGATCCGCTGGTGTTTTACATTGATACTGCTAAACCATTTTTAAATGTCGATGGGAGCGTAATGAGCGATATTTTTATAGAAGACGACTTACACTTAAATGATCTCGGTAATGCTATTTGGGGATCAATAATAAAAGCGGCGCTAATGCCGATGGAAGCTAGATTTGAATCTACATTAGCTCTTGATTAGTAAAGTCTAATCTACATATATCTCCCAAAAAAATTATATAAAATTAGAATTATCATCTTTATGAAAGCATTTTACAGTTCATATTTCACACTATTACTATCCCTTTTTCCCTGTTCTTTCGTTAATGCACAGGCAACTACAAATGTTTATAGCTCGGTTATTAATCTTGAACAACAAGGCATCGAATACAGAGCAGCATTTGTGCCAGAAGATGGTGGTACCGATAGTCGTTTCAGGCATCGTCTACACTACCAAAGACCGTTAAAAGAAAACTTACGTTGGCGTGGTGTTGTGCAAGGAAGCGATACGGTAAATGGTGATTTTGATCTTGATTTTTTTCAAGCTGAACTTCAGTGGCAAATTCGAAATAGTAGTACACATGGCTGGGACAGCGCCTTACGCTTTGATGCTCGGATAAGCGAGGATGATGTAAATGCTAACCAAATTGGTGTTAATTGGTCCAATCAGTTCAATTTTGCTGAGCGTTGGCAAGCTAGAGCAATCTTACTTACAGCTAAAGACCTTGGTGATCGCAAGCTCAGTGGCGTTCTGATTCGTACCTGGACACAATTAAGGTATCGTTTACTCAATGGGTCGACTGTTGCGCTTGAGATGTTTAATTCTTATGGCCGCACTCCATCATTCGGTTCATATGAACGCCAGAAACACAATATTGGTCCTTTATATTCAGGTCAGTTTAGTAACGGTCTACGCTATAACGTGGGAATGTTATTTGGAGTTTCGCATGCATCCACTGAAATAGATTTTCGCTTTTTCTTAAACAAATCTTTTTAAATTTAATAAACCATCCTGTAGACTCTCTAATTAATATTGGAAGAGTATTATAAGCTCGTTAAATATTAAGGTCGTCGTGAGCGAAGTGTGGTCGAGGCAAAATAAATTTTTATGAGGGGCGCTTACGTTTATAGTAAGTAACCCGAAAGAAAATTTGTTTTAACGAAGAGAACGCTCGCACAACAGGCCTAATCGCCTATTTTCCAACCTGAAGTTACTGGATAGCGCCTGTCTTTACCAAACCCCCGCTTAGAAACCCTAATTCCTATTGGTGCTTGCCTACGTTTATGCTCATTAATATCAACCAACCTTAGAACTTTATCTACTGTTTCTTTGGCAAAACCTTTTTTAATGATTTCTTCTGCACTTAAATCTTCTTCAATATAAAATTCTAAGATCTGATCCAGCTCGGGATACGGAGGCAGGTTGTCTTCATCCACTTGGTCTGGCGCTAACTCTGCTGAAGGTGCTCGATCTATAACACGTTGGGGTATAACTTCACCCAAAGTATTACGATAACGTGAGAGCTCATAAACCAACATTTTGGGCACATCTTTTATCACATCAAAACCGCCTGCCATATCGCCATAGAGTGTTGAATAGCCTACGGCCAGTTCACTTTTATTCCCCGTGGTTAAAACCAACACATTCTTTTTATTTGATATAGCCATCAACAAAACACCCCTGCTTCTTGCCTGGATATTTTGCTCAGTAATATCAGGACTACAACCTTCAAACTCATCTGTAAGTGCCTGGGTAAAACTGTTGTAAATATCTGCGATAGGGATTACCTGATAGTTAACATCCAATGCCATGGCTTCCTTTTGGGCATCTTCCAGACTCATTTCAGATGTATAAGCGTAGGGCATCATTACTGCTTGAACTCTATCAGCGCCAAGAGCATCAACTGCTATCGCGAGGGTTAGTGCTGAATCTATGCCGCCAGATAACCCTAAGACAATGCCAGGAAATCCATTTTTATTAACATAATCTTTTAGCCCTAATACTAGGGCTTGATAAATACCTGCTGCAATGCCTGGCAAGGGAGCTTTCTCAGTTTCGCTTATAGAAACCTCACCTTCTGCATCGACAATACAGTCAATCGGCAGCATGGCTTCTTCATATAAAGGCGCCATTGCACACAACCTACCAGATTGATCAAAAGCCATAGAGGCGCCATCGAACACAAGTTCATCTTGCCCCCCAACTTGGTTAACATAAATAACAGGCATTGCATTTTCACTAATACGTTGTTGAATTATCTCCTGGCGATCTTGAATTTTATTCATATGGAAAGGAGAACCATTAATATTAATCATTAATTTTGCTCCAGCCTCTTTAGCCTCGTGCATCGGCCGCTTTTCCCACAAATCTTCACAGATAGTAAATGCAATTGGAGTATTATTTATCTCTAACACACAGGCTTCATTGCCTGCTGAGAAATAACGCTTTTCATCAAACACTTGATAATTTGGTAAGCATTGTTTGCTATATGTAGTCAGGCATTTTCCTGCATGATAAACGCCTAACATATTGTAGAGCTCGCCATTCACTCTACCGGGATAACCAACAACCAAGTATGCCTCCAGCTTAGCATTTTGAATCTCTTGCAATGCTGTCGCAATGCGTTTATCCAAACTTGGGCGAAGTAATAAGTCTTCAGGTGGGTAAGCAGTTAATACTAACTCTGAGAATACAATAATATCCGCAGCATGCTCGGTAATGCCCTGTTTAGCTGAGGCTAAGAGCTTTTTTGTATTGCCTGGAATATCACCAACTAAGGGGTTGGATTGAACCATTAAAATACGCATTCTGGTAATTTTACAGCCTATTTACTTCTGTAGATATTGTTTAGCAGGTGGGGTATTGTCTGTTATTCTTTAGCGGTAAGTAAAGTGGCAAAAGGTTCAGGCACTACAAAATTCAAGCAGAGTGAAATATGGGATTATTCAGATTACTGACATTTATTCTAGTCGCCTTTATTGCATGGCGTATGATAAAAAATTATCAGACCAAAGTATCTACTAGAGAAAATGAATCTGAAAAAGTAAAAATTCCTGTTCGTGAAAAAATGGTCAAATGTGAAATCTGTGACATTCACCTACCTAAGGAAGAAGCGATAAGTTTTAAAGATGCAGATGCTGAATATTGGTTTTGTACTCCTGAACACAAAGAAACATTTAATCAGCAAGGTTCATAAATTCACATGTGTATCCCGTCAGCACTAGTTGGACCAATTAGCCTGATTGCTTAAGAGATAGTTTTAGCTCATCGTTCACTGAAAAGGAAACGATGATGAAAGAAACTCGAAGTGTAGAAAAAACAGTCCGTGATATCCGCCGGCGTACTCGCAAGAAATATTCCTCCGAAGAAAAGATTCGCATAGTCCTGGAAGGACTACGTGGAGAAGAAAGTATTGCTGAGCTATGTCGTCTCGAAGGCCTTAATCCCA
>JAQWMX010000002.1 GCA_029246545.1 Gammaproteobacteria bacterium
CTTGAGCAGCGTGAGATGATCAAACAAAATACAATCTCTATGAGAAAACAAATGCATTACGATAAACAACTAAACCAGATGAGCTAATCTGTCTCTTGAATCAGACTGCCCTCAGTCCAAAAGGTTTTGACGACATACAGCTTGAACATTCTAAATACTCACGAGAGAAATATTTCTACTGCTGAAGATCCCGTCGAAATTAATCTTGAAGGAGTCAATCAAGTTGCCATAAATGCCAAAGTCGGTCTTGATTTCTCCTCTGCATTGCGAGCCTTTTTACGGCAAGATCCTGACGTTGTTATGGTTGGTGAGATACGCGACCTCGAAACCGCAGAAATAGCTATTAAAACCTCTCAAACAGGCCACATAGTTCTTTCAACATTACACACTAATAGCGCTTCAGAAACTTTGAGTCGTATGGTCAACATGGGTATTCCACCCTATAACTTGGCAACTTCTGTTTCCTTGATCATAGCCCAGCGTTTAGCCCGAAGGCTCTGTAATCACTGCAAAAACTCGATAAACTACCACCCAAAATATTATTGCAAGAAGGCTTTAACGAAGATCAATTAGGCGATATAGAACTTTTTGGCGCTGTAGGCTGCGATAAATGTAATGAAGGCTATAAAGGTAGAGTTGGGATTTATGAAGTAGTTCCCATCACCGATAGTATTTCACGTATTATTATGGATAATGGAAATACTATTCAAATAGCCGATATGGCTAGGCAGGAAGGCTTTAATGACCTCAGAGCTTCAGCTTTAATCAAGGTCGCAATGGGTTTAACCAGCCTTGCCGAAGCCAACCGAATCACTTAAATTATACAAAACTGAAAACAGCTATAATTTTGCAACTGTTGATAGAAAATACAAAATAGGTAAAAAAGATGGCAACTGCAACGGTAACACAAGCGATGAAATCAACTGATGTATTTCCTATTATGGTCATTCAAATGGTATCAATTGGTGAAGAGTCTGGCGCTCTAGATGCGATGCTTGATAAATGTGCCACTTTTTACGAAGCAGAAGTTGATAATGCTGTCGATGGTCTAACAGCAATGATGGAACCAATGATAATGGCAGTTCTAGGGGTATTGGTTGGCGGTTTGATGATAGCGATGTATATGCCAATATTCCAAATTGGCTCTGTTGTTTAGCTACTTTCACAAATATTAATGGCTATAGCCACTTTCTTTGCTACTTTTCCAATAGCCTTACTTTGCTTTGCAGTATTGCTTGGCCTGTTTATCGGTAGCTTCCTTAACGTTGTAATTTATCGTCTGCCGATAATAATGCAACGTGACTGGACCGAACAATGCAATGAATTTCTAGAGCTAGATGAGAGCCAGAAAAAGACTGATAATTTACCTAGTTTCAATCTTTCAAAACCAGGTTCGCATTGCCCAAATTGCAAACATGAAATAACCGCCTTAGAAAACATTCCTGTTCTAAGCTTTTTGCTGCAGGGTGGTAAGTGCAAAAATTGTAAAGTTTCTATATCTCTACGCTACCCAATCGTTGAATCTTTAACAGGGGTTTTTACCCTGTTAATTGCCTATCAATATGGCTATGGCTGGTTAACCTTAGCCCTTTTAATATTGACCTGGTCTCTTATAGTACTAACCATGATTGATTATGATCACCAATTGCTACCAGACGATATAACTATACCCATCCTTTGGCTTGGTCTAATTATTAACTATTTTGAACTCATCACAACTCTTGAAGCCGCAGTATTGGGAGCAATAGCTGGATACTTGATACTTTGGGCTGTTTATTGGCTTTTTAAAATACTCACTGGCAAGGAAGGAATGGGACACGGAGATTTTAAATTGTTAGCCGCATTAGGCGCTTGGATGGGCTGGGAAGTTTTACCACAAATTATTTTACTTTCCTCATTAATTGGCGCGTTAATTGGTCTTGGTCTCATTATCATCAAAGGCAGAGACAAGAATATACTTATCCCCTTTGGTCCTTATCTGGCTGGAGCTGGTTTTGTTTCTCTATTATGGAGCGACGAATTAACTCAAATGTATACAGCAATATTTTTGTAATTATTCTACAAAAACCTCTATAACTTTTTACAACTATGAGTCCTAACAATTCCATTCCTTTTACAATTGGCCTTACTGGCGGAATAGGCAGCGGGAAAAGTATCGTCAGTCAATTATTTACTGACATTGGTGTGCCTGTCATCGATACAGACCAGCTAAGTCGAGAAATTGTGTCACAAGGTTCTCCATCATTGGTAAAAATAGCTGATTATTTTGGACCCGAAATTCTACTTGGAACTGGCGAACTGGATAGACAGACTCTTAGGAAAATAGTCTTTTCTGATAAAAATAAAAAACAGTGGTTGGAGCAACTTCTGCACCCACAAATTAGAAAGTTATTATTGAATAAACTAATCGAATACTCTGACGATTATGTCGTAATAGTGATACCACTATTATTTGAAAGTAAAAGTAACAATAACAGTTATAATTTTATAAATAAGACCTTAGTTGTAGACTGCCCTGAAGAGTTACAATTAAAACGTGCACTATCTAGAGATCAAAGTAGCGCTGTTGAAATAAAAAAAATCATAGAATCGCAGATGCCAAGAACACAACGCCTTTCACTAGCAGACGATGTCATCGTAAATGACAGTAGCGTAGAATCATTAAGAGAAAAAGTTTTAAAAATACATGAAAAATATCAGTACCTCAGCCCCTAAAAAAGCCACTGAAATTGCTTGCCCGCAATGCGGGAAGAACGTCCCTTGGGTAGATGAGTCTAAGCATCGCCCGTTCTGCTCCTTACGTTGTCAAATGATAGATTTTGGTGACTGGGCAACAGAGAAAAATTCCCTACCGGCTGAAGACCCACAGGATGATTGGGAAAATTTTGAGGAGTAGTATTTATTTTTCTAGAAGGAAGGTAACTATTTCAATGTTAGCTTCTGGAAATTGATAATTCTGTAACTCTTCTAGTTCTACCCATTTTATTGGCTGGCCTTCCTTACCACTGGCTGCTCCTTGAAAACTCTCTACCTCCCAAACATCCAGCCTAACTAATTTATCACCATAATTATGCTCTACTTCTAGTAAGGGGAAAGAACTTATAAGCTCCAAACCAAGCTCTTCTTGAAGCTCACGTTTTAGAGCTTCTATGACACTCTCTCCTGCTTCAACTTTGCCACCGGGAAACTCCCAAAGCCCTCCTTGATGCTTCTTTTGATCTCTTAAGGCTATTAGAACCTCACCCTGGATGTTACGGATGATACCGACTACAACATGGACCAAAGATGACATCGCAGATTCAGGTGCGGTATTCGGCATTTATTTTGACATAGTCGTATGAAAGATCGCAGGTCCAAACTTGCTCTGAAAATGAACCACGGTTTAATTTTACTGTGATTTTAATTTCACTTTGATTCATAACTGCCTGCCCCATAGCTTCGGTATAACTTGGACATTTCCCGCCACCAGCTACAATGCATACATCATCTAGATAGATACTGACCTTAGCAATATCTAAATCGTTTAGTCCTGAGCGCCCTACAACTGCTAATATTCTTCCCCAATTAGGGTCTGACGCGAAGAGTGCAGTTTTGACAAGAGAAGACTCAGCAATGGCATATGCAAGTTGCAAACATTCTGCTGCATTCTCACCTTCTTCAATTTCAATCGAGACGAACTTACTAGCCCCTTCTGCATCTTTAATAATCGCCTGAGCAAGATGTTCAAATACTTGGTTTAGCGCTTGCGCAAACTCACTTTTTTCTTTATCCGTGATTTGAGAATATTTCAGTTCTCCCTGACCACTAGCCACAAGCATACAGCTATCATTTGTGGAGGTATCACCGTCAACCGTTATTCGATTAAACGAAAGGTTTGCTGCATCTTGGCAGAGCTTTTGTAAAGCATCTTCAGGAATTTCGGCATCAGTGCCTATATAGGCTAATAATGTCGCCATATTAGGTTTTATCATCCCTGCACCTTTTGCTATGCCAGTAATTGTGAATTGCTTACCGGCTAATTCAAAAATCTCTGAATAAGCTTTAGGTACAGTATCCGTTGTCATTATTCCTAGAGCAGCATCATGCCAAGAATCACTATTGAACTGTGAAACCGCCTTGGAAAGCGCAGCTTTTATTTTATCTACAGGAAGCTCTTCACCAATAACGCCAGTGGAAAAAGGTAGTACTTGTTTAGTATCACATCCGCTTTCCATAGCAAGAGCTGCGCAACAATCTATTGCTGATTGCACTCCTTGCTCCCCTGTTCCGGCATTAGCATTGCCAGAATTAATTAAAAAATAACGTGGGCTGTGTGATTCACTATGTTTTTTAGTTAAGGCCACGGGTGCAGCACAAAATGCATTTTGTGTATAAACACCTGCAACCGAAGCGCCTTCACACAATTCAAGCAATACTAGATCTAGTTTCCCGGCTGTTTTTATTCCAGCCGAAACTGCTGACAAGCGTATGCCGTTTATGGGATGTAATTTTTCTTGTTCAGTATTCATTTTAATTATTTAAACATAACTATAAAGCCTTATGAGAAATCTTCTATAAGAGCGTCGCGAGCTGTAAATATTGATTTTAAAAAGCGTTATGAGCGACGGCAAGATAAGGCAAATATGCTATTTAATGAATGAGCTTACAATATCAGTAAGTGATTGAATTAAATAGGATCTTTAAATATATATTGCCTAGCGAAATAGCTTTTAACCTAGTTTCCCGTGGCACTGTTTATACTTCTTACCCGACCCACAAGGACAAGGCTCATTCCTTCCAACCTTCTGCTCTTCTCTCACAAATGGCGCTTTTTGTATTGGCGCTTGTTCTTGTGGTTTAGCTTGTTGCTGAGCTTTATCATCCATCAAGTTTGCTGATTGATGCGTCATAACTGTCTGTTCTTTGTTGCGCTCTTCTTCACGCTTTCTTTCAATCGCATCAATTTCATCTTGTTGCTTAATTTTTACATGACTCAAAAATTTAATAACTTCATACTGAATGTTATTTAATAATTCTTCAAAAATTGCAAAAGCTTCTCGTTTATATTCTTGTTTAGGATTTTTACCAGCATACCCGCGCAAGCCTATACCTTGTCGTAGACTATCCATTTGCGACAAATTTTCTTTCCATAAAGTGTCTAATATTTGTAATGTAATTTGTTTTTCAAAAGTTCGCATATTAGGACCAACTTCTTCTGATTTTTTAACATAACTCTCAGCAATTTTAGTTGTTACCCTGTCTCTCAATGAATCTTCATAAAGAGAATTATCTTCATCTAGCCATTGCTGTATAGGTAAGGTTTCTCCAAATTCTACTTGCAAGGATTGCTCTAAACCTGGAATGTCCCATTGCTCTTCAACACTTTGAGGCGGTATATACGCATTGATAAAATCGTTAACTACGCCTTCACGCATCTCAGAAATAACTTCTGAAATGTCCTCTTCTTCCATCAGTTCATTACGACGTTGATAAATAATCTGGCGTTGGTCATTTGCCACATCATCATATTCTAGAAGTTGCTTGCGAATATCGAAATTGCGACCTTCCACTTTACGCTGTGCTTTTTCAATAGAATTCGACACCATACGATGTTCGATGGCTTCTCCATCTTCCATACCTAAACGACGCATGATATTGGTTACTTTTTCTGAGGCAAAAATTCGCATTAAACTATCATCTAACGATAGATAAAACCTGGAAAAACCTGGATCACCCTGTCGACCAGCACGTCCACGTAATTGATTATCTATACGCCTAGATTCATGACGCTCGGTTCCAACAATATGCAAGCCACCAGCATCAAGCACTTCTTTATGGCGCTTCTCCCAGGCGGTTTTAATTTCTTCAATTTGCTTATCACTAGGGTTTTCCAAAGCATCTATTTCTGCTTCCCATTTACCTCCAAGAACTATATCCGTTCCTCGTCCTGCCATATTAGTAGCGATGGTCACTGCGCCAGGCCGACCGGCTTGAGCAATAATATCTGCTTCTTTTTCATGATATTTTGCATTCAAAACTTTATGCTCAACTTTTTCTTTATTCAAAAAATTAGACAGAATTTCTGAAGTATCAATACTTGCGGTACCGACCAGAACAGGAGCACCATTATCTCTAAAACTTTTAATGTCCTTAACAATCGCAATAAACTTCTCCTCCGTACTTAGGAAAATTAAGTCATTGGCGTCGTCACGAACCATCTCTTGGTTAGTTGGTATAACCACAACATCCAAGCCATAAATTTGATGAAATTCAAATGCTTCAGTATCTGCAGTACCTGTCATACCCGATAATTTTTCGTACAACCTAAAATAATTCTGGAACGTGGTGGAAGCTAAGGTCTGGCTTTCATTCTGAATGGGTACACCTTCCTTTGCTTCAATCGCTTGGTGTAGACCTTCAGATAATCGTCTCCCAGGCATGGTGCGACCAGTGTGTTCATCAACCAGCACAATTTGTTTTTCCTGAACAATATATTCAACTTCTCGATGAAATAAATAATGCGCTCTCAACGCTGATTGCACCTGGTGAAACAAACTTAGATTAGTCGCCGAATAGAGATCCTCTCCTTCTTCCAATAAGCCGCGACTAACTAATAAACCTTCAACTTTTTCATGCCCTTGATCAGTTAATTCAATCTGACGCGCTTTTTCATCAATGATAAAGTCACCTTCAACTTCATCTTCACCTTCAATACGGCGTTCTAACTGAGATTTCTCAATCCCTTTCTCACCTTTTGTCAAACTAGGAATTAGGGCATTGATAACGGTATAACGTTTCCCGCTATCTTTAACAGCCCCTGAAATGACTAATGGTGTGCGTGCTTCATCGATTAAAATTGAATCAACTTCGTCAACAATGGCAAAATGTAGTTCTCTTTGAAATTTATCTTCAAGACGAAAAGCCATATTGTCACGCAGATAATCAAAACCAAATTCATTATTAGTGCCATAGGTGATATCTGCACCATAAGCTTCTCGTTTTGCATCAGGGCCTTGGCCTGGTATTACTACACCTACTGATAGACCAAGGAACTCATATAATGGTGCCATCCATTTAGCATCTCGAGCAGCAAGATATTCATTCACCGTAATCAGATGCACACCTCTACCGGTCAAGCCATTTAGATAAGCAGGTAAGGTAGCAACAAGTGTTTTTCCTTCACCTGTTCTCATTTCAGCTATCTTAGTTTGGTGAAGCACCATGCCACCTACTAGCTGCACATCAAAATGTCGCATCTGCAGAGTTCTGACACCAGCTTCTCGTACAACAGCAAAAGCCTCGGGCAATAACTGATCAACACTTTCACCAGCTTCATAACGCTGCTTAAACTCTGTTGTCTTAGCTTTTAGCTGCTCATCAGAAAGGCCTTGCATAGCACTTTCCATCGCACTAATTAGAGTCACAGTTTTATTAAATCGTTTGATTTCACGTTGGTTCTTATTACCAAAAATTTTTGTCAGCATGATGACGGTTTTCCAGTGTTATTCTCTTAATGTATCTGGTCAGATAACGACCAAGTTTATTCTCTTGCAGATTTAATAGCAGCCAAAGTACAAGATTAAATACAGATCAGTACTGTACATTTTTGCACTTTCACTTAATGAGGGGTTTTACCGATTGGTGCGATTGATATAGGAAGCTGGATCGATGACTCGACCATTTTTATGAATTTCGAAATGAACATGTGGACCAGTCGATCTTCCTGAATTTCCAGAAAGTGCAATAATCTGACCTTTTTTAATAATATCACCTGGGTTTACCAATGTTTCCTCGTTATGTGCATACAAGGATTCATAACCATTTCCGTGATTAATTTCCACTAGCAAGCCATAACCGCTTCGTTCACCGGCAAAGGTAACTACACCTGAAGCAACTGAAGAAACGTCGACCCCAGTAACTCCGGTAGCAAAATCAACACCTTGATGCCAAGCTAAATCTCCGTTAAATGGGTCTATACGTCTACCAAAATTCGAAGATATCCAGCCAGAACTTACCGGGCGACCGGCCAAAAAAGTATCTGATTGAATCTGGCGATCAGAAAGCAGGTTTTCTAGCAGTTCCAATTGTTGTTGGCGATCTTCAATTTGCAGGCTTAAATCATCAATTTCTTGAATTAAGTCAAATGATTCAAAGCCATTATTTTCATCTTCTAATCTTAGCTTAGGCCCACCAAGTGCTGGCACTTGATCAAAATTAAATTCACCATCATCTAAGTCACTTATAGACGTTAAAAATTCACCAAGGGCATCCAATCTTGATAAGCGTGCCTGTAAATTGGCCAAACGTAGGGTCAATGCCTGTAATTGAGCTAATGTTTCTTCACGAATTCGTTGAACTTCTGCCTCTTGCTCAACCAATCTATCAGCCCAAGCTTGAGCTGCTCCATCGGTATATAAACCAGCAGATCGATTAACGCTGAATTGATAACCGTAGTAACCTAATAACACGGGCATGCCAAGGAAACAGAAAGTCAGCAAGACTCGCATCCAACCCTTTAATACTAAAGACCTGGTTTCACCATGCTTTTGATCGACTATGATAATTTTCATCTTACAGAGGAACTTACAACCATTTATCTAAAAACAAATTAAATATTAGATACAAAATCAGCATCTAATCCAATATCCAGCGATTATAGCCTTAAGCCACTTATTTAAGCGACCATTTAATAGTAAGCCTTAACAGCTAATTATTATGAGAATTTAAAGAAATTATGCGAATTGAGGTCTAAGATAGGAAATAGGGGCTTCATGTTCCGTGTCGAAAGTCACAATTTCCCAACAATCTTCACTCACCAGTAACTTTCTTAATAGTGCATTGTTCAAGGCATGACCTGACTTATAGCCAGAAAATTCACCAATCAAACTCTTACCAAGCAAATACAGGTCACCAATGGAATCCAGTATTTTATGCTTTACGAATTCATCTTCATAACGTAAACCGTCTTCATTAAGTATTCTGTAATCACCAACAGCTACTGCATTGTCCATACTAGCCCCTAAAGCCAGATTGCGATTACGCAAAGCTTCAAACTCATGCATAAAGCCAAAAGTTCGGGCCCGGCTTACTTCTTTAACAAAAGAAGTACTAGAGAAATCGATTGATGCTTCCTTAGTATGTTTGCGGTGAACAGGATGATCATAAAGCAGCGTGTAGCCAACCTTGAATCCGTTAAATGGTTTCAGACTAACTTTTTTATCATCTTGGGACAGGCTTAACTCTTTAGTAATACGAATATATTTCTTTGGAGATGCCTGTTCTTCTATCCCTGCTGACTGTATCAAAAACACAAACGGTCCAGCACTGCCATCCATAATAGGAACTTCCGGGGCACTCAGCTCAACATAAGCATTATCGATTCCTAATCCTGACATAGCTGACATCAGATGCTCTACTGTCGAAATCCTTACATCATCTTTTACCAAACATGATGATAATGTTGTGTCACCAACATTTTCAGCAATCGCAGGTATTTCAACGACTGGGTCGAGGTCAACCCGTTTAAAGACAATGCCAGTATCGACTGGTGCTGGTCTTAATGTTAAATAAACCTTCTCACCTGTATGTAAACCGACACCAGTGGCGCGAATCACATTCTTCAAGGTTCTTTGTTTAATCATTTAACTATTCACCTAACTTCACCTAATTCACCAGTCACTTAAATCTTTAGCAAACCGTCACCAAATTGCTCTTGGTTAAAAGCATGTAACTTTAGCCGAATGATCTTAACAAACTAGTCACTATAGCCCAAGCTTATTACTTAGAATCTGACAATAGCAGCATAAAAGTCAGCCACACCTTAGTAAGACCCTGTGTATCATAAAAGTTCCTTAATCAGCCTGTTTTCTCAGAAATGCTGGAATATCCAAATAATCCATATCTGATTCAGCGCCTACTGCTTTTGCTAGCACAGGTTTTTCTTCATATTCTTGTTCCAACTCGGGTTCGGCACTAGATTTTTTGCGTAATACTGCTGGTCTATCCAATGAATTGAAGTCAACATTCTTGTTGCCATTTCTTGTGTTATCAACAACTTTAGTAGGACGCTCTATTTTCTGACCGCCTAAGCCAGTCGCTACAACAGTTACGCATATTTCATCACCCATCTCAGGATCAATGACTGTACCAATTACAACAATTGCTTGATCAGAAGCAAATTCAGAGATCGTGTCACCAACTTCAGAAAACTCTCCCAAGGTTAAACTTTCACTCGCAGTGATATTAATCAATATCCCTCTCGCACCTTGTAAATTTACATCTTCTAAAAGAGGACTACGAATAGCCGATTCTGCTGCTTCTACCGCTCGACCTTCTCCACTGGCAATACTGCTACCCATCATCGCCATGCCCATTTCGGACATCACTGTACTCACATCAGCAAAGTCAACATTGATCATTCCAGGCCGCGTAATCAAATCTGCAATCCCTTTTACAGCACCCAATAAAACATCATTGGCAGAACTAAAAGCATCTAATAATGTTGAACCCTTACCAAGCACATCCATTAATTTTTCATTTGGAATAGTAATTAAAGAATCAACATGTTCTTCCAGCTCTTTAATGCCTTTTTCAGCAATCGCCATGCGCTTACGACCTTCAAATGGGAAAGGCTTCGTAACTACTGCCACTGTTAAAACACCCATTTCTCGGGCGATTTCAGCAACAACAGGAGCACCCCCTGTACCGGTTCCGCCACCCATGCCTGCTGTGATAAAGACCATATCAGCACCAGAAATTATTTCACGAATACGATCTTTGTCTTCAATTGCAGCCTGACGTCCTATTTCAGGATTTGCTCCAGCACCTAGCCCCTTAGTAACGTCATTACCAAGCTGCAGGTTCATTTTAGTACCGACTTTTTCTAATGCTTGTGCATCAGTATTAGCGCAAACAAAATCTACACCATCGATACTGCTCGACAACATATGTTGGACAGCATTTCCACCGCCGCCGCCAACCCCAAATACTTTTATTACTGCGTTTTGCGCAATATTATCTATGATCTCAAACATAGTATTACCCCTTTATTTATTGCTATAAGTTAAAAAAATTACAATTTTTACATCTAAACCTTTACTACTCATCACCACCAAAAAACCTCTTTATCTTTTCAAGAATATTAAATCCGGAATCCTTTGCGTTATTTCCACCGTGCTTTTCCTGATGTTGTTTCAAGCCATAAAGTAACAAGCCAACACCAGTGGAATATGTTGGATTTCTAACTATATCCACCAATCCGTTTACTTCAGTTGGCATACCAATCCTTACCGGCATATGAAATATTTCTTCAGCTAGATCTGCCACTCCTTCCATCTTGCTGGTACCACCAGTGAACACTAAACCTGCGGCTAACATATCTTCGAACCCACTAAGTCGTAGTTCTGCTTGAATTAGATGAAAGAGTTCGTCATAACGCGGTTCAACCACATCAGCTAACGCTCGCCTTGAAAGTTCACGAGGAGGTCTATCACCGACACTTGGCACTTTAATCATTTCATCAGGGCTAGCTAGCTGGGAAAGCGCACAGGCATATTTTATTTTTAGCTCTTCAGCATTATCTGTAGGAGTACGAAGGGCCATAGCTATATCATTTGTTACTTGATCACCAGCAATTGGAATCACGCCTGTGTGACGAATGGCACCTTCAGTGAAAATAGCAATGTCGGTAGTTCCACCTCCAATATCGATCAAACATACACCTAATTCTTTTTCATCTTCGGTCAACACGGAATAACTCGAAGCAAGTTGTTCCAAAATAACTTCATCAGTTTCCAAGCCACAGCGCCGAATACATTTTTCAATATTTTGCGAAGCATTCGTTGCACAGGTAACTAAGTGAACTTTAGCTTCGAGACGTACCCCCGACATTCCCATAGGTTCTTTAACACCTTCTTGCGAATCTATAATGTATTCCTGTGGAAGTATGTGCAGAACTTTCTGGTCTGCTGGAATTGCTACAGCTTGAGCCGCATCTATAACTCGTTCGATATCTGCCGCATAAACTTCCTTATCGCGTATTGCGACAATTCCGTGTGAATTCATACTGCGGATATGTTTGCCTGCAATGCCCGCATAAACAGAATGAATCTGACATCCCGCCATAAGTTCTGCTTCTTCTATCGCTCGTTGAATAGACTGAACTGTCGATTCAATATTGACGACCGTTCCCTTTTTTAAACCGCGGGATTTATGTCGCCCTATGCCGACAATATTAAGTCCACCATCAGCATCAACCTCGCCAACTATGGCGACAACTTTAGATGTACCAATATCTAAACCCACTATCATGTTCCCAAGCGATGTATTACTCATAGCGAGAAGCCCACCCTATTAACAATTCCAATAACAACCTTAATAAATTTCATATTTCTTTATCCCTGCATCGAAAGTAGAGCGTCATTGATTGATGTTTTATGCTTAACAGCAATGCCATCTTCATAACGCAAATCAAAACCTTCAATACTTTCAATCTGATTAGCAAACAAACTCTCATACACTGCAGCGAATCTTCTAAGACGACTCACCGCTTGGATACTTCCGACAGCAACTTTAGTTTCATTACTTAGTTGCATAGACCATGCCCCTCGTGTATTTAAATTCAAACTTGCTATGCGTAAATTTTTTGAAAACAGCAACTGATTAAAAACCTGATATTGCTGCATTACTCTTTTTTCAGTTCCGTTAGGGCCAGACAATTCAGCTAAATTAAACTGAGCTGTAATCGACAAGGGCGAAAATAAAACTCCTTCCTGATTCAATAATTGGTGCTCACCCCAGCGTGCAATCGCGACCTCTTCCGCAACATCGATAATCAATGTATCAGGCCATTTTCTACGCAAACTAACTGTATTTATCCAAGCATTTTCTTCAAGCGCATTTTTAATAGCGAGTAAATCGACAGCTACCATGCTGCGGTTTATAAAATCAAAAACTGCTGTCTTAATATCATTTTCAGTAACATTAGTTAGGCTCCCTTCTATTGCCACAAATTCTATTCTTTGCTGATTAATATCATTAACCAAAGTTCTTGAATTCAGCCCAACCAATACCAAAATCATACAAAGCAACACACCAAACACACCTTTTTTTAAGATCAGCATTTGATGCTTTATAGGGCTCGATTTTTTTACAGCCTTAACGCTAGCCCCACGACCTCGTTTATTTCTTTTATTGTGAAATAGGTTCGGCATTTTAAGTTGAACCTCGATTAATATTGCTGCTCTTAAGTATTTCTTTTACCAAGAAATTAAAGTCCATCCCTTCTACTTTTGCTGACATCGGTACTAAACTGTGATTTGTCATGCCTGGTATCGTATTGACTTCCAGCAACCAAAATTTACCGTTCTTGTCGCGCATCAAATCGACTCGCCCCCACCCCTGACAACCAACTAAATCATAAGCATCTTTAGCTAAATTTTTTAATTCTTCATCATCAACTTCATCAAGTTCACAGGGACATATATAAACCGTATCTTCCGCTTCATACTTAGCCGCGAAATCATAGAAAACATTGTTAGTTTTTAATTCAATTACTGGTAAAACTTTTTCATTAACAATAGGTACCGTGTACTCAGGCCCTTCAATACACTGCTCAGCAAATACAGCATCATCAAACTGCAATGCATGTTCAAAAGCTGCCTGCAATTCATCAGCATCGATAGCTCTACTAATCCCGAGACTAGACCCATCATTCACTGGCTTCACAAAACACTGACCTAACCGTTCTATCACTGTCTGCCAGTTACTCTCTGTAGATAGCATTTCAAATGCCGGTGTTGCTAAGCCTTGGGATGCCCATAACATTTTGCTACGCACTTTATCCATTGCCAGAGCGCTAGCTAAGTGCCCACTACCTGTATATGGAATATTCATTAAATCCAATGCAGCTTGAACACGGCCATCTTCACCGTAATTGCCATGCAACATAACGAATGCCCTATCAAATGTTTCTTTCTCAATCGATGCAAAAAAATCATTACCTGTATCGATTCCCACAGCATTTATTCCACCCGCCTGCAAAGCATCAAGCACAGCATTACCACTCAAAAGAGATATCTCTCTTTCGGATGATTGGCCTCCCATTAACACGGCCACTTTGCCAAACTCATCAGACATAGAGTTCTAACTCCACTCATTTTGCAGGCCTTCCTGCGCTAAATGCGTTGATATCAATCCCACACTTCCTGCACCTTGCGTCAACAATAGATCGCTATCTTCAAGTAATTCTTCTAACAATTGAGGGATATCCTTATGGTCTTTCACAAACACCGGATCAAGCTGACCACGTTGGCGAATGCTTCTGCATAAACTCTTACTATCAGCGCCTTTTATTACGTTTTCACCAGCAGCATAGACATCGAGCAATAAAAGTAAGTCCACTCCTGAAAGCGCATCAACAAAATCCTCATATAAATCTTGAGTACGGCTATAACGATGAGGTTGATAAATCATCACCAGTCTTTTCTTTGGCCAACCCGCTCTAACGGCTTTAATGTTGGCTGCTACTTCAGTTGGATGATGGCCATAGTCATCAACCAACATGACTTTACCCCTACTAAAATCTAGATCACCATGCATTTCGAAACGTCTACCGACACCTTGGAAGTTCTCCAAGCCTAGTTTGATATCTTTATCCTTCATGCCTTCATCTGTCGCGATAGCTATGGCAGCTGTAGCATTCAATACATTGTGAACACCCGGCATATTGATAGTCAGAGCAATATCGCTTTTGTCAGGTCGGCTTACAGTAAAAGTAGTGTGTTGATTTTGATGAGAAATCTTATGAGCACGAAAATCAGCTTTTGCTGATAAGCCATAAGTAAGAGTAGGACGAGATATTTTTGGCATAATTTCTCGGATAACAGGATCATCTACACACAACACAGCAAGTCCATAAAACGGTAAATTATGTAGAAACTCTAAAAATGTTTGTTTTAACTTTTCAAAATCACTGTCATAAGTTTGCATGTGATCATCATCAATATTTGTGACAACAGCAACCATCGGTTGAAGATGTAAAAAAGACGCGTCACTTTCATCTGCTTCAGCCACCATAAAGTGGCTAGCGCCCAGTTTTGCATTCGTACCCGCACTATTAAGTAAGCCACCAATTACAAAAGTAGGATCTAATTTTCCTTGCCCCAACACAGAAGCAACCATACTGGTCGTAGTGGTTTTACCGTGCGTTCCGGCGATCACAATTGCGTGACGATAGCGCATTAATTCAGCCAACATTTCGGCACGCCCAATAATAGGAATTCGTTTCTTCACGGCAGCTTTAATTTCAGGATTAGCCTCATCAATTGCACTCGAAACAACTACTACATCCATATCAATAATTTGTTTAGCTTTGTGGCCAATAAAAATATTTATGCCCAGTTTTTGCAGTCGCGTGATTGTTTTACTCTGTGCTATGTCAGATCCACTAATTTTATAACCTTGGTTCAAAAGAACTTCAGCTATTCCGCTCATTCCGGCACCGCCAATACCGACAAAGTAAATATTGCGAATACGGCGCATTTCAGGAACAACGCTTAATAATTTTTGCTGTACCTTATTTACTTTAGCCATAACAAGCCTCCATGCAATATTTTGCTGCTTGTTCTGTCGCATCTGTTTTCGCTGCTTTTTGTGCCAACAAAGCTGTTTTTAGTATTAGGTTTTTATCGTCTATAAACTGTAAAAGTACGGAACCTAGACCTTCTACACTTAATTCTTTTTGTTGTATCAACCACGCAGCACCTAGTTTTTGCATAATGATGGCGTTCTCAGTTTGGTGGTCATCAACAGCATAGGGAAATGGAATAAATACTGCGGGAATACCTATGGCAGCAATTTCTGCAACTGTAGATGCGCCTGCTCGACAAATAACCACATCAGCCCAGCTATAGGCTTCTGCCATATCATCTATAAATGCGGCAATACGATAATTTGGATTTTCATCAATACCCAGTTCTTTGTAATAAGCTTCACAACTTAGTAAATTTTGTTTACCGCATTGATGCCAGAGGTCAACATTTCCAGCTGCAGAAAAATTCTTTAATAGCTCCGGGACAATCCTGTTAATTGCTAAAGCACCGCGACTACCGCCCAAAACCAACAACTTAATTCGATCTTTCCCTTTACTATTTTCTTCATTATCTGCGTATCGTTCTGAGGGTGAAGGGCAATCTAAAATTTCTTGGCGTAGTGGGTTTCCAACATGCACGGCTTTATCACCCTTACCAAAGCGTTTAAGCAGTGAACTTTTCGTAAGGTCTTGCTTACGCTTAAATGCACCATCAAAACCTTCCAATACTATTGATGCCATTGGATACAACATCTGATTACTAAACCCAGCAATAGCATTTTGCTCATGGATTACCAAAGGTTTTCTGAGTAGCCAGGCTGCCACACCTCCCGGGCCAGTTACAAAACCACCCATACCTAAGACACAAGAAGGTTTTGTTTTTAAAATTTTCCCTATGGCTTGGATAATGCCAATTAAAATGACAAAAGGAGCAAACACTTTCGTTATTGCACTTTTACCCCTAAGACCTGAAACAGAAATATAATGAATAGGGATGCTTGTTTGAGGAATCAATTCAGACTCCATCCCTTTTTTAGTTCCCAGCCATTCCACTTCGACACCGAGTGACTGTAATTGTTTAGCAATACCTAAAGCAGGGAAAATATGCCCTCCTGTGCCACCGGCCATGATCAAGACTTTTTTATTAACAGTCATGTTCATCCCTTTATCACCCGCTTTAAATTACTTCCTTTAGCATGGTTTTCAATATCAATTCGCAAAAGAATGGCAACCATCACCATACAAGTAATCAAACTCGAACCGCCCGCACTAAGAAACGGCAACGTTAGACCTTTAGTTGGCAAAAGACCGGTATTTACGCCCACATTTATAATGACCTGACCAAGAAAAATTAAGGCGATGCCATAAGCAAGATAAGCGGGGAAAAAATCACCTTTTTGTTCATTTTTCCTGGCAATCATCATTGCGCGCCAAATAAAAACTAGGAACAGAGCGAGTAATAACAACACAGAAATTACACCAAGCTCTTCAGCAATAATTGCCAGAACAAAATCAGTATGCGCTTCTGGTAAGAAATACAATTTTTGTATGCTATTACCCAAGCCAACACCAAACCATTCTCCACGACCAAAGGCTATTAATGCTTGGGCTAGTTGGTAGCCAGAACCGAAAACCACATCTTCGTTAAAAGGATCAGTTAAAGCCGTAATAAAAGACTTAACACGAGCGATTCGATATGTGGACGAAAAAATTAATCCCGCTCCTGCACCGCCTGCTGCGAGTATTAGAATTAAAAATTGATAAAGTTTCACACCAGCAAGAAACATCATGCCAAATACCGCAAGCATCAATACAACTACCGCACCAAAATCTGGCTCTTTTAATAAAAGCAAAATTGGTAAAGCTACAAATACCAATGGCATTACAAAACCTTTCCATGACCCACATACAAAGGATCGATATTTACTTAAATAAGCAGCAACAAAAATAACCATAAAAAGTTTTGCTGGCTCTGATGCTTGTAAGGTCATAAAGCCTAAATCTAGCCAACGGGTACTACCGTTTACTTCTCTCCCAATCCCTGGCACTAGCACTAAGGCCAATAAACTTACTGCTGAAAAAAGTAAAAAGATGTCCCACTCTTGATATAGTTTGAGCGGCAACTTATAAATAACTGCTGCCGCAAAAAAGCCCATCACCATAAATACCATCTGTTTTTTCAAGTAATAAAACGCATCGCCATTTTCACTGCTGGCAATTTCAATTGATGCAGATGTCATCATCACCAAGCCAAAGGCTAATAACAGGCAAACACTAATAATCAGCGCCCTATCACCTATATAGAAAGCCTGATGACTTTTATTAAAGCTATGGCCTTGTGTCAAAGTAACCATGACTAATGCAATGCCCCTACTGCTTGTATAAATTCTTCGCCACGTTCTTTATAATTTTCAAACATGTCAAAACTAGCGCAAGCTGGTGAAAGCAAAACTGTATCTCCAGTCTTAGCTTGTTCTGATGCCAGCATCACAGCCTCTTGCAACGAGCCGACTTTATAAGTCTTAATAATTTTATCTAGGGCTAACTCAATCTGATCAGCATCTTCACCTAGCACAATGAGTAATTTTCCATGAGCTTTAAGTGCAGCTTCGAGCATAGAAAAATCACCACCTTTACCTTGTCCTCCGGCAATTAAAATCACATTATTTACTTTACCAAGACCTAACAAGGCGGCATTGCAAGCACCTACATTGGTCCCTTTAGAATCGTTGTAATAATTCACGCCAGCTATTTCAGCTACCCACTGGCATCGATGCGGCAAACCAGAAAACTGACGCAAAGTTTGCAACATTGACTGCATATTCAGACCGCTGGCATGACCTATAGCTAAAGCTGCCAATGCGTTTGATAAATTATGTCGACCAGCAATTTTTACATCAGCAGCAGGCATTAATACCTGTTGATTGAAGGCTAAATAAGTTTCTCCCTGTTCTTCTACAAGACCAAATTCATTAATATCGCCTTCACCTAAACCGTACTGCAAACGTTTAACTGAATCAGGTAATAAAGCATTACTTAAGGGGTCATCTCGATTAATCACGGCTTTTTTGCAGGCCTGGAATATACGGTGTTTTGCTGAGTGATAATCTTGTATTGAATCATAGCGATCCATATGGTCTGCACTTACATTGAGCACGCAGGCAACTTCAGCGCCTAAAGCAGAAGTGGTTTCCAATTGGAAACTGGATATTTCCAGCACATAAAGTTTATGTTCATCCTCATTTAATAAATCCAGCACTGGCTTACCTATATTGCCTGCAACAACTGCATCTATCCCAGCTTGCAATGCCATCTCGCCTAATAAACTCACCACCGTACTTTTTGCATTAGAGCCTGTAATAGCGATAATCGGAGAATTAATTTTTTGGGCAAAAATATTAATATCCCCTGTAATCGGGACATCTTGTTCAATTGCTTTAACTAAAACTGGTTCACGTAAATCAACACCAGGACTTACTAGTAATTCTGTTGCATTCAGAAATGTATTTACGTTGAAATCTCCTAGCTCAACTTCCACCTCCGGGAAGTTTTCATTCAACTCCTGCAATCCGGGCGGATTTTTTCTACTATCTACCACTGTAAACATTTCATTTTGACTGCGTAAATAACGCGCATAGGAAAGCCCAGTCTGACCCAGACCGACAATAACCTTACCTTGTTGTTGCGTTGTATTTACCTGCATTTCATCTTTCCTAGACTCATTCCTACACTCTTGCCTGTACTCTTCTCATTTATGCCTTGAATTTTTTATCCCAGTTTCTTTTTATATAATTTTCTTTTTATCTAAGCTTTAAAGTGCCCAAGCCAAACAACACCAAAATGATTGTAATAATCCAAAAACGGACGATTACTCTAGGCTCAGGCCAACCTTTTAATTCAAAATGATGATGCAAAGGCGCCATACGGAAAATTCGACGGCCAGTTAGTTTAAATGAGGCGACTTGTAAAATGACGGAGAGCGTTTCCATAACAAATATCCCTCCCATAATGACTAATACAATTTCATGCCTAGCAATAACAGCGACTGCTCCTAACGCCGCTCCCAATGCTAAAGCACCAACATCTCCCATAAATATTTGTGCGGGGTAAGTGTTAAACCAAAGAAAACCGAGCCCGGCCCCTGCTATAGCGCCACAAAATATAACGAGCTCGCCAGTACCGGCTATATAAGGAATATTTAAATATGCAGAAAACTGAACGTTGCCAACCAAATAACAAATAATGCCTAAGGCACTAGCCACCATAACAGTTGGTAAAATAGCCAAACCATCAAGACCGTCTGTCAGGTTCACTGCGTTACTAAAACCAACAATAAAGAAATAAGCTACAAAGATATAAAAAGCACCTAACTCAAGTGCAAAATCTTTAAAAAACGGAATGATAAATTCTGTTTCAGCGGGAGTGACAGCATGCCAGTACAATACACAAGCTGCCGCAAACCCAACCACAGATTGCCAAAAATATTTCCAACCTGGACTTAGGCCCTTAGGGTTTTGTTCAAAAATTTTACGGTAATCATCTACCCAGCCAATCACTCCGAAACCGACAGTTACAAATATCACTACCCAAACATAAGTGCTTGTTAAATCCGACCACAGAAGACTACTAATAACGATACTGATAAGAATCAACGCACCACCCATGGTAGGCGTTCCTGCTTTGACCAAATGTGATTGCGGACCATCACTTCTAATCACTTGTCCTATCTGATGATAGTTAAGCTTTTTAATTACATAGGGCCCAATTAGCAATGAAATAAGTAGCGCGGTGAGAATTCCCAAAATTCCACGCACGGTTAGGTATTCAAAAACTGTAAAATCTGAATTAAATTGCGCCAAATAATTTGTCAGCCAAAATAACATGAGATTTAATCTCCTACCGGTTTTAAGAGTTGAACCAACTTATCCATTCCTGAGCTACGCGATCCTTTAATCAAAACTTTTACTTGCTGATTCAGTAGCGGCTTTATATGTTGCGCCAGCGCATCCAAATCTGAAAATATCTCACCATCTCCAGCAAAACCTTTCACAGTAAGCTCGGTTAAGTCTCCGACGCTAAATATAAAATCTATACCCTTTGCTTTGGCATAGAGTCCAATGTCTTCATGCGCTTTTTGTTCTTCATTCCCTAACTCTCCCATTTCACCCATGGCAACAATTGTTAGCCCTTCATGTTGCGCCAACACATCAATAGCAGCCTGAAATGAACTTGGGCTGGCGTTGTATGAGTCATCTATTAATGTAGAGTTATTTAATCCAGCTAGAGTCTGCATTCTTCCATCAACTGCTTGCATACTTTCCAGGCCTTTTTTCACTTCATCTACATTCGCACCGACTTGTATACTTAATGCAGCCGCAGCTAATGCATTAGCCACATTGTGTTGGCCTGGAAGAGGCAAATTAATTTCTATAGCGCCTTGAGGTGATATCAAAGAAAAAGTCGTATGCATTGCTTCATCAAACTTTAGATCTGTAACTTTAAAATCTGCATTAGCTTTTCCTAGTGCACTAATACTGACAAAACTTCTGCCTTTTAGTTTTTCCATCCATTGTCCGCCATACGCATCATCGAGATTTAAAACTGCAATGCCATCATCGGACATGCTCTCCCATATCTCTCCTTTTGCTTTGGCAACACCATCCAAATCGCCAAAGCCTTCAAGATGGGTTGGCGCTATGTTCGTGATATGCACAACATGCGGTTTGGTTAGCTCTGAAATGTAAGCGATTTCTCCCGGGCCATTTGCGCCTAATTCAATCACTGCAAACTGATGTTTTTCTTCTAGTTTTATCAAGGTCAAAGGCACACCGTAATCGTTATTTAAATTTCCTTTGGTTTTCAGTACCTCACCACAATGAGCCAATATGTTCGCAGTCATCTCTTTTACCGTGGTCTTACCTTGACTACCGGTCAATGCAATAACTCTTGCATCACTTAACTGACGGTTAGATGCTCCCAGCTTTCCTAAAGCAATTCGACTGTCTTCAACTTGCAAAGTAGGCACTGTAACTTCAATTTTTTCTGTGATTATTGCTGCCACTGCTTGTTTTTCAACCGCAGCATTAACGAAACTATTGCCATTAAAGTTATCACCAGAAATCGCAATAAATAATTCTCCGGCTTGCAAGGTTCGGGTATCAATAGATACTGCATTAAAAGTCGCGTCTGCCCCGTAAAGCTGACCTCCTGTTAATTTTTGCATCTCTTGTAGACCCATCATTTTTATCACTAGGTAGTCCTGTTTTATTTAATCAACAAAACGTTTATTTAGGCTCAATCTTGCCTGCTTAACATCGCTAAACATTAATCGCTCAGCACCTATATCCTGATATTCTTCATGCCCTTTTCCAGCAATTAAAACCACATCTCCTTCAGTCGCATTTGCTATAGCAAACTCGATGGCTTTTGCTCGATCACTTTCCACCATTACTTTTTCATTATTAGAAAAGCCTGTAAGTATTTGCTTAATAATATCGCTGGATGATTCTTGACGTGGATTGTCATCAGTGACAATTAACTCATCAGCAAGTCTTTCAGCAATGCTCGCCATCATTGGACGCTTACCCTTATCGCGCTCGCCACCACAACCAAACACGCACCAAACTTTTCCTTTGAAATGTTCATGCAAAGCATTAAGCGCATTTTCTAGAGCATCCGGTGTGTGTGCATAATCAACCACAACCGAAACAGGCTTATTACCAATAAGCTCCATCCGGCCTTTAACAGGTGATACTGCTGCAACCTTCGATAACACGTGATTAAAGTTAAAATTAGCCTGCTTACTTTCTAATGCCATTATTGTAGTGAGAACTGCCAACAAATTACTGACATTGAAAGAGCCCAATAGTCCAGCATCGATTCCCCCCTTACCCCAGGGAGTTGAGACTTCCAACATAAAACCCTTACGTTTAAATTCGATGCTTTCCGGATAAACATCTGCTTGAGCATTGGTAAGACTATAGGTATAGCTTTTTACCTGCCTAGATAAATTATTCAGTATTGTTGAACTGAACAAATCATCCATATTAAGCACAGCAGTGTTTAACCTTGAGCCGCAAAAAAGCTTCAGCTTTTCTTCGCCATAAGCACGCATAGAGTGGTGATAATCGAGATGATCGCGAGTTAGATTTGTAAACACAGCAATATCAAATTCATTGACACAAACTCGCCCCTGCTTAAGTCCGTGCGATGAAACTTCCATCACCATCGTGTCTGCATTCTGCTGCAGCATTTCACTAAAAATTCGCTGAACGGAGATTGGGTCGGGCGTGGTACCCGGAGCAGCCGCATCAGACTTAATATAATCCTCAGCATAAACACCATAACCTAAAGTGCCACTTATCCCGCAAATTCGATTTAGACTAGAAATGCTTTGAGCTACAAACTGACAAGCGCTAGTTTTACCATTGGTTCCAGTAATTCCGATTAAACTAAAATGATCAGCTGGATTATTAAAAAATTTGGCCGCTATAGAACTAATTCGGCTAGCCAAATTCTCTACCGGGATAATTGGCACATTGTTTTCAACACTCAATTCTTGCCACAACTCTCCCTTTTCGACTAGAACTGCTGCGGCTCCTTTCTCAATAACTTCAAAGACAAAGTCTCGGCCATCAAAATTGGCACCTTTACAAGCAATAAATAAATCGCCACTTTCAATTTTGCGACTATCCATTTCAATGCCGCTCAACACCAAATCAAAATTTTTCGGAATCTCTATTTCTGCTTCCAACAACAAGGCCAATGTCATTTGCTGCGACATACTTTTAGCTGTATTCATTGACCGCCTCCACTGCTTCTAGCAAGAGAGGCTCGTCTTCCCGTACTATTAAACTCATTGAGACTCAAATTTTCAGATGCATTAGATATGATGTCTGGCGGTACATTTAATATTCGTAATGCGCCCGCAGTAATATTGGCAAATACTGGAGCCGCAACTTGCCCACCACCATATTCTTCACCTTGCGGCTCATGAATAGTTACAACCGTGACTATTTTTGGATCTGATACCGGAGCAAATCCAGCAAACAAAGAAATATAATTTTCGTCATCGTAGCCGCCACCTTGCACGTCATAAAACCAGGCAGTTCCTGTTTTACCTGCAACACGATGAGTAGGAATATACGCACGCGTACCTGTACCTCCGCCACCTGGTGTAACCACAGCTTCCAACATCTGAGTTACAGATGCTGTAAGTTCTTCACTAATTACGCGAACTCCCAACACTTCATCTGAGTCTTCAACTTTTAATAAAGAGACTGGTTTAAATATGCCGCCATTCGCATAAACCATATAAGCTTGTGCTAACTGCAAAGGGGACACCTGAAAACCATAACCATAAGCCAAGGTAGCAATTTCTGAATTACTCCAGCGGTTATGATTAACTAACAAACCTGCGGACTCTCCTGGAAACCCTGTTCCTAGAGATTGCCCAAATCCCACACGCTTTAGAATATCCAACATAGGCTCCTGCCCCATTTCCAACGCTATTCGGGTAGCACCGACTTGCGACGATTTAGACAATATCCTTTGAAGAGTAGACTCACCGTAATTAACTGGATCACGAATTGTTGAACGATCGATTCTTATATATCCTGGGCCGGTATCAATAATACTTTCTGTATCAAAAAGTCCAGTTTCTAAAGCTGCAGTTACAGTGAAAGTTTTGACGGTTGAACCTGGCTCTAACGATTCAGCAATTGCTCTATTCTTCAAACCATCTAACTGCTGGCTTAAATTAGCCCGGTTATTCGGATTAAATGAAGGCTGACTAACCATGGCTAGGATTTCACCAGTCTCAACATTAAGCACAACTGCTGTGCCGGCATTGGCATAACGACGAGTAACTTCTTCTTTCAAAGCTTTGTAGGCAAGAAACTGAATTTGAGAATCGATACTTAGAACCAAATCATTCCCTGGTTCAGCAACTTCATTAATTCTTACTTCACTGATAATTGCGCCGTTCCGATCTTTTAAAACTTGCTTCGAGCCTGGCGTCCCTTCTAGCCAGTCATCGTAAGCTAGCTCAATACCTTCCTGTCCTACCTCATCACTGTTGGCCATCCCAACTACATGAACAGCCACTTCACCCAAAGGATAGTAGCGCTTGTATTCTTCCTCAGCCCAAACACCATTAAAACCATATTGAAGTACCTGATCTGCTTCTAATGGTGGAATTCTACGTTTAACAAACATGAATTCTCGGCTGGTATTTTCTTGTATGCGGTTATGTAGAACTTCAGGATTTACATCAATAGTAAGCATGGCCGCTGCAAGCTGATCCCATTGCTCTGGGTACTGTAATATTTCTTTAGGATTCAACACCAAAGACTGTACTGGTGTACTTATAGCTAAGGGCTGACCATTTCTATCAAGGATGTTGCCACGATGCGCGGCTATTTCATCATTACGTACAGTGCGAGCATCGCCCTGTATTTGAAGTGTTTCATTATTAATTATTTGAAGATCTAAAACTTTCCAAGCGATAATACTCAGGAGTGAAAGAATCACCATGAAGACGAAGTACAGCCTCCAGATAGCTTGTTTCTTTTCAACCTGCCGAGCACTCATTGCCTGACCATTACCATTTTCTCCATTGTCGGAATCTGCATGCCAAGCTCAGCTATTGCGATATCTTCTACTCTGCCTTGAGAAACCAAACTACTTTGTTCTAGTAAGAGTTGGCCCCATTCAACTTGTAAGGCATTACGTTTGTTTTCCAGAATTTGTAGTTCATTCAACAAATGCCTACTTTCATTAACCGCATACACAACACCTAAAGCAGAACTACAGACAAAAGTCAGGCTGAGAATAAATGCAAACCAAATAACACCAGTATTGTTCTGTCCATTTATCTCTCTGTTAGTCTTTTTCATCATCTAAATCATGCGTCAGGCAATTTTTTCAGCGATTCGCATAATGGCACTGCGAGATCGAATGTTTTCGTTTACTTCTTCTGCGTCAACTTTGACGGCTTTACCAATCGCTTTCAGTCGAGGATTAAGCTGTTCCTGGGTAATAGGTAAATCTGCAGGAAAATCCCCACCTTTAATTTCTTTCTGAATAAATTGTTTAACAATGCGGTCTTCCAATGAATGAAAACTAATCACCACAATTCGACCACCAAGAGCTAAAGCTTCTAGCATTGAAACCAAAGCATTTTGCAAATCACCTAATTCATTATTTATAAATATTCGTATAGCTTGAAATGAACGCGTCGCCGGATGCTTGTTTTTTTCCCATTTCGGATGAGCTTGCTTAACTAAAGTTGCTAATTGCAAAGTCGATGTAATTGCCTCATCTACCCTATACTTGCAAATCGCTCTGGCGATACGTCTTGAATACCTCTCTTCACCAAACTGATAAAGCACATCGGCCAAAGACTTCTCGTCAACTTGTGCAAGCCATGCTTCTGCAGTAATCCCAGTTGCAGTATTCATTCGCATATCCAGAGGTCCGTCCTTATTAAAACTAAACCCTCTTTGCGCATCATCCAGTTGTGGCGATGAAACACCCAAGTCCAACAACACACCTGTCAGTTGCTCTCCACCATCCAGGTCATGTATTACTCTTTCTAAATCTTCAAAACTGCCGTGATAAACACTTACTCTCTTATCTTCTAATTCCAACTCGTGCGCCAGAGCAATGGCTACAGGATCTTTATCAATCACCAACAAGCGGCCTCTCTCTGACAACTCATCCAGAATCCGCCTACTATGACCTCCCCGACCAAAGGTTCCATCTAAATAGAAACCATTTTTATCTGTTACCAATGCAGCAACTGCCTGTTCCAACAGTACGCTTTGATGCAGCATGGTCACACTCTCCACCTTTATCCTCTTCTAATACTTCCTGCTTTTACTTTCTGTCTTCTATAAGGAAAGATTTTTCAGTTCATCCGGTAACTCTTCTGCGTTTACTTTATGCTTCAACCAGCCGTCTCTGGTTTCGTTCCAGGCTTCATCATTCCAAACAGCCAGTTTGTTACCTTGACCAACAAGTGCGGCTTTTTTATCCAAACCAACAAACTCCCTCAGATTTAAGGGAATCAAAATACGGCCACTACTATCTAAATTCACTTCAGTAGCATGACCGATAAATATGTTTTTTAAGCGTTTAGATTCTGGATGAAAACTGGAAAGTGCTGAGACTTTACGTTCTATTTCTTCAAACTCATTTAGCGGATAAATCACAAGAGACTCACCATCCTGATCAATAGTGACTACTAACTGCCCTTGGCAATGACTTTCAACAATACCGCGCAATCGCGCAGGCATAGCCATACGACCCTTCGCGTCCAGCGTTATTGAATGTAAGCCACGAAACAACAAACTCATTTCTCCCAAAGTTAAGCAATGGGTAGTGATTATTTATTTCTAAATACCCACAATTAACCCACTTTGCACCCACTCTAATGCTACTTTGCTGCACTATAAGGGAATTCTTACAAGTAAATCAAGCACTTGTTTGCGTTAATTTGTGTGGAAAATGAAGCTAAATGCGGCGAAATCCGAGAAAAGTGCCAATTATCGTAAATAATATAACCATTTAAAAGCATAAATTACAAAAAGCTATATTGCATACTTAAAGTAATACATTAAGTACTAAGCTTTTATGTGGGCATATTTAAAAAAAATGGAAAAGTGTGAACTTGCAGGCTTTTTGCTGTTTTAGACTATGAAGAGCATAAAACAGTGAAAAAATGCTATCAGCGGATAAATGACATTAGCAATTAAATGCCTATAGCCCATAGAATGCCTATAGCCCATAAAATGAAAAGTGAGTCGGCCGATAAGCCGGGTTCTGTCGTGGACAATCATTCATCTTGGGCTCATGTCGCCATAAACCTCATGCAGCCTACCCGAACCCAATGCGAGCAGCACCGTTGGGTTCCTATTTGGCCTTGCTCCAGGTGGGGTTTACCTTGCCATGGAATGTTGCCACCCATGCGGTGCGCTCTTACCACACCATTTCACCCTTACCATCTTGGTTTTACCCAAAAAGGCGGTTTATTTTCTGCTGCACTTTCCGTGGACTCACGCCCCCCAGGAGTTACCTGGCACCTTGCTCTATGGAGCCCGGACTTTCCTCTATTTTCATCTTACCAAGTAAGAGAAAAACAGCGATTGCCTGGCCGACTCACCAGCAAATTATAATGTAATAGGGAAGAAGAATCAGAATAAATTAAACCGGAATTAGATTTACTCTGACACCAAACTGATTTTTCTTAACTTACAGGTCGCTACAGGTATATCCAGTTCTAGTGCCTTGCGTATAAGCGGGATATCTACAAACAGGCATAGTCGATCCGTCTCTGCCTTCATAGATAAGGCTTTGAGGAGCATTACCATTCTCAGTCCAATCAATGATTGCTTCAATCCAGTTTACTGTCATAGCACCACCACCGTGACCTGTACCAGGAACTATAAATAGACGAGCATGTTCATCAGTAGCAAATGCAGAATCATTCGCTAGCGTCTCAATAGTACTTGTCAGTTCACCGAATACTCTCACATGGTCACCTGGTGAAAGCAGATTGTCAGAACCATCATGCCAGCTTATTAACTTTTTACCCGAAGCAACAAACTCTGCCACTGAGTATCTATCATGCCCTATACCTGCACGATGAAGACCGTTAGCTATCTCATAATGATGCATATCAGAATTAAATTGTTGCTGCTGTGCTGGTTGCACCCAGGCCACATCGCCAGTTGCGATCCAGCCATAAACGCCACCCAGTCCACCAAAACTTGGCCCAAAGGGACCAAAATCAGCCCAATAGAAACGTGATGATAAAATATTACCATTATTGTCAACTGTATCAGTTAGCAATAATTCTAAGGTGCTAGCTTGCTCAGATGAGAGACATTGACCCATTTCGCTAGCTTCACAAATCAGCTCTCTAGGTGAAAAACTACAAGCAGAAGGGTTGCCGATGACACCATCGACTTTACCGTCATCCGCATCACAAGCAGCAACAGCTGAATTAAATGCAAAGGTATATTCTGTTTCTGTAAGCGCTGCTGGAGTACCTTGAACGCCAGCTAATGAAAGCCATGCAGTTGTGGTACCAGGCATGTTCATCGGTTCACAGCCGGAAACAACACCATCAAAATGTTCAGGCCAACGTTGAGCTGCTATATAGGCATTTCTTCCACCATTAGAACAACCGTTAAAATAACCGTACTCAGGTAATTGGCCGTAAACTTCCTCAGTTAAGCCATGAGCAAAATCTAAAACAACCTTGCCTGCTAGAAAAGAATAATCCATTAATGATTGCTCAGCACCTGGGCCGCCACTTAGCCACACTCCAGGTGCAGACTCACCATCAACACCTGCGCGGTTACCACCATTAGATGCTGCATGCACCGAATTAAATCTGGCGACTGCTTCATTTAAACCAACAACTTCACCTTGAGGATTTCTTTGTAGCGCAGAAGGAATAAATCCATCAAAACCTCCGCCACCCTGTTGTACATATCGTCCTGACCACTCGCTTGGTAGTACCACTTCTAAATCAAGATAGGGAGCACGAAAGCCTGACACAACACAAACAGGATCAGCGACAGAATCAAGCTCCAGCCATTCGGTGGTTGTAACGTTTACACCATTAATCGTCTCGCCAGGCAAAGCAGCACAAGCCCTTGCATTAATTACCGCAACCTGAGCTGCAGCTGGCATTGCTTGCAGCATAAAAGCAGCTAAGGCCGCCGACAGAAATATTGTGTAAGCTTTAGAAAGTCTTTTTGGTATTTTTGAATTATTGTTCATTATTCTTCTTCCCTTAAATTGAATAAAGCCAAAGCTCATATAATCCAACACATCTAGAATCGTGGTTAATCTCGTTTGTTCACATAACGCTATATATCTAGCCCTTACAATTATGAACGGTTCATTTTTTGATTATCCTTGATGGAGCAAGCCTAATGCTTTTATTAAAACGTCATGAGCGTAGGCAGTATGAGGCGAAAGTGAAACTTATTGAGGGGACTTACTCTAGTAAGTGACCGAATAAAATTTTTCTTTCAATAAAGTAATGTCTAGCGCAATAGTTTTTAACCACCGCACCAAAAGCACCAATTAGCCGGAGGCCTATAAAAGGTAATCAACCTTCCCGCACTAATTACACCCAACCAGCATAGTAAAGATAATCCTGCCAAAATTCTTGCTTGTAAATTTACTTGCTGATTAGCCCCAATATTTTTTACCGTCTTGAAACAAACTGAATAAAAAAACAACACATTAATACCGGCACCTGCCATAAACATCATCTTGGTTTGAAAAGCCGGGTTATATAAATATTGGTCAGGAGCAGAGGTAAAAAACATAATACCGGTGCATACATTTAGCAAATAACCCGCGATTCCAACAGGCACTAATTTATGCATGGCTGAAATTGGAATAGCTTTAACAAAACCCAGCATACGTAGATCAAATAAACCGACCGTACCGATCAACAGACATAATCCAAAGAAATGCAAAGACTCAATAATAGGCCAGCCCCAACGCGAACCCATAATGCTATAAATACCGGTATTTTGAGAAAAACTAAATAATGCTTCTTCCATTTTTATATAAACTCTTTGAAATAAGCGCTAATAAAAGTCAGTAGTTAATAAAATAGTGTAGGTATAAGCCAGAAAACGTCCCGCCACAATAATCGACACCCAAAGCCCTATAGAAAGTAAAGCAAGAATTTTATATTTAGTCGTTATTTCAGCATCTTGTTGCACTACTTTTTTCGTAAGAATTTTACCAACAATAAAGGCCGAAGCGATTAAAATCATCTTTAAATAAAATACGAAATTAGTTAAACCCTTTGCAGGATAAGCTAGCAATAACATTAAGCCAGAAATTAAAGCAACGACAAAGCTTACCCACATTAAGGGGTAGAATTTTGTAATTAAATGCACCGGTAGTTTGGGCGCAAGACCTAAGACTCTTAAATCCAGAGCAAAATGTATACCCACCAAAAAAGCCATACCTAAAGCATGAAAAGAAATCGTTACCGGAAAACCAGCAACCGATTCTCTTACCCAAACACTAAAGGACATTGCTTCAAGCCAGGCTAGAAATTCCAGAATGATCTCCTGCTTTTAATCTTTATACTTTTTATACATTTTTTTACTGCTTTTATCTTATTACTTTTTATTTAGACCGATTTGATAAAGTGTATTCTTTTTAATGCCCGTTATTTTTGCTGCTAGTTGGCTTGCTTGTTTTAAGGGCAGCTCCTGCATTAAGGTCTCTAAAATAAATTCTGCTTCTTTATCAACTGTCGATGCCTCTTTTTCTTTACCTTGTATTAGCAGTACAAATTCACCGCGTTGCTGATTTGTATCAGCTTCAATCCAAGTAATCAAATTCTCTAAGCTTTCATTTTTAATAGTTTCAAAAGTTTTAGTAAGCTCACGCGCAATGACTGCTTTTCGTTCAGCACCAAAAACCTCCTGCATATCTTGTAAACAAGCCACAATACGATGTGGCGCTTCATAAAAAATCAAGGTTCTGCTTTCATCAACCAGCGACTCTAATTTCTTCAGCCTACTTGTGGATTTATTAGGTAAGAAACCTTCAAAAATAAAAGAATCAGAAGGCAGCCCCGATGCTGAAAGCGCAGTAACCAAGGCCGAAGGCCCTGGCACAGGGCTTACCTTAATGTCTGCTGATAAGGCTGCCTTCACCAACTGGTAACCTGGATCTGAAATTAAAGGTGTCCCAGCATCTGATATCAGCGCAATACTTTTACCAAGAGATAGTTTCTCAATTAACTGCTGCACCTTCTTATCTTCATTATGTTCATGCAGAGCCAACATTGGAGTAGACACGCCAATATGCTGTAAAAGTTTGCCGCTGTGACGAGTATCCTCAACTGCAATCAGGTCTACTTCCTTTAATATTTGTACAGCACGCTCACTAATATCAGACAAATTCCCAATAGGTGTAGCGACTATATATAGACAAGCAGCGTTCATGCGTTAAGTTTGCTGTAAATCATTAGAACAACATCTTGCCATAGGATGTAATCCGGGTGTTAGCGAGATTTTTAGTTTGAGTTATACTGAAGCTTATGAGTTTCATGCGATTTTCTTTATATTTTCTATTAACGATATTACTAGCGTCGTGCGGCACAGCTCCACCTAATACGAGCAGAGTTGATAATTTCGACATCCCTGATATCGATGAGGATGGTATAAGGAGCGAAGAAGAAATTTTAATCTTTAGCTTATTGCAACAAGCCAATGCGACTTTATCACCTGAATCTGAATTTTTTTCACTTGAAGCAGCTAGAATCTACCTTGGCATGGGTCAGGAACGCCGAGCTTTTGAATTACTTGCAACTTTAAATACTCGACAGCTTGAGCTAGAACTTGCTGCTGAAATCCTGCTCTTACGTGCACAATATTTAGTCGCTAATGCACGCCACCAAGAAGCATTAAATATTTTAACTATTGAGCGTTTTGAAGCTGCCCCTCTCTTACCCCTTGCTCTACAAAAGCAACTACGTTCAATGCGCGCTCAATCTTATGAAACACTCAACAATCAAGTGGCGGCTTTACGTGAAAGAATTTTGCTTGATCTTCTACTTAATCTTGCAGAAAAAAATCAGAATCATGAACAAATCTGGCAAAATCTATTAGTTCTACCAGTGGAAGAACTTAGGCAGTTAGCCGAAGATGAAATTATTTATGCCTTCCAAGGTTGGTATGAACTGGGCATCGTCGGTAAAGCTTATCAATACAATTTAGACCGCCAATTAGTTGAACTTAATAATTGGCAAAACACTTGGATTCGGCACCCAGCAAGTGAGCAACTGCCCTTAACCTTGCAACTAGTTGAAAGCATGGCGGCAGAAAGACCCAACCAGATCGCCTTACTTTTACCCTTAAATACCAATGCTGGCGCAATTATTCGTGATGCATTCATGAGCGCTTATTTAAATGTGCAATCTTTCGGTGGGCAGGTTCCAGATCTTCGTTTCTACGATACCAGTGCTACCGACAATATTGTTGATCTGCATAGTCAAGCGCGTATCGATGGTGCCGGCATGATTATCGGTCCTCTATTAAGACAAAACCTTAGCCAATTACAGCAAATACGTAATTTAGGGGTCCCAACTTTAGCTTTAAACAATATTGATGGTGTGCAGTCTGCATCTAATCAGCTTTATCAGTTTGCTTTATCCCCAGAGAGCGAATCCCGACAACTTGCGCTTAAAGCCTGGAATGATGGTCATCGTTTTGCAGCTATTTTAAGCCCAGAAAATTCCACAAGTGATACTTACCAACGTAAACTCAACAGCTTTATCCAGCAATGGACAGCTTTGGGAGGGCAGATTGTCACTCAGGAAATTTATGACAATGACTATACGCAAAGTATCGAAAACTTATTGAATTTAAGTGATAGCGAAAATCGTAAAGATCGGATCAGTAACATTATCAATGCAAGCGTTGAATTCTCACAGCGCCGCCGGCAGGATGTGGATTTCATTTTTCTTATTGCCGAACCCTTGGCCGCGCGCCAAATTAACCCAAGTTTAGGTTATCTCTATGCCGGTAATATTCCCGTCTATGCTACTCAGGATATTTATTCAGGATTAAATCGAACACTAGAAAATGTAGATTTAAACGGCATTATTTTTGGTGACAGTCCTTGGCTTTTATCACAAGACGATGAATTAAAAGTGTCTGCTCAATTACTTTTCCCACAAACTAGTGCACAAAATTTACGCCTTCAAGCCTTTGGTATTGATGCCTTTAGACTTTATCCTCGCATTAGGCAGTTGGAGACCGGCGCAGCTTACGCCTTTATTGGAGCCACTGGTGTACTCAGCTTAGATGCTGACAACAGAATCACTCGTCAACTTGATTGGGCAACAATGCAAGAAGGTTTAGCTCTTCCCATCAGCGAAACTCAATGAACTAAATTATCAACTCGTTAATCAGGGACGATTAATGTTTTCCAAAAAGCCAAAGAGCCCTAGCCAAATAAAAGGGTTGTACTATGAAAAATTAGCCCTCAAACATTTAAAAAAACAGGGCTTAAAATTTTTACATAAAAACTACCATTGTCGTCTCAGGGAAATTGACTTAGTGATGCGCGACGAAAGCTGCATCGTTTTCACTGAAGTCCGCTTCAGAGAAAATTCAGATTTTGGTAATGGGCTTGAAACAGTTACTAAAAGCAAACAACAAAAACTCATCAAAACTGCTCAACATTTTCTCATTCGATCTGGTCTTTATGAAAAAGTTGCTACTCGCTTTGATGTTGTCAGCATTTGTAAACATCACGGAAAGTCAGAGTTAATCTGGATTAGAAATGCATTCTAAAATTTACTGAATCAATTTCATTTAAAACTATTTCCGACAAAACAATACCAGCACAGCAGAACTAGCTGGTATTTTTTAGTCTTTCATATAATCAATCACTTATATTTTCATAACGGTCCAGCACATTCCTGACCAAGCCACTTCTGACTGAATCTTCACGCTCAAAAGTATGTATATGCACACCTGCCAAACCTCGTAATTTGCAAATCGCATCATCAAGTCCATTTGGGCCTCTGATATCGCTTTGGTTATTGTCACCGTTGATAACGACCTTACAATCTTCACCAATACGGGTTAGAAACATTTTCATCTGATTTGGGGTTATATTTTGCGCTTCGTCCAGAATCACAAATGTTGAAGCTTTAAATGTTTTGCCGCGCATAAATGCCAACGGTGCTCCAACGATGCGACCATGTCTTAAGCAATATTCAACTACTCCTTTTCCTAAAACTTCATTCAAAATGTCGCGAAAAGCATCTATGTAAACCGAAAATTTATCTTCCAGTTTCCCTGGTAAAAAGCCAAGTTGCTCACCGGCCTCAACAGCAGGACGGGTAAAAATAATCTGCTCGATACGGCCAGACTCTAAGGCTTGAGCTGCAAGTGCCCCTGCACAATAAGACTTACCCGTACCAGCTGGACCGAGACCAAAAGTTAGGCAGTTATTTTTGATGGCATTAATATATTTTTGTTGAGCGGGTGTTTTAGCTTCGAGTGGTTCTTTTTGTTGCTGAGGTTTATAGGCTGTATCGAGCAGGCTATTAAGCACTACGATATTGCTGGAATCTTCGTTATTGCGACGCCGTTTATATCTTTTATTACTTTTGCTGCTACCTTTACCACCCTGGTGGGGACGTGTCATTTCTTCATTGTAATGAACCGAACGCTTTTGCGATCTCTTTGCCATGCTCACTCTCCAATTTGTTATATATAAATCCAATTTGAGAAAACGTGTTAGAACCTAATATCTCAGGTATAAATGCTACAGATGGCTTAGGTGCTAATGACATTGAAATAGTAATATTATTTGTTTTGGGACCCCTCCTGTTAAAAAATGAAAAAGATTAGTAAGATTCAAGCTAGAACTGTACTAGCTGTGTACAGTCTGACACAATTACATTTAGCAATGCAATGACAAAGAAAGAGAGAAGTAAAAAAACTATCAATTTTTTTATTGAGAGATAAATATGGACTATTTAGAGCGAGTTAAAGGCTTTTTTACAGCAAGCATAGAATGTAAAATGCAATCTATGGAGGTTATTAGTCCTGCCATAACTGAAGCTGCAAAGGTCATGGTTGAAGGGCTATTAACTGAGAAAAAGATATTAGCCTGCGGTAATGGCGGTTCTGCAGGAGACGCACAGCATTTTTCTGCTGAACTGATTAATCGTTTTGAAAGAGAACGCCCTCCCCTGCCTGCTATAGCACTTACTACAGATAGTTCCACGATAACGTCAATAGGCAATGATTATTCCTTTGATGAAATCTTTTCTAAACAAGTACGTGCACTTGGTCAAGAAGGCGATGTTCTTTTAGCTATTTCTACCAGCGGCAACTCGCCAAATGTCATTGAAGCTATCAAAATCGCACATACCCGCGAGATGAAAGTCATAATACTTAGTGGTCGAGAAGGTGGTGCTATGCGGGAACTCATTAAGCCGGGTGATGTCGAAATTTGTGTGCCATCTCAAGTTACTGCTCGTATTCAAGAAGTACACTTGCTGGTATTACATTGCCTTTGCGACCTGATTGACACGCAGCTATTCGGGCCTGAATAACAGTAAATAGAAACAGTCTAATTAAAAATGATACAGCTAAAGGATTCTTAACTATGCTACGCCGACTACTAAACTTATCCTTACTTTGCTCCACATTATTAGTCACATCATGTGCCTCAATTATTAGCACCTTAAATGGTAATGACAGCATACAAGAGGATCAGGGTAGCCGATCAACTGGCTCAGCGATTGATGATAGCTCTATCGAAACCATGATTAAGGTCAATTTAAATGCCGCAGATAGTGCTTTGCGAGAATCCAACATTGATGTCGCTAGCTTTAACCAAACTGTGTTATTGGTTGGTCAGGTGCCTGACCAAGAGTTGAAAAACCTAGCCACTAGAGTAGCCACGACTAGTAACAGCCGCGTTCAAACAGTCTATAACGAACTCGAAGTCGCAGGCGATACTTCCTTCCTTTCACGCACCAACGACATTTGGCTATCAACTAAAATAAAGTCTTTGTTGTTGGTGGGTGATGATACTGAAGGATTAAGGACAAAAGTTGTGACTGAAAACGGTGTGGTTTATTTAATGGGTCTATTAACCCGAGCTGAAGCTGATCAAGCTGTAGATTTGGTCAGTACAACTAGTGGAGTTACAAAGGTAGTTAGAGCTTTCGAATATATTGACTGATTAATTTCGCTATTTACTTCACTATTTACTTCACTATTTACTTCACTACACGCAAAGATGGCTTGCTCTTTTTGCTAGCCTTTTTATTTTCTCCATCTCCCTTTTCTGAACCAGAGAATGAACTATCCACGCCACTAACTGGTGCTGGTGGTTCAGGCATAGGATCATCAGTTTCAAACATCATACCTTGGCCATTCTCTCTGGCATAAATACTCATAACGGCATGCATAGGCGCATAAACGTTGGTTGGAATCCCACCAAAGCGGCCTTCAAATTCGATTGCACTATTATTAATGTTCAGGGTCTTAATGGCTTGAGGGGAGATATTTAAAACGATTTGGCCATCTTTGACGTAGTCTTGAGGAACTTCAACGCCTTCTGTAAAAGCATTTACCAGGATATACGGCGTGAAATTATTATCTAGAATCCATTCATGCAATGCTCTTATCATGTAGGGACGATGAGAAGTCATAGTCATAGTCATACTTTTTACCCCGACCGGATAAGAGCATGTCCACGTATCCGAACTATGCTCACACTATACCCAGACTATACCCGCACTATCAGAGAACCATTTCCTTTTCTTGCTCAGACAGAGACTCCTGAACTGATTCTCTCTCAAAAAGGCGGTCACGATATTCTAACAATGCTTTGGTTGCTTTTGTTTCTGGTAGCTTAATCCCCAATTCAGGTAAACGCCAGAGAATTGGTAATACACAACAATCAACTATCGTAAATTCTTCACTCATAAAGAAAGGCTTTTCAGCAAAAATAGGCGCAATAGATACTAAATTTTCTCGTAATTCCTTACGTGCGGCATCAAGCTCTTTATCTGATGCAGCCTCTGCTTGTATTAAATCAACTAAGGCGGACCAATCTTTTTCGATGCGATGCATCCAAAGACGGCTTTGCGCACGAGCTACCGGGTATACTGGAAATAAAGGAGGATGAGGAAATCTCTCATCAAGATATTCCATCATGATATTTGGCTCATATAGCACGAGATCACGATCAACTAATGTCGGCAAGCTGTTATATGGATTTAAATCAGCGAGGTCTTCAGGTTTATCATGCAGGTCAACATCAACAACATCTACTGTAACGCCCTTTTCAGCCAAAACAATTCTTACGCGATGGCTATACTGGCTAGAACCATCTGAATAAAACAACATTGAAGAGCGTTTAGTTACAACTCCCATATTAAGCCTCTTAGTTTTAGTGTTCTGTTAATGTTCGATATCTTTCCAGTATTCCCGGTTTAGCATAAAAACCAGTACACCTAGGAAAGCTAGGAATAAAAGGACATAGCCGCCAATCCTTTCGCGGTCTAATCTTGAAGGTTCGCCCATGTAATATAGGAAATTAACTAGGTCGTATACAACTTCATCAAATTCTTCTTCACTTAAATTCCCAGTACCAGTGACGTGATGTAATTCATCACAATGCTCTGGGTCACAAGATTGATCACCTTGCAATTCTTCTAATACATTAGGCATCCCTACATCAGCAAATACTCTGTTATTGACACCAAATGGACGCGACGGATCAAGGTAAAAACCTTTTAGGTAGCCATAAAGCCATTCTGGTTGACGGACTCGAGCGACCAAAGTTAAGTCGGGAGGAGCAACGCCAAACCAATTTTCAGCTCTTTCTGGCATTGAACTGAACATCAAATCGCCAATATCTGTTTCTGGATTAAAAATAATATTTTCAACCATTATTTCTTCTGGAATATTCAAATCATCAGCAACGCGCTGGTATCGAGAATATTGAGCTGAATGACATCCCAAGCAGTAATTAACAAAGGTCTGTATACCAGATTGCAATGAACTTTCATCTTCCAAGTTCATCTCGACATGCTCAAGTTCTAGTCCTGCTTCAGCAGCAACAGCTTTCAAAGGTGCCCAAATTAAAATCACGAAAATAGCCAGCACAAGCAGTAATTGCGGAATGCTGATAAATCGACCAGTTACACGCTGTGGAGGAGTAGTCGTTTTCTCTTTACGCGTATACCACGGCATTGCTAAGAAATAAGCAAAATAAATCACTGTGCATAACTGCGCCAAAGCTGTTCTAGATCCAGTTGCTAATTGAGTTCCTAAAACCCCCAAAATAACAAAACTAATAACAAAGGCTAGTAAGGCTATTCGGCTGTACATACCTTTATAGCGCATAGATTTAACCGGGCTTCTGTCTAGCCAAGGCATAACGAATAGAATGGCAATTGCTCCAGCCATTACTACTAAGCCCCAGAATTTGGCATCTATTCCAAACAAAGGATAAGTCACTGCACGTAGCATTGAATAAAATGGCGTGAAATACCAAACAGGTGCAATATGCTCTGGTGTTTTTAAGCTGTTCGCCTGCTCAAAATTTGCATACTCTATGAAATATCCACCCATTTCTGGCATGAAGAAAATAACAAAAGGAAATACGAATAAGAAAACGACAATGCCAACCAAATCATGCACAGAATAATAAGGGTGGAAAGGAATACCATCAAGAGGGATACCATTGGCATCTTTATTCTTTTTAATTTCGATTCCGTCAGGGTTGTTAGACCCCACTTCATGTAATGCCAATAAATGCAGTACTACCAATGCAAGCAATACTATAGGCAGAGCAACTACATGCAAGGCAAAGAAACGATTTAACGTTGCACCCGAAATTAGGTAGTCACCTTGAATCCAAATCATTAAGTCTTCACCAACAAAAGGTACAGCTCCTGCTAGAGAAACAATCACATTGGCTCCCCAATAGGACATCTGCCCCCAAGGTAGTACGTAGCCCATAAAACCTTCAGCCATTAATATCAAATAGATAGTCATGCCAAAAATCCAAATTAATTCCCTTGGTTTTTGATATGAACCATACATAAGGCCACGGAACATATGTAAATAGACAACGACGAAAAATGCAGATGCTCCGGTAGAATGGAGATAACGTAAGAGCCAACCATAATCAACATCCCGCATAATGTACTCAACGGATGCAAAAGCACCTTCTGAACTCGGCACATAATTCATCGTTAACCAAATACCAGTCAGTAACTGATTAACTAGCACCACCATAGAAAGTACGCCAAATATGTACCATATGTTGAAATTTTTCGGGGCATAATATTTGGACATATGCTTTTCAAATGCCTTAGTTACAGGCAATCTGGCATCAATCCAGGTCATAAAAGAATTTTTCTTTGGCTGATTCACTTCATCGCTCATTATGAATTCTCCCCGTCTACACCTATCACAATAACTGTGTCTGTTTCATAAGAGTGTGGAGGGACTGGTAAGTTAGTCGGGGCTGGCACTCCGCTATAGACTCGACCAGCTAGGTCAAACATAGAGCCATGGCAAGGGCAGAAAAAGCCGCCTTTCCAATCTGGGTCAAATTCTTGTGGAGTCAATTCTGTATTAATTCGTGGAGAACAGCCTAAATGAGTACAAAGGCCTACATAAATACCAATTTCAGGACGTATTGAACGATAAGCATTTTGAGCATAGCTTGGTTGTTGGTCATCTTCAGATTCAGGGTCCGAAAGATGATCAGTGTTTGTTTCTAGGTTATTAAGTGCTTCTTCGCCTCTGCGCAGCACAAAAATTGGCTGTCCACGCCAAGCGGGCATTGGGCCCAATAGCTCACCAGGTTCTAACCTGCTGATATCTATGGTTACTGGAGCCCCTGCTGCTAATGCTCTAGCACTTGGATTCCATGACCCTACAAATGGTACTGCTGCCCCAACGGCGCCGGCCGCTCCAACAAATGAAGTACTCCCAATTAAAAAACGCCTGCGATTATTGCTATTGGAACCGCCATTCACGATGAAGTTCTCCTATTGGAAACGCTTGAAAGGATATTAGACGCCACCTTTATGGCAGGGCCGAAAACTGCGCGAATGCTACTAAAAAACACCTTTTTTTTCAAGGTGAAAACACCTCTCTTTAATAATATTTTTTATTATTTAACCCAAAAAAAAACGCCGAAACATAATAAGTTGCGGCGTTTTCTGAAATTCAAATAAAATCTTAACGCTTTGAGAACTGTGGTCTCTTACGTGCTTTACGTAAACCAACTTTCTTCCGTTCAACTTCACGAGAGTCTCGTGTTACAAATCCAGCTTTACGCAATGGAGCACGATTCTCTTCATCAAACTTCATCAGAGCTCGCGTTATGCCATGTCTAATCGCGCCAGCTTGCCCAAAGCTACCACCACCAACCACACTTACTTGAATGTCAAATTTATCAGACACTTCGAGTAGCTCAAGTGGTTGACGCACAATCATACGTGCTACTTCACGACCAAAATATGATTCTAAACTTCTTTTATTAACAGAGATATTGCCACTACCAGGTGTCAAAAACACACGAGCTGTCGAAGTTTTTCGACGTCCAGTACCGTAATATTGAGTATCAGCCATGTTTTATATACCTATTGCAAATTCAATTGAGCGGGTTGTTGAGCTGTATGAGGATGCTCAGTTCCAGCGTAAACTTTTAACTTACTAAACATTGCTCTACCTAGAGGAGTGTTCGGCAACATGCCTTTAACAGCAAGGCGAACTACTTCTTCTGGGTTACGCTCAATCATTTCATTAAAAGATCGTGTTTTTAAACCACCTGGAAAACCAGAATGACTGTAATACTTTTTATCTGTTGCCTTTTTACCAGTTACTCTGACTTTCTCAGCGTTAACCACTACAACATAATCACCTGTATCTACATGGGCCGTGTATTCCGCTTTATGCTTACCACGGAGACGATGAGCAATCTCTGCAGACATACGACCTAAGGTTAGGTCTTCCGCATTAATTAGCACCCAATTATTTTGTGCAGTTTCTTTATTGGCTGAGATAGTTTTCATTGCTTTATCTACTTATGTTTCTTGATATTCAATTCTGATTTTGAGCTTTGGTTTAGCAAAGCCACAAATGGAGCGCGAATTCTACAGATGGTGGGGGGTATATTCAAGGGTTCTGAGTGCTTTTTCTCTGATTATCAGTAACATTTAAGAAAAGCCATAAACCGCGACAAATTTGAGAGCACTTTTCAGTGCCCGACAAGTCTGTTATATTTTAAAACATACGCGATAGGTGGATATCCTGAATAGGATGAGACGAGGCAAAAACAGCTGAAAAAAGGAGTTTACACGAATAGTAAATGAGTATTTTAAAGCTGTTTTTAACGAAGTATCATTCCTTCAGGGATTCACCTCTCTTTAAGGTGTATGCTCTAGTGCTAAGTATTCATGCGATTGCATCTCTAACAACCGGCTTTTTGCTCTCTCTAATACCAACTTCAATTCATCTCCATGATAAATATCCTGCAATTCAATGGCAGCAGAAATAATGAGTTTGACATTATGGTCGTAAAACTCATCAACCAAGCTCACGAATCGCCTCGCTTTATCATCGCTGTATGCATCTAACTGAGGGATATCACTAATCAGGACAGTATGAAACAGTTGTGCAATTTCAACATAGTCCGCTGGGCTACGCGGTCCTCCGCAAATACTTTCAAAATCAAACCAGACTAAATCTTCTGCCCTGTAACGACTTAATATTTTTCGTCCTTGTATTTCTATTGTCCCATCTTCGACTGTATTTAAACCGGCACTTAGACTCTTAAAATTTTCAAGCATCATAGTTTCGGATTCTTCCCCAAGAGGACTATGATAGATTTCTGCCTGCTTTAAGCTACGAAGACGATAATCAACCCCCCCATCAACATTAACCACCTTAGTGTTTTGTTCTAATAACTTTATAGCCGGTAAAAAGTTTTGCCGTTGCAAACCATTCTCATACAAACGTTTGGGTTCTATATTTGAAGTAGCTATTAAGCTTACTCCTGAATTAAAAAGCGTTTCCAACAAGCCAGCTAATATCATGGCATCACCAATATCGGTGACAAAAAACTCATCGAAACAAATAATATCGACTTCTTGAGCAATCTCTAAAGCAACTGCTTGTAGTGGGTTTTTAAGGCTTGTTTGAGCATTAAGTCGTTCATTAACCATGAGCATAAAGCGGTGGAAATGCATACGCATTTTACGTTCACCTGGTAGGCATTGATAAAATAAATCCATTAAGTAGGTTTTACCACGTCCTACACCTCCCCAAAAATACAAACCTTTAATAAGGGGGCTCTCAGTAGAGAAAAAAGTAGATTTGACTTTGCTTAAAAAAGTAGTCTTTTGGCCGCGCTCGCGTTTTAGCAGCAAAGTTTCAAACACAATTTGCAACTCTTCGACCGCCATTAACTGAGATGCGTCAGGCATTAAAATGCCTTGATCCGTATCTTGCTGATAACGTTGCAAAGGGCTAGTGAGAGTTTTCAAATTACTTTTAAGCTTACCTGATTTTCGACATATCTTTTAGGATTCTATAAGATAAAGATGAAGATTAAAGAAGTAATTATAGGTATAATTGCACCTCATTTTGCAAATATAAGGTTAGGGGTTTAAAAGGTATAAGCATGGGCATCTGGCTGGTTGGAATTTTATGTTTTGTAATTGGCCTTGTTGCTGGTGCATTAATTTTTAAACAATTTTTATCTGACGCGGCTAAAGTGAAAAATCTGACTGATGAGTTGGATGATTTAAATGAAACCCACAATGATTACCAACAAAGTGTTTATTCCCATTTTGAAAATACGGCACAATTAGTTAATAAGCTTACCTTAAGCTATCGGGAAGTTTATAAGCGTTTGGCTCGTGACGCAGATATCCTTTGCCCTGAAGATATTTCAAAACAACTGTCTTTAACCAAGCAAAGCTCTGACCTCTTGGGCACAGACTCCGCAGGGAATCTGAATGATCAGATGGATGATCTATTTCCACCTCGTGATTACGCTACTAAAGTAAGTCCAGATCAAAAAGGCGGACTTGCTGCAGATTACGGCCTACCTAAGAAAGAAGATCCTGAGACTCATTAGACCTAAGACCTTGGGTTTTCCTTAAGCTTACTTTATACTCTGCGCCCTCATTTTAGAGCTCGCAACAAAAACAAACTTACTTTAGTTTTTACTATGACAGAACGTCGACTCACACACCTTAAACAGTTAGAAGCTGAAAGTATTCACATAATCCGCGAAGTAGCGGCTGAATTTGATAAACCCGTGATGCTATATTCAGTTGGGAAAGATTCCGCTGTTATGTTGCACCTTGCCTTAAAAGCCTTTTACCCAGGAAAATTACCCTTTCCACTTTTACATGTTGACACCACCTGGAAATTCAAAGAAATGATTGAGTTTCGGGATGCTCAAGCAGAACGCTTAGGGCTGGATTTATTGGTGCACACCAATCAAGAAGGTATTGATGCCGGTGTTGGACCTTTTAGTCATGGTAGCCAAAAACATACCGATATTATGAAAACTCAGGGGCTTAAACAGGCGCTGAACAAATACAAATTTGATGCCGCTTTCGGCGGTGCTCGCCGCGATGAAGAAAAGTCTCGCGCCAAGGAAAGAGTTTATTCATTCCGTGATAAAAACCATCGTTGGGATCCAAAAAATCAACGCCCTGAACTTTGGAATATATATAACGGCAAGGTTAATAAGGGTGAAAGTATACGAGTCTTTCCACTTTCTAATTGGACCGAGCTCGATATCTGGCAATATATTCATCTAAATAATATTGATATCCCTTCACTTTATTTTGCGGCAGAACGACCAGTAGTGAATTACGAAGGGATCGATATCATGGCTAATGATGATCGTGTTCCGGAAGAATTAAAGAAAAATATTGAAATGAAAACCGTTCGTTTCCGTACACTTGGCTGTTATCCATTAACTGGCGCTGTCGAATCTGAAGCCAGTACTTTGCCTGAGATCATTCAGGAAATGTTACTTACCACCACTTCTGAACGCCAAGGCCGATTAATTGATAGCGATCAATCCGGCTCTATGGAAAAGAAAAAGCGTGAAGGATACTTTTAGATCATGTCTCATCAATCAGATCTTATTAGTACCGACATTGACGCTTACCTTTCTCAGCATGAAAGAAAGGAGCTTCTGCATTTATTAACTTGCGGCAGCGTAGACGATGGCAAAAGCACTTTAATTGGCCGCTTATTGCATGACTCTAAGATGATTTATGAAGATCAATTAGAGGCAATTAAATCTGACAGCGTTAAATCCGGTACTACTGGAAATGATTTTGATCTAGCGCTACTAGTAGATGGTTTACAAGCTGAACGTCAACAGGGCATCACCATTGATGTCGCGTATCGCTATTTCTCCACCGCAAAACGTAAATTTATTATTGCAGACACGCCCGGCCATGAGCAGTACACGAGGAATATGGCAACGGGAGCGTCAAACTGCGAATTAGCAATTATATTGATTGATGCTCGTTATGGCGTGCAGACTCAAACTCGCAGACATACTTTTATTGCCTCACTATTAGGTATTAAACATATTATTGTTGCCATCAATAAAATGGACTTAATTGATTTCAATGAGGATGTTTTTAATACGATAAAACAAGACTATATCGATTTCACGAAAGATTTAAACACCGGCGAATTATACTTCATTCCAATCTCTGCTCTTAACGGTGATAACGTTGTTAACTCTAGTGAGCAGACACCTTGGTATGACGGTGAAACCCTTATGTGGATGCTGGAAAATGTCAAAATATCTGCTGATAGAAATTTTGAAGATTTTCGTTTTCCAGTGCAATTCGTTAATCGCCCTAACTTAGATTTTCGAGGGTTTTGTGGCACCATCGCTTCAGGCGTTGTGCGTAAAGGTGACGAAATAATTGCTCTACCTTCCGGTAAAACTAGCAAAATAAAATCTATTGTGACTTACGACGAAGAGCTTGAGCAGGCTTTCATGCCTATGGTCATCACTTTAACTTTGGAAGATGAAATTGATATAAGTCGTGGTGACATGATCGTTCACACAGATAACTTACCTATTTCTAAAGATGCATTCTCAGCCAAAATTGTTTGGATGAACGAAGCACCTTTACTTACAGGGAAGCAATACGAATTTAAACAAACTTCGAGATCTTTTAGCGGCATTATTTCTAATATCCAGCACAAGGTTGACGTAAATACACTTGAGACTAGCCCTACACCATCACTAGAACTCAATGAAATAGGTTTATGTGATTTTGAACTTTCGGAAGCTATTCATTTTGATTCATACCTTCAAAATCCGAGTACGGGCGCTTTTATTATCATAGATCGCTTGAGTAACGTTACTGTTGCCGCTGGAATGATAGAAACCACCACCAAAAGAAAACGTAAAGTTTCAGAGAGCTCGACCAATCATGTTACTAAAGAAGACCGTGCTGCTCGTTATGGTCAAAAACCAGTGACTGTTATGTTTGTTGGTATATCAGGTTCAGGTAAATCTACACTCGCACATGCATTAGAAAGGCGTCTGTTTGATTTAGGCAGAATTAGCACAATTCTTGACGGCAAGGGCATGCGTCTTGGAATAAGTAAAGACTTACCTCATGATGCAGCTGGTCGTGCGGAAAACCTGCGCAGAAGTGCCTATATTGCAAAATACCTGAATGACTCAGGTGTAATTTGTTGTGCAGCCTTCGTTGCCCCAAATGCAGATTCCCGCGAACATATGAATAGTGTTATCGGCGAAGACAACTGCATAGTTGTTTATTTGAATCCACCATTAGACGTTTGTAAGCAGCGCGATCCAAGTGGAATTTATGCAGCTGAGGCAAATGTAGAAACTGGCAATGTACCGGGTGTCTCATTCCCTTATGAAGACTGGGAAAATCCAAATTTAATTCTGCCTACCCACGAATTAGAAGTAGATGAATGCATTGATAGAGTGATCAATGTATTAAAAGAACAGTCTATTCTCTAAGCACAGCAAGTTCGTTTTATTGCAGCGCATTTAATGATGCCAGACTCGATGAGTAATAAGCTTGCCCAAAAAGTAGCAAATGGTTTAGTTCGTGATGGAGCTGATACAGTCTGAATCGCTGTTTATAGCCATCAGCAAAGGGCCAGATTTCGGCATATGCTGCTTCACATCTTGGACCGAAACCGCCAAACATTCTCATTATGCCAAACTCAGCCTCTCGATGACCGTAGTAACAAGCCGGATCAAAAATAACAGGTCCTCCTTTGTCATCTGCCATCGCATTTCCCGACCATAAATCACCATGCAATAAGACTGCCGGCTCTGTAATTTGACCCAGCCAAAACTCCAAATTATCCAAAAGCTGAAGGCCTTTTTTTAATAATGGATCATCAAGCCCTACTCTTTCAGCAAGCAATTTAAGCTGTGGTTCAAGCCTGTTCTTACTCCAGAAGGCAATCCATTCTTCTTTCCAGGAATTAATTTGCAAGCTGGTTCCTAAGTAATTATTACAGTGAAAACCAAATAATTCCTGCTGAGTATGCTGATGCAATAAGGCTAAATTACGACCCAGTTGTTCTTGCCAATTTTTGGCTTTAATACCTTCATTTATATATTCCATTACTAAAAAATTATCACCGTAGATAATAAGAACAGGAACTTTGATTATCTTAGCTTCAGCTAAAAGCAATAAAGATTCATGCTCGATTTTGAAAATATCTAAGTGAGCAACACCTGATTGAGTTTTAAGGAGATACTTCGAACCATTATCTAAGCTGATGCAACTAACCTGATTGATACTGCCGCCACTAAGTTGCTGTTGATCTGTAATAACAATAGTTTGTTCAAGCTGTCGACCAATACTATTGGCAATTTGTTCCAACATAGGTATTTACTATCCAGTAATTTAAACCAAAAAAAAGAGGGCTGATGCCCTCTTCTTATAAACTATTTCTATCTAAACCTTAAGGTTTAAAATTCCGTACCAACAGTGACATAAAGACTGGCCGGCTCGCCAACAAAGTATCTGTCACCACCAAAGCTCGTCCAATCGGCACGTTCTGCATATTTAGTATCGAATAGATTAGTAATTCTGGCTGCAAAATACCAATTATTAGTAGACTGATACTGATAGCGAAGATTGACAAGATCATGCCCTTCATAACTATTAGTATTGGCTTCATTAGTGAAGTACTCATCCATATGCACCCATTCCAACTGAGCACTATTGTTTTCGTTAATAGCCCAACGCAGCTGAACATTTCCCGTTAAATTTGGAGCTGTATCTATATCATTTCCATCAATAGAAGCAGTAACTCCTCTAGGCGCAATATTTGCACCATAAGTATGATCAGCATAGCTGGCAACAATATTTAGTTGTAAAGAATCGGTTAAATCGATTAAAGAATTAAACTCAAGGCCTAGGTGATCAGTTTTTCCACCGCTAACATTACTTCGACTGCTGTCCTGAAAAATCACATTATCTTTTTCCATCCAGTAAGCCACAATCCCATAAGACATACTGTCACGTGAGGCACGATAACCAATTTCAAAGCTATTAACTTCTTCTGAGTTTAAATCAGCAACTGATTGATTTACTTGTAAACGGTAAAGCTCAGTAGCTTGTGGCGCCCTAAATGCACGCGCAACATTTACAAAAACCTGCTGTGTTGAATCAAAATCATGGATCCAACCAAGTTGCAGTGAGCCATTGTTGAAATCGTCGCTACGATCAGCAGGGCGACTATAACGACAAGTTCCTGCTGGATTAAATGCCGAAGCTGAACAAGAAGATCCATCCGCTTGGGTATTTCCATCAATCATTTTATTATCATAATCGTACTCCAACAGCTCATAACGTAAACCTAGACTAAACTGATTATTGGCTGATGGCTCAAATTTAAATTGCGCATAAGGTGAAATCAATTGTGCATCGACATCAAAATCATATTGTTGCCCAGTCGGGAAGGAGCCAAAACCGTTTTCTGCAAATTGACGTAAATAACCATCAGTAAGTTCAAAATCAATACCGGCGTTCCACTCTATATCGCGCGTTAGCATGCTGCTATACATTGTTTGCAGACCGATTGAACTGTGTCCGCTCTCTTCTACTGGCGTTTCTGGCAGAAAATGCATCATAAATTCCATTTCGGTATCGCGGATATAAGGCGTTAGCATCCAACTAGCACCGCTAGCAAACTCACCCTCTATACGACTGTGTAACCTAAAGCTACTTGCATCACGATAAGCTTCTGGATTGCCATTGGATTTTTGCAAAGCGTCATTTTTATAGGCATCTGTTCCAACTAAATAACCAGCAGTTTCTTGGTTCAAGTTAGTTGCGGCTAACACTGTAGTTACTGTGATATCGCCAGTATAACGATGAGCAAGATTCAACTTCTGTTGATCAAAACCGGAATCATCTTTGTAGCCGCCATCACTAGCTCCATTTAAGTTTATTCCATAAGCATGATCACCACTTTCCATGTTGTAACCAAGGTTAAGACGGCCATATTCATGTGGACCAAAATCTAGCGAAACATTTCCACCAGTTTCGCCCAAAGTAGGGCTAATAACGTTAATCGCTCCATGCAATGCATTTACACCGTAAAGCACACTGCCAGGACCACGCACAACTTCTATGCTCGATGCCTGTTCTGTATTGGCCTCGAACAACTGGTTTACATTACAAAATCCAGCAGCACGCAATGGAATGCCATCTTGAGAGGTCTGCACAGAGCCACAGCTACCTGCACCTGTCAGTACTGGAGCACGTATACCTAATAAGTTCTCTTGACCATTACCACGGTTGAATACTACACCCGGGATAGAATTAAGGACTTCACCAACATGCACATGTTTAATCGTATCGAGATAATCTGAGTCTACGGAATAGATACTTGCAGCAATGTCGCGTAATTCAGTTTCCTGGCGATCAGCTGTCACCACAATAGACTCAATTCTATTGGTTTGAGCACTTACTTGTACGGCTCCACAAAGCAAAGCAATACTTAAGCTTAGCGTAGACATTTTTGGATTAAATCGTTGCATTGTAATTCCTCAATAATAGTCTTTCCCAGTGGTCTATGCTGGGAATTTTTATATTATAAAATATAGTTCTTAAAAAGCTGTTTAGGTAAAACGCGACATTTTAGTTTTAAAGCAGCAATAATGAAATTCGCCAAACTTTTCCGCCAACAATGGCACCCCATTAGAACAAATCTTGATGAATTTAAACAATAGAAGCGCTTAAATTCTTAAATTTTCCTTATTTTATTGCTATTAACAGTATACAAAACTATACCGTCTTATTTCTGTTCAAACTTGTTTTTCTGCTCTTCGGTCGCCGCTAGTTGATATTTATCTTTCCATTCAGGATAAGGCATGCCATAAATCAACTCGCGCGCTTTATCATAAGATAGTTCTTCGCCCTTATCCTGAGCAGCAGTTACATACCATTTTGATAAACAGTTTCGGCAAAACCCTGCTAGATTCATTAAATCAATATTTTGTGCATCTTTACGAGAATCCAAATGCTCAACCAGACGCCTAAACACTGCTGCTTGAATTTCAGTTTCATTACTCATTTTTTCTCCTAGAATACCATTCACTTTTTATAAAAAATTAACCGCCTGCTTTGATAGCCGAGTAACCCAGTTTACTCAATTCTATTACCAGCCTATCTCGATGCTCACCTTGGATTTCAATGATGCCTTGCTTAACTGCACCACCACTGCCACATATTTGCTTTAGCTTCTTTGCTAATGTTTTTAATTCTGCTTCACTTAATGGCAAACCACTAATAAGACTTACTCCGTTACCTTTCCTACCCTTGCTTTCTCTAGAAACTCTAATTTTGCCATCACCACTAGTGAAGGATGCTGTGAACTTCTGACATTTACATGCACTTAATTTGCTACCACAAGTTGAGCACAAAGAGCCTGTCTCGGTCGAATAAACTCTAGTGCTGTTTTTGTTCATGCCTGATTCACGAGGGGCTTTAAACAGGGTTATCAATATCTACAAACATATGTTCTATAGAATATTTTTTCGCAAGATATTCTCCTACTGCCTGCACACCATAACACTCAGTGGCATGATGTCCAGCTGCAAAAAAATGTATTCCAGCTTCTCTAGCAAAATGTACCGTTTGCTCAGAAATTTCTCCACTCAAATAAGCATCTACACCGATGTCATGTGCTCTTTCAATAAAATGCTGAGCCGAACCCGTACACCATGCAATTGTGTTGATGACTTCCGCCTTTCCTGGCACGTGCATAGGCTCTCTATTTAGTTTGGTCTGCAATCGTTGCATTAGTTCTACCGGGGTACAAGGCTTTATTAACTCCCCACGAACACCTACTTTACTTTTAAAATTGGGGAAGAGTTCATCGGTAATTTTAAAATCTAGCAAAGATCCTAATTGAGCATTATTACCATATTCAGGATGTGCATCTAAAGGCAGATGATAGGCCAAAAGACTGATATCGTTCTCTAAAAGGGCTTTAATTCTTTGTTTCTTGATTCCAGTTATCTCAGAATTTTCCCCTTGCCAAAAATAACCATGATGCACTATTACAGCATCAGCATTTTCAGCTATTGCTGCCTCAATAAAAGCCTGGCTTGCGGTAACACCACTGACTAATTTAGTGATTTCCGGCTTCCCTTCTACTTGTAATCCGTTCGGGCAGTAATCTCTATAATCACTTGGACGTAATAGAGTGTTTAAATCTTGCACTACTGTTTCAAGACTTATTGACATAGATATCTCCAGTTTGAACTTGTCATGGCTCCTGCTTATTACGTTATACTGTTGAGCCGGCATCATAGCAGATGCAAGTAACAGCCTAAATCCAAAGCCTCCTTGTTGAGGGTATACGATGAAAAAAACTATAAATTATATTTTTTGGCCGGCACTAGCAGGATTAATTTTTGCTTTGACTGTCATGTTTTTATCCAGATTTTCAGAACTTTATTCTGGGATGACTAATGCTAATGCCGAGTCAGACCAGCAAGAAAGTTTAAGCATTCCTCTTTCATTTAATTCTGCTATCGAAAAAGTAATGCCAGCCGTAGTCACTATCAACCTTCAGCAAGTGCTGGCTGATTCAGATGGATCTTCAAATCTCGACAATTCAATTAGTGGAATTATTAATCGGCAGTATGGCTCCTTTGATGAAAACAACAGTCTTGGTTCAGGCGTCATCATCTCAGAAGATGGTTATGTTATTACTAGTTATCACATCTTCTTTAGTCCAGAAACCGGCGTGCTCAATTTCCCTGAAACAATAACGGCCACACTCGATGATGGCAGAACTGTCAATGCTAGACCTTTACTCTATGATGAGGCGAGTGATCTAGCCTTATTAAAAATTGATACTCCCAATATCAGCTATATTGAGCCTTCAACTACAAGCAACATGCAGGTAGGTGATTTCGTTGTTGCAATTGGCAACCCCAGAAACATAGGCCTTTCTGCTTCGCTAGGTATTGTTAGTGCTATACATCGCAGTGATGATTCCTATCTGATACAAACAGATGCTGCGATTAATCCTGGTTACTCTGGCGGCGCACTTATCGACGCACAAGGAAATTTAATTGGCATTAATTCCAATATTCTTTCTGAATCCGGCGGATCAGAAGGACTTGGATTTGCAACCCATTCCAGCATGATTAGTTTGTTATTAAATTATTATTACCAAAGTGGCCCTGGTGGTTATCTCGGAGTAAACGGTTCAGAACTTTTTACCAGAAACGAAGGACTACTGCTCTACGGTCAGTTAGTTGAAGGAGCTAAAGTGTCATCTCTAGTAGAAGATGGACCAGCAGAACAAGCAGGAATTGAAGTCGGCGATATCATTACCGGATTTAATCAGAAAAAATTTGGCGCCCTTATTACCGAAGATGATTTATTTGAGGCAATTGCCGGTATAAGTAATCTTGGCGCTGGCGAAGTCGTGGAAATTGAAGTTTATCGAAAAAGAAATTTCTTGAGAATCCCAGTCACACTAGGAGTTGGGGAACCCTTCATTTTATTTTCAGTTCAATAAGCATTGAAGAAAATAAATGTTCTTATTATTTGCCGTCCTTTCTATATTCTGCTGATCTAGCATGCGCTGTCAAACCTTCAGATCTTGCTAAAGTTGATGCTGTTTCCGCAAGTTCAGCAGCTGTTTCAGCAGAACAGCTAATCAAAGAAGAACGTTTTTGAAAATCATAAACGCCCAACACCGATGAAAATCTGGCTGTTCCAGAAGTAGGCAATACATGACTAGGCCCTGCACAATAATCACCTAATGCTTCAGAGGTATACCTCCCTAAGAAAATTGCTCCAGCATGTTTTATCAGAGGCAATAACTCTTCAGGAGATTCTAGTGACAGCTCCAAATGCTCTGGGGCAATAATATTAGAAACTTCCGCAGCATGCTCCAAATCATCTACCTTTATCATTAAACCTCGTGATTCTAAGGAAGCTTGAATAATAGATTTACGTTCCATCTCAGGCAGTAGTTTTTCCATGCTTTCCTGAACTTTTTTGATATACCCAGCATCAGGACAAACGAGTACTGACTGTGCATCTTCGTCATGCTCAGCCTGTGAAAATAAATCCATAGCTATCCAATCAGGGTCAGTTTCGCTATCGCATATCACCAGAATTTCTGACGGACCCGCAATCATATCAATCCCTACTTGACCAAAAACCTGTTGCTTAGCCGTAGCAACATAAATATTGCCGGGCCCTACAATTTTATCAACTGCCGGGATAGTTTCTGTGCCATAGGCTAATGCTGCAATAGCTTGTGCACCCCCTACTGTAAAAACTCGATCAACTTCAGCTAAGGCTAACGCTGCCAAAACTAGTTCATTCAACTCCCCATTTGGTGCCGGCACCATGGCAATGACTTCTATAACACCAGCTACCTTTGCGGGAATTGCATCCATTAATACAGTTGATGGATAAGATGCCTTCCCACCTGGAATATAAATCCCGACACGGTCGAGCGCTGTTACTTGTTGACCAAAAGTAGATCCATCAGCCTCTGTATATTGCCAAGAACCCTGCTTTTGTTTCTCATGATAAAGTTTGATTCTTAGCGCCGCATTTTCTAATGCCTGCAATTGATCTGAAGGAATTGTGGCTAGACTTTTCTGTAATCGATCCAAAGGTATTTCAAGTTCTTCAATCGAGGATAAAACTCTTTGATCAAGTTTTTGTGTTAACTCAAGCACTGCTGAATCGCCACTTGTTTTAACTTCTTCTAAAATCGAATTAACTGTATTCAAAACAGCGGGGCTAGCTAATGAATCCCAGGCTAATGCTTTTTTTAGCTCAGCAGAAAACCCAGGGTCGGTAGCATTGAGGTGACGAATATTGAGTGTCATGCTTTTATTTCTACTTTAGATTAAATAAAAAGGCCAGCTAGTTAATTCTAGAACGTCAATCAACTGCAGCTTGAAGACGCTGCAATAAATTTTGAATTTGATCGTGTTTTAATTTCATTGCTGCCTTATTCACAATGACTCGTGTACTCACTTCAGCAATAAGTTCCATAGGTTGAAGACCATTTGCTTTGAGGGTTTTACCACTGTCCACAATATCCACAATTTGATCAGCCATACCCATAATTGGCGCGAGCTCCAAAGCTCCATTGAGTTTAATTATTTCGACTTGTTGACCTTGTTCAGAATAATGCGCCTTAGCAATATTCACGAACTTACTGGCCACTCTCAATCGAGCTGGCAACTTAGTTTGATTAACGGGGCTTGCTGTCATTAAGCGGCAGGTGGCCAGTTTAAGATCTAAAGGCTCATAATAACCCTGAGAACCATTCTCCATGATGATATCTTTTCCAGTTATTCCTATGTCTGCACTACCTAACTCAACATAAGTTGGCACATCTGAACCTCGAATCACCATGAGTTTCACACCGGGAATATTACTATCAAAAATTAACTTCCTACTCTTACTAATATCTTCTGCAGGAATCACCCCTGCCTTTTCCAGCAAGGGCAGAACTTCGTCCAGTATGCGTCCTTTGGTAAGGGCTATGACTAAATTTTGTTGGGACACTTTCTTTATCTCACAATTCTTTATTTTTCACTTTTGCCGACTAATTTCCAATTATGTTTACGAAGGTAAACGTCGAATCTTAGCGCCTAACAATTGTAATTTTTCTTCAATACATTCATAGCCGCGATCTATATGATAGATACGATCTACCATAGTTTCGTTTTCTGAAACCAAACCAGCAATAATCAAACTGGCTGATGCCCTCAGATCTGTAGCCATTACAGGCGCTCCTACCAGCGCATCCACACCAGTAACGATAACCGTATTACCTTCAACTGTTAAATTCGCTCCCATTCGATTCATTTCATGCACATGCATAAATCGATTTTCAAACACTGTCTCAGTAATAGTTCCTGAACCCTCAGCCACAGCATTTAGAGCAGTAAATTGTGCTTGCATATCAGTTGGAAACGCAGGATATGGTGCAGTGGTTAGAGATACTGCCTTAGGTCTTTTGCCATGCATATCCAAGCTAATCCAATCTTCTCCAACTTCGATTTGAGCGCCGGCCTGCTCCAGTTTACTTAATACAGCTTCCAGTATTTTTGGACGCGTATCTTTAACTTTGATCTTGCCACGGGTTGCAGCAGCAGCAATTAAGTATGTCCCTGTCTCAATGCGATCTGGCATTACTGAATAACTGCAGCCATGCAGCTTTTCTTTACCATTAATAATAATGGTGTCGGTTCCTTCTCCAACAATATCTGCACCCATAGCTCGTAAGCAACAAGCAAGGTCGACAACTTCAGGTTCACGAGCAGCATTTTCAATGATGGTTTCTCCATCTGCTAAAGCTGCAGCCATCAGAATATTCTCTGTCCCTGTTACTGTCACCAAGTCCATAAAAATATGAGCACCTTTTAAACGTCCATCAGTTCTGGCTTTGATATAGCCTTCTATTACTTGTATATCTGCTCCCATTTTTTTAAGCGCTTCGATATGTAGATTTACTGGCCTGCTGCCGATTGCACAGCCACCAGGCAAGGCAACTTCTGCTTTCCCAAAATGCGCAAGCATAGGACCAAGCACCAGAATAGATGCACGCATAGTTTTTACTAATTCATAAGGAGCATTAAAGTTATCTATCGTGCTGCTATTTATTTCAACTTCAAGTTTATCGCCAATGATAGATTCCACACCCATACAACCCAGCAATTCCAACATGGTTGTAATGTCATAAAGATGCGGCAGATTACTGATTTTTACAAAATCATCAGTCAATAGAGCTGCTGCCATTATAGGTAGGGCCGAGTTTTTTGCCCCAGCAATACGAATTTCACCTTCTAATCTAGTGCCACCCTGTATTAATAATTTATCCACATCTTCACCTATTCTAGAACGGTTAAGAAACCTCTAATTAGAGTTTCATTGAACCTAATAATTATGCTGGGGCATTCTAACAAGTTTGACCCCAGTGCTGTGAACTTTCAGCTTACAAAAAAAAAAGAGCCCACCGGCTCTTTTACTTTAACCAGTCTACATTTATTTAGCTTTTGCATGCTCTTCTTTAGTATGCAACAACATGCTGACAGCATGGATAGCTCCCGAACTGATATGCTCGTTAATAATACGATAAATAGTTTGCTGACGCTTTACAGAGTTTAAACCTGCAAAAATATCTGCAACTACCTTTATCTGATATTTGCCATCGCCACCACTGACTTCTAGTTCGGCATCATCGATCTCAGCAGCAATAATATCTGTAATTTGTTCGGTTGTAATACTCATGATTCTCTACCAACTCGCAAGGCTGCGCATTCTATCCTAATGTAAAGAATTTATCAGAGTTTATGTAAGCCCAGCAGTCTATGCTTATCTAAAGTAGGCTATAATCGTGCCTTTAACTCACATCAAGGTTTAAACTAATGCAATATGTATTGTTCACGCTGGGTATTATCGGCGGGATCATTGGACTCGTTTGGAGCGCAGACAGGTTTGTATTGGGTGCATCATCAACTGCTCGTAACCTGGGTGTTTCTACCCTCATCATTGGCTTAACCATTGTCTCTTTTGGTACATCTGCGCCTGAAATTGTGACCTCAGCCACTGCGGCTCTTCAAGGAGCCCCCGAATTAGCCATCGGTAATATAATAGGATCCAATATAGCTAATATAGGCTTGGTACTGGGTCTTACCGCACTCATTTGTCCGATAGTTATTCCTGCTTCACTGCTAAAAGAAGAGCTGCCCGTTTTACTAATTGTCACCATAGCTGCTCTAATAATATTTCAAGATCTATACTTAAACTGGGTTGATGGGGCTATTCTCTTAGCTCTACTCGCTGCGTTCACAATATTTGTTTTAAAAATAAAAACATCGTTGTCTAAGTCCGACTCTCATCTCAAAGAAGATGAAGAAGTATCAGAGTTTATTGCTGATATTAGTACCATAAAATCTTTAGGGCTCATGCTGTTCGGGCTTATACTTTTACTCATCAGTGCAAAGGCCCTCGTTTATGGCGCTACCGGCATTGCGCTCGCACTTGGGGTCAGTGAATTGGTTATCGGATTGACCGTAGTCGCAATTGGTACCAGCCTACCTGAATTAGCAGCTTCAATTACCAGTGTTCTTAAGGGTCACCATGATATTGCTATCGGCAATGTAGTCGGCTCAAACATACTAAACTTATTACTAGTATTGCCAGTCCCCGCTTTCCTTGCGCCACTTGAAATTGATGCGGTTGTATTTTGGCGTGATGGTGGATTCATGCTGGCAATGACCTTAATGCTGTCAGTTTTTCTTTTTCTTAAAATTAAAAGTGGTAAAAATTTCGGACGATTTTTTGGTGCAGTTTTAATGCTGCTATATTTATCTTACACTGCTTTCTTGTTTGTATAGAGCTGAGGCAATGACAAAAAACTCATTCATAGAAACCGCACTAAGAACCATTTCTCTAGAGCAAGATGCCGTAGCATCTCTCAAAACCAGAATTGATAGTTCTTTCGATAAAGCTTGCTCTTTAATCATTGAATGTACTGGCCGGATTATCGTCATGGGAATGGGTAAATCAGGCCATATAGCTAATAAAATTGCAGCAACTCTGGCTAGCACTGGTACACCTGCACACTTTGTACATCCTGCCGAAGCCAGCCACGGAGATATAGGCATGATTACTGTGGACGATGTAGTTTTAGCTTTATCAAATTCAGGTACGACAGAAGAGCTCTTATCAATCTTACCTGTTCTAAAACGCAAAGGTGTACCGTTAATCTCAATGACCGGTAGCAGCGCCTCAGTTTTAGCCCAAAGTGCAGATGTTAATTTAGATGCCAGCGTTGAGGTCGAAGCATGTCCATTAGGCTTAGCACCTACTACCAGCACAACAGTCTCATTGGTATTAGGAGATGCCTTAGCCATGGCTCTTCTAGAGGCACGAGGTTTTACCGCTGAAGATTTTGCTTTTTCTCATCCTGGCGGTAACTTAGGCCGACGATTATTACTCAAAGTTGAGAACGTGATGCACTCTGGAAATGATATTCCGATTGTCAGTACTGACACCCCTATCAGTGAAACCCTGCTTGAAATCAGCGCTAAAAAGCTGGGTATGACAACTATAAAAGATGATTCAGGCAAGCTCGCTGGTGTTTTTACCGATGGCGATCTAAGACGAGTGCTTGATCAGAACAAAGACTTAAAACAAACTCAAATAAGTGAAGTTATGACCAGCTTGTTTCGATCAATTAGCGCCAATGCCCTTGCGTCTGAAGCAGCAAAAATAATGCAAGACAATGAAATTTATAGCCTGGTTGTATTGGACAACAAACAAGATCTTGAGGGCATCATCACCATGCATGACTTATTAAAAGCAAATGTTGTCTAAGCGTAGGTGTAAATAATTATGTGTAAATATGATTAGGAATAAGCATGTCTGATTTGCCAAAAGAAATTTTAGTTCGAGCACAAAATATTAAGCTACTAGTGCTTGATGTCGATGGTGTCTTAAGTGATGGCAATCTTTATTTTTCTGACAAGGGAGTAGAGTTAAAAGCTTTTAGCACCCTTGATGGGCAAGGCATAAAGCTCTTACAAAACGCAGGCATTGAAGTCGCCTTGATAACCGGCAGAAAATCCAACATCGTCGCTTCGCGAGCTAAAGAGCTTGGCATTAGCAAACTCGTTCAAGGCCGCGAAGATAAACTCGACGCCTTAGATGATATCTTGGCAGAATTGAAATTAACCTATCAAGAAGTTGCATACATAGGTGATGATCTTCCCGACCTTGCTTGTATTCGTCGTGTAGGATTTGGCGCAACTGTACCCAACGCAAATCCTGTAATTATTCAGCATGCTCTATGTTGCACAGAACGTTCTGGTGGCCAAGGTGCTGTTCGTGAAATTTGCGACCTGATTTTGCAAGCTCAAAATAAGTTTGATGCGTCCATAGCGCCTTACATGTAGGCGAGAAAGCCGATGCGTTATCACACAATTGCTTTAGCTGTCCTTGCATCCTTACTATTCTTTCTATTAATTTCAGAGACAGATGATATAAATTTTTCCAGTTTGGAAGGGAGTCGAGTTAATCAAACCTTCGATTATTATTTAACAACAGTAGATAGCACCAGCTTTAACTCTAGTGGCGGGTCTGAATACAGACTTCAGGCCGAACGGATAGTGCACTACCCATCACCTGAATATGCGGCAATAGATTCGCCGCGTCTGATAATCCATCAAAGCCTGGAAGGACCATGGTTCCTAAGTGCGGCCTATGGCACAATAGAACACGATCTAGAGCGCGCAGAAGACAGGTTGGATCTTTTAGGAAATGTAATTGTCCAACATACAGATGCAACCGGGCAAACATATAACATCTATACAGACGAACTTACGATTTATCTTGATAGTAAATATCTCACTACCGAAACCGAGGTTCTGTTCCAATCTATAAATCGAGAAATCAGTAGCCTTGGTATGACAGCTGATCTAACAACAAAACATATAACCTTTCTAAATAATGTTAAGGGACGCTATGAATAAACCTTTTGGCCTTCTATCAATACTAGGGCTAAGCTTTTTGACCAGCACTATAGTTGCTCTACCAGATGACCTTAATCAGGATATGGTGACTAGTTGCCCTGCACGCAGTGAATCTTTTTTAGATCAAGGACTGGAAATTTGTCGTGGCACTGCTGACAACCCCGCTGAAATAAACCAAGGTAGTCTTAAAATTAGTGGTCTTGAATTCAGGATTGAACGTGAACAAGGCTTTATCCGTACGATAACTGCCACGGGATCTCCAGCTGCTTTTCAACAGCAACCAGAAGTAGACCAGGCAATCGTATATGCCAATGGCACAAGTATCACTTTGGATAATGAAACCCAATTAATTATTATCCAGGGCGAGGCTTCCTTTTCGCAGGAAGGTACGATTGAAACCACAGCAGAACGTATTGAATACGACATTGCTAATCGAAAACTGGATGCGATACAAATGAATATGGTTATTCCTGCTACTAACCCTTGAATAAACCCACTATGAAAACGCTCAATATCAGCGAACTTGGCAAAAGCTATAAAGGCAGGCAAGTTGTTAAAGCAGTCTCACTGCAACTAAAAAGCGGCCAAATCGTTGGCCTACTGGGTCCTAATGGTGCAGGTAAAACAACATCCTTTTACATGATTATCGGGCTGGTGAAAGCTGATCACGGCCAGGTTTTTATTGATAATGAAAATATTTCAAAGGCACCTATGCACGAACGAGCCCGCAAAGGCTTGAGCTACCTTCCACAAGAGTCCTCCATCTTTCGTAAACTCACCGTTAAAGACAATATTTTGGCTATTCTTGAAACCCGAAAAGAGCTAGACCCAAACCAACGTCAAAGTATATGCCATGAGCTAATGTCAGAATTCAATATCCAGCACTTAGAAGCTAGCTTAGGCATGAGCCTTTCAGGTGGCGAACGTCGACGTGTAGAAATAGCTCGTGCATTAGCTACTGATCCTGACTTTATCTTGTTAGATGAACCCTTTGATGGTGTTGATCCTATCTCAGTCAATGACATCAAACAGATAATTCGAGATCTTAGTAAACGTAATATCGGCGTTCTCATCACTGATCATAATGTTCGTGAAACTTTGGATATATGTGAACTCGCCTACATAGTTAATGAAGGAGCTATCTTGGCTGAAGGAGACCCTGCAAGCATCATGCAAAATGAGCAAGTTAAAAATGTTTATCTCGGCCACGAATTCCGTATCTAAAACCATTACATTCTTATCCAATAAGCTGTCAATCTATCCCAATAGTTTTCAAGCCAGCTCTTGACCTATTCGGTATGAAATTTGCATAAATATGCTATAGTCAATGAACGCTGGTGATGAGCAATTTATATAACTAACCCTGATCCAGTTTTAGAATTATCCCGGCAGTATTTATGAAATTATCGCTTCAACTCAAATTAGGTCAGCAACTTACTATGACCCCCCAGTTGCAACAGGCAATCCGCCTATTGCAACTTTCCACCTTAGATCTACAACAAGAAATTCAAGAAGCTTTAGAAAGCAACCCCATGCTCGAGTTGGATGAAACTCAGGCAGAGTCTGAAGCTGCTGAAAATAGTCAAAATGATGCCCCCCAAGAGCTAAAAGATGTAACAGATGACTCTGAACAGGATATAGAGCAACAAACAGAACAAAGTAGCCCTGAAACTAATGATGACCTTCAGGACTTACAAAACAGTGACTGGAATGAAAATGAAATCCCGGATGAACTCGCTGTAGATAGCTCTTGGGAAGACATTTACATTAATACAATACCAAGTTCATCTCATTCTAGCCAAGTGAGTGAAGACAGTGATTTTGAATCCAGAAACAGTGCCGTTGAATCCTTGCAAGATCATTTAAGCTGGCAACTTAATCTAACTCCCATGTCTGGCAGCGATCGTCTAATTGCAATGTCGATAATCGACTCAATAGATCCTAACGGCCTACTCACTTCAAGCATTTCATCAATCCACGCTGGTCTTATTAGGGAGCTGGATATAGAAGAAGATGAAGTAATTGCAGTACTCCATCGTATCCAGCAATTTGATCCTGTTGGCGTTGGATACCGTGACCTCAATGAATGTTTAAGTTTGCAATTAGCTCATTGTGACCCGGAATGCCCTGGATATGCACTAGCAGGAAAAATAATTGAAGGTTATCTGCCTCAGTTAGCAACACGAGATTACAAGCTTATTATGAAAAGATTCAGGATCAAGGAAACTGAATTGAAAACAGCCTTAGATATAATCCTAAGTCTAAACCCTAAACCTGGTTCAGAAATTACTTTATCCGACACGCCTTATGTCATACCTGATGTTTTTGTCTCAAAAGCAAAAGGCCGCTGGAAAGTCGAACTTAACCCGGACACAACCCCATCTATCAGAGTTAATCCAGTTTATGCTGCATTAGCAGGCCGAGGAAACTCAGGCAGCGATAGTGCTTATCTGAAAGACAACCTGCAAGAAGCTCGTTGGTTTCTGAAAAGCTTACAAAGCCGAAACGAAACACTATTAAAAGTTGCCACCAATATAGTCGAACACCAACGGGGGTTTTTTGACTATGGAGACGAGGCAATGAAACCATTGGTTTTACATGACATTGCCGAAGCAGTTGGTATGCATGAATCGACTATTTCACGTGTCACCACTCAAAAGTACATGCATACACCACGTGGCATCTTTGAATTAAAATATTTTTTCTCTTCTCATGTGGCCACTCATGAGGGTGGAGAGTGCTCATCTACGGCTATTCGTGCACTTATCAAGAAGCTGGTAGCGAGCGAAAATCCGCAAAAACCTCTAAGTGATAGCAAAATAACTTCGCTTTTAGGTGAACAAGGTATTAATATTGCGCGCCGAACAATTGCAAAATACAGGGAATCCCTGTCCATCTCACCTTCAAATGAAAGGAAACGTCTAGTTTAGGCAGCTTTACTTAACAATTACTTAGAACAAAGTACTCAAAAGTACCCTGCCCTTTAAGACTATAATTAATAAATCATGCAGCTTGAATCAATTATTAGCCCTGAATTAACCTTTTGTAATATTGAAGGTGTAAGCAAAAAGCGTTTACTGGAAACCAGCGCGGAATTAATCGCCAGTAAAGTTGATGTAAACCCTGACGAAGTTTATGAAGCTTTGATATCCAGAGAGCAGTTGGGTAGCACGGGGCTTGGTAATGGCATTGCCATTCCTCATTGCCGCGTCCCCAAATGTGAGAATGCTATTGGCTGTTTAGTGAAATTAGCTAGTCCCATTAATTTCGATGCCATCGATCAAAACCCAGTTGATTTGCTGTTTTTTTTACTTGTGCCAGAAAATACTATTGAGGGACATCTTGAGGTGCTAAGAACGCTAGCCGAACTTTTTAAAAGCCAGTCCTACTGTGACAACCTCAGGAAAAGTCAAAATGATGCTGAATTGTATGCCGCTGCTATGCGTACTCCAGCTCCTAGCCAAAACTCCTAAATAAAGATTTACTAAATATTAACGCTCCTTTCTCTTTTAACTTCATCTACCCTTAAAATTAAGCACTTAGATTACTTAATAAGAACTAGCTGGGATTCTCTCTAAGTTTAAAAAAATAGCATAAAATATTGATATGAAGCTCATCATCATCAGCGGTCGATCCGGCTCCGGTAAAAGTACCTGCCTACATGTATTGGAGGATTTGGGCTACTACTGCGTTGATAATATGCCAGCTAGTTTATTAGAAGCACTTGCAGAACGTATTGCGGAAGAAAATAATACTGAGCTAGATAAAGTCGCGGTAAGTATTGATGCAAGAAATTTATCTGGTGATATTTCAAAATTTCGAGAAATATTCAACAGAATAGACGCCTCCACTTTGGACCAGCAAATAATCTTTCTTGATGCCGAAACCAACACATTACTTAAGCGCTTCAGCGAAACAAGACGTAAACATCCTTTAAGCAATTCAGATCTAGGCTTGCTAGAGGCAATAAAGCTCGAAAAAGACTTACTCTCACCAATTGCCGATTTAGCTAGTTTAAATATCGATACAAGCACTTTGAACTTGCATGATTTAAGGGATATTGTGCGTGACCGAGTTGCGAATCATCAGCCCAATGTCCTGGCCTTACAGTTTCAGTCTTTTGGTTTTAAACACGGAACCCCCATAGATGCTGATATGGTTTATGACGTACGCTGCCTGCCTAACCCTTATTGGGTTAACGCCCTCAGGGGTCTGACTGGACTTGATCCAGAAGTCATTGAGTATTTGGAAGCAGAACTCGACGTTGATAAAATGTTTAATGATATCAAAGACTTTCTAGAGACTTGGATACCTTCTTTTGAACGTAACAACCGAAGCTACATAACTATTGCTTTAGGTTGTACTGGCGGCCAACATCGGTCTGTTTACCTTAGCGAAAAACTAAGGGAGCATTTCTCGCAAACAATTAGTAACATTCAGGTTCGACATAGAGAATTAAATAAGAGTTAAATAAGAACTAACAGATGATTGAAGACAAAATAACAATAAGCAATAAGGCTGGACTGCATGCACGGGCAGCAGCAAGACTAGTTGAAGTTGTGATTCAGTTTGAATCTCAATTCGAAATTGGTAGCCAAGAAAAAATGGTCGATGGGAAAAGCATACTATCTATTATGTTACTTGCCGCATCTCCGGGCACAGTACTTGACATAAAACTAGATGGCAGTGATGAACTAGAAGCATTTTCAGCAATTAACGCCTTAGTCGAAAACAATTTCGACGAAGAATAAAATTAAACGTCTCTAAGCATTAACTTTTTTTGCGACCAACAGTAAAAACAAACTAAAAAATCCCAGCACAAAAATCATTGCAAGCCATAATGGCATGCCTACCATTGCCGGAATGTACCCAAGCCCTATAGCGCCTGCAGCGACTAATAATGCATAAGGAAACTGAGTTTTTACGTGATGGATATGATCACAAGATGTTGCAATAGAACTCATAACAGTAGTGTCTGATATTGGGGAACAGTGATCACCAAAAATAGCACCGTCAAGAACTGCTGCTAGACTCATAATTGTTACCAGCCCATAAGTGCCACCATCTAATTGAAAAGCTATTTGGGAAGTTATAGGAATAAAAATTGCCATTGTTCCCCATGCTGTTCCAGTAGCTATCGCAGCAGCTGCACTCAAAATGAAAACAATTACTGGGTAAATAATTACTGGCATTGCATCGCCAACTACGGCAACTAAGAATGGGCCAGTTTGTAATTCGTTACAAATACCACTTAGGGTCCAGGCAAGAATTAAAATTTGCCAAGGGTAAAAAGCAGACTTTGCACCTTTTTTAATTGCCTGGCCAATTGATCTTTTTGGTAAAGTCGCAATAACAATCGCACAGAACATAGCTGTAAGCAGCGCAAACAATCCGGCAATATTTAAAACATGAACATTATTTTCAGCGGCTGATATTACCTCGCGCCAAGAACTAAAACTGAAAATACTCATCGGAGCTTCAGCAAATAAGACCATACCTCCACCATCAATCCACAGCCCTAGAAACAAAATAAAAAACAAAATTCCGAAAGGAAAAAATGCAGTGGACATTCTTACTCTTGCAGATTTATCAGGCTCAATAGTGTCATCGACATTGCTCAATAATATTGCATCAGGAGCACTAACTTCACCTGCTCTACTGCGCTGTTCTGCAATTAGCATCCCTCCGAATTCTCGACGTGACCAAATATTCACAAAAATAAACAAAATCATAAAGATGCAGTAAAACCGAAAACTAAGTGCATCAAGAAACATTGAATAAGCTTCTCTGCCCAAGCCCAAAGAAGTGCTCACATCTGAAAAAATTCCAACCTCATAGCCAATCCAAGTCGACATTAAGGCAATACCCGAAATCGGAGCCGCAGTAGCATCAACTATAAAAGCCAGTTTTTCCCGGCTCACTCGCATCGAGTCAGATATAGGCCGCATGGATGTACCGACAATCATCACATTGGCATAGTCATCAATGAAAACTAAAAAGCCCATGAAGGTGATAATAAACTGAGTAGACCTAGGCCCTTTCGCATACCTTTCTAACCACTTTACAATTGCCAGCAAGCCTCCAGATAAGATGACAATGCTGACCATCGTCAGCATAAACATGATGAATGCAAGTACTGCTAAATTAAAAGGGTCGCTTACTACACTCCAAAAGTGGAGGCCTAAGGTTATAAAACTTGAACCCCAAGCAGACAATTGAGTCACACTTGATGGCACATTAATCAATATACTGCCTAAGATTACACCTGCTGCTAAGCTTACTAACAGGCGCCTAGTCGCTATGGCAAAGGCAACTGCTATTACTGGCGGTAAAATGCTATACCAAACGAGACCATCTACAACTGATTCAGGCTGAACCAACCAAGCCAATAGTGAAAAGCTAAAAACCACTAGCAATGCGATAGCTATTTGTAATTTAGAATCTGACATGAAATTTTAGAACTACTCCCACTTTCTGAGGCTTTGCTACCCTCGCACTGGTATAATACCTGCTTCCACAAACAGATGTCTTTATAGAGTTTTCCAGCAAAGAAGAAAACGACATGGCGCAATCGAGCGATACCAATCAAACACAGGAACAACTTGAAGCGCTGAACGAAGCGTTGGATAGCGGCTCTTTTGTGCATGTGCGCAAAATGCTCAACAATTTGCCAGCACCTACCATTGCTCACTTTTTAGAGTCCTCTCCGCATAAAGCCAGAGAAACTTTATGGCATTTAATTTCAAAAGAAAATGAAGGGGAAGTTTTAAACTTTCTAAATGAGGATTTACAAAGTGACATCCTCAATAAGTTAAGCCCTAAAGAAGTTGCTAACATAACTGAAGGTCTAGAAACCGACGATATAGCCGACATACTTCAGCAGCTTCCTGATCAGGAAATTAATGAAGTTCTGTCAACTATGGGCGACCAAGATAGGCAACGCTTGGAAGCCGTACTTTCTTACCCTGAAGATTCTGCTGGGGGGCTATTAAATACAGATGCCATCACGGTACGTCGTAGCCATACACTTGATGCAGTACTACGTTATTTGCGACGCCATGATGAAATTCCAAGCATGACTGACAATCTTTTAGTTGTTAGTCGAGATGATCTCCTGGTTGGCTTATTACCCTTACGTAAAGTGTTGGTTTCAGATCCCGGGCTCACTGTCAGTGAAATCATGATTACAGACTTTGAGGCTATTCCTGTCTCTATGCCTGATAACGAAGTCGCACAGCTCTTTGAGCGAATGGACTGGGTATCAGCGCCAGTAGTAAACGAAGAAGGAAAATTACTAGGCCGTATAACAATTGACGATATCGTTGACGTCATTATGGAAGATGCAGATCACTCTCTAATGAGTATGGCCGGACTTGACGAAGAAGATGACACCTTTGCACCTGTTTTCAAAACTGCAAAACGTCGGGCAGTATGGCTAGGTGTAAATTTAGTAACCGCTTTTATCGCTGCATCTGTGATTAATCGATTCGCAGAAACTATTGACCAAGTAGTCGCTTTGGCAGTGCTGATGACAATCGTAGCCAGTATGGGTGGTGTCGCAGGCAATCAAACTTTAACTTTAGTTATTAGAAGTATGGCAATTGGCCAAATTGGTAGGACCAATTCATTGTGGTTAATGCGGCGCGAATTAGGTGTAGGTTTATTAAATGGTTTGCTTTGGGCTTTTGTGTCAGCGCTAATTGCAATATTTTGGTTCGATGATAATAAACTCGCCTATATCTTTGCAGGTGCTATGGTGGTCAATCTGATTGTGGCAGCATTATCCGGTGCTTTTCTACCAATGCTTCTTAAGAAACTAAAAATTGATCCTGCCCTAGCAGGAAGTGTAGTGCTTACAACAATCACTGATGTGGTCGGTTTCCTTTCGTTCCTTGGCTTGGCTGCATTATTGTATTAAGGCACACACTATTAAACATATGAATAATACTGAAAATAACTCACTAAAAATTGCCGAAGGCTCTACTCTTGATGAAAAAGAATTTGTTAGTAAGAGCCAACGCAAACGTGAAATGTCGGCTTTACAAGATCTTGGAAAAGAACTGACAGAAATAAACGATAAGCTACTTGCCTTATGTCAGTTACCTTCAGAATTGTTGAATGCTATTCAAGAATACAAACGTTTGCCCAACAAGCATGAAGCCCGGCGTCGACAAATGCAGTTTATTGGCAAACTAATGCGTAAAACCGATACTGAATTAATTGAAAAAGTATTAAAGCAGGATCACCATAATGCCAACTTAAATAAACGTTTGTTTAAACAACTAGAAATCTTACGCGATAAATTGTTGATGGGTTCTGAAGAAACTTTACAAACACTAATTCTCGATCACCCGGATTTAGATATTCAGTATCTTCGTCAATTAATTCGTCAAACTCAAAAAGAACATGATCAAAAGAAACCACCCGGTTCAAGCAAAAAGCTTTTCCGATACCTGCGTGAACTTAAAAAAAGCACCTAAACAAACAGTTAATCATCAACAATACTAATATTTGGCGTACTCAAGCTGCTGTTTAAGTCTTGTACTGTGCTAGCTACCAATACTGCTATATTACGATAAATTTCAGCTACTTTACCGTAGGCATCAGCAGCGACAATTGGCACCCCCCCATCACTGTTCTCACGTATAGCTTTGTTAAGTGGCAAACTTCCTAGTACATCAACAGCATAATCTTTAGCTATGCGCACAGCACCACCTTCACCAAATATATGATCAACATGCCCACACTCATCACAGATATGCAGCCCCATATTTTCAACTACACCTAAGATAGGAATACCGACCTTCCGAAACATTTCTATACCACGTTTAGCATCAAGCAATGCAACATCTTGGGGCGTTGTGACAATGACTGCTCCAGTTACCGGTACAGATTGCGCCAAACTTAACTGAATGTCTCCAGTCCCTGGCGGCATGTCGACCACTAAATAGTCTAAATCACCCCATTGTGTGTCATTGAGAATTTGATTAAATGCACCAACCACCATTGGTCCTCTCCATGCCATTGCCTGATCGGCATCAACCAGAAAACCTATTGAATGACATACGATACCATGGGCTTCAATCGGTTTCATGGTTCGCTCATCTACAATTTCAGGACGCGTACCTTCTTCTAAACCCAACATGATTGGAATACTAGGACCATAAATGTCCGCATCATACAATCCAACTTTCGCACCTTGATCTTTTAAGCTGAGTGCAAGATTAACCGCAGTGGTCGATTTACCTACACCGCCTTTACCAGATGCAACAACTATAATGTTTTTTATGCCTTGTAGATTTGGGCTAACGTCTGACGGAGTTTGTGCCATATGAACCTTTGTTTCAGTTTTCTTTAAAAGATGAGATATGAATAAGCTTATACTTGAGTGCTATCTAAAAAAAAAGGGGCTAAAGCCCCTTTTTTTAATTTCATTTTGTAAATTAATGATTAAATCAGTAAACCACCATAATTCACGAAAAATGGTGCGAATACTAAGCTCAAAATAGCTGACAGCTTAATCAGAATGTTTAATGAAGGACCTGATGTATCTTTTAGCGGGTCACCTACGGTATCACCAACAACTGCAGCTTTATGTTCTTCAGAACCCTTGCCACCCAGATTTCCTGCTTCGATATATTTCTTAGCGTTATCCCAGGCACCACCACTGTTAGAAGAAGCAATTGCTAATACACCACCGGTTACTAAGGAACCAGCCAACATTCCTGCCACTGCAGTAACACCGAATAAAAAGCCAACGGCTAAGGGCGTGCACATAATCAGCACACCTGGAGCAATCATTTCACGTAGCGCTGCTTGAGTTGAAATAGCAACACATTGAGCGTATTGAGGACGCCCCTGACCTTCCATAATGCCTGGAATTTCACGGAATTGACGACGCACTTCTTCGATCATATCGAAGGCTGCAGCACCAACTGATTTCATAGTCATGGCAGAGAATAGGAATGGTAATACAGCACCCAAAAAGAGGCTGACGAATACAACTGGGTCAAGCAAAGTGATCGAACCAATCAGATCATAATTAGCACCAAACTCAGGCAACTCTCTCATCAAGTTTTGTGAATGTGTTAAGAAGGCACCAAACAAAGCCAACGAGGTAAGAATTGCCGCACCTATAGCAAAGCCTTTACCGATTGCAGCAGTTGTATTACCAGCAGAGTCCAGAATATCTGTACGGCGACGTACTTCTTTATCCAAACCTACCATTTCAGCAATACCACCAGCGTTATCTGCTACTGGGCCATAAGCATCAATTGTCAAAGCAATTGCTAAAGTACCCAGCATGCCCAAAGAAGCAATAGCGATTCCGTACATGCCGGCAAGTTCCCATGAAACAAAAATGGAGATAGCGATTGCTATATATGGAAGAACGGTACTCTTATAGCCAAGCGCTAAACCAAAAATAATATTAGTTGCTGCACCGGTCTCACAAGATTTAGCGATGTCCTGAACTGGTTTGTATTGATCAGATGTGTAGTATTCAGTTAAAAGACCAACGGCAAGACCAGAAAGCAATCCAGAAAAGAAGCACCAGTAAACACCCATGTTTGAATAAATCTCACCATTAATCTCAAACGAATCAGGGATCATCCACATTGTTATAAAGTAAAGAACTACCGCCATAATACCACTGGAGATCATCAGTAATTTCTTCAATGCAGGTGCTACTTGTTCTTCAGTATGTACACGTACCAACATTTTGGTCACAAGGCTCACTGGAATACCTACTGCAGAAATCATAATCGGATAAAGCATGGCGTTCAGATCTGCAGAGAAAGCTATTGCAGAAATAACCAGTGCTGCACAGGTACTCTCAGCACATGAGCCAAACAAATCAGCTCCCATACCAGCTACGTCACCAACGTTGTCGCCGACGTTATCAGCGATTACTGCGGGGTTACGCGGATCATCTTCAGGAATTCCTTTTTCTACTTTACCTACTAGGTCAGCACCTACATCAGCAGCTTTAGTAAATATGCCGCCACCAACACGTGCAAAAAGAGCAATAGAAGAACCGCCCAGTCCAAAACCGGCAATGACTTCCATCAGCACATTGTTTTCCACCTCAGGTAGAACTACATTCATCACCAAATAGATAACGATCAATCCTAATGTTGCCAGACCAACCAGAGCAAAGCCCATTACAGCACCAGAATTCATAGCAACAACAAATGCATCAGCTATATTGTTACGAGCAGAAACAGTTGTTCGTGCATTACCGGCTGTCGCAACTTTCATCCCGATATAACCGGAAAGTATGGAAATAATTGCACCGAAAAGGAAAGCAATAGCAGTAAAGATACCTTCACGAACGTCAGGTGTATGTTGATCATCAATTAACACCGCAATAACGATGGCAAAACCGATCATGAAATAAGCCAGGTATTTATATTGCTGCTTCAAAAAGGCCATAGCGCCTTCAGCGATAGCACCATGAATGGTCTTAAGACGACCACTCTCTTCTGTATCAAGCCCCAAGTCCAATGGAATGTCCGTCACCTTTTTCATGAAATAAAAAGCAATGACAAGACCCAAAAAGGACAGAATGAAAATTAATGCGATCGCCATGCAGAAAATCTCCGTACAAAATTAATAAAAAGTAGGTTGAAAAAACCCGCGCACTTTACCATAACGAGGTGAACAAACAAAGCTAAGAAGCCTTAGCGCAAAGTGCGAATTAAGGTGTGATTTGTTGGGCTTGTAATGCGGCAGCTTCAGCTCGCAATCGTTCGAGTCTTGCCGCCAATTCAGATAGTCGTTCAGTGTCTATATTTTCTTGTAAAGAACCAGTTTCTGGATCTAATGTATCGAATTTTTGATTTTCTTCACTTAAAGCTGCACTCATAGCTTCGGCAGCCTCAAGCGCCTCACTTAAAACTGCGTTGCTTGACTCAATAAGTTCTGTTCGTTCGTTATTTAATTGAACCCGCATGCTTAACTCTTCTATTCTTTGTTGCTGTCTGACTGATGCAGCCTCTTGACGCAACTCTTCTGCTTCTCTTTCAGCTGCTAATCGAGCTTCTTCTGCCAGCCTACGAGCCTCGATAGCTTCTATTTCACGTTGACGGTCAAGTTCTTCTCTGTCCGCTCCAAGTCGAGCCACTTGCTCTTGCCTTCTTGCTTCTTCTCTTGCAACTTGTTCCGAGCGTAGTTGCTCCAAACGCGCCGCCTCAGCTTGTTCTTGCTGAACTCGTTCTGCTTCTATCGCTGCAGTGTTGACACAGGCAGAAATAAAAAGGGTTAGCACTAAAAAATTAATTTTTAGAAATGTTTGTTTAAATTTCATATTCGTAAAAAATTTAAAAATGTAAGGCAGCGCTAATATAGCATAATCACTGTATTTATGAAACTTTCTGTTGTTAACTACCCAGAATAAACAAGGCTAAGTATACTGTTTGATATGAAGTTTTTAAGCTACTCACTCAGCATCATATTTCTGTTTTTAATCAGTCTGCCTCTGCTTAGCTTATTTATAATGCTAGATGATACTGCAAGTTTCCCAATGAACAGGCAACTTGATCAACTGCAGGTTAATAGTATCGAAAACATACTAATTGAATACGACCCACGCTACCTATTTAATAGTGATGATCAATTAATTGAACTCAATGAAACTGAAAGCAACGCCCTTTTAAATTACTTCTCACAGCAATTAAACAATGCTGGCTTTGAATGGGTATCTGATAGCACAATGGTTCTCGAACTATTGCCGGGCTCCGTCATGCTAAATGGAACTTTCAAAATAAAACCCAATTTATTTGGATCCTACTTAAATTTCGAGGCTTACTTCGAGCAGACAAATGACACTTTATCCTTAGAATCTCTTCGACTAGGTGACTTTACAATTCCTCAATTTATAGTTCAGCCCTTATTAAATTATGGCAACAAAGAACTTGCCGAATACGATAATTACCAGCTCTTTAGCTCGGTATTCAGCTCAATTAGACAAATTGACCTTAAGGATCATTATCTAGCTTTCACCCTCAACTGGGAATCAGTAGATTTCGATTTATTAAGTGATCAAGCAAGACGAATTCTTATTGATCAGTCAACTCATGACATGCTTATCAGCTACCAAAAGCAACTAAATGCGGTCCTGAATGAAATTCCACAGGCCAATAGGTCCCTAAGTTTAAACGACCTTTTAGTGCCTCTTTTTAATCATGCCTTGGAAAACGAAGGAGATCCTGGCGAAGAAAACCAAGCAATTTTTTTAATTCTGACTTGCTATTTATTAGACGTGCTAGATATTGAGGATTTTGTAGGCCCTGAATCATTAGAGCCAACAATAACAAGGCCTTTACGAATCACATTAGAATCTAGGGATGATCTTCCTCGGCATATGATTGGTTCAGCAGCTATAGCGGCTTATGCCGATAACGATCTGGCCAACATGCTATCAGTCTTTAAAGAAGTACAAGATAGTCGTCGTAATTCTGGATTTAGTTTTAGCGATATCACGGCCAATCAGATTGGTACTCGCATAGGTGAACTTGCCGGTAGAAACCAAAATACCGCCATACAACTGCAACGCTTTTTTTCTCAATTGGAATTTGAAATAGACTATATGCCTCTTGTCGGTCGACCTGATGGAATCAGCGAAGCTGAATTTATTGACTTATACGGCAACCGAAACTCTGATGTTTATTTAAACCGAATGGCAATAATTGAAACTACTATCAATCAGCTACCAATTTTTCAGGGCTTATAAATGGATAATTTAAACTCAGGACAAATTACTGCTTTAGCTGCAGACTTAGAAAAGCTTTCATCTGACTTACGTGAGCAAATCGAATTAGCAAAACCGGCTGCTTCCACAGTTGTACTGGATCAAAGCAAGGTTGGTAGAATTTCACGTATGGATGCAATGCAACAACAACATATGGCTGATTCAACATTGCAGCACACTAAAAAACGATTGAAGCTAGTGAGTAAAGCTTTAAATAAAATGTCTGAAGATGAGTATGGCTTTTGCGAACTGTGTGATGAAACGATTGCTTTTGCGCGCTTACAAGTAAACCCAGAAGCGCAACTTTGCCTGAAGTGCCAAAGCCAACAAGAACAGCAATAAAAGTGAAACAAATATCCAAACTCAAAGCTCAGCTTGACTAGTATCTATAGCAACTGAATAATAAACAAAGTTTAATTTATTGAGGGTAAGACGATGTCTGAACAAGAGCAAAATCAAGAAAATAAACGTAGGGACCTTCTAAAAAGTGGCGTTGTTATGGGCGGTTTTGCGATGACCGGCACAGCTCCCTTTATCTCACAAACAGCAATGGCGCAAAATGAAGTTTTAATACCATTTACTGACATGCCACCCGATTTCGCTGGCCCACCAAAAGTCGCTGGTGGAGTTTTTTTCCAAAACACACAACTTATAGAAGATTTCTATTCAAGAAATGAAGATCAGTTCTATGTTGTACAACATTATGGACAGCCACAACTTGATGCAAATACCCACCGCATTCAAGTTACTGGCATGGTAGATAACCCTATAACACTGAGCATGGCAGATATTCGTCGCCGTCCAAAAGTGGAAATAGTCGCTGGATTTGAATGCGGTGGAAATAGACAAGGCCTTTATAATGGCCTAATTGGAAATGCTCTTTGGGGCGGTTGCCGACTACGCGATTTATTACAAGATGCTGGCATTCAGTTTGGTGGTAGCGAAGTCGTTTTCTATGGGGCCGACCGCGGTATGGAAACTATTCGCGATACTGAAGTAGAACAAAGCTTTGGTCGTGGATTGAGTTTCAATGAAGCAATGAATGATGACGTCATCCTAGCTTATGAAATGAATGGAGAGCCTCTACCTGGCGCGCATGGTTCCCCACTTAGATTAATTGTTCCAGGGTGGTATGGCGTGACTAATATTAAATGGCTGGAACAAATCCATGTGCAGGACAGACGTTTTTCTGGAAAGTTCCAAGCTAGAGATTACGTAACACTTAGCCGACGTGACGTCGGTGGTGTAGAACGTTGGGAAGAACGTTTGGTTACCAAGATTCGTCTAAAATCAGCCATTACACGTGTTACTCGTAGAGGCAACAGACACAATATTATGGGTTTCGCACTCAATGATGGTACGCCATTAAGATCTATTGAAGTGAAAGTTGATAATGACCCTTGGCAACAAGCGGAAATATTACCAGGAGCAACACGCTATTCTTGGAAGCTGTTTAATTTCGCATGGGAGAATGCAACACCTGGTGATCATGAGATCGTTTCTCGTGTAACAGATGTCAACGGTCAAGTTCAATCAACACTAGAAGAGCTTCCTGAGAAAGTATCTAACTGGGAGAACCCCGGTCAGTTCATTCGCACTCTTACCATTTAATTACGAACACCGTAGAAAGAAACTTAAAATTAGGGCCTCCTAGGCCCCAATCTGCCCCTAATTTTGATTTAAATCTAACTTCCCTATTATTGTCTTAATTCTAGTTAGTAGAACCCTATATCCAAGCTTATAATCTTATTACACATAGCTATTAGCCAAGAGAAGATATGTCTGCCGCGAGATTAATATTACTGTTCAGTCTGATTTTGTTATCAAGCTGCGATCGTGGACCTTTAACTGCTTAACAACCCGATGGTTGGGATGATGACCTCAAATTAGCTATTCCGGAAGATATAAACCCAGATCCCAACATCCTGGAAATTGAATTAGAAGCCCAGATTGTTGATATTGAGATTATTGATGGTTTGACTACCCCTGTTTGGACTTATGGAGGCACCTTACCCGGGCCACTAATTAAAGCCAAAGTTGGTGATACCGTCATCATTCACTTTAAAAATTCATTGCCTGACTCAACTACGATACATTGGCATGGTCTGCGAGTTCCAAATCAAATGGATGGTGTTCCTGGGGTTACTCAACCCCCAGTTGAATCAGGTGGTGAATTTAGATACGAATTTACCGTAGATGATGCGGGTACTTACTGGTACCACCCACATGTTAATTCTGCTGCCCAAGTGGGCTGGGGAGTGTATGGACCCATAGTAGTTGAAGACCCAAATGATCCAGTAGAGTTTGGCGATGACCTGATTCTAGTGATGTCAGATATGAGCCTAAATGTAGGTGATGGTAGCTTTCTTCCTGAAAATGCGGGGGGTTCTTTTACTGATTTATTTGGCAAAGAGGGGACTGTTGTTCTGGTTAATGGAAAAATTCGTCCTAGCCTTAAGGTTCGTCAAGGTAAACAACAGCGCTGGCGTGTAATAAATGCATCACGATCCAGATATATACCTATCCGTTTGCGTGATCATACATTTACCATTTTAGGTGGTGATAATGGATTAGCTGAGCGCTCCAGAGAAGCCGGCCGAGTGGTTGTAACGCCGTCCGAACGGGCAGATGTTGTATTCACGCCTATGCATGAACCAGGCACTACTCAAACATTCCGATGGGTCCCTTTTAACCGTGGATTTGGTACAGTTTACCGAAGATCCTCAGTCCCATTGAAACAGTCATGGATGAAGCTGTTATACCAGCTCAGATTCCTGAACAACTTCGTACTATTGAAGCTATTGACATCGGCAACGCCATAGAAACAGATTTAGAAATGACCATCGATGAAGTAGGTAACAATATGCCAATTCAAATGGGCTTTAATGGTATTCCCTATTGGAACCTGGAGCCTTTACAAGCACGAGTTGGTGAAACCCATGTCTGGAATTTAATTAACAACTCCGATTTCAATCACCCTTTTCATTTACACGGCTACTTCTTTCAGGTTCTTGATGAGAATCGCATACCTGAATGGAAAGACACGATTGATGTCCCTGTAGGAGAAACAGTACGAATTGCTGTTAACTTTGAGGGCAGACCCGGCATGTGGATGTATCACTGCCACATTCTTGATCACGCTGAAGCCGGAATGATGGGGCAGCTGTGGGTCGGACCTGAAGACTCTACAGATCCTGCCCCTGAGCAAGATCTGAGTGTTCTAATAGATGTCATGGTGAAGGAAGAATAAACCAAATCCGACCCAAATCTGATTATAGCCACATCATCTCTTCATAACGACACTTCTATACCGTTAAAAATAGGAGTATCATCCGCCCACTTTTTTATTCCAACACTTAAAAGCAATATCACTGCACAATGAAAAAGAAACAATTCACAAGTACTATTTTGCATGCTGACCGTGAAGGCCGGCCTGAGCATGGTGTATTGCATAAGCCAATCCATACATCAGTCGCTTATGGCTATGAAGATGCTAGAGAGCTGGCAGAGGTATTTCAAAATAAACGCCAAGGCTACGCTTATGGTAGGCAAAACAACCCAACCATAGATGCGCTTGCTAATAAAATCACGTTGATGGAACAAGGCCTTGCCAGTGTTATTTTTGCATCAGGCATGGCAGCTATTGGTTCTACTATACTTTCATTATTACGATCTGGAGATCATATCGTCTCCAGTGCTTTTCTGTTCGGCAATACCAACAGCTTATTTAATACTTTAACTAGCTTAGGCATCGAAATCACTTTCGTTGATGCTACAGATGTAGCTAATGTTGAAGCTGCCATCAGACCTAATACCAAACTGGTATTTGTAGAAACCATTGCAAACCCGGTCACACAAGTTGCTGATCTATCAGCTATTGGTGATTTGTGCGAAAAACAAAAACTCATTTATTTTGTTGATAACACCATGACCTCACCTTGCTTGTTTTTGCCAGTTGACGTTAAAGCAAGTCTGATAATCAACTCTTTGACCAAGTACATAGGTGGTCATGGTAATGCCTTGGGTGGCAGTGTGACCGATACTGGTCTTTATGATTGGAGCAGCTTTGACAATATATACGACAACTATAAAAATAAAGACTCTGCGCAATGGGGAATCACTCAGATACGCAAAAAAGGGCTGCGTGATTTCGGTGCAGCTTTAGCCCCTGAAGCAGCACACCATATCTCAGTGGGCTCTGATACTTTAAATTTAAGAATCAGGCATGCCTGTGAAAATGCACTAGCAATTGCAGAATTATGTGACCAGCACCCAAAAGTTAAAAAAGTCAGTTATCCAGGCTTACCAGCTCACCCTCAACATGACAGAGCTCGTGAACTGTTTAAACATTTTGGCGCAATACTAAGCATTGAATTAGAAGATAATATTGATTGCTTTGACTTTCTCAATTCACTTGAACTGATAGTGAGTTCAAGCAATTTAGGCGATAACCGAAGTTTAGGAATCCCTGTGGCACATACGATATATTTTGAAATGGGGCCAGAACGCAGAACTTCGATGGGTATACCTGATTCCATGGTTAGATTTTCAATTGGAATTGAAGACAAAGAAGACCTTATTGCTGACTTTAACCAAGCACTTGGGACCTAATGCAAACATATGGAGAAAGTGCTTTGTCAAATCAGCAGCATTCTTGAAGGGTCCAGCTACAGTTTTGAAATTGATCAGATAGCGCTTTTTGCAATTAACAAACATGATCAAATATTTGTGTATCTTAATCTCTGCCCACATTTGCATGCTCCTTTGAACTGGGAACCAGATAAGTTTTTGAACAATAGTTGCGATCTAATTCAATGTTCTAATCATGGAGCTTTATTTGATATTGAGAATGGTGAATGCATACAGGGCCCCTGTAAAGGGCAGAGTTTGCAGGCTGTTGATTATGAAGTTAAGGATGGAAATATTTATATAAAAGAATCTGATCTAAAGAGGCTATAAGAAGCCTGACAAATAGTTTGCTGGTTTCAAATAAACCAGTAGAATGCATTCCTTTCGTGAATGTGGCTTACAGAAATTTTACTTGAGCCAGATAGCTATAAGATCAGCAAATTAAAATAGCTGCCAGTAATTTAAGTAGTCAGTTAGGAAGAGATATTGTAATGGTAACCAAAAAGAAACCGGCTCCTAAAGCCAAAAAAGCAACAGCAGCCAAGTCAAAAGCGAAAGCTAAAGCGCCTGTAAAGGCAAAAGCTAGCCCTAAAAAGGCAATTGCTAAAAAAGCTGCTCCTAAAAAAGTTGTCGCTAAGAAAAAACCTGCTGCAAAAAAAGCCGCACCAAAGAAAAAGCCTGTCGCTAAAAAAGATACACCTAAAAAAGTTGTTGCTAAGAAAAAACCTGCTGCTAAAAAAGCTGTTGCGAAAAAAACTACACCAAAGAAAAAGCCTGTTGCTAAAAAAGCTGCTCCTAAAAAGGTTGTTGCTAAGAAGAAACCTGTAGCAAAAAAAGCAGCGCCAAAGAAAGCGCCTGCCAAAAAGAAACCAGCAGTAAAGAAATCTAAGAGCCAAGCCATAACCAAGCCTAGAGACCCTAATGCGCATTTCGAGGTCAGTGAGTTCACTCCCTATAAGATGAAACGGGGTGAAGAGTACATGAATGAAGCGCAGCGCGACCATTTTAAAAATATACTGCTAAACTGGCGTAACGAGCTAATGGAAGAGGTCGATAGAACTGTTCACCATATGCAGGATGAAGCAGCTAATCCACCGGACCCGGCTGACCGTGCCACCCTCGAAGAAGAATTCAGTATAGAATTAAGAACTCGTGACCGTGAGCGCCGATTGATAAAAAAAATCGATTCAACTATCGAAATGATAGCAAAAAATGATTATGGCTTTTGTGATTCCTGCGGTGTTGAAATTGGTATTCGTCGTCTCGAAGCACGGCCAACTGCTAATAAATGTATCGATTGTAAAACACTAGACGAAATCAAGGAAAAACAACTAGGAGCTTAAATATTTCTGCTCCTATTAAACTTGATACCTCACCTTACAGAGGACGTTTTGCGCCCTCTCCTACTGGTCCTTTACATGCCGGCTCACTAATTGCCGCGCTTGCCAGTTACCTTGATGCTCGCGCAAACAAAGGAAAGTGGTATGTCCGCATGGAGGATCTCGACCCCCCTCGAGAAAGTGTAATAGCAGCGAAACAAATCTTACAGGCACTTGAATGCTTAAATTTATATTGGGATGGCGAAGTCTTGTATCAGAGCGATCGCCACACTGCTTACCAACTTGCTCTAAACCAGTTACAAGAACAGACCTCAGTTTTTCCATGTACTTGTAACAGAAAAGACATCCAGCAGCAGGGAGGCATTTATCAAGGAAACTGTAGAAGGCGCAACATAAATGATTCAGGCTTAGAGCCTGGAAACTATGCCATACGTTGCAAAGTTTCTAACTCAATTTTGGAGTTTGACGATTTATTGCAAGGCAAGCAATCTCAAAACCTAGAGTCAGAAACTGGAGACTTCATTATTAAACGTAAAGATGGGCTATATTCCTATCAACTTGCTGTAGTTGTTGATGACGCTTTTCAAGAAATTACTCATATTATTCGCGGTATCGATCTAATTGATTCAAGCTATAGACAGATATATTTACAGAGTTTATTAAGTTTCCCTCAGCCTTATTATGGGCATATCCCAGTCATTATTAATGATCAGGGTCAGAAACTTAGCAAACAACATCATGCAACTGCATTGGACCTAAGTGACCCCTCCTCTACTTTGTACCAAGCTTTATTGTATTTGCAACAAAATCCACCTAACGACCTAAAGAAAAGCAAACCCTCCGATATTCTTGAGTGGGCAATTGAAAACTGGCAAATTCCAAAATTACGAAATTTACAAAAGCTTGATGAGAAGTGACTCAATATACTTTCATGGCAATATTGATAAATAAACCTAGCAACGCAAGAAACCGCTCTATTTAGATCTAGAACCTCCAAGAGACATCTTCTTCTTGATCACTACTGTTGCACTTTCTGTTGAATATGAGTAGAAAGGAAACATATTTATTAATAAAACGTCATTTTAAGACAAACTTTAGCTACTTTCTCATACAGTTCATTTTTTATGGCAAATATACTAATTGTAGAAAATGACCAAGAAAATCTTGGAAACCTTTCTGAAATTTTGAAATCGGCCGGGTTTCAATTTCAATCATGCTCATCTGTTGGTGAAGCACTTAAAAGTAATTTAGGTCAGTTTGATGCTGTTATCTGTAATCTGCGTTTACCTGATTCTCCCGGGACCAATCTAATTAAACATTCTTCAATTCCAGTTTTAATCAGTAGCAATTTAGCAAGTTTACGATCTGCCATTGATACTTCTAAAAACGGAGCAATGGATTACCTTTCCATACCCTATGAAAATGAAGAAGTTTTGACCAATCTAGAAGCAGTCATGTCAAATACGGGTAGCGACAAAAGCAAGCAAACATCAAAACCTAATGAAGAACCTGTTCCTGGTATGGTTGGTAGCTGCCCATCAATGAAGGAATTATTTAGGCGAATTCGTAAAGTCGCATTAACAAACTCATCAGTATTAATTCAAGGTGAGTCTGGTACCGGCAAGGAGCTGGTTGCAAAAGCATTACATGAAGCTAGCTCTCGCAAAGACTCAAACCTTATTTCAATTAATTGCGCTGCTATTCCAGAGAATTTGATTGAGTCTGAATTGTTTGGACATGAAAAGGGATCATTTACTGGTGCTACCTCTGCACGTACTGGGTTAGTAGAGGCAGCCAATAATGGCACTTTGTTTCTTGATGAAATTGGCGAATTGCCACTTGAAGCACAAGCAAGGCTTTTACGTGTCTTGCAAGAACATGAGATCAGAAAAGTTGGCTCTGTTCAGTCAACTAAAGTTGATGTGCGTTTAATAGCCGCTACTCACCGAGATTTAAAACAATTTGTTCTAGAAGGCCGTTTTCGAGAAGATTTATTTTATCGAATTAATGTCATGCCACTGCAGATACCACCGCTGAGAGAACGCGATACAGATATATTAGAATTAGCTGACAAAAAGTTGAATCTAATCTGTAGTCGTTTAGGTAGAGAAGCTATGTATTTCAGCACCGACTCTATTCAAGCGATCACCATATACCCTTGGCCTGGAAATGTACGAGAATTAGAAAATGCAATTGAACGTGCAGTAATTCTTACTGAGGGCACTCAAATACCAATTGACTTACTAGGTATTGACGTTGAACTTGTTGAAATTGATTCATTAAAGATAAATCAAATCCAGCAGAACAGAAATAATGTCATCCAGCTGATGGAAAACGAAAGCACTAATACTGAAGAAAAAGATGGTGACCCAGCTGAAGACTTATCTCTCGAAGATTATTTCCAGCGCTTTGTTCTTGATCATCAGGACTCAATGAACGAGACACAATTAGCCAAGAAACTTGGTATTAGTCGAAAATGCCTCTGGGAAAGACGCCAACGTTTTAGTATTCCTAGACAAAAGAAAACTACCTGAACATTAATATTTATCGCTGATAGTAGCGCACTACAAAACAAGGTCCGACATTAGTTTGTTACCAAACAACCCTAGCAGTTACATTATTTCACATATCTTTCACATTTTTACTGTGCTAAAAAAAATCACTTTGTAGACAAGCTGTCACAAGCGTTTGATTTTATGATTGATTTCATATTATCTATTCACTTGGCACGAATACTGTTCTAGTATTAGCCATATTGTCTGTCTCTAACAATTAAAAACTAATAACAATTAGAATACTTAGACAGTGCAATAGTTTGATCCAGGCTCACAGCGTCAAGCTGTACCCTAGCTAAAAATCAGCACAGCAAGGGGGGAAGCATGAGGTCAATTTAAGGGGCGAGAGTACCCTGACAAAGGTAACAATTTGTTTCCGAATGTTGCTACAGGGATGTCATACAATAATAATAAAAAATAAGGTTTACCAAGCCGATAAGACTAAAATCTTATCGGCTTTTTTATTTGCTGCACACTTGTGTAGAATGACGGCTTTAGCTTATTAGCATTTAACTTTGACCAAGCATTCGAAACAAATAAAGCAGCCCTCCACTGAACCTATCGTCATCCGTCGTGCTGATCATGGAATTTCTCGAAAAGAGATCAGTCCTTCTGCATTAAAAGTATTGTACAAACTAAACGACGCTGGCTTCGATGCCTACATGGTTGGTGGTGGGGTACGCGACCTACTAGTAAATTTACATCCAAAAGATTTCGATATTGCAACCAATGCTAGTCCTGAACAAGTTTCTAAAGTATTCAGAAATTCTAGAATTATTGGTAGGCGTTTCAGAATTGTGCATGTCCATTTTGGTCGTGAGATTATTGAAGTATCTACCTTTAGGGCCCAATCAAGCCAAAGTACTAAAGTCAGTGGTAATAGCTTAGCCCGAAATGTAAAACATCTCGATTCAGTACAAAATCAAAGCGGCATGCTTCTAAGGGATAATGTCTACGGGACTATAGAAGAAGATGCGGTACGGCGTGACTTTACAGTTAATGCCCTTTATTACACTGTGCAAGGTTTTACTGTATATGATTTTTGTCATGGTATGGAAGACATTCAAAATCGGATCTTACGAATAATTGGAGACGCAGAGCAACGCTATATAGAAGATCCTGTCAGAATTTTACGAGCTATAAGGCTGGCCAGCAAACTGAATTTTACTATTGAAGAGAAAACTGAAGCGCCTATTAAAGCATGCGCCTCTTTACTTGAATCAACCCCTCCAGCCAGGCTGTTCGATGAGTTTATGAAGCTATTCTTTAATGGTAACGGCTTATTAACATTCAATAAACTCTATATGTATCAAGTGTTTGGCGTACTTTTCCCTCCATTATCCAACATAATTTCTTTTTCAGATTCTCGAGATAGATTAATGCTTGAGGGGGCATTTCGCAGTACAGATGAACGCATATTAAATAAAAAGAGCGTAACACCAGCTTTTCTATTAGCTGCGATTCTATGGCCAGCAGTTAGAAGATCGTACCAACAAAAACTTTCAACAAAATTACCACCAATGCTGGCAATGCATGACGCTGGACAAGAAATTATTGAGAATCAGCTTGCACAAATCGCCATTCCTAAACGCTTTAGCATCCCCATGCGCGAAATCTGGGAATATCAACTACGCTTAGAACGCCACAATGGTAAAAAAGCCGAATTATTAGTCACCAAGAAACGCTTTCGTGCTGCTTATGATTTTCTATTACTTCGGGAGGCTAGTGGTGAAGAAATGAAGGGACTAGGGCAATGGTGGACTAGCTATCAGACTGCCGATGCCCAACAACGCCAGACTATGCGACAATCACTACAACAGTCCTCGCTTCCAAAACCTCGTAAACGCAAGGTAAAATCAGAAAGTTCAACTAAATAAGCTCTTCAATTAATTTGCACTAATGTATATGGTATCGATGTGTCAGACAGCGTAACAAGTATTCCTCTAAGCGACCCGAACACTCCTCGATATATCGCTATTGAAGGCCCAATAGGTGTTGGTAAAACCAGTCTAGCGAAGCGACTAGCTGCTAGTTTCAATTACGACATGCTGCTGGAAAAGAGCGAAGATAATCCATTCTTGGATCGCTTCTATAAAAACCCAAAACAAAATGCTTTATCGACTCAGCTGTTTTTTCTTTTTCAGCGCGCCCAACAACTTCAAGAACTGCGCCAGGACGATATGTTTGAACCGGTGAGAGTAGCCGACTTTTTAATGGAAAAAGATCGCATTTTTGCTCAGCAAAACCTTGATACCGATGAATTCCAATTATATGAAAATGTTTATGAACATTTAACTATAGATGCTCCGAAACCAGACTTGGTTATTTATTTACAAGCACCAGTAGATGTATTGTATGAACGTATTCAAAACCGCGGAATAGCTTATGAGCAATCAATTGACCGAACCTACTTACTCGATTTAATAGATGCTTATACGAATTTTTTTCACTACTATGATGAAAGCAGCTTATTTGTTGTGAATAGCGCTGAAATTGACTTAGTAAACAATGACGATGACTATTCACAACTGGTTGAGCATATACTCAGTACTCGTAAAGGTACTCGCCATTTTTTCAACCCAAAGCCAGCTCTAATATAAGAGTTGAACAGGAATAAATTTTGACTTCGATTACGCTCCATACACTTCAGGAGATGAAACAGAAAGGCGAAAAATTTGTCTGTATTACAGCTTATGATGCCTTATTTACGCAGCTATTTTGCGAAGCAGGCATTGAAGTGATATTAGTAGGCGACTCATTGGGTATGGTGCTACAAGGTCACGACTCCACTATTCCAGTAACCATGGAAGATATTATTTATCACATGCAATGCGTTAAACGCGGCAATCAAGGTGCTTTATTGATTGCCGACTTACCTTTTATGTCTTACTCATCTGAAAGCCAAACCCTAGATAATGCCGCTCGATTAATGCGAGCCGGTGCGCATGTCGTTAAATTAGAGGGAGGGGCATGGATCGCTGAGAGCACTCGCCTCCTAACCGAGCGTGGAATTCCGGTTTGTGCTCATATGGGGCTAACGCCACAATCTGTCAATCGCCTAGGTGGCTTTAGGGTTCAAGGTCGAGATCCACAACAGGCGAATACCATAATCCAAGAAGCACTTATGTTGGAAGAGTATGGTGCCAGTATGCTTCTCCTAGAATGTATCCCTAGTTCATTAGGATTAGCTATCAGCGAGAAGCTAAGCATTCCTGTCATTGGCATTGGTGCGGGCAAAGATGTTGATGGACAGATCATGGTTATGCATGATGTTTTAGGCATTTCACCTGTCACCCCAAAATTTGTAAAAAACTTTCTTGCTAAATCTAAAGAAGGTATCCCTGGCGCTATAAAGTCTTATGTTAACGCAGTTAAAGATGGCTCTTTCCCTAGCCCTGAACAATCTTATAAATAAACCAATATAAACTACATGCAAATTTTCCAGACAATTGCAGACTTAAGGCAAGCCCTTAAGCTTGTTAAAAATGATGGTCTAAGTATTGGGTTAGTGCCGACCATGGGTAATTTACATGAAGGGCATTTATCACTGGTAAGTTCAGCCGGCAAGCAGTGTGACTTTGTCATCACTACAATTTTCGTAAACCCAACACAATTTAGCCCGAATGAAGACTTACAAAACTACCCACGTAGTTTTGATGTTGATATAAAAGCGCTTAGTTCACTTAATTGTGATGCCGTCTTCGCCCCTAAAGTCGAAGAAATATACCCCGCTGGCCCAGCACTTGACACTCTGGTCACAACACCTAGTTTAAGTAAATTACATTGCGGCGCCAGCAGGCCGGGACACTTTGATGGTGTTTGTACTGTTGTCACTAAGCTTTTTAATCTCTGCCAACCAGATAAAGCCTATTTTGGTGAAAAGGATTATCAACAACTAACAATCATTAAAAATTTAGTACAGGACTTAAATTTACCAATAGAAATTATAGGTATGCCTACTACTCGAGAAACTTCAGGATTAGCATTGAGTTCACGAAATAATTACCTTAGCTTAGAACAAAAACAACAAGCTACAATTCTTTACCAAAGCCTCAAAAATACTGTTAAAACTCTTGAACAAGATTCAAATCCAATTTTTTCTGAATTAGAGCAGGTCGCATTAAAACTTATATCTTCTGCAGGGTTAGACCCTGATTATTTCTCTATCTGTAATGCAAAATCTCTATTGCCCGCCAAACCAGGCGATAAAGATTTAGTTTTGTTAGTTGCAGCCAATCTAGAAAATACACGATTGATTGATAATATTTCGATTAAGCTAATTTGAGCTAAAATCTCTTAATATTGACCTGTACTTGCGCGTTAATTGCGTTATAGCAATAATGACGCCCTTTTCTTTATTAATGACCGAATCCCAACCAAATGAGGAATCAATATTGAACAGCACCATGTTGAAAACAAAGTTACACCGCGCTTGCGCCACTCACTCTGAGCTTGATTATGAAGGCTCCTGCACCATAGATGGAGACCTACTGGACTTTTCTGGCATTCGTGAATACGAACAAATCCAGATTTATAATGTTACTAATGGTAAGCGCTTCACGACTTATGCCATTCGCGCTGTGGCTGGTTCAAAAATCATTTCCGTAAATGGTGCAGCAGCCCATAAAGCGGCTGTTGGTAATCGTCTGATTATTTGCGCGTATTGCGCTTATAGCGACCAAGAATTATTGAATTATTGAATTATTGAATTATGAACCTAGCATGGTATATCTGGACGAAACTAATACTATTACTCGTTCTAGTAATACAATACCTGTTCAAGCTGCCTAAATAACTTTCGGCTTTAATAGGACAAGCCTATCTAGCATATAGAGGAAAGTAATGTCTGATCAAACCATATACCCCGTCTCTGAAGTAGCTAGAGCAATTTCTCATCTTAATTTAGAAGAATACTCAAGCCTTTATCAGCAATCTATTGATGATCCGGAAACTTTCTGGGCAGATCAGGCGACCCACTTTCTAGATTGGAATCAGCCCTTTTCCACTGTTTACCAAGGTGACATGAAACAAGGTAAGTTCAACTGGTTTAACGGAGGTAAACTCAACGTTAGCACCAATTGTATTGACCGCCACCTGCCTGAACGCGCAGACCAAATCGCTATTATCTGGGAAGGTGATGAGCCCGGCACTGACAGAAAAATCACTTATCAAGAATTACATGATCATGTATGCCAGATGGCTAATGTATTAAAACAACGTGGTGTTAAAAAAGGCGATAGAGTTTGTATCTACATGCCCATGATCCCCGAGGCTGCTTTTGCGATGCTGGCTTGTGCTCGTATTGGCGCCATCCATTCTGTTGTGTTTGGTGGATTTTCTCCAGAAGCATTAAAAGACCGCATCCTTAATTCAGATTGTCAGGCATTAATAACTGCCGACGAAGGCCTACGTGGTGGCCGATCAGTACCTTTAAAAGTTAATGCTGATAAAGCACTAAAGAGTTGTCCAGATGTGCATACTGTTTTGGTAATAAAGCACACTGGTAACAAGATCGACTGGCAAGAAGATAGGGATATTTGGTATCACCAAGCAATAAAGGATGTGAGTTCTGAATGTGTACCAGAATCTATGGATAGCGAAGATACGCTTTTCATTCTTTATACCTCTGGTTCCACCGGTAAGCCTAAAGGTGTATTACACACCAGTGCTGGCTACCTTCTTCAGGCCGCTATCACACATCATTATGTTTTTGATCATCATGAAGGTGATATCTACTGGTGTACAGCAGACGTAGGTTGGGTCACTGGACATTCTTATATCGTTTACGGCCCATTGGCAAACGGTGCAACTACACTGATCTTTGAAGGTGTGCCAGCATATCCGGATGCCAGCCGACTGTGGCAAGTAATTGATAAATACCAGGTGAATACATTCTATACCGCCCCTACTGCTTTAAGAGCATTAATGGCGCAAGGTGATGAGCCACTTCAAAGTACTTCAAGGAGTTCTCTTCGAATATTAGGAAGCGTAGGAGAACCTATTAATCCGGAAGCCTGGGAGTGGTATTACCATCAAGTCGGAAAAGGGCAATGTCCCATCATGGATACCTGGTGGCAGACTGAAACCGGCGGGCTCATGATTACACCTATTCCTGGCGTCACAGACCTTAAACCAGGTTCAGCTACCTTACCTTTTTTTGGAGTCTCCCCTGCATTAGTAGACTCTGAAGGGAATATTCTAGAAGGTGCTGTTTCGGGCAATCTAGTGATTACAGATAGCTGGCCAGGCCAGATTCGCTCAGTATATGGTGACCATCAACGCTGTATAGAGACCTACTACTCAACCTATCCAGGTTATTATTTTACTGGAGACGGTGCTCGTAGAGATGAAGATGGTTTTTATTGGATAACAGGCCGTGTGGATGACGTGCTTAATGTAAGTGGCCATCGACTTGGTACTGCAGAAGTGGAAAGCGCCTTAGTTTTACACCATGCTGTAGCAGAAGCTGCAGTGGTTGGTTTCCCCCATAATATTAAAGGTCAGGGTATTTATGCCTATGTGACCTTAATGATTGGTGTTGAAGAAACTGACGAATTAAGGAAAGAACTAATTGCCATGGTTACCAAAGAAATAGGTCCGATTGCTAAACCCGATGTTATTCAGTGGGCACCTGGCTTACCTAAAACGCGTTCCGGCAAAATCATGCGTCGAATCTTGCGTAAGATCGCCGCAAATGAATTAGATAGTCTTGGAGATACCTCGACCTTGGCTGATCCAGCCGTGGTGGACAACTTGGTTAAGAGTCGAGCTTAACTATCTCGCTGTAGATTAACGTGCCAGCACAATTGGCCAACTAAATTGAGTTGGTGGGGCATCAGGTGGGGTTATAGTCAATAGTAAGCTAATACCAGTTGGCAATGGATCTGTTAGAGCTACTGCATCAGCCCTAATACCCGCTGTGTAAGGACCGGTAGGACTTGAAGCTAAACCATCAACTGTAAAACTAGAGGTTCCCACCATTGAAACACCACTACCATCTATACTGAAAGTGATAGTTGTACCTCCCGGCATAGGGTTCCCACCAAGAGCATCAGCATTAGTATTATCATCAGCAACTATTAAGCCAGAGCTGTTAGTAGAAGCACCTTGTGTTAATCCAATGACAGTTGTAGGAGCGCCAAAAGCCCAAGTAGTATCGGTCAGTCGAGCGGAATCTGTAGACATAATAATGGTATTTGTTGCAGAAATAGTAACAGTGCTTAGACCAGCACAAAGTGCACTTGCATCCACTGCTGCAAGGCATGGACCATCCCATAAGCCATTTCCACCATCTCTCACCAGATTGGTATTTGTATCGACAAAAAATTCGCCTAAATTGTATATGCCATCTTCATTTTCGTCTGTATAGGCTTCACCTAAATCATCTCCACCAGCAGTGGTTGTAAATGTGTCAGCAGCATCAAACACGAAGTTACCATTGTTTGTATCCCGTCAGCACTAGTTGGACCAATTAGTGCTGACGACATACAGCGATTAATTTTCCAGTATTGGCACGTCTACTCTTAAAACTAAGCCATTACTAAAATTCAAGTTCATCCTGATTTGCTCTCCGGCCCTAAAAGAGCGTCTCAAGTCTGTCAACATAATATGCATTCCACCCGGCTCTAATCTTACAGTTTCTTGAGATGGGATATATAACTCTGAAAGATGCTGCATTGTCATCATGCCATTTCCCAAGGTGCTACGATGAATCATTGCAGACTCAGCATCAATACTAGTAACACTCTCTAAATTAACACCATGATTACCCACATTACTTATTGTTATATAAACCGCAATGTTTGAAGCAGAAGGAGGCATTTCATTGCTATATGCATCACCGAGACAAATATTTAATTGACCAAATGCGCTTAAAGGTAAGAGGCAACTCATCAATATTATTACTTTAAAGAATTTCATTATTATCTTCCAAAAAATAGATTAGGCCTGTGGAATATTAATTTGAATTGCAGGTTGTGTACCCAGAGTAATGTTGCCGCGTAATCGGTACCCACCAACAGCTTCTCTCATAATCTGATATATCCAGCGAGCTTCTGCATCACTACGTGCTGTAATTAAAAAAGTTGCATCGTAGTTTCTTACTAATTCTCCAATACTGCCTAGTTGAGACATTATTACCAAGCTTTGAACAGCTAGCTCTTGAGGGTCAAGTGGGAAATATTCTCTACTAACACTTTGTTCTATCTCCAGCACTCGTCTTGCTTCAACAATATTTTCTTTACCAGGATTAATACTCACCGCCCTATCTAAGTAATCTTCAGCATCATCAAATTGACCAATTTCTATTGCTTGAATTGCCATCATCACATAACGATCAACAATATCTTCAACCCCTTTGAGTGCAACTTGATTATCGGGAGCAAAGCTTAAAACTTCCCTGTAGCGGTCATAAGCATTATCACCAGCTGGCAGTAGTAGTCGATTATCATCAAAGGCTAAACTAGCTTCAAAAAGCATGTCTGCCAGAATTCGAGCACGCAGAATAGGGTCCGAAGTTTGTCTGTTTGGGATTTCAACATTCGTTCCCTCCAGATTGACAGAGTCAGAATTTTCAATTTGCTGCGACTGATTGATATCACTGGTGGCACAAGCTTGCACAAGCAATGCCCCAACCAACAGTAAATATTTTATTAATTTAATCACCATTACAGGATCATCATACTTTATTGCTTTAAATTACAGCAAACCGGTAAAAGGTAAGAATTCGAGCGGGTCACCTTTCTCTATCGTAGAATTGATTGGAATAATAGCCAGACCATCTGCCCAGGACGTTGAAGTCATCACACTAGAGCCCTGGTTAGTAAATGGAATTAGTTCTTGCTCACCTTGTAAACATTTTTGTAAACGAACTCTTATATACTCTTGCCTACTTGCCCCATTAGAAACTTCAAAGCCCGAAGGCATTAGGTATTTTTCTGGATGTATAGTTTTTGCTCCTTGCTTCTTAAGTAAATAAGGTTGAACCAACATAAGAAAAGTTACAAAAACCGCAACAGGATTTCCGGGCAGTCCAAAAAAAGGAGTCTCTTTCACTCGACCAAAAGAAAATGGCTTACCCGGCTTTATTGCCAACTTCCATAACGAAAGTTCACCTAAATTCTCTACAGCAGTTTTTATATAATCGGCATCACCAACCGATACTCCACCACTACTAATAATGCAGTCCGCTTCTTCAGTTGCTTTTAATAATGCTTGTTGAGTTGAATTCAAATCATCTTTAACAATACCTAGTCTTTGGGTTTGCATACCCAAATTGTTTAATAAAGCCTCTAAAGTGTAGCTGTTGCTCTCATAAATTTGACCAGAGTTTAATTGCTCACCTGGCGTCACTAACTCATCGCCTGTATTTAAAATAGCAATTCTTAAGGGCTTATAAACATTTACATTCGGTATACCTAATGAGGCTAGTAATCCAATATCTTGTGGCAGAAGTTTATGGCCTTGTTCAAGAATGACATCACCTTGTTGGATATCATGACCACATAAACGAATATTCTGCTCAGCATGTGGCGCATGCATAACTTTCACTTGCTTATCATCGTATTCAGTATCTTCTTGCAAAATAACAGCATTGGCTCCTAAAGGAATTGGTGCGCCAGTAAATATTCTTGCGGCTGTCCCTGATTCTAGATTAGTACCAGTAATACCTGCTGGAATAACTTGAGAAATGCGTAAAGTGGTTTCTGGATCTTTAACAAAGTCAGTATTTACAGCAAAGCCATCCATCGCACTGTTATCATATCCCGGTACATTAATGCTGGCTTCAATTGTTTCAGCAATAACTCTTCCGGCTACTTCACTTAATGCTAGCTCTTCAATTCTAAGAGAATCAGCAGACACATCTCTTAAGATATATTCTAAAGCATCATCAATAGCAGTTAAGGAGTTTTTGTTCATTTGTTTAACCAGATGGTTTAATCAAGCATACCTTTCTGTAAGCAGCTCATTCATAGCATCACCACGAGAGCGTTGTTTAATACCAAAGCTAGCCATAATTTTCTGGCAATCTAACACTGAGTTTCCCAATTGGGCTTTGCTGGTTTCTTGTGTGGATATCTCAAGGTCATTAATAACTGCTGCTAGTGCTTTGTCGAATTCTGCTGCTCCTGTTAAGAAACCTTCTACAAAAGTGTGGCGGTGAGTTGCTTGCAATGCACAATATTGATGAATACCCCAAGGACTTGCAGCGCATGCTAATTGATTATTGATAGCAAATAAAACTCTAGCTACATCTGCTATCGAAGTTGGGCTACAACGCTGATCAAGTTGATTTAATTTACCCTGATGCTGTTTACATTCGTCTATACAGTTATCAAAAAATTCTGTCGCATTATTAAAAATACCTTCAGTACGTAAAATTATATGCTTCGCATACTTAGCTACTTTCTTTTCAAGATTAAACGCTAATTTACCTAAAGGATTTTTTGGTGAACAAGGTTCTGTTTCAAGATATGGCTTAGGGTTTGTGCCGTCAAAGACTGCCGCTGACGAATGATGAATAAGCGGTATTTTCTGTTTTTTAGCTGCTTTCAGTAAAGTTGTACAAGCTTGAGTCAACTGTCCGATGCGCTCTTTACTTATAGTCGCTTCAGACTGAAATAGACCTGGATTTAAACTTAGATTTAGTAACTGACTAGGCTGCGCATCATTGATTAATGTTACCAGCCTATCTGAGTCATAAATAATGGCTTCGTCATCGTTGATAGCGAAGAAGTCCACAGATTCGCTTTCTAGTAACTGAGTGAAACTTTTACCCAGTGGGCTGTTTGATCCAAAAACTAATAATTTCACAATGACAAAAGCTTAGTTTTGCTTTCTTACAAGCTAGATTTAAAACGGAATATCATCATCGAAACTATCCATATCCGCTGGAGCTTGTTGAGTTGGCGTTTCATTTCTCGATGGCGGGGCTGGTGGCGCCGATTGTGCTTGTTTAGGAGCATAACTATCACTTGATCCACCCCTACTGTCTAGCATCTGCATTTCATTGGCAATAATGTCTGTCGCATATTTCTTCACACCATCCTGTTCCCAGGAGCGAGTTTGGAGGCGTCCTTCAACATAGAGTTTAGAGCCTTTTTTAACATATTCAGCGACGATTTCCGCTAAGCGTTGATAGAAAGTGACCCGATGCCACTCCGTACGCTCCTGTTGTTCACCAGTATTTTTATCCTTCCATGCTTCACTGGTTGCTATGGAAATGTTGGTTACAGCATTGCCATTTGGCATATAACGTGTCTCTGGATCTTGCCCGACATTTCCGACTAAAATTACTTTATTAATACCTCGACTTGCCACGATAAATCTCCTCTCTTTAGATAAGCTAATTCTAGCATGCTTGGGAAATATTTCGATTAGATTCTTCTTTCTATTAGCTTACTACGTATAATGGTGGGTTTAGCCTTTCAAACAAGAAGTAAAAAGAAAATGGACGAAATCATTGTCAGGGGCGCACGCACTCACAACCTGAAAAACATCGATGTAACTATCCCTAGGGATAAATTAGTTGTTATAACTGGCCTGTCAGGCTCCGGTAAATCCTCACTGGCATTTGATACGCTTTATGCGGAAGGGCAACGTCGCTATGTAGAATCCCTTTCTACTTATGCCCGCCAATTTTTATCCATCATGGATAAGCCAGATATGGACCAGATTTCTGGTTTATCTCCCGCTATTTCAATAGAACAGAAATCGACCTCACATAACCCACGCTCAACCGTCGGGACTATTACCGAAATTTACGATTATTTGCGCCTGCTTTTTGCCCGTGCCGGCGATCCCTACTGCCCTGATCACGACCTAAAACTTGAAGCGCAAACAGTTAGCCAGATGGTTGATCAGGTTTTGGCTTTACCCGAAGGAACACCGATGATGCTATTAGCGCCAGTAGTGCGTGAACGCAAAGGTGAACATGTCCATATTTTTCATGAATTAAAAGCCGGTGGTTTTATTCGGGCTCGAGTAGACGGCATTGTCACAGAGTTAGATTACCCCCCAGATCTTGAGAAAAACAAAAAACACACGATTGAAGTCGTGATTGATCGCTTCAAAGTGCGACCTGATTTAATGCAGCGCCTTGCTGAGTCATTTGAAACAGCTTTGCAGATTGCTGGTGGGATTGCTATTGCTACATACATGGATGATGGTAAAGAGAGTGCAGGCGATGACATAACCTTTTCCTCACTTTTTGCCTGTCCGAAGTGTGGTCACAGCATTACCGAGTTAGAACCCAGACTTTTTTCTTTTAATAACCCTGCTGGGGCTTGCAGTGCCTGTGATGGCTTGGGCATGAAGCAATACTTTGACCAGGAAAAAATTATCATTGATGAAGAACATTCCCTGGCTGAAGGTGCTGTGCGAGGTTGGGATCGCCGCAATATCTATTATTTCCAGTTATTAAAATCCCTGGCTGAGCATTATGGATTTGAAGTTGATGTGCCTTATAACAAGCTCAGCAAAAAGCATCGTGACCTGATTCTATTTGGTAGTGGAAATACTGAAATTGAGTTCACCTTTATCAATGATAAAGGTAAGACCTACATCAATCGTAAACCCTTTGAAGGCATCTTGCCCAATATGGAGCGGCGCTATCGTGAAACTGAGTCGCAAATGGTACGCGAAGAACTGGCCAAATATCTCAATTCACAATCCTGCCCTGATTGTGGTGGTACACGCTTGCGACGTGATGCCCGTCATGTATTAATCGACAGAAAGAATTTGCCGAGCATAACTGCCATGACGATTGGTGCAGCCACAGATTATTTTGAAAATCTAAATCTTAAAGGCAAGAAAGCTCAGATTGCCGAAAAAATTCTTAAAGAGATTCAAGACCGTCTTAAGTTTCTTGTTGATGTTGGTTTGAATTATTTAACTTTAAGTCGGAGCGCCGAAACTTTATCTGGTGGCGAAGCCCAACGTATACGCTTGGCTAGTCAGATAGGTGCCGGCCTGGTTGGCGTCATGTATATTCTTGATGAACCTTCTATTGGTTTACACCAACGTGACAATGATCGATTGTTAAATACTTTGCGTCACCTTCGTGATATCGGCAATACCGTTATTGTTGTCGAACATGATGAAGAAGCCATAAAAAGTGCTGACCATATTATTGATATTGGTCCCGGAGCCGGAGTTCATGGCGGAGAAATCGTTGCTCAAGGTTCTTTTGAAAATATTAAAAACTCAAAAAGGTCACTAACTGGTCAATACCTATCCGGCAAGCAACAAATTGCAACACCATCGCAACGAGTCAAAGCCGACCCTGATAAACAGTTGGTGTTATCTGGTGCATCCGGCAATAACCTAAAGTCAGTAAATTTGGAAATACCATTAGGGTTGATGACGTGTGTTACAGGCGTATCTGGCTCAGGCAAATCCACTCTTATTAACAATACACTTTATCCATTGACAGCAACTGCCTTAAACGGAGCAACAACTCTTAATGCAGCTAAACATACTGAGCTACTCGGACTTGAACAACTCGATAAAGTAGTCGACATTAATCAAAGTCCTATTGGTAGAACACCGCGAAGTAACCCGGCTACTTACACAGGAATTTTTACACCAGTTCGAGAACTGTTTGCTGCTACTCAAGAGTCTCGAGCTCGAGGTTATAAGCCCGGACGCTTTTCCTTTAATGTTAAAGGCGGACGCTGTGAAGCCTGTCAAGGTGATGGCTTAGTCAAAGTAGAAATGCATTTCTTACCTGACGTTTACGTCGCTTGTGATGTCTGTAAAAGACAACGCTATAACCGTGAAACATTAGAGGTTAAATATAAAGGTAAAAATATTTATGAAGTGTTGGATATGACGATTGAAGATGCACGTGAATTCTTTGATCCGGTTCCGGTTATTGCCCGTAAGTTGCAAACCTTAATTGAAGTTGGTCTGTCATATGTAAAACTAGGACAGGCAGCAACTACTTTGTCCGGCGGTGAAGCTCAGCGCGTCAAACTAGCAAAAGAATTATCCAAACGAGATACCGGTCAGACTCTATATATTCTGGACGAACCAACTACAGGTCTGCATTTTCATGATATCCAACAGCTTTTGAATGTTTTGCATAGATTACGTGATCATGGCAATACAATTGTCGTCATTGAACATAATCTCGATGTTATTAAAACTGCTGACTGGGTAATTGATCTCGGCCCTGAGGGTGGTGATGGGGGTGGCCAAATTATTGCCACTGGCACACCCGAACAAACTGCAAAGGTTAAAAAATCCTACACCGGGCAGTATTTAGCCAAAATACTGACTAACTAAAATACTCGAAGCTGTGTAAACATTAGATAAAAAAAGCCCTAGATTCTAGGGCTTTCTGAATTAAACAACTGTTTTCTCTACAAAATTTGGAAGATATCGTAAAAAACACCGTTGGCAAAATCTCCATCTTCAAGATAACCCTGCCCTACAGCGACGATATGATTTACCCAATCATACTTCTCTGAACTGGTTTGAAAATTTGGCGTCACCTTCCAATACAGCCCTGATTCAGTTGGATGCATAACTCCGACATAACTCAAATAAATATATTCACCATCATCGGTTTGCAATGTAACTCTGACGTCTAGACTACTGTGCCCGGACTCTTGAGTCATCCAGTCTGCTCCACCAGGAAGAATGATTCCATTAAGCCCAGGGCCGGAGAAAGTTCCACCACCAAGCGGTGCAACGCTAGTATGGCCTGTGTCCATAGGTGCACCGGCTAACTGTATTACCATACTCATAATATATTCTGATTCAAGTGTGGTTTGTGCTGTTTGGGCTGAAACATTTGGGCCTGTTAACAATGCCGCTAGAGTGAGCACTATAGCTCCGACATTTATAAGACTACGAAAACTTAACTTTTTATTGATACTCATTTTGTACTCCTTCTCTCGACTAGGCATTTAAGGCCTAACGATGGTTTTTGAAAATAATTTAATACTGTTATATTTGCAGCCAGCATATTATGTCTTTCAACAAAAAGTGTCATCTTTAATGCATATCTTAAACAAAAAACTAGTAAAAGATTGATGCTAAATAAGAAATTTAAGTGTTAAGAATATGAGTTCAATTTTACATTTAATTGCAGACCCACTTTGTGGCTGGTGTTTTGGAGCTACTCCATTACTTAAAGCTAGCCAGGATGTTACAGATCTCCCTATCAAACTGCATCTAGGAGGGCTTTTTTCTACCCCGAATAATAAAGTGGTCGATGCCGCCATGATTCAATTCATCATGAGCCATCATGAGCGTATCACTCAGTTAACAGAGCAATCGCCAGGAACAGCACTAACTGAGTTGCTTAATTCTGGCAACGCAGTTTTGGATTCAACTCCGCCAATAAAAGCATGCCTAACCGCCAGTCTTGCAGGTGGGAATGACTTAAACTATTACCAAGCATTGATTAAAGCGCATTTTATAGACGGCCTTCGTATAGTCGAAGAAGAAACTCTAAATCAAATTGCTGTTGAATGTGGTATTAATGCTGAAGAATTTAAGCAAGCTTACGAAAATTTAAGCGTAGAACAGGTCGCTCAGCATATAAATGACAGCAGAATATTATTACAGCGCGTTGGCGGGCAGGGATTTCCAACCTTTGCACTTGAGCAGAATAACCAGATAAAAATATTGAATCATCAAACACTCTACAATAATCCAACTGGCTGGCAACAGTCTTTAAAAGACATGCTATCCTCTCAACTAACTCACTAACTTTAATACTTAAACCCTATGATGAAACTAATAATAAAAAACCACCTCTTACTCTTGGTGTTTCTACCCTTTATTGCGATTGCTCAGGACAATCCTGCCGTTGCTGATGATGTAGTTGTTGGGGATGATGGTTCGGACAATAAATTAAGAGAAATTGTTCTGACTGCTCCCGAGCTTGCTTATGAGCTCATTGAGGTTGCCATAAACCCACCGCTAACCATAGAGACAATCTCATCTATCGCGGTCGATCAGGCAGGTAATTATTATGTTATTCATAGGGGAGACGAAACTGACTCTATTGTTGTAATAGATAATGCAGGCCAAGTCCTCCGCACATTCGGTAATGGACTCTTTAGTCGCGCTCACACAATAAGAGTTGATGGCATGGGTAACGTCTGGACTGTTGATTCAACAAGCTCAATGGTCTACAAATTTTCCGCAGAAGGAGCTCTACTTCTTGAAATAAGTGTCGGTAATTTACCAGAACCCTTTGAAGATTCTTGTGGGGCATCTGATATAGCATTTGCTGATAATGGGCATGTTTTTATTTCGGACGGCTACTGTAATGCTCGTATTGTTGAATATGATGCCGCAGGGCAAAAACAAAACGAATGGGGCAGTCCAGGTAATGGCCCAGGTGAGTTTAATCTTCCACATGCCATAAGCATGAGCCCAGAAGGCAATGTCTATGTTGCTGATCGAGAAAACGGGCGAATCCAATGGTTTACCCAAAACGGAGATTATCTGGGCGAAAGGCATTTTGGTGGTCGCATTCTAAGCATTATATTTTCTTCCTCAGGTAACTTATTTATTGGTGCTGAACCAAAGGGCGCCACCCCCATGCAGGAAGGCAATATTTTACAGCTAAATCCGCAAAATGGAGAAGTCATTGGCAAAACTCCTGGATTTGCTCACGCCCTCGAAATCAGTGAAAGCGATATAATTTTAGGCGGCTCTTTAACCGAAAAAATTACGATTTACATTCCAAATTAATCAGGTGAAGATTATGAGAAGAAAAAACCAGAAAAATAATAATAGACAAATATCAGTTAAATTTAAATTCGTTATTACCTTGCTGCTTAGTTCGTGTTTGTTTGAACAAGCACTCGCAGCTGATGAGCCCTCCCAGAGTGAAGATGGCCCCATGGTAAATTCCCTCTTTGAAAATTTTACGCCTGTCACCGATGCAATGATTCAAAATCCGGACCCTGCGGACTGGCTAATGTGGCGTCGTACCTTAAATTCATGGGGCCATAGCCCCTTGGATCAGATTAACGCGGACAATGTTGACCAACTTCGTATGGTATGGGTCAGAGGTCTGGATGACGGTATCCAAGAAGGCACTGCACTAGTTCATGATGGCATCATGTTTTTCCCAAATCCGATGGATGTGGTCCAGGCGATTGATATCGAATCCGGCGACCTGATCTGGGAATACCGCCGCCGTTTGCCGGATGACCTGGAAGATTATTTCCCGGTCCCTTCTATCAACCGTAATCTCTCTATTTTTGGAGATCTGATCATCGATACCAGTGCCGATGATTATATTTATGCGCTTAATGCCTATACTGGTGAGCTGGTCTGGGAAACTCAGATATTGGACTATCATCAAGGTGCTCAACAAACATCAGGCCCGATTATTGCCAATGGTATGGCTATTTCAGGCCGAGGCTGCGAGCCAGAAGGCAGCCCTGATGCCTGTATCATGACAGCCCATGACGCTACTACCGGTCGAGAAATCTGGCGCACTAGTACCATTGCTCGAATGGGAGAACCCGGTGGTGATAGCTGGGGAGACATGTTAGACAGCGAACGCTGGCATGTCGGCACCTGGCTGGTGCCTTCTTATGACCCTGAATTGAATCTGGTCTATTTCGGTACTTCGGTGACTTCACCAGCACCGAAATACATCATGGCAGGCAATGAATTTCAATACCTCTATCATAATTCCACCCTTGCGCTAGACGCGGATACTGGTGAAATGGTTTGGTATTACCAACACCTTGTAGATCATTGGGATTATGACTTTCCTTTTGAAAGACTACTGGTCGACACTGCTGTGGCACCAGATCCGGATACGGTTGAATGGATCAATCCGGATATCGAACCGGGTGAAATACGTAAAGTATTGACCGGCATTCCCGGCAAACCAGGACTGATGTATACCCTGGACCGTGAGACTGGCGAGTTCCTCTGGGCCACCCCAGTGGTATACCAGAACCTGATAGACAATATTGATGGCCTTACTGGTGAAGTTTCACTTAATCCAGAAACCCTGTTTACTGAAATTGGACAGCAAGTTTTTACTTGTGGCGGTGAGGCTCGTGGCTGGCCTTCTGGGACCTATAGCCCAAGCACTAATATGATGTATTACGCACTACATAGGGGTTGTGGTGAAGTGACATCTACCATGAGCGAACCAAGCCTAGATAACCTCTACGGAATTGCCGGTTTCACTTCCAACCTGCCATTACCAGATGGTACTCCGACCCTTAACACCGTAACGGCAATTTCTGCAGAGACTGGTGTGGTGCAGTGGGCTTATGAGCAAGAAGCCCTCATGTTGTCACTGATGTCGACCGACGGTGGACTGATTTTTGGCGGCGACGACAATGGTCGTATGAAAGCCATTGATCAGCGTTCTGGTGAATTACTCTGGGAAATCAATGTCGGTTCAACCGTAAGCGGCTATCCGAGTACCTTCATGGCAGGTGGCAAACAATACATCGGATTTAGTACAGGCCTTTCGCTTTATGCCGGTGCTACTGATGCTAACCTATTGTTTGTCTTCGCACTTCCCGACTAAAATTTTATTAGAATTTGGAATAAAAAGGCCACATTGTGGCCTTTTTATTCTTTTCTTTTAAATACTTTAAAGAATTAAAAAATATTCTTTTTGAAATGTAAAGAACCAGCAGCTATCATCAGTCGCTCAAAATAATTTATAGAGAGTTTTTCTGCTCTTCTAGAGTGCTTGGAAAGATTATCTAGAGAGTGCAATTCGTCAGCAGGGGGAATCCATGCAACATCAAAGCCATGAAAATAATCACCAAAACAAGGGATTATTAAAAAACCAACTAAAACTGCTTATTTGCTCAGCATTATTAAGCCCACTTTTATTAAACTCAGCTACAGCGGCTGAAGCTATTGCTCCAGGAGATAATGGTTTAGACAATGGCTTAAGCATAGTGGACTTTACGCCAGTCACTGACGAAATGATTCAAAACCCGGATCCTGCGGATTGGTTAATGTGGCGCCGCACGCTTAATTCATGGGGCCATAGTCCGCTTGAACAAATTAACACAGACAATGTTGATGAATTACGTATGGTTTGGACAAGAGGATTGGGTGATGGCATCCAAGAAGGTACTGCTTTAGTTCATGATGGCATTATGTTTTTCCCAAACCCTTGGGATGTTACACAAGCTATCGATATCGAATCTGGTGACCTTATCTGGGAACACCGACGTCGCCTGCCAGATGAGAGTGAACTCAGACCTTATTTCCCAGTACCGGACATTAACCGTAACTTGGCGATCTATGAAGATCTAATCATTGATACTAGTGCAGATGATTATATCTATGCCTTAAATGCCCGAACTGGCGAGATGGTTTGGGAAACTCTAATCATGGACTATCGTCAAGGTGCTCAACAAACATCAGGCCCTATCATTGCCAATGGGATGGCTATTTCAGGCCGCGGCTGTGAACCTGAAGGCAGCCCAGATGCTTGTATTATGACCGCCCATGACGCTAGTACTGGCCGAGAAATCTGGCGAACAAGCACAATTGCTCATATGGGAGAAGAAAACGGAGAAAGTTGGGGTGACATGCTCGACAGCGAACGTTGGCATGTCGGCACATGGCTCGTGCCATCTTATGACCCTGAGTTAAACCTAGTTTATTTTGGCACCTCTGTAACCTCACCAGCACCGAAATATACGATGGCAGGTAACGAATATGATTACCTTTATCATAATTCTACTTTAGCCCTCGATGCTGATACGGGTGAAATCGTTTGGTATTACCAACACTTAGTCGATCATTGGGACTATGACTTCCCATTTGAAAGATTATTGGTTGATACAGCAGTTTCTCCAAACCCCGATAGTGTTAGCTGGATTAATCCTGACATTGAGCCTGGTGAAGTACGCAAAGTGTTGACTGGCATCCCAGGCAAACCAGGGCTGGTTTACACACTCGATAGAGAAACCGGCGAATTCCTTTGGGCTACTGCTGCAACTTATCAAAACTTGGTATCAGATATTGATGGAAGAACTGGTGCAGTAACGATTAATCCAGAAGTGCTTTTCACTGAAGTTGGACAATCAGTATTTGCCTGTGGCGGATTAAGTCGAGGCTGGCCATCAGGGACTTATAGCCCAGACAATAATGTCATGTATTTCCCACTGGCACGTATGTGTCAAACAGTGACAGCGACACTAACCGAACCGTCTTTGGAAAATCTCTATGGAATTTTTGGCCGAGCTGAAGAACTTCCGCCTGGGCAAGAATCTGCACCAAACTCTGTTACTGCTATTTCAGTTGAGACAGGTGAAACCTTATGGGCATATGAGCAAGAAGCAACGATGATGACATTGCTTTCGACTTCTGGCGGTTTGATTTTTGGTGGTGATAACAATGGCCGCATGAAGGCCCTTGATCAAAACACCGGTGAATTATTATGGGAAGTTAATTTAGGCTCAACAATTAGTGGGTATCCGACCACCTTTACAGTCAACGGAAAACAATATCTTTCTGTAAGCACAGGTCGTTCATTATATGCTGGCGCAACAGATGCAAATAACTTGTTTGTATTTGGCCTGCCAGATTAATCCATAGCTATATTAAAAAAGGCCATTTTTTAATGGCCTTTTTTATTTTCTTACTAATAACTATTAATTATATAAAGTAATTACATGGCAAAACCAAGCATTCCTGTCATTAACAGAAAAACTCCCAAATTTGTGTTTTGGGTAATAGCTATTCCCTATTATCTCTTACTGGTTCCATTTAATTGGCTGATGAAAAAGATCGGCAAACCAGGAGCCCTGTTTAATTTTATCGGCAAACGGGGAACTAAAAAAAAATTAGCAAAAGTATTCGAAGGCTACACGCCGGAAACAGGCGATATTTTTGTCAGTACTTTTTCCAAGAGTGGCACTAACTGGATGATGCAAATTGCGCATCAAATAGCCTGGCGTGGAGATGGAGAATTCGAAAATATTCACGATGCCGTTGCTTGGCCAGACACACCAAACAAAAGATCTCAAAAAGCTATGACCCCTTTAGATAGTGATGTGATAAAAAAAATTAGCCCGACTGGCATGCGAGTGATTAAGACCCATTTATCAGCGCACTATGTGCCATTCAATGATCAAGCAAAATATTTGATAGTGGTACGTGATCCCAAAGAAGTCTTTGTATCTAGCTACCCTTTTGTAGGCAGCCTTGCCGGGGCAATCATGCCGAGTGTGGATGATTGGCTGGATATGTTTCTAACTAAGCATTGGGCCATGAATTTCGGTAATACTTGGGCAGAACACACAAACAGTTATTGGTGTTTAAGAAATAAACCTAATGTCTTACTTACTTCATACACTGAACTAAAAATTAACCCTGAAGCAGGAATACGTCGAGTGGCTGAAACACTGGGTGTTAATTTGACAGAAGATGAGTTGGGAAAAGTAATTGAAAAAAGCTCTTTCCCATATATGAAAAGAATTAATCATAAATTCAACGTTATGGGAGTAGGAGATCTTCCGTGGGGCTCTAACTTTGAAATGATAAGGAAAGGTGAAACTGGTAAATCTTCAGAGTTAATCTCAAAAGAACAGCAAATAAGAATCGATAAGCATTTTATTCAGGAATTTAAAGATCTTGGCTCAGATTTCCCCTACGAAGAGTTTTGTCAAATCACTGAATAGCTAGAGTAGCGCTAGAATTTCTTGAGTTTTAGCGTTCATCAAAGCCTGATCAGCTTTAGACTCAACATTAAGTCGTATAACAGGTTCAGTATTAGACATCCGCAAGTTAAAACGCCATTCACCCATATCCATACTTAATCCATCAGTAAAATCAGTACTAATTGAGGCATCATTGTAGACATGTTGTACTTTTTCTATGGCATTTGTTGCATCTTCAACTTTACGGTTTATCTCTCCGCTAGCTGGAAAAGCCTGCATTCTTTTTTCAACCAAACTCGAAAAATTTCGGCCAGTTACTGAAAGCAATTCTGCTATGAGCAACCAAGGTATCATGCCACTATCGCAATAAAAGAAATCTCTAAAATAATGATGAGCACTCATTTCACCACCATAGATCGCATCCACATTACGCATTTTCTCTTTAATAAAGGCGTGGCCACTTTTACATAAAACCGTTTCACCACCAAACTGCTCTACTACTTCTACTGTATTCCAGCTGAGGCGTGGATCATGAATAATTTTTTCACCGGGGTGTTTTTTTAAGAATGTTTCTGCAAGCAAACCAACAATGTAATAACCTTCTATGAAGGTACCTTTTTCATCAAAGAAGAAACATCGATCAAAGTCTCCATCCCAGGCGATACCTAAATCCGCTTTATGTTCTATGATTGCGTCGATAGTCGGTTGACGATTTTCTTCCAGTAGAGGATTAGGTACACCATTTGGAAAGTTACCATCAGCTTCATGGTGTATTTTTATAAACTCAATTGGTAAATGTTTTTCAAGCAAATCAATCGCTAAACCTGCCCCGCCGTTACCAGCATTACAAACAACTTTTAAGGGCTTAAGTGTAGAAACATCAATATAAGAAATAAGGTGTTCGATGTAAGCTTGTTTAACATCTATTGAAGTTGTTTCGCCTTTGTTTTCTGTAAGCGTGAAGTCATTAAGTTCTGCCAATGCTTTTATTTCTTTTAACCCTGTATCACTACTGATGGGCTTAGAATCTTCTCGCACAAATTTCATACCGTTGTAATCTTTTGGGTTATGACTAGCAGTGACTACAATACCTCCATCCATATTAAGATGACTGGTCGCGAAATAAATTTCTTCAGTGCCACATTGTCCAATATTGCTGACATTCACCCCCGCATCGGTTAAGCCATTCATTAGTGCCTGACAAATTTGTTGACTACTTAAACGGATGTCATAACCCACAACAACTTCTTTAGGTTTTAAAAAGGCGGCATAAGCTCTGCCAATTCGATATGCAATTTCTTCATTAAGTTGGTCAGGAATACGACCACGAACATCATAGGCTTTAAAACAGGTTATTTCTTGCGACACTACTTTCTCTCTTTTATCTATTTTTTTGTTTAATCTAAAGCTTTGTACACATTTTCATAGAAGAAATTGTTAGCTTCCATAAAACCATCGACACTTCCACAATCAAAACGTTGACCTCTAAATTTAAAGCCAATAACACCGCCTAGTTTGGCTTGAGTCATTAGAGCATCTGTAATTTGCACTTCATTATTTTTACCTGGCGGGGTTTGTCGTATCACATCAAAAATATCGGCCGTTAAAATATAGCGTCCAATTATTGCCAGGTTACTCGGTGCATTTTCTGGTGCTGGTTTTTCTACCATGTCATTAATTCTAATAATACCCGGTTCGATTTCTTCTCCTGCTATAACCCCATACTTATGCGTTTCATCAACTGGAACTTCTTCAATGGCGACGATGCTGCATTGGTATTTTTTATATAGCTCAAGCATTTGCGATAACACACCCTGTTCAGGTGAATAGCACAAGTCATCTGCCAGTACGACAGCAAAAGCTTGGTCACCAATTAAGGTCTCCCCTGTTAAAATGGCATGGCCTAAGCCTTTCATCTCTATCTGTCGGGTGTAGGAAAATACCGCACTATCAATAACATGACGAATACCATCTAAATAACTTTCCTTACTCGTACCAGAAACCTGTTTTTCGAGTTCATCATTTGTTTCGAAATGATCTTTAATAGCGCGTTTATCTTTGCCGGTAATGATAGCCATATTATTCATCCCAGCTTCTATAGCCTCTTCTACACCGTATTGCATTAATGGTTTATCAACCACCGGTAACATTGCCTTGGGAATAGACTTTGTAGCAGGTAAAAAGCGTGTGCCATATCCCGCTGCAGGAAATAAGCACTTTTTAATAGTAGGTTCACTCATTACACATTTACCTTAACTAGGAATTCTTCCGTAAACATCTTCAAAGCGTTCAATGTCATCTTCACCTAAATAGGCTCCATACTGAACTTCTATTAAGACAACTGGTTAGTCACTGGGATTCTCTAAACGATGTTTTTGTCCTATAGGGATATAAGTAGATTGATCAGCTTCTAGAAAAAACACATCTTCACCGTTGGTAACTTTTGCTTTACCACTGACGACAGTCCAATGCTCTGCTCTCTTATGATGAAGTTGCAAAGACAAAGAGCCACCAGAGTTTACAATAATGCGTTTAACTTGATAATTTTCACCTTTTGCCAAACTTTCGTAAGTACCCCATGGCCGGCGTACCACATTATGCTCAACTGTTTCACTTCGATTTTCATTATTTAGTTTCTCAACTATGGCTTTAACATTTTGTGAAGATTCCTTGTTACTCACAAGTACACTGTCAGGTGTTTCAATCACAATTGCATCTTCAAGTCCCAGTACAGAAACTAATCTTGATCCTGCATGGATGTATGAGATTTTTACATCTTGTAAGCAGACGTCGCCAATAATTGCATTTCCTTGTTTGTCTTTATCAGCATTGTCCCAAAGTGCATCCCAGGCACCTAAATCATTCCAATCAGCATCCAAAGGAACAACTGCAGCTTTTTTAGTGTGCTCCATCACAGCATAATCAATTGAATCTGAAGGACTAAGTGCAAATAACTCTTCTGGTATTCGCCTAAAATCGGTTTCTTTTTTGCTAGATAAAAATGCTTGCTGACAGCTTGAGAAAATTTCTGGAGAAAAGGTTTTTAATTCATCTAAATAACTGACCGCTTTAAACATAAACATGCCACTATTCCACAAATAATCTCCACTAGCTAAATATGTTTTAGCAGTTTCTATATCCGGCTTTTCAACAAAGCTTTCTACTTGGTAGGTAGATCCATTTTTCTCAGCCTTTTTAATATAGCCATAAGCTGCTTCAGGCTTGTCTGGCAATATGCCGAATGTACACAAGTGACTATTTTCAGCACTCTCATTTGCTAGATTAATTGCTTGATGAAAATTACTAATATTTTCAATATTGTGGTCAGCCGCAAGCACTAATAATACGGCATCTGGATGTGCTTCTATTGCACTAAATGCAGCAAGAGCAACTGCAGGGGCCGTATTTCTGACAATAGGCTCAAGAATTATTTCGGCATCTTCAATGCCAAGTTCTTGTAGTTGCTCAGCAACCAAAAAACGATGGTTTTCATTACATAATACAATAGGCGCTTGCAGCCCTTCCAACCCTTCAAGTCTTTTCAAAGTCTGCTGGAATAAAGATGCTTCAGAACCTTGAAAGCTGACAAATTGTTTAGGGAAACTTTCTCTAGACACCGGCCATAATCTAGAACCAGTGCCACCCGCCATGACTACAGGTATTAACATAAATTCTTATCTCAAATCGCTTCTATCAATAAAATAAAGCAGCGCATTATACCCACATAAGTACTTAAATAATTATCGTTTCAGACTACTTATCTCTATAATAGCGGCTTTTTGCTACAAAGTGCTTAGACTAAAGTCTTAGAACATTACAATCAGGATCTTATGACAGCAGAATTTTCCCCAAAGAGTAGCTACAACAAAGAAGAGCTATTGGAGTGTGGTCATGGCCAATTATTTGGACCAGGCAACCCTAAACTTCCAATCGACAATATGTTAATGATGGACAGAATTGTTGAAATATCCTCTGAGGGTGGCAGTGAAGGCAAAGGTCATATTATTGCCGAGCTGGATATTACCCCTGACCTTTGGTTCTTTGATTGTCACTTTGATGGTGACCCTGTTATGCCAGGCTGCTTAGGCCTTGATGCTTTATGGCAATTGGTTGGTTTCTTCTTGGGATGGAGAGGCAATAATGGCAAGGGTCGTGCTCTAGGTTGCGGTGAAGTGAAATTTACTGGCGAAATCTTGCCTCAGCACAAAAAAGTCGTTTATGAGTTAGATATCAAACGCCTTATCGAACGGAAATTAGTCATGGGTATAGCTGATGGCACTGTTTCAGTAGATGGGAAGGTCATTTATACTACTACTGGTTTAAAAGTTGGTTTATTTAAACCTGAAGATTCATTATCCTGAAAATCTTAATAATTTAGGGGGTTTTACTTAATGCGTCGTGTCGTTGTTACTGGAATGGGTATTGTTTCTTGCCTCGGGCTTGATAAAGAGTCCGTCACACAATCACTATTAACCAGTCAAAGTGGTATTTCCTTCCGTCCTGAATATGAAGAAATGGGCTTGCGTAGCCATGTGGCTGGTGCCGTAGACTTAGATTTTTCTGAACATATCGACCGTAAAAGTCTGCGTTTTATGAGCGCAGCTGCTGCTTATGCTTATATTTCCATGGATAGAGCAATAGCTGATGCAGGCTTAACTGAAGAGCAAGTTTCTAATACCCGTACCGGCATAATTATGGGCTCAGGTGGATCTTCAACCCAAGACCAAGTAGAAACGGTTGATATATTAAGAGAAAAAGGTATCAAGCGAGTCGGGCCTTATCGAGTTACCCGTACCATGGGCAGCACTGTTTCAGCCTGCTTAGCGACTCCATTCAAAATCAAAGGTGTCAATTACTCCATTTCATCAGCATGTTCTACCAGCGCGCATTGCATCGGCAATGCAATGGAGCTTATTCAATTAGGCAAACAAGATATGGTGTTTGCTGGTGGCGGCGAATCTGAACACTGGTCACTGAGTTGTATGTTCGATGCCATGGGTGCTCTTTCTACCAAATATAATGATTCACCAGATAAAGCATCAAGGGCCTATGATGAAGATCGTGATGGTTTCATCATTGCTGGCGGTGGCGGAACTTTGGTCATTGAGGAGTTGGAACATGCACTTGCTCGTGGCGCTACAATTTACACTGAGCTAACTGGTTATGGTGCAACTTCTGATGGTTACGATATGGTTGCCCCATCTGGAGAAGGTGCTGTTCGTTGCATGCAAATGGCAATGGCAACGACCGAGAATTCTATTGACTACATAAATGCGCATGGCACAAGCACACCAGTTGGAGACATCCAAGAAATCAAAGCAGTTAGAGAAGTGTTTGGAGATAATATTCCAACAATTAATTCCACCAAATCACTTTCCGGCCATTCACTTGGTGCTGCCGGCGTACAGGAAGCTATCTATAGTTTGTTAATGATGGAAAATAATTTCATTGCTGCATCTGCAAATATCGAAAATCTTGACCCAGAAATTGAAGGCGTACCCGTTGCAATAGAGCGCCAAGACGATGTTATACTCAATACAATTATGTCTAACAGCTTTGGTTTTGGCGGTACTAACGCTACACTTATTTTTGAACGCTACCAAGGTTAATTATTAATCTAAATTATCAAACATTTCTGTTCAATTCGTGAGGTAAAGCCCATGCTTTCCACACTCAAAAAAGTTGTACTAATTGCAAGCTTTCTATCGGCCTCTGCAAACCTACAAGCTCAGCTGCTTGATAACTCATCTGCTACACTTAACGCTGGCAGCCTTTTTGACAATAATAATTCTGGCTTGGCAACCTCCGCTATTCAATCAGTTTTACCTGCTGATTCAGCCTTTGCTCTCAGCGCTTATATCGAAGCACCAAATACCTTGGTATTACTCTGGAATATCGAAGATGGATATTACCTCTATCGTAAAAGTTTAAATTTTATAGAAACTAACAACAACAGCTTGGGAAATCCTGTTATCCCAGCAAGCATTCAAACTGAAGATGAATTTTTTGGCGAAGTTGAAGTTTATTATCAACGCCTTTTAATTCGTATTCCTTTTGATCCTGAAAATGTAGGCGACAATATTTCCTTACAACTCAACTATCAAGGTTGTGCAGAAGCTAACTACTGCTATCCCATGCAATTTAAAGAACTCAATCTGGAAATAATCTAGAACTATTACAACTATTTACTTTCTGTTCCTGCCTACTCTTTCAAAATTTCCTATACAAGCTTCATCCCCTTGTCTCACTGAACTTATCTGTCTATAGTCAAAGAGACTATTCATTAAGGTTCAAACTAATATTTTAATTATGGAATCGGAATCCTTACTTTTTTCTTTTTTCCTGATTTTTACTGGGGCTGCAGTATTAAGTACTTTGGCATTATTTCTCAGACAGCCTCTTCTCGTTGCTTACATAGTGGTAGGTGTTGCGATAGGACCTTACGGATTAGGCTATATTTCAGACCCCTCTCTTTTAACCGATATTTCAGAGTTTGGAATTATCTTCTTGTTGTTCTTGCTAGGCCTTGATATGCAGCCGGCAAAATTACTTGCCACCTTAAAGAAAACTTTTCTGGTGACCATGGCAAGCGCCTTAGTTTTTATTCTAATAGGGTATGGCACCGGATTAATTTTTGCATTTTCTAAAACAGAAAGCCTGGTCATCGGCTTTAGTATGATTTTTTCCAGCACCATTATTGGTATCAAATTACTACCTACTACTGTGCTTCACCAAAAACACATGGGTGAAATCATGGTTGGAATTTTGCTACTTCAGGACTTCATTGCGATCTTTATTCTTGTGTTCTTAAACTCGGGCACATTCGAACAAGCCACTGCTCTTCGAGTACTCTTAGCTCTGCCATTTTTAATATTCGCAGCTTATATCACTACCCAATACATCTTGATCAGACTGATTGCTCAATTTGATCAGTTTAAAGAATATATATTTCTTTTAGCAATTGGCTGGTGTCTGGGAGTTGCCGAAGTAGCTTCTCTATTAGGTTTGTCTGCTGAAATTGGCGCATTTATAGCCGGAGTATCCCTTGCTACAAGTCCGATTGCTTTATATATCGCAATTAACTTAAAACCACTTAGAGATTTCTTTCTTATCCTGTTCTTTTTCTCGCTCGGTGCACAATTTAATATCTTACTACTAGGAGAAATCATCTGGCCGGCATTATTATTAGCTGGACTAGCTTTAACTGTGAAACCAGTGGTCTTCCATTTTCTACTTAAACAATTCAGTGAAAGAAATAGTTTAGCCTGGGATGCAGGTTTACGTTTGGGACAAATTAGTGAGTTTTCCCTATTAATTGCTTTTGTTGCAACCCAATCTGGCGTGATCGCTGAAAGGGCCTCCTTAGTGATACAAGGTGCTGCAATTGTTACTTTCCTAATCTCCTCTTATATCATCGTCCTGTTTTGCCCCTCGCCAATTTCAATTTCCAGCAAGCTTCGACGTGATTAGAACCGATAAACATCTGACAAAGGTGTTTTCTAATCTAAATCTGCGCCTTAAATTAATAACATTTTAGAGATTTAAGGAGAATAAACGACAATTCAAGAAGTTTATTACAAAAAATTCATAAAAGTTGCTGACATTTGCTGCTAAAATCGTAAAATACGCAGCTATCAATTGAATATCTACACAGACAGTGACACATGGCTTTTATACTCGTTTTAAATGGTCCTAATCTTAACCTTCTTGGTGAGAGAGAGCCTGAAATCTATGGATCTCAGACTTTAGAAGATATAAATGCGATTTTGCATGAGCAATCTGAAGCAGCCGGACATGAAATTGCCTTTCTGCAAAGCAATGCTGAGCATGAGATGGTCAACCGTATCCATCAGGCTAAAAAAGAAGGCGTGAACTTTATAATCCTCAATCCTGGCGCATTCACTCACACTAGCATCTCTTTACGTGATGCCATGCTGGGAGTTGAAATTCCATTTATAGAAGTTCATCTGTCCAATGTTCACGCCAGAGAAGATTTTCGAAAGCATTCTTATTTATCTGATATTGCTACAGGCTGCATTGTTGGCTTAAGGGCACAAGGTTATGAATTAGCCTTGCAGGCAGCTTTTCAGCAACTAGCTGATAGCAAATAAGCTTAATCAAAAAAATTAATTAAATTTCCAAGTATAGAGAGAAAGTAATGGATATAAGAAAAGTCAAAAAGCTGATTGAATTACTTGAAGAGTCAGACATCAATGAAATTGAAATTAAGGAAGGTGAAGAAGCTGTCAGGATTAGTCGTGGTGGCAGCGTGCAACAAGTTCAGATGCCTCAATATGCCGCTCCAGCCGCCCCTGCACCAATAGCACCAAGTGCTGCAATTGAAAAAGCAGATGAAGCTGCTACTTACAGCGGCCATGCAGTTAAATCACCAATGGTTGGAACTTTTTATCGCTCACCTTCACCCAGCTCTCCAGCTTTTGCAGAAGTTGGCAAACAAGTAAAAGTCGGTGATGTTATCTGTATCGTTGAAGCCATGAAAATGATGAATCAAATTGAAGCCGATAAAGCTGGGGTGATACAAGCTATTTTGGTTGAAGATGGTGAGCCAGTTGAATTCGATCAACCCTTGGTTACTATCTCCTAAGATTAAAGTTCACCGTTTCTGTTATGCAAGTTTGTAAGGTTGATTCACTTTTATGATTGAAAAAGTTTTAATAGCTAATCGCGGCGAAATTGCACTGCGTATTCTTCGGGCCTGTAAAGAACTTGGTATAAAAACCGTTGCCGCTCATTCCACCGCCGATAAAGACTTAATGCATGTGCGTCTTGCAGACGAATCTGTTTGTATTGGTCCACCGAAATCAGCTGATAGCTATTTGAATGTGCCAGCGCTAATCAGCGTAATGGAATTAACCGATGCAAAAGCCGTTCATCCTGGCTATGGTTTTCTATCCGAGAATGCTGAGTTCGCTGAACAAATTGAGAAATGTGGTTTCATCTTCATTGGGCCAACAGCAGAGACAATTCGAATCATGGGAGATAAGGTTGCGGCTATTGACGCCATGATCAAAGCTGGGGGGCCAACAGTACCTGGTTCTAATGGCCCAATTACCAAAGACAATGCCCGCACCTTACAAATTGCCCGTGATATTGGCTACCCAGTTATAATAAAAGCTGCTGCCGGTGGTGGCGGTCGTGGAATGCGTGTAGTCGAACAAGAACAAGACTTACTAGAAAACATCACTGTTACACAAAATGAGGCAGGCTCATTCTTCGGCAGTAGCGTTGTCTATTTGGAAAAATATCTGGGCAATCCGCGCCATGTTGAAATACAGGTTATTGGGGATGGCCAAGGCAATGCTATCAGTTTAGGTGATCGTGATTGCTCTTTACAACGACGCCACCAAAAAGTCGTCGAGGAAGCACCTGCACCAGGCGTCAGTGATGAAGAACGCCAAGCCATTATGAATTCATGCATCCAGGCATGCCAAAATATAAAATATCGCGGCGCAGGAACCTTCGAGTTCCTTTATGAAGATGGCAACTTTTACTTCATCGAAATGAATACTCGGGTACAGGTAGAACATCCTGTCACTGAAATGATAACTGGCATCGATATCGTTAAAGAACAACTTCGCGTAGCTTCTGGCCTACCATTATCAGTTTCTCAGGATGAAATTAGCATTAAAGGGCATTCAATAGAATGTCGAATTAATGCTGAAGACCCTGTTAGCTTTTTACCTAGTCCAGGCAAGGTAGATATATTTCATGCCCCAGGTGGAAATGGCATCCGTGTTGATTCACATATGTACAGTGGATATACCGTTCCTCCTCATTATGATTCACTTATTGCCAAGTTAATTTCCTTTGGCACTACACGTGAAGAAGCATTGGCAAAAATGTCTAGTGCTCTCGAAGAAATGCATATAGACGGCATCAAAACCAACATCCCTTTACATCAAGATATCATGAGAGATGAAGGTTTTAGAGTCGGTGGTGTCAACATCCACTATCTAGAAAAAAAGCTTAAGCTTTAACATTCAACATTATCTTTAACGGTTAGTAATACTATGGGTTGGATTCAATTACAGTTGAGTACCACCCCAGATCTTGCTGAAGATCTCGAATCTTTATTAGAAGCTAATCGTTCACTTGCTATTACTCTTGTCGATGCGGCTGATCAACCAGTGTTTGAACCCATAAGAGGCGAAACCCCACTCTGGGATAGCATTATCCTTAAAGCACTTTTCCCAGCTGAAACAGATCCTGAGAAACTCATACAACAACTCAATAAAAGTTACTTGCCCAAGAAACTACCGCCAGTTGAACTTAAGGTATTGGAAGATGAGGATTGGGAACGCGCTTGGATGGATAATTTTAAACCTCTTTGTTTTGGTGATAATTTATGGATTTGCCCAAGCTGGGCAACCGCTCCTAAGCCAGAAGCCGTGAACATTATGCTTGATCCTGGTTTAGCTTTTGGCACCGGGACCCACCCTACTACCGCACTTTGTTTAAGCTGGCTTGATCAACAAGAATTAAAAAACCAAGTTATTATTGATTACGGTTGTGGTTCGGGAATTTTAGGCATCGCTGCATTATTACTCGGTGCCGAACAGGTCATAGGCGTAGATAATGACCCGCAAGCATTAATTGCGAGTAGTAATAATTGTGAAAAAAATCAAATCGACCCTGCTAGATTTCCTACCTATTTACCTAAGGAATTCGTAGAAGAAATTAAATTACAGAACATAAAGCCAACAGATACCTTATTAGCCAATATTTTAGCCGGCCCTTTAATAGATTTAGCTGCTTATCTCGCAGCACTAGTAAAACCTAATGGAGGAATTCTCTTGTCAGGCATACTAGAAGAACAAGCCGAGTCAGTAAGAATAGCCTATGAACCCTGGTTTAAATTTGAACCCATCACTTCTCAAGATGGTTGGGTTAGAATTGCCGGTCACCGTATAGCTTAAGCTTAACTATGTCTTCTTTTATTACTCAGTGCCCCCATTGCGAAACATCATTTAATATTACGCAGGCACAACTAAAACTCGCTAAAGGCAAAGTGCGCTGTGGATTTTGTTTGCAGATTTTCTCTGCCTTAGAACAGCAACTGTTTTTTGATGAAGACGATGACCAAGATTTAACTCAAGACTTAGAAATAGAGGATGTATCAGATTCATATCCTAAGACCAGCTTAGAAGATTATTATGCTTACTTAGAACTAAATAATGAAAAAGCTAAACAAAGCTACATCGATAACTTAACTGAAATAGCCAATGTAGTACCCCCAGTTGAAAATATTGAAGCTAGCTCTGAAGAAGAAATTGAACCCAGTGAAGAAACGATAGAAGAGTCAAAAGACGAGTTTGAAGAAATAGAAGGGATAGAGGAATCAATAGACGAAATAATTGATGAGCCTGGCGTAGACGAAGCTAATTCGGATAGTGAAGAAACCCTAGCACCCAAACTTGATAATGCTGAAGATGAAGCATTATTAGTTGAAGAGCTAAACGAAGAACTAAATGAAGAACTGAATGAAGAGCCAAACGATACAGATTCTGCAGATAGCATAGAAAGCAAAAGCTTTGTCGAAGACACTGAGGATATTGATGAAGAATTAGAAAAACCAACCGAAGAAGTCAATGATGAGGAAGAGGACCCTAATGAGTTCTATGAAGAAAACTCTGTGGATGCTCATGACGAGGACATTAATGAAATATCAGAAGAAAATTTTGAGGATACTTTAGAAGAACAAGCAGAAGAGACAGAAATAGATCAGTCAATTGAAGAAGAATTACCGCCAGCACAAGCCAATAACAAGGATAATATAAAGAAAGAAGAGCTTCAAAGACTTGAAACACTTTACGATGATGAAGCACTCAATTCCGACGGGCAAAATCCTGTTACTGCTTTAAGTGACGAACCGATTCCTATTTATCAACAACAAAATCGTTCAGCAATTTATACTTATGCCTTATTCTTCAGCAATATTTTATTAATACTTGGGATAGCCGCACAATATACTTGGGCTAATATAGACAATTATCTGCGAGATTCTCGATTTACCCCACTCACAGGAATTATTTGTTACTTGGCTGACTGCCCAGTTGTCGAACGTTTTGATTTAAGATTATTTGCATTTTCTGACAATGAACTGTTTGTTAATAACCACCCTTCAATTCCTGATGCCTTACAAATTGACTTTATCTTTCGTAACACGGCTGAATTCGAACAAGTCTTTCCGCTGGTTGAATTAAATTTTACTGATCTAAATCGTCGCCTGGTCGCTAATAGACTGTTCAAACCAGAGGAATACCTCGAACAGGAACTTCAACAATTTACGCATTTACCGCCAAATTCTTCTATTCAGATTCGCCTAGAAATAAGCGATCCAGGTACTGAAGCCGCCAATTACTCACTATCCTTACGTACTCCTTGAACCAAATAGCATTTAAACAACTGTCCTTTTAAACGACTCTACTTTTTTAGTAGAATAGGCGGCTTCGCTTTTCTCTTACAGGCTACTCATTAAGTGATCCAGATTGGGCCCTACACACTTAACTCTCAAGTAGTACTTGCGCCAATGGCGGGGGTCACTGATAGGCCTTTTCGCATATTGTGTCGTCAGCACGGTGCAGCATTAGCGCCCTCAGAAATGATAACCAGTAATATTCAGCTCTGGAACAGTGAAAAAAATCGACTGCGGCGTCAACATGACGGTGAGAATTCACCTAAGGTTGTGCAAATAGCAGGATCTGATCCCACGATGATGGCTGAAGCAGCGCGACTAAATGTTGAGCAAGGTGCTCAAATAATCGATATAAACATGGGTTGTCCTGCTAAGAAGGTTCTGAAAAAAGCAGCCGGTTCTGCATTGTTACAAAATGAGAAACTAGTTCAGGAAATTCTTAAATCTGTGGTTGAAGCTGTTTCCGTGCCAGTTAGCTTAAAAATTAGAACCGGATGGAACCCTGACAATAGAAACGGCACTATAATTGCCAAAATTGCCGAAGAAGCTGGAGTTAAGTCTCTTGCCGTACATGGCAGAACACGAGAATGCATGTTTCGAGCCGAAGTCGAATACGACACTATAGCGGCTATTAAAGAAACTGTTAGTATTCCGGTGTTTGCAAATGGCGATATTGATAGTCCGCAAAAAGCTGCAGCAGTTCTAGCACACACTAAAGCTGATGGTGTGATGATCGGTAGGGCTGCACAAGGAAGACCTTGGATATTTCAAGAAATTGATTGTTTCCTTAAGAATAAACAACTTTTTGTTGAACCAACTTTAGATAAACAACTCAGCTTAATTCTTGGTCACTTACAAAGTCTTTATGATTTTTATGGTGACTTCAAAGGTGTATTGATAGCGCGTAAACATGTGAGCTGGTATTGTCAAAACTTACCTGATCATCTTCAATTCAGGGCCTATTTCAATAAGCTCGACGAAAATCACCAACAAACTGATGCTTTACATAACTATTTCTTACAATTAGAAGACTTTTACAATAAAAAGGCCGCCGCATGAGTGAAGATAGACCACAAACTTTAAAGCAATGTGTTAGCGAAGCATTAGAAGAATATTTAAGCCAAGTTGAACACGAACATGTTAGCGAACTTTACACTATGGTAATGGGTGAAGTTGAAGCCCCAATGTTAGCAGTTGTAATGAAACATGCCCGCAGTAACCAGAGTAAAGCTGCTGCCATGTTAGGCCTCAATAGAGGCACACTTCGAAAAAAATTACGCCAATATAAGTTAATAGACTAAACCCAAGTTAGCCAAGCCTAAACCTAGATAAAGGAAAAGATCAAAAGATGACTGCAAGCACATCAAACCCAGTTAAGCGCGCCCTTATCAGTGTTTCTGACAAAACAGACATAAAAGAATTCGCATCTGCTCTAGTAGCCCAAGGTATTGAATTAATCTCTACTGGAGGCACATTTAAATTACTGGCAGATGCTGGAATTGCTGTGACAGAAATTGCTGATTACACAGGCTTTCCTGAAATGATGGACGGTCGAGTTAAAACCCTCCACCCTAAAGTTCATGGCGGTATTCTGGCTAGACGTGGAACCGATGATGCGGTTATGCAGGAGCATGATATTCCACCCATCGATTTAGTCGTGGTTAATCTGTATCCCTTTCAACAAACCGTCGCTAATCCTGATTGTGATCTAGCTACTGCCATCGAGAATATTGATATTGGTGGGCCGACAATGTTGCGAGCAGCTGCAAAAAATCATGCTCACGTTGGTGTTGTCGTTAACCCAAATACTTATGCTCAAATCATTAAAGAGTTAAAAGAAAACCAGCAACTTTTAAGCCTCGGAACTCGGTTTGAACTGGCTGTTAAAACTTTTGAACATACCGCACAATACGATGGCGCCATCGCCAATTACTTAGGCAAGATAACAACTGATAATGAATTTCCACGCACTTACAATTCACAATTTATCAAAAAACAGGATATGCGCTATGGCGAGAATCCACATCAACAAGCTGCATTTTATGTTGATGAAAACAACAACGATGCAAATATTTCCAGCTCCATACAAATACAGGGCAAAGAGCTTTCATACAACAATATCGCAGATACTGACGCAGCCTTGGAATGTGTAAAAAGTTTTATTGAGCCTGCCTGTGTAATCGTTAAGCACGCCAACCCGTGTGGAGTTGGCACAGCGAACAACATTCTAGATGCTTATGAAAAAGCCTATCAGACTGACCCAACTTCTGCTTTTGGTGGCATCATTGCTTTCAATCGAGAGTTAGATGAAAAGACTGCTCAAGCAATAACTGAACGCCAGTTTACCGAAGTGATTATTGCCCCATCTGTATCAGACGCAGCAGCACTAGTTATCAGTGCTAAGCCTAATCTAAGATTACTGAGCTGCAATGAATGGAGCGTCTCAACAAGTACAAGCCTAGATTACAAACGTGTTCAAGGTGGCTTGTTAGTGCAAAATCTTGATACCGGTGTTATTAATGAATCTGATTTAACCTTGGTAAGTAAAAGAGCAGCAAGCCCAACAGAAATAGCCGATATGCTGTTTGCATGGAAAGTTGTGAAGTTTGTAAAATCTAATGCGATTATCTATGTTAAAAACCAGCAAACTATTGGCATTGGCGCAGGACAAATGAGCCGTGTTTATAGTGCCAAAATTGCCAGCATCAAAGCTGCCGATGAAAACCTACAAGTTGCTGGATCTGTTATGGCTTCTGACGCATTTTTCCCATTTAGTGATGGTGTTGAAGCCGCTGCTGAGGCCGGAATTACAGCAGTAATTCAGCCCGGCGGCTCTAAGAATGACCAACAAGTTATCGACGCCGCTGACGCCGCCGATATGGCGATGGTGTTTACTGGCATGAGGCATTTTAGACATTAATAGCTGACACTAGAATTTACTTGTTGTTTCAGAGTTTTAAGTTGCAGCTGCTAGAAATATTCTAGGCTAGAGGAAAAAGTGGGTGAGGAGTGAAAGCAAGCGAGCCACTTATTTTCTTTATCCATAAAGCTAAAATTTACAAACTAAAACTCGTGAAAAAATTAAGAGTAACAATATGAACGTAATGATAATAGGCAGTGGCGGTAGAGAACATGCACTTGCCTGGAAAACTATTCAATCTAATCAAGTTGATAAAGTTTTCGTTATCCCGGGGAATGCGGGCACCGCCCAAGAATCTAACATAGAAAATGTAGATCTTGACCCTATGGACTTCCCTCCCCTTGTCGACTTTGCTAACGGCAATAATATTGGACTTACTATCATCGGCCCGGAAGCACCTTTAGTTGCGGGTATCGTAAATTATTTTCAGGATCAAGGATTACTTTGTTTTGGGCCAAGTCAAGGCGCAGCGCAATTAGAAGGCTCTAAAGCGTTCAGTAAGGATTTTTTACAACGACATAATATTCCAACCGCTGCTTATCAAAACTTTACTGAAATAGAACCTGCAATCGAATATCTACAACAACAAACCCTACCAATAGTTATCAAAGCTGATGGTTTAGCCGCAGGCAAAGGCGTCATCATTGCTCAAACTTTAGATGAAGCAATAGAAGCAGTTAACGATATGCTTTCTGGCAATAGTTTTGGTGATGCAGGCCATCGTGTCGTCATCGAAGAATTTATGCAGGGTGAAGAAACCAGCTTTATTACTATTGTAGATGGCAAGACAGCCCTACCTTTTGCATCATCACAAGACCATAAAGCTCGAGACAATGGCGATCTCGGACCAAATACTGGAGGCATGGGAGCCTACTCTCCTGCACCAGTTGTCAGTCCAGAAATTCACCAGCGCATTATGCAAGAAGTTATTAATCCCACGGTTAATGGTATGGCCGCTGAGGGCAATACTTATGTTGGCTTTCTATATGCAGGCCTGATGATTAACTCAGATGGTGACCCTAAAGTTGTAGAGTTTAATTGTCGTTTTGGAGACCCAGAAGCTCAGCCGGTCATGATGCGTTTACAAAGTGATCTAGTTGATCTTTGCCAGACAGCATTAAAAGGCGAACTTGAAAGGGCCACTATCGATTTTGATTCTCGGCCAGCAGTAGGCGTAGTGTTGGCTGCAGGTGGCTACCCTGCAAGCTATGAAAAAGGCAAAATCATCAATGGTCTAGATACGAGCCAAAATAGCGACAATAAAATTTTCCATGCTGGTACTGCTATCAAAAATGGCGATATTGTCACTAATGGTGGCCGTGTACTTTGTGCCACGTCTGTCGGTGACACAGTGACTGCAGCCCAACAGTTAGCTTATAAACTGGTCGGTCAAATTTCTTGGGATGAAGTATACTATCGAACAGATATCGCTTACCGGGCTATTGAAAGAGAAAACAGTAACAAAAGCGCAATAAACAAATGATGAACACTCAAAATAACTTTATAGATAATCTGATTGGTAATTTTGACCAAGCTTTAAAAACGCTCAGCCCTGGTGCAGTGTCTGCGTCTCGACCTAATCCTTCTAGCTCAGCAGATGAACATGAACTAAGCCAAAATGAACAGAAACATAGTGCCGGTTTAATGCGTATTAATCATACCGGTGAAGTCTGCGCGCAGGCACTTTATCAAGGCCAAGCACTAACAGCTAAGCTACCGGAAGTAAGAGAGCAGATGGAAGAAGCTGCCGCTGAAGAATGCGATCATTTGAGTTGGTGTGAAGACCGGCTCTTAGAGCTCAACAATCGACCAAGCATTTTCAATCCCCTTTGGTATGCCATGTCTTTTGGAATTGGAGCAACAGCTGGTCTTATCGGTGACAGGTGGAGTTTAGGTTTTGTCGCAGAAACTGAGCATCAGGTATGTGAGCATCTAAAAGAACATTTGCAAAAACTTCCAGAGCAAGATGAAAAGAGTAAAGCGATCCTAGAACAAATGTTAGTCGACGAAGGCCAACATGCCACAATGGCGGAGCAAGCTGGCGCTGCTGATTTACCTCAAACTCTCAAACAATCCATGACAGCTATGTCTCATGTCATGAAATCTACTACTTATAGAATCTAAACGTCCAAAACCTCATAAGAATGGCTCATTTCAACACCCGCATTCATTAGCATTATTGAAGCTGAACAATATTTCTCTGCCGATAATTCAACAGCCCGTTTTACTTTATTTTCATCTAAACCATTTCCGCTTATTTTAAAGTTTAAATGGATTCGTTCAAATACAGCAGGCACAGCGTCGACACGATCGCCATCAACCTCAACACTACAATCTGTAACATCTTGCCGAGCTTTTTTCAGTATGCTAATAACATCTACTGTAGAGCAGGCCCCTACGCTCATTAACATTAATTCCATGGGGCGCATCCCTTGATTTTGCCCGCCTATTGATTCAGGCCCATCTACAACGACACTGTGGCCGCTGCCTGATTCACCTTGCATACGAGCATTTCCTAGCCAGTTAATTGTTGCTTTCATCGTTTCATAACCTGCATATCATTCAATATGTTAATTATCGCATAGCCACATTATAGAATCTTGGATCAAGTATAAGTCTCTTGGAATGGTTGAAAATAATAGTACAATAGCAATGCGAAATGTTTTATCCTTAATTAATTAATAAAAGCATTAGGAGTTATTCAGGCGCATTGATGGCAATTACCCCTCATATCAATGATCTTGAAAACTTTTTAAGTCGTTCACACCGACGTAAATTCCCAAACAAGACAACGATCATTCATGAAGGTGATAAATCCGAGATCCTTTACTATATAGTCAGTGGATCTGTGTCGGTGATTCTTGAAGACGAAGAAGGCAAAGAATCGATAATCACTTATTTAAACCCCGGTGATTTCTTTGGAGAAATGGGTTTATTTGAAATCGACGAAGCGAGAAGCGCTTGAGTTCGTACCCGCACAGAAGCCGAGATAGCTGAAATTTCGTACTCCAATTTTGGTGAATACACCAAACAACATCCTGAAACTCTCTACACCATCGGTGAGCAAATGGCTCACAGAATTCGTAACACGACACAACGTGTCGCCGATTTATCATTTCTAGATGTTACTGGTAGGATCGCCAGTCAGTTACTCACATTGAGTAGAGAACCCGATGCAATGACTCATCCAGACGGCATGCAAATAAAAATTACCCGTCAGGAACTGGGCAGGTTAATAAATTGCTCAAGAGAAATGGCTGGACGAGTTTTAAAAGACCTGGAAGAACAAGGATTAATTGAAGTGCATGGAAAGACTATTGTAGTCTTTGGCACCAGGTAAGAAGCTATTCCACTCATCAATACTTCGGTAGAATATCTTTTTAAGGTTCAACCATAAAAAAATAATTCTTTTAGCTTTTGACCTGGATCAGGAGCCCGCATAAAAGTTTCTCCTACCAAGAAACCAAAGACATCATGTTCAATCATTTCGTCCACATCTTGTCTTGTAAGAATACCGCTTTCCGTCACAACAGAAGTACCTTCAGGAATTTCTTTAAGTAATTCATAAGTAGTTTCCAACTTGGTACTAAAGCTATGTAAATCTCTATTATTAATACCAATGAGTTCAGGGTTCAACTTTAAGGCTAATTCTAATTCAGCCTGATTATGTACTTCAATCAGGTAATCCAAACCAAGGTCATTTGCGCAATCCGCTAGCTCATGCATTTGCTTTTCGTCGAGCGCGGCAACTATTAAAAGTATGCAATCTGCTCCAAGCTTTCGTGATTCAACAATTTGATAAGTATCTATCATGAAATCTTTGCGAATGACTGGCAGTGAACAGGCATCTCTTGCTTCTAATAAATAATCATCGTGGCCTTGGAAGAAATCAACATCAGTTAAGACAGATAGACAGGTAGCGCCATTCTCTGCATAACTTTTAGCGATAGACTCTGGATTAAAATTTTCTCTTAGTAGACCTTTACTTGGAGAAGCTTTTTTTATTTCAGCAATAACTGCTGGACGTTTGCGCTTTATTTGCTGCGCTAAAGCTTGGGTGAATCCGCGCGGACTAGCCTGCTCTGTTATGGCTTTTTCTAATTCTGAAACTGAACATTGCTTTTTACGCTCAATAACCTCTTCCTGCTTGCGTTGCAGAATTTTTTTTAAAATTGTTGGTTTTTCCACCAAAGTGTCCTTCAAATTTTTCAATACAGCTTATATTGAAAGATGGGTAGAGAGTAGTAGCTTACAGTAATTCAAATCTTTGCTAAATATTAGCGGAATTGGCATCCAGAAAATTTTTCAGTAGAGCATGACCATGTTCAGTAAGAATAGACTCTGGATGAAACTGCACACCTTCAATCGGCAGCTCTTTATGTCTTAGTGCCATAATTTCATCAAGCTCACCTTTATCGTCTAAAGTCCAGGCACTTACTTCCAGACAGTCAGGTAATGATTCTTGCTCAACAACAAGCGAATGATAACGAGTAGCCTCAAAAGGAGTCTGTATTGATGTAAACACCCCTTGTGCATTATGCTGAATAGAAGACAATTTGCCATGCATTACCTGCTTGGCCCTCACTGTTTTACCGCCAAAAGCCTCTCCGATACTTTGGTGCCCCAGACAAACACCTAGAATCGGAACTTTCCCAGCAAAATATTTGATCGTCTCTACTGAAATTCCAGCTTCTTGTGGAGTGCAAGGACCAGGAGAAATAACAATATGGCTTGGCTGCAAAGCTTCTAATTCAGAAATAGTGATTTCGTCATTACGATAAACGGCAATCTCCATGCCCAGTTCACCAAAATATTGCACCAGGTTATAGGTAAAGGAATCATAGTTATCAATCATAACTAACATTACTGCATTCCCTCTTCGACTAGTTTAACGGCCTGAAACAAGGCTCTAGCCTTGTTCATGGTTTCTTTCCATTCCAAATCAGGCACTGAATCAGCCACAATTCCCGCGCCTGCTTCAACATAAAGCGTGTTATCTTTTATGACTGCAGTGCGAATAGCGATCGCCATATCCATGTTGCCATTCCAAGATAAATATCCCATGGCACCGCCATATACACCGCGTTTTACTGGTTCAAATTCATCAATAATTTCCATTGCACGGACTTTAGGTGCGCCACTTAAAGTTCCAACTGGCAATGTTGCCTTCAATACATCCAGTTCAGTTTTCCCTTCTGCAATCTCGCTTTCTACATTAGAGGCTATATGCATAACATGGGAATAACGCTCAACCAACATTTTGCTTGTTACTTCTACAGACCCAGTCTTTGACACTCGACCTGCATCATTTCGACTTAGATCAATCAACATTAAATGCTCAGCTCTTTCTTTTTCATCGGCGAGCAATTCTTTTTCGAGTGCCAGATCCTCTTCTTCGGTGTGACCACGAGGACGAGTGCCAGCTAAAGGCCTGACCGTAATTTTTCCTTCTTCAACCCGCGCCAATATTTCTGGAGATGCACTAACAATGTGAAAATCTTCAAAATCCATATAAACCATGTATGGCGATGGGTTTAATTGACGCAGAGCGCGATAAACATTAATTGCTTCACCGTCGTAAGGAATACTCATTCTTTGCGCCAATACAACTTGAAATACATCACCAGCAAATATGTATTCCTTAATTTTTTCTACCGCATCCTTATAAGCCTCTTCACCAAAGTTAGATACAAAACTATCTTCGTCGACATCAGTGCTTTGCGGTACAGGGCGAAACAAGGTTGGATCCAGCGGTTTATGCAATTCTTGAGTTAAGGTTTCTATGCGCGCTTCCGCTTTAGAAAATGCTTCATCTTCAGCCGGATTGGCATAAACTAATAACGAAATTGTGCCGCGTAGATTATCAAAAACAATAACTTCTTCAGACACCATCAAAATTATATCTGGTGTGCCGACAGTATCTTCAGGTGCACTGTTAGCGACCTTATGTTCAACATAGCGGACTGTATCGTAAGCGAAATAACCGACTAGGCCACCATTAAAACGTGGCAAGTCATCAAGATCTGGAATTTTATATCGCTGCTGAAACTTCTCTATGTCAGTAAAAGGGTCGTCGCTTTCATGCTGCTCAACAAGCTCCCCATTTTGCTCAATCTTAAAATCATGACCGATAACTTTTAGGACAGTGCTACAAGGCAAACCTATGATTGAATAACGCCCCCATTTTTCTCCACCTTGAACAGACTCGAGAAAATAACTATAGGGGCCTTTAGCGAGTTTTAGATAAACACTAAGCGGTGTTTCCAGGTCAGCAAGAACTTCCCGAACCAAAGGAATACGGTTGTAACCCTGACTGGCAAGGTCCTTGAACTGATTGATATTCATGACTTATCAAGTTCCGCCCGCATTCTTTCTACTGTAGCTTGATAATTGTCAGTGCCAAAAATTGCTGAGCCAGCTACAAACATGTCAGCTCCGGCCTTCGCAACTTCTGCAATATTGTCGACAGTCACCCCGCCATCTACTTCTAGTCGAATATCGCGACCACTGTTATCTATCAACTCTCTTACTTGAGCAAGCTTTGCTAATGTAGAAGGAATAAATTTCTGTCCACCAAAACCCGGATTAACAGACATCAACAAAATAATATCGACCTTATCCATCACATGATCAAGATAACTAATTGGTGTTGCAGGGTTAAGAACTAAACCCGATTTACAGCCCAATGATTGAATCAGCTGCAGTGAGCGATCAATATGATTGCTGGCTTCAGGGTGAAAAGTAATATAGCTAGCACCAGCTGCGGCAAAGTCGCTAATCAGACTATCAACTGGAGACACCATCAGATGCACATCTATGGGCGCCTTAATGCCGTAATCTACCAGGGCTTTACAAACCATCGGGCCAATAGTGAGATTGGGCACATAGTGGTTATCCATCACATCAAAATGCACTACATCAGCGCCCGCAGCCAATACAGCATCGACCTCTTCACCCAATTTGGCAAAGTCTGCTGATAGTATTGATGGCGCAATTAAAAAATCTGGCTTACTCATTGCATTGCACTACGCTGCTAAATTTAGACGCGATTGTACAAGGTTTAGGGATATGTGTCCTGTTAAGGCAATTTATTGAGCACATTCAAAATATTCAGTAAAAACTAGCTCAACTGCCTGAATTATTTCAAAAGAACGATTTACGAAATATTTTGCTAATGTCTGTTAACTATCCATTGGCTAGTTGAAGAATTCTAAACTTGAATTATCAGATATTGGAAGTTAACTTATCAGTTCCCATTTTTTATATGAGCCATCAAGTTAAATTGGATTTCTTTTATTTCCCTCGTGCTTGTTCCTAGCACCACACATTGTTTAAGGAACCCTCAGGATAGACAATTTGTTAAATGTCTACTCTCTATCAAAAGCGGACATTAGCTATGAATTAAAAAAAATTTAGATTTATCTACAACTAAAAGAAAGGCGAGTAATTGATATGTCAGAAACCAGCAAAGAAGTTCCGAATTCAAAAAAAATAACAACTGTTTATGAGCTAATAGCATTTGTTGCTTTGGCACTGGTTTCTAAAGAAATCATGGATCCTTTTTTTGGAGCCTATGCGGGGCCCGCTTCATTAATTACAACTCTCATTATTTTGACAATATATGTTCGTCGTGTCGGTCAAACATGGAGCTCTATGGGCTTGCGTTCATTGCCCAATCTAAAAGCAAAATTGATGGTATTACCACAAGCATTAGCCATATTTGTAACAGTATTGATTACTATCGTTATCCTCACAAAAGGTTTAGAAGCTGTAGGTCTTACTTTCATGTCAGAACCCATTGAGGGTGAAACTGAGCGTTGGGGAGACATTCAAGGTAATTTACAGTTGTATCTAATCTTAATTACCTTGTCATGGGTTAGTGCTGGTTTTGGTGAGGAGATGTTTTTCCGAGGCTTTCTCATTACTCGATTGAAAACAGTTCTTAGTGATATTTATTTATCGTCTGCTATTTCTGTTCTACTCGCGGCGCTATTGTTTGGCTACGTACACTACTATTATCAAGGCTTGGCTGGTTTTGTAAATGCAGGAGTAATTGGCGTAATTTTCGGTACTTATTTCCTACTTTATAAACGCAACCTATGGCCGCTTGTTATAGCTCACGGCTTTATCAATTCCTTAGGTTTCACATCTGAATTCATGGGCTGGGGCTTATAACAAAACTTTAGCCGGAAATGTTCCGTTTTTATTCGAAACCAGAAGTTTTTGTTCATCCGCCATAGGTTTCCTAATAATTTCCCAGGCTTCTTCGACATCACCTACAAAAGCGGATTATTTTAAATCCTCTTGCTTCAACATGCCTTCATGCATAAGCAAATTGAAATTACTCTGATCTTGAAAGTTAAATCCGTTAATATAATTCTGAGTTATTTTTCTATAAACAAGGAAATCAAAAGTGACACAAAAAACAAGCAAGATAACCATTGCAGTAGATGAATTAAATTCGATCGTAGAAAAAAGTTTGATTGCCATTGGTGTACCGAAAACTGATATAGCTACGGTTAAAGATATTTTAATGTACGCAGAATTACGTGGTAACAATCAAGGTCTGGTTAAAATCGTAGGTCGTAATGTGGTACCAAGTCCCGATGCTCAATCTATCGAGATCACCAAACGAATGCCTTGTGCAGCTCATTACAAAGGTAATGGCAATGTGGGTATGGTTGTGGTTAAACAAGCAGCGGATGAAGCCTGTGATCTGGCAAATACTTATGGCATGGGTATGGTTGGGACCAGTCATACATCAACTTCGACAGGAGCTATCGGTTATTACGCAGAGCATATCGCTAAACAAAATCTGATTGGCATCATTATGGCTGGATCTCCCAAAGCGGTGGCAATTTCCGGAGGTATTGATCCTGTCCTTGGTACAAACCCTCTTGCTATTGGTGTACCGAGTAAAAATGGCCCAGTTATTCTAGATTTGGCTACGGCTGCCATGGCCTACTTTGGCTTGATCCAGGCGGATCGTCGTAACGAAAGCATCCCAGGCGATGTCGCTTATGATCAGGACGGCAATGCCACCACCGATCCAGCTGCAGCATTAAAAGGAGCCATCAAAGCTTTTGGCGGACACAAAGGATCGGGGTTAGCATTAATGGTTGAAATCCTGACTGGGCCACTACTGGGTGCCACTATTTTTGGTGATGAGGACGTAGGTCAAAATAATGGCAATCTTGTCATTGCCATCAATCCCAATACCATGGGAGAAACAGATGAATTTCTAAACAGAGTGGATACATTGTTAGGACGTGTTAAAACAGGCCGTCTTGCCAACGATGGCCAGCAGATCTTTCTACCTGGAGAAAGAGGCAATGCGGAAGCCCTGTCCAAACTAGACAATAACCTGATGAGCATAGATCGTGACCTTCTTGAGCAATTGAAAGAAATAGCACAGACATAAAACTATGTCTCCACCCTCAGCAGAAAATGTCTTTATCCTAGGGGCCGGTGTCAATAGCGTCACTTCTGCTTATTGCCTGGCCAAGGTAGTGCTTTTATTGGGCCTATTATTAGGCCTATGCCAAACAAAGAGAACTTATGGATCAATAGTGGCTGGGCATTAGGGTTGGGCTACCTGCTGTACATCTGGCCTTCATCTAAGCCAGATGATCACTGGAAACAAAACAGATCATGAAAAGCTGCTCCCCACTTTCATTAAAAGGTTAAATTGTCCCAGACATAACCTTCTGGTACGCTCAGTTTCCTATAATTCTCAATAATCCTAAAAAGTAATGTGTTGACACCTTCAGGAGCAACTATGTCAAAGTCTATTTATACTCTATTTATATTACTAATCTTAAGCGCTTGTTCTTCTGAAGAAGCTAACCAACAATCTGCCAGTACACCAGCTGAGCCCGAAACGGTAACTAGCGAAACTGAAAGCATAACAAACGATAATTTAAGCGGCAGTGTAAGCAGTTCTAATGGCCCTGAAGCCGGCGTTTGGGTCATTGCCGAAACAGAAGATCTCGGCACTCCCTACGTTAAAATTGTGGTTACTGATGACAATGGTGAATATCTAATACCTGATTTACCCGATGCAAACTATCAGGTTTGGGTGCGCGGATATGGCTTGGTGGATTCTGAACAAATAGAAGCTTCGCCAGGTATGACACTTGATCTACAAGCTGTAGTGGCGCCTAGTGAGACTGCAGCGGCGCAATATTATCCAGCCGGCTATTGGTACTCAATGTTAGATATCCCCGAAACAAGTGAGTTCCCAGGCACCGGAGAAGCTGGCAATGGAATTAATCCGAATATACCTCATCAAGAAGAGTTTATTCGTCTGATTGGTAATGGTGGTTGCCTGGCCTGTCATCAATTAGGTAATGCTGCCACCCGCGGCATGCCTGCTATGTTCAGTGATTTATCTTCACCAGAGGCTTGGCAACGTCGAATTCGTTCAGGACAAGCCGGTGGCTTTATGGTCAATGGCATGACACAGATCGGAATGGGTGCCTTTACATCAATGTACGCTGATTGGACAGACAAGATTGTTAGAGGGGAGTTACCTCCAGCACCAGAACGACCACAGGGGCAGGAAAGAAATGTTGTAATCACTGTCTGGGATTGGGCAGACGCAAAAGCCTATATGCATGATTTGGTATCTACTGATCGACGCGATCCGACGCTTAATCCGAATGGATTAATTTATGGCGCAACGGAACAAAGTACAGATTATCTGCCAGTGTTAGACCCAATTAATCATACGGTTGAGCAGATTCCTCTAAGCATGATTGACCCAGATGCACCTAAAATTTCTGGATCCATGGTTGATGAATCCCCCTATTGGGGAAATGAAGAGCCATGGGACTCTCAAACCAATGTGCATAATCCTATGATGGATCAGGACGGTAAAGTTTGGATTACTGCACGAACCAGAGGACGTGAAAACCCTGCTTGGTGCCAAGATGGTTCAGATCATCCCTCTGCAATGAATTTTCCTGTAAATGGGAGTGGTAGGCAACTCGGCGTCTATGATCCAGAGACAGATATATATACACCTATTGATACTTGTTTTAGCACACATCATCTTATGTTTGCTGAAGATGAAAATAATACTCTATGGACCAGTGGTGGTGGCTCAGTTATAGGTTGGCTAGATACCAATGCTTATTTAGCTACAGGTGATGCACAAGCCTCTCAAGGTTGGACTCCATTAATTATTGATACCAATGGCAACGGTCAGCGTGATGCATACACAGAACCGGGCGAAGTCATGGACCCGAACATGGATATGCGCATCAACGGTGGTTATTATTCTGTTTCACCAGCACCTGATGATTCAGTCTGGGGAACTTTTTTAGGTTTTCCTGGCGCAGTAGTTCGCCTGGTACCGGGTGATAATCCAAATGATGCCTTAATCGAATATTACCAATTACCCATAGATGAAAATGGCAATGCCGTTGAAGGCTTCACACCAAGAGGCGGCGATGTTGATCGCAATGGCGTGATGTGGGCAGCTCTGGCTAGCGGACAAATGGCCAGTTTTGACAGAAGCTTATGCACTGGCCCTTTAAATGGGCCTGAAGCGACAGGCCAACATTGCCCTGAAGGCTGGTCTTTCTACACCGAGCCCTTACCTCAATTTGCAAATGTGGATCGCCCGGGTAGTGTTGAAGGGTCTTACTATACTTGGGTAGATCAGCAAAACATTTTAGGCTTAGGTGAAAACACCCCAATTAATACTGGCAATCTAAGTGGTGCCTTACTGGTATTAAATGATGGTGATTGGCTAAAAATGCGGGTCCCCTATCCTCTAGGATTTTATACAAAATGGATGGATGGTCGCATTGATGACCCAGATGCTGGTTGGAAGGGCCGAGGAATCTGGGCGACTTATAGCAGCCGAGCACCATTCCATATGGAAACAGGTGCTGGAACTACATCTAAAGTCTACAAGTTCCAGTTAAGACCAGACCCTTTAACCGATTAATAGCGATTATTTAAATAAATCCTAATGTCCGCTTTCTATCCAAAGCGGACATTAGCTTGATTCATCTAAAAACCAGTTCCATAATGGCTCGAAGTAATAAAAATCATGTCGAGAAATAATGAAAATCAATAGTGTAATAATATCCGCAGCACTAATTACAATTGTCTTCACAGTCGTTGCCACCCCAAAAGTAATAGCACACCATTCATTCAATTCTGAATTTGAAGCCGATCTAGAGGGGCAAGTTGAGGGTGTCGTTAGAAGAGTGGTTTGGGCTAATCCACATATTCATTATTTTGTTGAAATGGCTTTGCCAGATGGATCTAGTGAGATGTGGTCTCTAGATCCTCCAGGTAATCTTGCTTCATATCGTAGAGAAAATTGGACTAGAGAAACTATCCAAGAAGGAGATATTGTTAGTGCAACAGGCAATCTTGGCAGGAATGGCACAAAGAAACTTTATGCTTTATGCATAACATTGGAAAGTGGAAGACAAATAGGCAGATGTGTGACACCAAGTTCTGAAACTGAAGTTACTGCTGATCCAACCATCGACTACACCATAAAAACAAATGATTACGATGTTGATATTAGCGGCTTCTGGACAAGCAGGTATAAGTTTCGAGTAACTGTCGATGACTTTGAGCCAAGCCCCATGCCTCACACTCCGGAAAGTTCTGCTATTTATGCTTCAAGACAATACGGAGATGACCCTGCATTACGCTGTACACCTGTTGGTCTACCACGTTTGTTCGGCTCACCTTATGCAATGCAGGTTGTCGATGCGGGAACTCATTACCTTATGATTTATTTGCAAGAAAATGCTCCTCGCTGGGTTTATATGAATGACCGTGAACCATTAGTAGACCAGCCGCTTTCTACCATGGGATTCTCTATTGGACATTGGGAAGATCGCACTTTAGTCATTGAAACATCATATCTATTGCCGGCCTGGTTAGATGGTTCAGGTTATGCAATGTCTGGGGGTGATGACACAAGAATAGTTGAAAGATGGACTATTGCAGAAGATGGTTTATCCATAGACCGTACTATGACAATTCATGATGCACTTTATACACAACCACTAGTTAGAACTAGGGGTTCTCAACGTGGGGATGATCAGGAATTACTTGAAAGCCCTGCTTGTGATTCAACATCATTTTATAGTGAAATGCTGGAACGCGGTGATCTTGAAACTTTAATACAGAATTCAATGCAAGAATAACTGCTGTAATGTCCGCTATCGACCCAAAGCGGACGTTAAAACATTTCCCTTTATGTAAGTTTAAATCAGCAGTGAAGTTTGTAGATGAAGGGGGGGGCATGTTACTTTTCAAAACCGGAGAAGATAATAAAGAGAAATCTATGGTAAATCGAAGAAAAGTTCTCAAACTTGGTGCTGTTGGTTTTGCCAGTGGATTTATAAATTTGTCTAATCAGAGTATTGCTGCAGCAAACTTTAATACTTCGGCCCCCATATCTAGAGCAATTTTTGATGACCGCTTTGAAGATAGTCTGGCTTTCGCTAGTGAACTCAGTAGTAGCGGCGTGACCATTTCAAACATCAACGGCGAC
>JAQWMX010000010.1 GCA_029246545.1 Gammaproteobacteria bacterium
TACTTGAGCAGCGTGAGATGATCAAACAAAATACAATCTCTATGAGAAAACAAATGCATTACGATAAACAACTAAACCAGATGAGCTAATCTGTCTCTTGAATCAGACTGCCCTCAGTCCAAAAGGTTTTGACGACATACACTTAGTAGAGTTAACTTGTCAGTCCCGAAATTTATGCAACTTTGCTGAATTTCATACAACATTTTTATTGCATAATTACAATAATGCAATGGTAATCCATAGGCATATTTATGTTTCTTAAGATTTCTTCACACGCTGCAGGGCTTATTTGCCTATTTATAGTTTTAAATGGGCAGGCTCAAGAACGCCCTAATGTTGTGCTGATTATTGCAGATGATATGGGCTTTGGTGATTTGGAGAGTAACGGTGCAACGGATATTGGGACACCAAGTATAGATAGTATTGCTTTAGAAGGAGTTCGCATGACTGATTTTTATTCTAATGCAGTGCTGTGTAGTCCGACCAGAGCTGCACTAATCACAGGGCGTTACCAGCAACGTTATAATGTAGAAGGACCATTTGGTAATAATATTGAAGAATTTGGACTAATTTCCACCGGTGATTCACTACCTCAATTATTAAAGAATAACGGTTACGCAACAGCTCTGGTTGGAAAATGGCATATAGGAGGAGCGCCAGAATCTAGCCCCACTGCCCATGGATTTGACTACTTCTTCGGCTTTAAGGCTGGGTATATCGATTACTATTTCCACGACCGAGGCCCAAATAACCCAGATTTGTGGGAAAACGAAACGCAGATTACAGAAGAAGGCTATATGACGGATCTGATTACGGAACATACAATTGAATTTATAGAACAAAATGCTACTCAACCTTTTTTCATAGATGTCTCTTACAATGCCCCCCACTGGCCTTACCAGAGGCCAGACCAACTCTCCCGAGCTCGTGAAAATGCTAGACCAATGAAGCCTGATTCTGAGGATACCAGTACCAGGGAAGACTATATTTCAATGGTCGAGCGAATGGATCAAGGGGTAGGAGATATTCTTGCTACTCTCGAACGTCTCGGACTCACTGAGAACACAATTGTTATTTTCACCAGCGATAATGGCGGAGAATGGCTCGCTCGTAATGACCCCTTTTCTAACCGAAAAGAAACAGTTTGGGAAGGAGGGATTCGTGTCCCTGCTTTGATACAGTGGCCAGGGCAAATTCCTGCTGGGATCGTATCTAATCAAGTAGGGATCACTATGGATCTTACTGCTTCAATTATTGAAGCAACAGGATCCCAATTGCCAACAGATTTAAACCTAGACGGTATTAATTTGTTTCCTATATTAAGTGAAGAAGTATCTGAAGTTGATCGTACTCTCTACTGGCGGAGCAGCTATGGCAATCGTAACCAAAGAGCGGTGCGTGATGGCGACTTGAAACTATTAATTGAAGATAGTCATGTGTTTGTTTTTAATCTTGCTGAAGATCCCGGAGAGCACGATGATTTAGCTAACGAAAGTCAAGATGTTGCTAGGCGATTGAGGTTAATGCATGATAATTGGGCAATGACTGTTACTGCGGAAGCAGAAGCAAGAGGTTTACTCTCCACAGATCAATAATTTCATTAAACTCAAATGTATCATTCAAGTTAATCAAACAAAGCAACCATTTAAGTTGGGGTAATTAAAAATGGCATTAACGGTTTATCAAATGGAGAGAGGCGTCCAGTTGACGATGCTGAATGTATGCAAGGGATGATATCTAACAGCAATCTGGTCATTACAGCATGGATTGAAAATAATTTGGTGGGCATATCAAGATGCGTAACAGATTTTCATTTTTGTTGTTACCTTTCTGATTTAGCTGTTGATTCATCTTATCAAAAAGATGGAATTGGTAGACAATTACAAATAAAAACTCAAGAACAACTAGGACCAAAATGTGTGCTTATTCTTTTAGCTGCACCCGCTGCAAATTCTTATTATGAACATGTTGGCTATACAAATAATGAACGTTGTTGGGTACTGAATCGCAATGAAAAAATCAACATCCCCTGAATAATTAAAATAATTCATCAACTTATTGATACAGTGAAATACCATGGAAACAGTTACGATTTTAGTTGATGTGCAGAATGTCTATTACACAACCAAGTCGGTTTATAATCGCCATTTTGATTACAATAAATTTTGGGCTCAGGTGACTAAAAACAGAAAAGTTGTTAAAGCATTCGCTTACGCTATAGACCGCGGGGATGAAAAACAAAAACAATTTCAAAATATACTTCAAGCAATAGGTTTTGAAATAAAGTTAAAACCATTTATTCAACGTTCAGATGGTTCTGCCAAAGGCGATTGGGATGTTGGTATAGCTTTAGATGGAATTGAATATGCTGGGAAAAGCGACACTGTTGTTATCGTTTCAGGCGATGGTGATTTTGATTTGCTAGCACAAAAAATGAGAACTAGATTTAAATGTATGGTGGAGGTTTACGGAGTAGAGCAACTAACTGCTGCTTCATTAATTAAATCTGCCAGTCTGTTTTATCCAATTAAGCCAGATTTATTACTAAACTAATCAATAACCTTTTGTTTGAATTCACATAAGTCTTCGATCAGACAAGAGCCACAACGGGGCTTTCTAGCTATACATGTGTAGCGGCCTTGCAGAATTAGCCAGTGATGCGCATCGAGTAAAAATTCATCCGGAATAAATTTTACTAACTTCTTTTCAACCTCTACTACATTTTTACCAGGAGCAATGCCGGTTCTATTCGACACTCTAAAAATATGCGTATCTACTGCCATAGTTGGATGGCGAAATGCTGTATTGAGAATCACGTTGGCTGTTTTTCTGCCGACGCCGGGTAGGGCTTCTAAAGCTTCGCGATCTTCTGGTACTACTGAGTTATGTTTTTCGTCTAATATTTTGCAGGCAGCAATTATGTTTTTTGCTTTGTTGTTAAACAGGCCGATGGTTTTAATATATGTTTTTAAGCCTTCAACACCGAGCGCATAAATTTGCTTAGGAGTGTTGGCGACAGGGAAAAGTTTAGCGGTGGCTTTATTAACCCCGACATCAGTTGATTGTGCAGAAAGTGTTACTGCTACCAGCAGCTCAAAAGCAGAAGAAAATTTTAACTCTGTTGTCGGGTTAGGGTTTTCTGCGCGTAAGCGAGTAAAAATTTCTGTGCGTTTTACTTTGTTCATTGGCTTGTTCTATATTAGTTTTGAGTGTGAGTGGCTGTTGAGCCTAATTCACTTTCAATGTCTTTTAAGTCTTTTTCAGCAACTTGCTTATCAATTAAGTTCTTTAAGGCTAAGAGTAAGCCCATAAATAAGAACGCACCGGGTGGCAATAAGGCTAGTAGAAAGCCAGGGTAGCCAGGCAGTATGCTAAGTTCCCAGTTCTCAGTAAAAGGTAATAAAAGCTCCATATTTGCGAATAAAGCACCAGTGCCGATTAGTTCTCGTACGGCACCTAGGGCCAATAATACAAGCCCGAAACCAAGACCAGTCATCAAACCATCGAATGCCGAAATCAGGGGAGTGTTTTTAGCTGCAAAACTCACAGCACGACCCAGTATTGCGCAATTAGTCACTATTAACGGAATGAAGATGCCAATGCTCAAATATAAAGAGTAAGCAAAGGCTTGCAGCAACAATTCAACACAAGTGACGAAACCGGCAATAATTAATACAAATGCGGGCAGGCGAATAGCATCTGTTACCTGATGACGTATGAGTGACACCAGAAGGTTTGAACAGACCAAAACCATTATGGTCGCTAGAGCCAAGCCTACGGCATTAACCACTGAAGAACTCACAGCAAGTAAAGGGCATAAGCCTAAAAGCTGGACTAAGGCAGGATTATTATGCCAAAGCGCCTGACTGCTAATATTTTTTAAATCCTTCTTCATAAAGATAATAATACGGTTTTGTTCAATTCAAAAAATTGCAATGCTTTTGCTGTTGCAGCAGTGACTGCACGTGGCGTTATAGTAGCACCTGTAAATTGATCAAATTCACCACCATTTTTAACAACTGTCCAAGCTGCAGGCTCTGGGTTTCTCAACGACCGATTGTTAAAAGAAAGAATCCAATTAGATAAACGTAAATCAATAAGATCGCCGAGTCCTGGTGTTTCACGATGACTGATTACCCTTACACCGGTAACTGAACCGCTACTGCTTATACCAAGTAATATATTTATATCACCGTTGTAACCATCACGCGCGATAGCAGGAAAAATTACGCCGCTAATTTGGTCATTACTGCGTGCAATATAGGCAGTACTATTTTCACGTAGTCCTAATAAATCAAGCTGATTAAAATCATTAGTTGTTAGATCCAATTTAAAAGTGTCATTTATAAAGTCATTGTCATGTAGGTTCGCAGGGAAAATAATATTCATTGCCTGGCGTTGAGCATTTAATTGCTGTTCGGCTATACGGGCTTCGCTAAGTGCGAATACAGCGCTTAATATCACCCCGACACAGGCTGCAAAACTCGCCAGTTTGAAAGCGCTTTGACTGACGGAATTTCTCAGCTCGTTAGACATCTGGGATTGGCTTCGGCTGGGTATAATAATCGATAAAAGGTGCGGCGAAATTTCCCAAAAGCACAGCAAAGGCAATTCCGTCTGGGTAGGCTCCCCAAATTCTAATAACATAAGTAACGATGCCAATTAAAGCCCCATAGATTAGCCGACCCTTGGGGGTGGTGGATGCGGTGACAGGGTCGGTGGCAATAAAAAAAGCACCGAGCATAGTGCCGCCACCAAATAAGTGCATAAAGGGAGAGCCGCCACTTGCTGAACTACCGCCGTCATAAAATATTGCCGCCATTAGTAGCAAACTACCGAGCATGGCTAGAGGAATTTGCCAGCCAATAATCCGCTTATATAAAAGAACTAAGCCGCCTAATAAAAACCCAAAATTTACCCACTCCCAACCGATACCAGAAAAAGTGCCAAAGAAAGAACTTTGTGACCAAAACTCACTGATCAACATGCCACCTCGTTCATTACGGAAAAGATCCAGAGCTGTAGCTCCTGTGAATCCATCTACATTTTGCTCGACGCCTAAAGGCAGAGCCCAATTAGTCATTTCTACAGGAAAGGCAATCAACAGTACGGCATAGGCAACCATGGCTGGATTAAAAAGATTATGGCCTAGTCCGCCATATAAATGTTTGGCTATTACAATAGCAAAGAAAATTCCGGTAATACCAAGCCACCACGGAGAAGAGGGGGGTATACAAAGTCCCAGTAGAACAGCGGTGACTAGGGCGCTGTAATCTTTGAGATAAAAGCTCAGACTACGTTTGCGTAGGATCAAAACTAAAGATTCAAATAACAATGCCCAAAGGCAAAGCCAGGCGATATTAATTAAGGTGCCCCAACCAAAAAATACCGTCAGTGCGATTAAGCCGGGTAGGCACGCCGCTAACACCCACAGCATGATTAAAGATGTTGATAAGGCCTGATGGTTTTTTGGCAATTTAATACTTTTAACTGCCATTTTGAGTGCCTTGAGTTGAAGCTTGTTTGCTTTTAGCTCTCTCTAATGCCGCTTGGATTAAATCGCTTTGTTTTACTTTTGCTTGTGCGAGTTCAGCTCTGGCTTGGCGACGTTGTTCGGCAAGGGCTTTATCTTTTTCTAGACGTTGCTCGCGATAATCAAAGCGCTGCTTAATTTCATGGGCCTGATGATGTTTTGCATCTTGGTCATGAATAGCTATTTTTGCAGCTTGATAATATTGCACAAGGGGAATGTGGCTGGGACAAACAGCATGGCAAAGTCCACATTCTATACAGTCCATCAGGCGGTGATCTTTGGCTTTGTCATAAGCCTTGCCTTGAGCAAACCAAAACAGTTGTTGTGGTAACAGATCAACAGGGCAGGCATCGACACAGAGTCCACAACGTATACAGGCTTGTTCACTTAAACTTTTTTCTGGAAGAGTTTTAAGAGGCGCAATTTCTAAAGGTATAAAGTCAATACAATCAACTGGGCAGGGTGCCTCACACAATTCGCAACCAGTACATTCAGACGCGATAACGCTATGCATTTGTTGAGCAGCTCCGACGATTGCATCGACAGGGCAAGCCTGAATGCAAAAGGTGCAACCGATGCATTCTTCTTCTCGTATTATCGCTACTTTGGGTAAAGCTTCTTTACCAGGTTCTTGATTCAGCGGTATAGGCTCCAGATTTAATAAATTAGCCAATTGGATGATAGTGTCTTCACCGCCAGGCGGGCAGAGATTAATCGCTGCACCTGAATTAATGGCTTCGGCATAGGGTTTACAGCCTGGGTATCCGCATTGCGCGCATTGGGTTTGTGGTAACAAAGTATTGATTTGATCGACAAGTGGGTTGGTGCTGACTTTAAACTTTTGTGCTGCAAAACCGAGTAATGCACCAAAAAATAGTGCGATAAGTATAAGTGCAAATAAAGGGGCCACTATTACAGGTAGTAAAAAAGGCTCTATGAATTCGATCACCTTTACACCAATCCGGTAAAGCCCATGAATGCTAGGGACATTAATGCGGCCGTAATCATAGCAATGGAGGCACCTTGAAAAGGCGCAGGTATATCGGCCAAGTTGAGCTTTTCTCTTAGTGCTGCAAATAAAATAAGGACTAATGAAAAACCTAAGGCTGCACCAAAACCATAAAAGGCAGATTCAACGAAACTATTTCCGGCATTGATATTTAATAAAGCCACCCCTAATACGGCGCAATTAGTTGTTATTAATGGCAGAAAAATCCCTAATACTTTGTGTAGCAGTGGCGAGGTTTTTAGCATTAAAATTTCAGTGAAATTGACCAAGGCTGCTATTACAACTATAAAAGCGATAGTCCGTAACCATGCTATATCCAAAGGGATTAACAAGTATTGATAGACTAAGTAAGACACCATTGACGCAAGGGTTAGTACAAAGGTGGTAGCGGCAGACATGCCGATGGCGGTCTCAATTTTATTTGAGGACCCCATGAAGGGGCAAAGACCTAGAAATTGCACAAGGACAAAGTTGTTTACCAGAATGGCGCTGATCAAGAGAATGATGATTGCACTCATGTCAGCGCTCGGCTTTATTCACGCTCAATAAGTTCGATCATGTAACCGTCTGGATCTTTGACAAAAGCAATAACAGTTCCGCTATTCATCATAGGGCCAGCTGGTCGAACCACGTCACCACCTTTTGCTGTAATTTCATCACAAGCCTTATAGGCATCGGCGACAGCAATAGCGATATGGCCGTAGGCATTGCCCATGTCGTAAGAGTCAGTTTCCCAGTTATGTGTTAGCTCAAGGACTGTGTTGGAATCTTCATCACCATAACCCAAAAATGCTAGGGTGAATTTAGCTTCAGGAAATTCTTTGTTGCGGAGTAAATCCATACCAAAAATATTAGTATAAAAATCGATAGACGCTTGTAAGTCAGTGACACGAAGCATGGTATGTAAAATGCGCATTTAGGCCTCTTTTTAATTAGGATGTGATTAAGTTCCTAGTGGAATTATGCCAATAATGAGAGACTTTCACCATGGCGGATATTCAAACAAATGAAATAGACCTATGGCTTGTAGAAAACGAGAAGGTCACTGAGCAGGCTATGCTTGATGAGTATCAGGGATTATTGAACTCTGAAGAGCAAAAGCGTTTAGAGCATTTTGTATTTCCCAAACATAAAAAACAATTTTTGATTAGTCGGGCCCTGGTTAGGACAGTCCTTGGGCAATATCTTGAACAGCCACCAGAGAGCCTGGTTTTTGCACGAAATGCCTATGGAAAACCCAGAATAGCTAGTTTCGAAAAAACTGCACCTATTAGCTTTAACCTTTCACATACAAATGATCTCAGTGTGCTGGCTGTGAGCCAGAACAACGAATTAGGTGTGGATGCTGAATACCTAACACGCAAAGTGGATATTTTGAAATTAGCCAATAGATATTTTTCCAAGCAAGAATACGATGAGTTAGCAGCTCTGGATGTAAAAGAATTCGATAAGCGATTTTTTAAACTGTGGACTTTAAAAGAAGCCTATATAAAAGCTTGTGGTATGGGCATGGCAATTCCACTAAGAGATTTCAGCTTTAGTTTCAACAATGAAGAAATTGCTATCAGTTTTTCTGAAGAACGTGATGATTTGCCTGAGCGTTGGCAGTTTTGGCAATTCGACTATAAATCTAAATTTCAGCTTGCACTGGCGCAGAAACGAAAAAGCAAAGAGGGCCTTAAAAAAATAGTAATTAAACAAGGAAGGCCATTGGGTAAATTTTCAGCCTTTAAACCAAATAATTTAGTGGGTAGCCTTTAGTACGGTTACTTTTCTTCGACTGCTGTCTGGCAAGACCAGCAAAGAGCAAATTGACCAGCATTCTCTTCACCACAGTTTTGACATACCCAGGTTTTTTGATCTTTGGGCTCTTCTAATTTTTGCTCAATAATTTCCCTGGCTCGATTATAGTCAGCATCATCTGTTACCCAGAGTTCTAATAAGGTGTTATTGATACCAAATTCCGCGCCCATGGTGTTGCCGAAGTCATTTTTAATATGACAATCGATATCATGCATAGCCAAGATGTTTTTTACTGAATAGACCAGCCCTCGATTTTCATGCTTATAAGTTAAACGCATTTGTTAGCCTGAGAGTCTTATTTTTTTAACTGAGTTTTGCACCACAGTAATAACAAGAAGCTTTATTGGCGGGAACAGTCCTGTTACATGATGAGCAGTTTGTAGTTTCATTGCTGCGTGATTCTATTTCATTTTTCTTTGCGGAAATTTTATCTTGCATAGCATTAACATCAAAATTATTTTTCTCAACTAATAACTCCCAGAGTGTATCTAAGGTAAAAGAGAGTTCTTTTATCTTATTTTCTAATTGAGCAACCCTGAAGTTGGCAGTGTCTAGGTCATTGCTAATTGATTTTTCGGCATCATTTACTGGTTTGAATAAAGATCCAAACATGAGGTTTATTCCTTGAACTTGAATTTTTTAATTAAATGCGTTTTATTTCTTTCTTCTAACTAGTTACTATTTTCTAATATCTACTGGGCGTTTTAATTGTAATAAACTGCCTGAAAGGTAAGCTATTTCATTCAAACTTTCTGGTACTTCTATTTCTGCGAAGCAAGCAGTAGTCATAAGTTTAGCATCGTCGGTGTAAAGTAATTCATTTTCTGGACAAAGATATGTGACGAGATCGTCTAGGCCAGGATTGTGGGAAACTAGCATGACAGTATTGTACTTATCTAAAAATTTGATACTTTCAGCTAATAACACTTGATGATTAGCATGATATAACTCTTCTTCCCAGTAAATATCCAGTGAATCAAATTCTAAACTGAGGCACACGTTCATAATGGTTTCGCGTGTACGTGAGGAATGTGAGCTGATGATACAGTCAGGAATAAGCTGTTCACTCTGCATCCACTCTCCCATCAATAAACTGTCACGCTGACCTCTTTTATTGAGCGGTCGGTCTTGATCAGAAACAGCTACGTCCCAATCCGATTTTGCGTGCCTAAGTAAATATAACTGTTTAGTCATTTAACTTTTGCCACACCTTAAACTCATAATTTATCCACTGCTTTGATAAACATTTTTGCAGGGCGTCACCGCCGTATAGCATTTGTAAATAAGGATTCTTTAATGAGAATTTGTTTAAGACTCTAACTAACAGACTGATGAAATAGTCTCGAGGTCTGTTTATTTCCAGATAAGGAGTGAGATTTTGGCTTTCAATCTTTTTAAAGCCGGCTTGAGTTGCATATTTATTCACTTGCTCATTTGATAAAAGAGAGTTAATTACCCATCCTTCCTGGAAGCGCTCTAACCAATAAGCGGCCTTTTTATCGTGTGAAAGATCCTCGTCTGTTAAAAAATCATCGCAAATAACTAAAAGCCCCCCGGGTTTAACTAAACTAGAAGCTTGATGAAAAAATGCGCCAGCACTTTGTGCGTGAACAAAAGATTCTATGGAAAAAGCTAGATCAGCTTTTTGTAGGTCTTTTGGCAGTTTGCAAAAGTCACTTTGTATACATTGAAGTTTTTTAGAATAACCTTGTTTTTTTATACGTTGCTCAGCAAGTTTGCATTGCTTTTCACTTAAGGTAATTCCAAGTCCGGTTACTGAAAATTGAGATTCTATATAACAAAGGCTAGAGGCGACCCCACAACCAAGGTCAACTATATGTGGCTCGGAACTGTAGTTGTTATCCAGAAGGAGTTTACAAATTTTATCATCGATGTAATGTAATGCTTCTGCACGGCTACTAACACCATAAGCCCATATTGCACGATGTATGCTGCCTTCTGAGGAGTGGCCCAGTGTAAGGAAAAAACCAGTGTTTTCATCATAAAAACGCTGAATATGTTGGCTGAGAGTGTTATTAGTCATTTGCGAGTAATACCGCTCGAAGTGTGGCTAATATAGTTAAGTCAAAGCTAAGGCTTTGCTTAAGTAATTCTTAAACCGGCTTGAGCGCCTTTGTGGGGCTCTAGTAGATAAATATCGTCACCTTCACCAGCTGCAAGTATCATACCTTCAGAAACGCCAAATTTCATTTTACGGGATTTCAGATTGGCCACCAGCACAGTATACATGCCATTTAATTGCTCTGGTTTATAAGCGGATTTAATGCCAGAAAACACAGTGCGAATTTGTTGTTCACCCGCAGCATTCAAACCAAGATCGAGAGTTATTTTGAGCAATTTGTCAGCGCCTTCAACATAATTAGCTTCAACGATTTTAGCAATTCGTAAATCGACTTTAGCGAAATCAGGGAACTCTATTTCATCTGAAATAGGATCGTTCGATAAAGGACTATCTACTTTATCACTTGCATCTACAGATGAGTTTTCTTGAGTATTTAAGTTTTCTTTGCTGGCTTCTACCATAGCGTCAACCTTTGTGCTTTCCACACGCGTCATTAAGGGTTTAAATTTATTTATTTGGTGATCTAATAACAAACTTTCAGCATCTTGCCACTGTAGGGCAGAGACATTTAAAAACTCTTCAACCTGATTGGCCAAATTTGGCAAAACGGGTTTTAAATAAATGATTAGTAAGCGGAATAAGTTCAATCCAGTTGAACAAATATTTTGTACCTCAAGTGCTTGCGGGTTTTCTTTCGCAAGAACCCAAGGTGTTTTATCGGCAATATATTGATTGGCTTTATCGGCTAGAGACATAATTAAACGTATAGCCTTAGAGAATTCTCTTTGCTCATAAAGTTCAGCGATTTCTGTGGTTGTTTGCTGGCAGTCAGCAATTAAATCAGGTTCAGAGACTTCTGCAGAAAGTTTACCTTCAAAACCCTTATTGATAAATCCAGCACAGCGACTGGCTATATTGACGACTTTCCCAACCACATCAGAATTTACTCGCTGGACGAAATCTTCTAAATTCAAATCTAGATCATCAGGGTTACTACCAAGTTTTCCAGCAAAATAATAACGCAGATATTCTGGATTTAAATGCTGTTTGTAGGTCTCAGCCATTATAAATGTGCCACGTGACTTGGACATTTTCTGGCCGTTAACAGTGAGGAAACCATTAACTGAAATGCCGGTTGGCGTTCTGAAGTTAGAAGTTTTAAGCATGGCCGGCCAAAACAAAGCATGAAAATTAATAATATCTTTGCCAATGAAATGCCAAAGCTCATTATTTGACTCAACGCCCCAATAGTCTTCGAAATTTAGGTCGTCACGACTCTCACAGAGCTTTTGGAAACTGGCCATATAGCCAATTGGTGCATCTAGCCAAACATAAAAGTACTTGCCTGGTTCTCCAGGTATTTCAAAACCAAAATAAGGTGCATCTCGACTGATGTCCCATTCTTGCAGACCACTATCTAACCATTCAGCTAATTTATTGGCTACTTGTGTAGGAAGAGTGCCGCTGCGTGTCCACTCATTTAGAAAATCTGCAAAAGCTGGCAGCTTAAAAAAGAAATGTGTAGATTCTTTTTCAACTGGTGTAGCGCCTGAAATAGTTGAACGTGGATTGATTAAATCCGTTGCATTGTAAGTTGAGCTGCAAACTTCACAGTTGTCACCATACTGATCTTCAGTTTTACATTTTGGGCACTGACCTTTAATAAACCGGTCAGATAAAAACAAGTCTTTTTCAGGGTCATAGAGTTGAGTAATACTGCGCTGACTGATATGTCCACTTGCTTTGCAACGTTCATAAATTAGCGAAGAAAAAGTTTTATTTTCATCTGAGTGAGTGCTGTGATAAATATCAAAATCTACTAGGAAATCAGCGAAATCACGCTGGTGTTCTTGATTCACAGCATCGATAAACTCTTCTGGAGATACTCCAGCTTTTTCTGCACTTAACATTATGCCCGTACCATGAGCATCGTCGGCACAAACATAAGTACAATTATTGCCCTGCATACGTTGGAAGCGCACCCAGATGTCAGCCTGAATGTATCCTAGCAAATGACCCAAATGAATGGGGCCATTGGCATAAGGGAGGGCATTTGTAACTAGTATGTTTCGTCTACTCAAAATTTATTCTCTATAAATAGCAAGAGGTTTATTTTTAAAATAAGCCTTCAATCTGCCCATCAGTATTAACCGAAATTTTCTCTGCAGAGGGTGCTCTCGGTAGCCCAGGCATGATCATGATATCGCCACATACAGCAATAATAAATTCAGCGCCGGCTGAAAGTCGCAATTCTCTAATTGGCACTACATAGTTGCTCGGAGCGCCCATCAACAAAGGATCAGAAGAAAAACTATATTGGGTTTTAGCCATACAAATTGGAAAGCTTGGGTGTTGTTTTTGGTAAGCTTCAAATTGTTTGCGTACTTTCATATCTGCAACAATGTCGGAAGCGCCATAAATTTCCTTAGCAATGCATTGAGCTTTCTTCCAAAGAGTCAGATCATCATTGTACAAGTAATTAAAATTAGCGACAGAATTTTCAACTAAATTAACTACTTCTTCTGCCAGGGCTTTTGCTCCAGGTCCGCCTTCTGACCAATGCTGACAGCTAAAAACACTCACTCCTAACTTTTCACAACATTCAGTAATCAAATTTATTTCGGCATCTGTATCATTGTCGAATAAATTGATGGCAACAGTGAGTGGGACACCAAATTTTTGAATATTTTCTACATGGCGTTCTAAATTGCAGAGTCCTTTTTCGAGCGCCAAAAGATTCTCTGTTTTGAGATTATCTTTGGCGATACCGCCATGCATCTTAAGAGCGCGAATTGTGGCTACAATAACTGCTGCATCCGGTTTTAATCCGGCTTTACGGCATTTGATATTAAAGAATTTTTCTGCACCAAGGTCTGCTCCAAAACCAGCTTCTGTCACAACATAATCTGCTAGTTTCAAGGCTGTTTTAGTTGCCATAACTGAATTACAACCATGAGCGATATTGCCAAAGGGGCCACCATGTATAAACGCTGGAGTAGCTTCCAAGGTTTGAACCAAGTTAGGAAGTAGTGCATCTTTTAACAGCGCCGTCATTGCGCCATCAGCATTTAGATCTTTTGCCGTAATCGGCTGTAAATCTCTAGTAGTACCAATAACGATTTTTGCTAAGCGGCTTTGTAAATCTTCTAGATCAGTTGCTAAGCAGAGTATTGCCATGATTTCTGATGCGACAGTGATATCGAAACCACATTGACGAGTGAAACCATTTCCTGGGCCACCAAGCCCAAGAGTGATGTCACGCAAAGCACGGTCATTCATATCTACTACGCGACGCCATGTGACACGGCGGCTGTCAATTCCCAGTTCGTTTGACCAGTGAATATGATTATCGGTCATGGCCGCCAATAAATTATGAGCAGCACCAATAGCATGAAAATCGCCAGTGAAATGCAGGTTTATATCTTCCATCGGTAACACCTGTGCATAGCCTCCACCAGCTGCACCACCCTTCATGCCAAAACAGGGTCCAAGGCTTGGTTCACGTAAACAGATCGTCGTAAGTTTGCCGCTTAGACTTAAGGCATCGCCTAAACCTACAGTGGTAGTTGTTTTACCTTCGCCTGCAGGAGTTGGAGAAATTGCAGTGACTAATATTAGCTTGCCGTCCTGTTTGTTTTTAAGGGATTTAATAAAGTCAGCATCTATTTTGGCTTTATTGGGGCCATATTGATGCAGAGCAGTTTCAGGAATTTCTAGTTTGTCACCGATATCAACAATAGACTGCATTGTTGCTGATTGCGCTATTTGAATGTCAGATGCTTGAGCCATATAGAATCTGCTTTTGATTAAATTGGATTGGGATTAGCAAAGACGGCGATTCTAGCAGTTTTAATTCCTTAATTTAAGTCAAATAAAGAGCAAGTGAGCAGGTAATAAGCGTCGAATTTTGTATAATCTTTTCTTCAAGCATTTTTATAAACGCTAGGTAAGCGTCATGCTCAATTATAGAAAAACATTATTATTAATTTTATTTTTACTGCCTACATTTGCCGTAGCACAGCTTCCTTATAAACGGGATTATCCCGCAATTAATTATAAAGATTCAGAAACCAATGATGCGGTAAGTCTTTTATTTGCTGATATCACAAACGGCCGTATACAACTTGAACACCGCAGTGAGCGCGGTTATCTGGAATCTTTACTGACTTTGCTGAATATTGATGATTCTTCTCAATTGCTGGTTTTTTCTAAAACAGCACGCAAGAGCCGCTTCGTGACACCTGAAACGCCACGAGCACTTTATTTTAATGATGAGGTATATGTTGGATATATCCCAGATACGAATACTCTAGAAATAGCTGCAATGGATCCAACATTGGGTCCGGTATTTTTTGATATTCCGCAAGATGTCGAAAGGCCCTTGGAATTAAATCGTGAGACTAGTCGTTGTTTACGTTGCCATGACAGTATGAGCAATTCTGGCAGTGGTACTCCACGTTTTATGATGAGCTCAAGATTAGTTGACAGCAATGGTGAGATTGCTTCACATGAAGTTAGTGTGATCATGCAAGACAGTACTCCTTTAAATCAACGTTGGGGTGGCTGGTATGTCACTGGTTTACATGGTGAGCAAGAAACCATGGGCAACCTGATGTTTGAGGGCAGTGCCACATCTGTTAGTGAAATTGACTTGCTTGCTAGTGGAAATAAAACTGATCTGAGAGGACTGTTTAATACTGCTCCTTACTTATCTGATCATAGCGACATTGTCGCCTTGTTAGTTATTCAGCATCAGATAGAAGTACAAAATACCATGACCAGAGCTAGCTGGGATTATCTCCAGTTAATGGCAGAAGAGGGTGCAGTTAATACTGAAAAAGTTGCTGAGTTAGCTAAGCCAGTTTTGGATGTGTTGTTTATGAAAAATGAAGCGCCATTAGGTGATCAAATTCTTGGACTATCCGGCTTTACAGAGTATTTTCAAAATATAGGACCCTTCGATAACTCCAGGCGCTCACTGCGAGACCTGGATTTAAACGCACGTGTATTTAAATACCCTCTAAGTTATTTAATTTATACCGATTCTTTTGCTGCTATGCCTGAAGCACTGCATAACTATCTTATCGAAATGATTTATCAAGTGCTAAGTTCAGATGCAGACCATATTGACTATGCACATATGGATGTGGAAACCCGTGCCGCGATATTGGAAATTGTAAACGCTACCGCCCCTGGTTTTTTTCTGTGATCGACCTTCTTGATCAGTTAGAATGCCTGCTTTTCGTATAAATACATAACTGAATAAATAAATAGGTGTGGCGACAACATGCAGTTACTTGATGGTAAGGCAACTTCTGAACAACTCAAAGCAGAAATAGCTGAAAAAGTTGCTGTGATAAAGGCCGCTAAGGGGAAAGTACCGCACTTGGCAGCAGTCCTTGTTGGCAATGATGGTGGAAGCCATACCTATGTTAGTAATAAGGTTCGCACTTGTGAACAGTTAGGTTTTGATTCAACTTTAATTACCTTGCCTGAAGAAACTACCGAAGAAGAGCTTCTGCATAAAATAAACGAACTGAATAATAACGATGATATAGATGGTTTTATCGTGCAGGTTCCTTTGCCGGCACATATTGACGAAGATAAAGTCACCGAAGCAATTAATCCCGATAAAGATGTTGATGGTTTTCACCCAGAAAATCTTGGTCGCATGATGTTGGGTTTGCCTGCCTATATTTCAGCAACACCTAATGGCATTTTAGAACTGTTAAAAAGAAACGGCATAATTACTTCGGGCAAACATTGTGTCGTTATTGGAAGAAGCAATATTGTTGGAACACCAATGTCTATTTTAATGTCACGTAATGCTGAACCAGGTAATTGCACAGTAACTATGGTGCATAGTCGAACACAAAATATGCAGGAGATCTGCGCCAGTGCGGACATTCTTATTGTCGCGATTGGCAAGCCAGAATTTGTTAAAGCTGACATGGTTAAACCCGGTGCAGTAGTTATAGATGTAGGCACAACAAGAGTGCCTGACGCATCAAAACCCAATGGTTTTGCCTTAAAAGGTGATGTAGATTTTGAAGACGTGAAAGATAAATGCAGTTTTATTACGCCAGTGCCTGGTGGTGTTGGGCCGATGACAATTGCTTCACTTATGCAAAATACATTGCTCGCTGTTGAACGTAAGAACAGTGTTTTGGATAAATAAAATGACCGATGCATTAACAGCTTTAAAACCTTTCATAACAAAAGTCTCAGAGAAGCAAGTATTAAGCTTTGATGAAGCTAGTGAAGCATTTGAAATTGTTATGAGTGGCGGCGCGACACCTGCGCAGATTGCTGGTTTTCTGGTGGCATTAAGAATGCGTGGTGAAAATGTCGATGAATTGAGTGCGGCAGTAAAGGTTATTCGCGCTAAAGCGCTAGCAATAAAAGCGCCAGCCAATGCTATGGATATAGTTGGTACCGGTGGAGATGGTAGTGGTACTTTAAATATTTCTACGGCAACGGCGATTGTAGTTGCCGGATGTGGTGTTCCCGTGGCCAAACATGGGAATCGCGCCTTGTCTTCTAAATCAGGTGCTGCAGATGTTCTAGGATCATTGGGTATTAATCTTGAAGCGCCAATGGGAAAAATTGAACAGGCTATAGCGGAAGCCGGTATCGGATTTATGTTAGCGCCAAGACATCACAGTTCATTTAAATATGTAGGGCCGGTGCGGGTGGAGTTAGGCATTCGGACTATGTTTAATATACTAGGGCCATTATGTAATCCTGCTGGTGTTCAGCGTTATTTATTAGGTGTATATAGTAAGGACTGGGTTAAACCCATGGCTGAAGTGTTGGCAAAATTGGGCTGTGAGAAAGCCTGGGTAGTTCATGGCGCAGATGGCTTGGATGAATTAAGCACTACAGGTCAAAATTATGTTTGTGAAGTAAACGGCAAAGAAATAAAAGAATTGAGCATTAACCCAGAAGATGCGGGTATTCCTCTTACTACATTAGACCAACTCAAAGGCGGAGAAGCTTCTTACAATGCCGAACGGTTACAAGCATTATTAAATGGACAGAAAGATGCTTATCGGGATATTGTGGTTTTTGGTGCAGCTGCAGCCCTGGTAGTAGCAGGAAAGGTGTCAGACCTGAAACAAGGCGTAGAGTTGGCTACAAAATCAATAGATAGCGGCAAAGCCTTGCAAGCCCTAGATAAAATGATCAAGATTTGCCAAAACTAATCGATTTCTTTGTAAACTTTTCCTATATTTAACCGTTAAAGCTACATCTGGTAAGAGAGAATATTTCTCTTTATTTACATTATTACAGGTGTAGTCTTAGCTTTTAACCACTAGGCTCTGTCCGTCACTTATTTTAAAGCACTAATTAAAGGATAAATATGACTTCTGATCGCGCAAATAATTCTGAGGAAGGCTTTGTTCCTATGCGCAGGGGAAAAGGCAAGAAAGGCTTGCTGGGCCTTATATTTCTTATTTTGATTGTAGGTTCTGGTAGTTACTACTGGCTAGGCAGTGATGAAGATGTCATCGAAAGCCAGCCTTTGCTGACAGCTGTTCAAATCGGAGACATTGAAAATACTATTGCTGCTACTGGCAGCTTAAAGCCTTTTGAAACTGTTGAAGTTGGGGCTCAGGTTTCTGGCCAATTATTGAATTTATATGTTGAAGCTGGGGATAAAGTTGAAGAAGGCCAGTTGTTAGCGGAAATTTATGCTAATCAGCAAGAACAACGCGTAGAGTCGAGCCGGGCGAATCTAGCGGGCCAAGAAGCACAGCTAGCATCGAGAAATTCCGCCTTAGCATTAGCCCAAGCAAATGCTGACCGACAAGCTCGTTTAATGGAGGCGGATGCAACCAGTCAATTGGATTTTGATAATGCTATGAACCAACTGGCTGCCGCGCAAGCTAATCTTACTCAAGCACAACGCCAAATCGATCAGAGTCGAGCAAATCTCGATATTGAAGAACAAGAGCTCTCTTTTACGCGTATTGTGGCACCAATTGCTGGGACAGTTGTGTCAGTAAACATGACTGAAGGGCGTACCTTGAATGCAACTCAACAGGCGCCAACAATTTTAACTATTGCAGATCTGACAAAAATGTCTGTTGAAGCTGAAATTTCCGAAGCTGATATAAGCAGTCTTAATAATGGCATGGAAGTTTATTTTACGACACTCGGTGGTGGTAATCGTCGCTGGAATAGCAGTTTAAGGCAAATTCTACCGCAACCAACTATTACCAATAATGTTGTTCTCTATACTGGACTTTTTGATATCGAAAATAATGATGGTGCTTTATTGCCTGAAATGACAGCGCAGATTTATTTTGTCACTTCTGCTTCTAGAGATGTGTTAACTGTTCCGATAGGGGCTTTGACTTTTCTTGATGGTGGGCCAGCTAGTGCAGGTTCTGGCTTTAATGAAATCATGGCCAATTCAGCAGCAGGTGGACGCGGAGGAGGTTTCAATGGCAGCATTCCTCCAGGTGTTCAGGATGGTTCTAATTTCCCAGCTGGTTCAAGGCCAAATGCAGGTCGACTAGCTGGTAATCCAAGAGGTGGAGCTACTACTAGTCTTGCTACTGCCCAGGTTCAATTGAACGACGGTACTCTTGAAACCAGAGAAATCATTGTCGGACTTACCAGCCGGGTATCCGCTGAAGTTATATATGGGTTAAAAGTTGGTGAATCAGTCGTTTCTGGAGTAATACAAGGCAATATAGATGGCATTGATCGTGACCAAATAAGAAGTGCTTTAGGCATTCCGGGTCGAGGATAACGATGAGCAGCTCTTTGCTTTTTTCAGATGAAGGTCAGAATGAGCCTGTCATTGAATCCGAGGATGCCACTGTTAAGGCAAGCAGTACTGCAATTCCATTAATAGAATTACAAGAAGTGGCGCGTACCTTTACTACCGGTGGCGGCATTGAAGTACATGCTTTACGTGGAGTCGATTTAAAAATTTACCCTGGTGAATTTCTCGCCATTGTTGGGCAATCAGGTTCTGGCAAATCAACTTTAATGAATATTTTGGGCTGCTTGGACAGACCGACGGCAGGTAAATATTTGTTTGCTGGCAGAGATATAGAAAGTTTTGATGCCAACGGTTTAGCTTGGCTACGACGCGAGGCTTTTGGTTTTGTGTTCCAAAGTTATAATTTACTTGGTTCTGAATCAGCATTAGAAAATGTCCAGGTGCCAGCAGTTTATGCGGGACTAAATGCGCATGAACGTGAAATACGTGCTGAATCATTATTAAGTGCATTAGGTTTGGGTGATCGAATGGATCACCGGCCTACTCAGCTATCGGGTGGACAACAACAACGAGTTTCAATTGCAAGAGCAATGATGAATGGTGGCAATGTCATTCTGGCTGATGAGCCAACCGGTGCGCTTGATACTCAAAGTGGCATAGAAGTCATGGAGTTACTTGAAGATTTAGCGTCGAAAGGCCATACCGTAATACTTATTTCTCATGACCATGAAGTTGCTGCCCACGCAGATCGTATTATTGAGTTCCGTGATGGTGAGATCGTCAGTGATTCTGGACCCAAAGCTGCCAATGTAGATTCAAAAAACAACACCAAATTACGTGAGCTTTTCATGAGCCGTAAGGCTTCTTCAATGATGGCTGGTACGGGTGAGGCAATTAGGATGGCCTTACGTTCATTGAAGGCTAATATATTCCGCACCATGCTGACTTTACTCGGCATAGTAATCGGGGTTTCCTCAGTTGTTGCCATGTTGGCTATCGGTGAAGGAGCGCAACAGGAAATTATTCAGATCATGAATCAACTGGGCACTAATATCGTAACAGTTAGACCTGAGCGATTACCCGGTTCTTTTAGATCCATGCCATCAACCCTAACGTTAGAAGATGCTGCATTAATCGGCACAAATATTCCTAATATTGTTGCAGCAATACCACAAATGCAAAGCCGCAACTCAAATGTTCGCTTTGGTCGAAATGATACGCAGACCTCAGTTGTTGCAACAACTGGAGATATGCCAGAAGTGGAATCATGGCCGTTGGCTCAAGGTGTTTTTTTTACAAACGGCGATAGCGAAAATATTACCAGTGTTGCAGTGCTGGGTTCTGAAGCCAGAGCGGATCTTTTCCCGGAAGGTCAGAATCCACTAGGGGAATACATTTTGATCGGCAATATTCCTTTTCAAGTCATTGGCATCTTAACGTCGAAAGGTGCACAAGGTTTTAACAATCCCGATGACTCTATTTATATTCCGTTTAAAACGGGTGCGGTCAGAGTGTTTGGAAAAGATGAGGCGGACGAAATTAGGGTATTAATTGATGATGTTGAGCAGATTGATCAGACCGAACAAAATGTACTTGAGTATTTGACTGCATTGCATGGCACTCAAGATATGAGAATTTATCAGAATACCTCTATGTTGGAATCTACTTCTGAATCTCAGAAAACCTTTACCCTGCTGTTGGGTTCTGTTGCAGCAATTTCTCTGCTTGTTGGCGGAATCGGGGTAATGAACATTATGTTGGTTTCAGTAACGGAGAGAACACGTGAAATTGGGGTAAGAATGGCAACGGGCGCCAGGCAGAGTGACATTCTTTCACAATTTTTATCAGAAGCGATTGTGGTTTCCTGCTTTGGGGGTGTAATTGGAATTACCTTAGGCCTTACCGTTGGGCTAATTTTACAAAGGTTTGAAGTCCCCATTTATTTTTCAAGCACACCGATGTTGCTGGCCTTTACCTGTTCGGTCACCACTGGATTAATTTTTGGTTTCGCCCCAGCAAGAAAAGCTTCTAAACTTGATCCAGTGGTTGCCTTAGCAAATGAATAATATCAAAACATTTCTAGTTTCTGTCATTGCTGTTTTAGGCTTGAGTGCCTGTGTCTCTATTGAAGTACCAGAGTTGCCCGAAGCTGATGTGCCCCAGAATTGGACTGGTCCTGTTTTGGAAGAGGCAGAAGTCTGGCCGACATTAGTTTGGTGGGAAAAATTTCAAGATGATGAGCTAAACAGTATTGTTCAATCGGTTAGAGAAAATAATCTCGATTTGCAAAATAATCGCCGTAATCTAGAGGCCGCTCAGATAGTCTTGCGAGAAGCTGGGTTTAATTTGTTACCAATTCCTGCAGTCAGGATTGGCACAGGAGCACTTTATACAGATAATCTAGGTGCAGCTGAACTTGATAACAATCCAAACAGCCCAGTCAATCTGACAGGGTCATTTACTTATACGGATATTCTCAGCAAGCCCGCGAACTTTGAAGGTGCAGTAGCCGACTTTGAGTCACGCCGTGCACAGGTTGCCAATACGGCTTTAAACACCTTAGGCACTGCTACGTCTACTTATTTTCAGATACTTTTAATTCGTGATCAGATATTAGCTGCTCAGCAGAATTTAGAAAATGCAGAGGCGATTGGTGAAATTACCCAAGCCAGAGTTGATGCCGGCGTCGTTGTTCCAATTAATGCATTACAACAACAAATTGCTATAGAGCAGCAGCGCGCAAATATCAGAAGTTTGCTACAAAATGAATTGTCAGCCTTATCTTCGCTTGCTCTTATTCTAGGGCGTTCTGTGCAAGATTTTAATATAGAAGGAGATAGCCTTGAGGGCATTCTGATTCCTAGCTTACGCCCTGGAATTCCTTCAGATCTTTTGCGCAGGCGTCCTGATTTAGTGCAGGCGGAAGCGGCATTGCAACAAGCAGCTGTGCAGGTGGAGTTGAGTCGTCTCAACTTCTTTCCGACTATTTCTTTGACAGGTAGTGCAAATGCTTCAAGTACTTCTTTGGGTGAATTACTTTCTTCACCAGATACGGTGATTAATCTAGGTACTGATCTAAGTCAGCTCTTGCTGGATAATGGGGCCCGCCAGCGTGGTCTTGAGCAAAGTAGATTAAGCCTAGAAAACAGTCTAAATTCTTACCGCAGCGCAGTGTTAAGTGCATTCAATGAAATAGAGGTCTTATTGAGTAATATTCAATTACTTGAAGAATTGGGTGTAGTAGCTGAACGACAATTAGCCCAAGCAGAAGAGTCATTTAGGCTCGCAGAAGTAAGATATGCGGAAGGTGTAGCAGACTTTCAAACGGTATTGACTGCTCAAAACACCCTGTTTTTTCAGCGCACTGCTGTATTAAATAATAAGATTCAACAGCTCAATTCTATGGTTGGGTTTTATCAGGCCTTAGGCGGTGGATGGGACGCGGATGATGAGGCAACAATGTCAATTGCTAGTGAATAGACTCAGTTAGCGTCTTTTATTCAATAAATCTTTTCTGTATTGCCTGTAAGTTCCCTTAATTGATGGCATTTTTCGGTAATTTTGTGTTCTAAAATTTGGACATTCAAGTTCTGGACGTATATTCTCCACTTTGTTCATATAAATGCTTAATTTTACCTTCAAGTAAGGTGTTATCACTCGATGATTAACGATATCACCCTTAAAGATCATACCCAAGAAAGGCGGATTTTTCTGTCCCGGCTATTTATCGGCGGCATTATTGCAATCCTGCTTGTTGGCTTCTTAATTTCCCGACTTATATACCTACAAATTTATCAGCACGAATACTATTCAACCGCCTCAGATAATAATCGAATTTATAGTCAGTCAATCGCACCAACCCGTGGATTAATTTATGACCGCAATGGTGTTTTGCTGGCAGATAATAAGCCAAGTTTTAATCTAACTGTTATACAGGAAAATGTAGGGGACCTAGATGCCAGTATTGATCTAATACAGAGTTTAATTGAGCTTCCGGAGCAAGATGTGGAAGATTTTAAACAGCGTTTGCGTCGACGCAGTGTACCTTTCTCAGCTGTGCCAGTGAGTTTTGCTTTAAATGAAGAAGAAATTGCTAAATTGGCAGTTAACCAATTTCGTTTACCTGGCTTTCAAGTCGAGGCTCAGCTTGTCAGAAACTATCCCTTGGGCGCTCCTATTGCTCACGCGCTAGGATATCTCAGCAGTATTACTGAAGAAGAACTTCGCAATCTCAATGCAGAGGAGTACCGAGGGACTCATCAAATAGGTAAAACTGGCATTGAAAGGTTTTATGAATCTTTGCTGCATGGCCAGGTTGGCTATGAAACAGTAGAAAAAAATGCGCGTGGTCAGATTATGAATGAGCTTGGCCGTGTCGACCCAATACCAGGTGAAGACCTGATTCTACATCTGGATAGTAACTTGCAATTGGCTGCCTGGGAGGCCTTAGGTGATTTCCGTGGTGGAGTTGTTGCACTTGATGTAGAAACTGGTGGTGTACTTGCCATGGTTAGTAAACCTTCTTTTGACCCTAATCTTTTTGTGGCCGGTATAAGTCAGGCTGCTTATTCATCATTAAATGATCCAATAGAAACGCCATTATTTAATCGTGCTTTGGCAAAATATGCCCCGGGTTCAACTATGAAACCTTATATAGGGTTGGCTGGGCTAGATTCTGGTGTAAGAACCAGAGAATATCAGGTCCAGGATCCAGGCTATTTCATTTTACAAGGTGACAGCCATATCTATCATGACTGGACCTGGTGGACAACTGAAACAGGCCATGACTTAGTGACCTTAGCTAAGGCAATTTACCAATCTTGTGACATTTATTTTTGGGATATGGCACTTGATCTTGGCATAGACCGTATGGCTGACTATCTTGCAAAGTTTGGCTTTGGCGAAAACACCAGCATTGATATTCCTCATGCAAGCCGAGGCACATTACCTACTAGAGATTGGAAAATGGAAAACCTGGGCCAGCCTTGGTATCCCGGAGAAACCTTAAACTCAGCGATTGGTCAGGGCTATACGGAAGCAACTCCATTACAGTTGGCTACTGCAACAATGGTTTTGGCTAATAAAGGAAAATGGCGGCAACCGATTTTACTAAAGAGAGCGGGCCTTCTGAACGCTGATATTCAATATGAAAGTGCAATTCCTGACATATCACTGCAAAATCCTGATGACTGGGATTTTATGCATCAGGCTATGCAAGATGTAGTGCATAAGGATGATGGAGGTTACCGTAATAATGGTACAGCCTATCCCCATATTGCTATGTTGGAAAAAATGCCTTATCACATGGCTGGAAAATCTGGGACTGCCCAAGTTATTGGTATGGCAGAAGATTTTGATAATGATGCCGAGGTCCCCGAGCAGTATCGCGATCACGCATTGTTCATTTCTTTTGCTCCAGTTGAAAATCCTACAATTGCTCTAGCCGTGTTTATTGAACATGGGGTGGGTGGTAGCGGCGTGGCTGGTCCTATAGCAAAAACTATACTTGATGCTTATTTGTTAAACGAGATTGGTGAATTAAAGTCAGAGTTCCTTCCAAATCTTGAACCGGAATTAGATCGTGATACAAATCAAGCACCTGAGTTGCAGTTAAGTTCGATTGACTCTATTCAGGAAGAGTTGTGAGTTCTTCAGCTTTTGTAAAGCAGCTTAGTGGTGACTTTAATAACCTTGAAAAACGTCTAAGCATTTGGACAAAACTTAACTTAGATCCCCCCTTACTGTTCGCCCTGGTTGTACTCACTGGTTTTGGCTTGTTGGTGCTTTATAGTGCAACCGATGGTAACCAGGCAGAAATGCGGCGCCAGATTATATTTATTGGCTTAGCCTTTATTGTTATGTTTAGTGTCGCTCAGGTTGATGTCAGAGTTATGCGGCGTTGGGCGCCATTGATGTATTTAGGCAGTTTGAGTTTACTAATAGCTGTTTTATTTTTTGGATCTACTACAAATGGCGCGCAACGATGGTTAGATCTACCTGGTCTGCCGCGTTTTCAGCCTTCAGAAATCATGAAAATCGTCCTGCCCTTAACCTTAGCGGCATATTTCTCAAGACGAGCTATTCCACCAGGTTTAAAGCATATTTTTTGGTCTTTGGTATTGCTGGGCTTACCTGCTGTTTTAATTGCTATGGAACCAGATTTAGGCACTGCTTTGCTTATTGGAGTCTCAGGTATTTTTGTTTTGTTATTAGCTGGTATTAACTGGAAATTGGTTGGTTCGGCACTAGGCGTCGGGTTTTTATCTATCCCTGCAATGTGGATTTTCTATTTAAAAGATTACCAACAACAGCGTATTTTAACTTTTTTAAACCCAGAAAATGATCCGCTTGGTACAGGCTGGAATATTATTCAATCAAAGACAGCAATCGGTTCAGGTGGGATTTACGGTAAAGGTTGGTTGAACGGTGTGCAATCCAGGCTGGATTTTTTACCAGAAGGGCAGACTGATTTTATTGTTGCGGTATTGGCGGAAGAATTTGGTTTGGCAGGTGTCTTGTTTTTGTTAGTACTTTATATTGCGATTATTGCCAGAGGTTTGTATATAGCAGCGATATCTAGTGACATGTTTACGCGCTTGCTAGCTGGCAGCATTACACTAACTTTTTTTGTGTATGTCTTTGTCAACATTGGAATGGTTAGTGGAATATTGCCGGTGGTTGGAGTTCCTTTACCGATGGTGAGTTTAGGGGGTACTTCAATTGTTACACTAATGTTAGGTTTTGGAATCCTAATGTCTATTCACAGTCATGGAAAAACTGCGTTTCGATACGCTAATTAAGTAAGCATTGAATCTTAAAAACTGCGGAGAAATAATCATTACTAGTCCAATAATAGTCCTATGGCAGATATAAAGAATTACAAATTAGCTTTGATATCCACTCTGGCTGTTGCATTAACAGCTTGCGTTTCTTCTCCCTCCTCAAATAATTCCTCGGGCACCATTACTGAAGCGAACGCTGGTCGTTATGACATGGCGAATGACAGCCCCGTTTTAGAAGATATTGATATAAATGCAATCCCCGAAGTTGTTCCTCAAAACATAAACAGAACAATGGCTGGTAATAGAAGCCCTTATGAAGTTAATGGTACGTATTACACAGTGATGGATACCGAAGAAGGTTATAAAGAAAGCGGTAATGCATCCTGGTATGGGCGTAAATTTCATGGTCACTTGACTTCTAATGGTGAAATTTACGATATGTTTACCTTTACGGCTGCTCATAAAAGCTTACCGATTCCAAGTTTTGCAAGAGTAACCAATCTTGATAATGGTAAAAGCATTGTTGTCAGGGTTAATGACCGTGGGCCATTCTATGAAGATAGAATTATAGATTTATCCTATGCTGCAGCGGCTAGACTTGATTATGCAGATGTAGGAACCGCTCGGGTTCACATAGAGTCCTTAACGCCTTGGTTAGACTCAGAGCTAGAATTACAACAAGCTCAAGAGCTAATGCAGGAACCAATTACAGTGTTGGCATCGAATACAGATATCCCAGCAGTCGATCAGGAAGAAATAGCTGCTGAAAGGCAGCGTATAGAAGAAAATGGTGGGCAAGAATATTTGCAGTTAGGTGCTTTTAGTAATCTGGATAGTGCCGAGAACCTGGTTAATGTCGTTATAGCCTTAACAGAACTACCGGTGTTTATTCGCAGCGATGCTAATTCAAGCGCTAATAATATTTTACACCGAGTGCGTTTAGGCCCGCTAAATGAGACAATTCAGGTTAATAGTTTAATACAAAGTATTATAGATGCCGGGTTAGGAACTCCATTCAGGGTAAGACAGTAAAAAGACGTGTTCCTGCCATAAAAAAGCCAGATTAATATGCAAAATTTGAGGGAAATAATGCGAGCAACAACTGATAGCCAGTTTATGATTAAACAAACGAGTATTCACTTTTTTTGGTGGGCATTTCTAGGTGCACTGCTGTGTGTTGTTAGTTCTAACGCTGTGTTTGCACAACAAGCCAGAATTATTCCTAGAGCACCAGATATTGCTGCAACATCGTATGTCTTAATGGATGCGACTACAGGTGATATTTTGGTCGAATCAAACGCTGATATCCCTCTGCCTCCAGCCAGCTTGACTAAAATAATGACAGATTATGTTGTTGCCATCGAACTCGAAAACGGCAATATATCTCTAGAGGATGAGGTATATATCAGTGTTAAAGCCTGGCAAATGGAAGGTTCTAAGATGTTTATTCAAGAAGGAACGACTGTCCTCCTAGAAGATCTTGTCTATGGCATGGTTGTACAGTCTGGAAATGATGCCAGCGTGGCTTTAGCTGAGCATGTTGCTGGTAGTGAAGATGCGTTTGCGGACATGATGAATCAGCATGCTGAAATATTAGGTATGGAAAATTCATATTTCATCAATGCTCATGGCATGCCTCAAGACCAACATGTCATGTCAGCTAGAGATTTGTCGACTCTTGCTCAAGCTTTAATTGAACGCTTCCCTGAAAATTATGAGATTTATAGTGTTCCTGAATTTACTTATAACGGTATTCGTCAACCTAACCGTAATACTTTATTGTTTCAGGACAGAAATGTGGATGGGATGAAAACGGGTTTCACCGAAGCTGCAGGTTATTGTCTGGTTGCATCAGCTACTCGAGATGGTATGCGTTTAATTGCTGTTGTCATGGGTACAGATAGTGTTAATTCACGTGCTATTGAAGCGCAAAAATTATTAACCTATGGCTTTCGTTTCTATGAAACTCATGAACTTTTTACCGGTAATGAAGTGTTAAGCAGTAATGAAGTTTGGTCGGGTAAAAGTAATACTATTGATATAGGCGTGGAAGATCAGGTCTTTATTACTATTCCGAATAATAGTAGCGATGAACTTGTTACTGATTTGCAAATTGATGAGTTGCTACGCGCACCAATAACTGCAGGCGATGTTCTTGGACAAGTTACTATCAGCTTTGATGATCAAGTTTATTATCAAGGTGAGGTCATTGCACTGCAGACTATAGAAAGGGGTAGCCTGATCAAACGAATTATGGATTGGTTTACATTATTTTTTATGGGGCTGTTTAGCTAAACCACTATTAGTTAAACCAATTTTGATATCTCATGGACACAATACAAACTGATGAAGACTCGATAAAAATCGAGTTCCCTTGTGATTACCCCGTCAAAGTGATGGGGAAAAATAGTGGTGATTTTAGCGAAACTATTTTGGAAATTATTCGTCGCCATGCGCCGGATTTAAGAGATGAAAATATCAACTTTCGACCTAGCCGTAACAAAAATTATTTAGCAGTTAATGTCATTATTTACGCCACTGGCACCCAACAACTACAAGCTTTGTTTGATGATCTCAAGGCCAGTGGTCGGGTTTCAATGGTCCTGTAAGAATCGTGAGCTCTCCTCAAGATATTATCGAAGCAGAGAACTGCAGGCTGCGTTTTATGGGCTTGCAACCTTATGAAAAAGTTTGGCAGCAAATGCTGGAATTTACTCTTAGTAGAACGCCTTTAAGCATAGATGAGATTTGGGTATTGCAACATGAGCCGGTATTCACTTTAGGTCAGGCTGGCAAAGATGAACACATACTTAATGCGCAAGACATCCCTGTTGTAAGAACTGATCGCGGCGGGCAAGTCACCTATCATGGCCCAGGGCAATTGGTCATTTATTTGTTGATTGATGTTCGCAGGTCAAAATTAGGGATCCGATATTTAGTCGACCTGATAGAGAATTCAATTATTTCGGTACTAGCAACATTTGGTATTAAAGGAGCAACCTTAGCTCGGGCACCAGGTGTTTATGTCGATGAAAAAAAAATTGCGGCTCTTGGTTTACGAATTAAACAAGGTTGCTCTTATCACGGACTTAGCTTCAATATTGATATGGACTTAAAACCATTTAGTTTTATAAATCCTTGTGGCTATGTTGGTTTAGAAACAACTCAATTAATTGATCTTTTAGATCAACCTAAAGACGAATTATTTCAGCTTACCCAAGACAAACTGCTAAAAGTTTTGCAGACAAATCTGATATAATCTACGACTAATTTATGGCAGCTGAGATTAAATTTAACTTTTATTTAAATTCTCATCTTTTGCTTAATTAATCTGTAAGCTATTAAAATATAAAAGGTTTTTTAGTGGAAACTAAATTGAAAAAAGTCGTTCAAGGTGAAAAACTACGTGGTGCCGACAAGGTTGCAAGGATTCCAGTTAAAGTGATTCCGACAACTGAATTACCGCGTAAACCCGATTGGATTCGTGTGCGCATGGGGTCCTCAGCAAAAGTTGAGCACATTAAGAGTACTCTTAGAAAACACAAATTAAGTTCTGTCTGTGAAGAAGCTTCTTGTCCTAATCTGGGAGAATGCTTTAGTGGTGGTACAGTAACTTTCATGATTCTTGGTGATATTTGCACCAGACGCTGCCCTTTTTGTGATGTGGCACATGGACGTCCCAATCCGCCAATGGAAAATGAACCTCTAGAACTTGCGCAAGCGATTGCTGAAATGCAATTAAAATACGTAGTTGTTACTTCTGTCGACAGAGATGATTTAAGAGATGGAGGAGCTGAACATTTTTCTCGGTGTATAGCTGAAACTCGACGTTTAAATCCAGATATAAAAATTGAAGTATTGGTGCCTGATTTTCGAGGGCGTATGGATGTAGCTTTAGCAATTCTTACTGGAACAACACCAGATGTTTTTAACCACAATTTGGAAAGCATCCCGCGCCTTTATAAAAAAGTTAGGCCAGGCTCTGATTACCAATGGTCCTTAAATTTATTGAAAAATTATAAAGAGATGGCGCCGCAGGTAATTACTAAATCAGGAATTATGTTAGGTCTAGGTGAAAGTAAAGAAGAAGTTATTCAAGTATTGCAAGATATGGCTGCACATAATGTTGATATGGTCACTCTTGGTCAATATTTACAACCAAGTCGAGAACATTTAGCAGTTGAGCGTTTTGTACACCCTGATGAGTTTGATGAATATGCTCTTATCGGTAAGGAAATGGGCTTTAGGCATATTGCTAGCGGTCCTTTAGTTAGATCTTCTTATCATGCTGATAAACAGGCAGATTTAGAATAAATCAGATCTATCTCTAAAATTTATTTATTCTTTTCGCTATTAAGCACTCAACGTTAATTGGTTTCTACTGAGTTCTAGTATTAGACGAGAAAGCTCATCCCAGGTGTTGAGCTTATTCAAACCTTTCACTGATTGATCAATTAAACTGGCATCACTTAAAAAGGCTTGCAGTTGCGCCAGCGAATGATTATTCAGAGCAGTTGAAATTGGGCCCATCTTATTTTTCCATACACGCTCACTTTGCATAGCAGCGTTGATACTTTGTCCATTTTCAATTAGTAATGCCATTTTGCACAGTGAACGAAGTTCACGGCAGATAAAATTTAGTATTTTGAGTGGGTCTTCACTTTCAGCTTTTAAGTGATAGAGAATATTTAAAGCTCTTGCAGTATTCCCCCCAAGAGCCGTATCAATCAAAGTAAAGACATTAAACCGAGCACTATCTGCCACTGCACGAGCGACCATTTGTGCATCCAACTCTTTGTCGTCGCTGAGTATGCTGAGCTTATCAATTTCTTGCGCAGTCGCTAATAGGTTACCTTCGGTTCGTTGACAAAGTATGTCTACAGCATGCTCATTAGCAGCTAAACCATGACCTTTAAGTCTCTGCCTAACCCAGCTTGCTAGATTTTGTGAGGTAATAGGCCAAATGACAACAACATAAGCTAGTGCATCAATTTGTTTAAACCATTTGGTATTAGTAGCTGCTTTTTCAATTTTAGGGCTTGAGATTAACAAGAGATTGTCTGGAGAAGGGTCTTCAAGGTATGTGTGCAAGGCTTTTTTGCCTTTATCATCGAGTTTGGCAGAATTTAGGCGCAGGTCGATGATTTTCTTTTCAGCAAACAGGGAGAGGCTGTTGCTGGATTCAAGTAATATATTCCAATCGAAACTACCCTGAATGGTATAAACTTCCCGTTCAGTAAAACCCTGTTCTTGGGCAAACTTTCTTATCTCGTCACAACTTTCCTGGACTAATAAAGTTTCGTCTCCAGCAACCCAAATAGCAGGAGGGACTTTAGTGTTTAACTGTGAGAGAACTTGTTCTGGTTTTACTTGCACAAGAAGTTGGTTTTACATGCCTTCATCAAAAGATAAAGAAAAATCAACGATGACATTTGGGTTAATGCTGGGTAGGCCTGCAACTTCTCTTAATGCTTCTACACCTTCTGCCAAGCCAAATAAGCTGGCGCCAATGATAAGAGGTTGGGCAGGTTGAATCTCAATTTGGCTGTCAGAAATTTTAGTCAGCCGTAAGTTTGCAATTAACTCTGTCGTTACGCCATGCAAAGACAAACTATAATTATAAGAAGCAACTGTACTAGTTCCGGCATCCATATTGGTTAATGCAGAACTATCGATATCAATATTAACAGTGGCAGTAGGGTATTGTTGAGTTTCGAATAGCATGTCTTTCACGCGCTGATCGCGAATTTCTATCGCCGTATCAACACTAGTAAGATCAATCTCTAATATTGCAGAACCGCTATTATCGATATCACCACTTAAGTTAGTGAAGGTGTTAATTTCAGAGATAGCTGCAGCTTTACTGGTAACATAATAAAAACTGGAATCAGCGTTGTTTAACGCCCATTCGGCCTGGGCTGAAAGACTGCATAGTCCTGCAATAAGCCCAATTAATAACTGTTTAGGTGTTAATGACATAAGGTGCTCCGGTGCTAAAGTTGATTTTGATTATTACAGGGCTCACGGTAATGAGCAATAGTTCTAGATGCGTTTACCTGACAGTTTGTAAGTGGCTCATTATTTGCTCTACTAAAGTTTGTCGCAATTCATTAAGAACTAATTCAGATTCATTGGTTTTCGCGGCTGCATTAGTAGGGTCTGCTGCATAAATTTGGTCAAGGGAAATAATCTCTGTAGCTATTACAGGTTCACCATTGCTCTCTAGTTGAAGCGATGAAATTAATGTTAACTCATATTCTCCAGCCCTAGCATTTCGATTAACGCTAACAACTCGTTCTATGTTTTGCTCATTGCCGAGGGTCAGTTTGTAGTTAGATGAGTTATCTATAATTTCAACACCAGAAGCAATAAGTCTACGCCGAAGAATTTGGGCAAGTTCATTGCTGCTGCTGTTATAAGTAAGTTCTAATTGTTGAATGTTTGTGCTTAATGCTTGGTATTCACTGCCACGTAATGTAAACCCACAAGCACTTAATAGTAATAGTGTAATGATTATTGGTAGTAAGCGTTTGTTCATTTTAGTTCGCCACAATATTAACCAAGCGACCTGGAACCACAATAACTTTACGTATAGTCAGGTCAGAAATGAACTTGTTAATAGTTTCATCGGCTAATGCAGCAGCTTCAAGTTCTTCTTTGCTGGCATCTGCAGATAATTCTAATTTAGCACGTAATTTCCCGTTAACTTGAGCAACAATAGTGATTGTTGATTGTTGCAATGCTGATTCATCGAATTCTGGCCAACTGGTATCAATTATGGCTCTCTCATTACCTAAGTGCTTCCAAAGTACGTGGCAAAGGTGAGGCACAATTGGCGCTAGTAAAAGGACTATTGCTTCTAAAGCTTCTTGTATTACAGCAAGGTCTTGTTCTTGAACAGACTCATTAGTTTGTTCATTGAACTTACTTACAGCGTTAAATAATTCCATCACAGCGGCAATAGCTGTGTTGAAAATTTGTCGGCGGCCATAATCGTCCGATACTTTTTTAATGGTGCTGTGAGTTTTTAAACGTAAAGCTTTTTGATCTTCATTGAGCTTGTTTGAGTCTGGCTTAAACTTAGAGGCTTCGAAAGTAGCAATCAACTTCCATACGCGTTTTAAGAAGCGGTAGGCGCCTTCTACGCCACTGTCAGACCATTCCAAGCTTTGATCAGGCGGAGAGGCAAACATCATGAATAAACGTACAGTATCAGCGCCATATTGCTCAATTAAACCCTCTGGGTCGACAGTATTGCCCTGTGATTTTGACATTTTACTGCCATCTTTTAAGACCATACCCTGCGTTAACAATCGTTTGAAGGGCTCATCAGAGGTTACTAAGCCTTCATCACGCATTAATTTATGAAAAAAGCGAGAATAAAGTAGATGTAGGATAGCGTGTTCGATACCACCAATATATTGATCAACCGGCAACCAGTGATCGGCTTCGGAATTCAACATTGCAGAATTTTCATCACGACAAGCAAAGCGGGCGTAATACCAAGAAGATTCCATAAAAGTATCAAATGTATCGGTTTCACGCTCAGCTTTGCCTGAGCATTTAGGACAAGTTGTCTCAAAAAATTCTGGCATTTTTTTAATTGGCGAGCCGCTGCTATCGAACTCAATGTCCGTTGGTAATACCACCGGTAATTCAGATTCAGGTACTGGAACCGAGCCACACGTTTCACAGCTAATCATTGGGATTGGTGTTCCCCAGTAACGTTGTCGACTCACTCCCCAATCTCGCAAGCGGTAATTTACAGTTTTACGACCTGTACCTTTATCACTAAAAAACGCGACAAGTTTATCAAAGGCCTGATCAAAATTCAGTTCATCGTATTCAGCAGAATTGATTAGTATGCCTTTGGCAGTAAAGGCTGCTTTGCTGATATCACATTCGGTTTCGTCACTTGGTTGAATGACTTGCTTAATGTTGAGTCCATAAGCCTTAGCAAACTCCCAGTCACGCTGATCATGTGCTGGTACAGACATTACGGCGCCAGAGCCATAAGACATAAGGACAAAATTTGCTATCCACACGGGTAATTCTTCACCGGTTAAAGGGTGAAGAGCTTTATAACCGGTATCCATGCCGGTTTTTTCCATGGTGGCTAATTCAGCTTCGGCGACTTTGATGTTGTCTTGTTCTTTAATATATGTGGCGATGCTTGGATTATTCTCAGCTGCAGCGAGCGCTAGCGGATGTTGAGCTGCAACAGCAACATAGGTGACACCCATGATGGTATCTGCGCGAGTTGTATAAACGCTCATTGCATCATGCCCGGGCACTTCAAATTCAAATTCTAGCCCTTCGGAACGACCAATCCAGTTTTGTTGCATGACACGAACTTTTTCTGGCCATTCATCCAGTTTGTCTAAATCAGTCAGAAGCTCTTCAGCGTAATCTGTGATTTTAATAAACCATTGTGGAATTTTGCGACGTTCAACTAAAGCACCTGAGCGCCAACCACGACCATCAATAACTTGTTCGTTTGCCAACACTGTTTGATCGATAGGGTCCCAGTTCACTTCAGCTTCTTTTTTATAAACTAAACCTTTTTCAAATAACTGAATAAAAAACCACTGCTCCCAACGGTAGTAATCTGGATGACAAGTAGCTAATTCACGATCCCAGTCATAAGCATAACCAAGTTGCTGTAATTGTTGTCGCATGTAAGTGATATTTTCATAAGTCCACTTAGCTGGAGCAACCTTGTTCTTTAAAGCGGCATTTTCAGCAGGTAGCCCAAATGCATCCCATCCCATGGGTTGCAGGACATTTTTGCCTAACATGCGTTGATGGCGTGAGATGACATCGCCAATAGTGTAGTTTCGAACATGCCCCATATGTAAGCGGCCACTCGGATAAGGGAACATAGAAAGACAATAGAATTTTTCTTTTTCTGACTCTGTGTTGACTTTAAAACTTTGCTGTTCAACCCAGAATTGCTGAGTTGTTTTCTCAACATCTTGGTGAAGATATTCTTCGCCAATTAAGTTATTAGTCTGCTTGTTAATATCTACTGCCATGGCGGTTTAAGTCTATAATTCAGGTATAAAAAAAGATTGCATAGGATACCTTAGAAGGCATGTTAGCGGTAGCTACAATTATTAGTTACAAGCATAGAATCTTGAATTTATACTTACTGCTAATAAAGACATTCGTGAGTATCATACGTAGAGTGAACCAAAAGTTAAAAAGTAGATCTGATAATTGATAATGACAGTTGATAAAAATAGTAAACACAAAGCAACACAGCAGAAATTGAAAGAGCAGGTTGATAAAGGTATTGCAGCTGCAACTGAACAACGCGGAGTTTGTATTCTTTTGACTGGCGATGGCAAAGGCAAAAGCAGCTCGGCTTTTGGTATGGTTATGCGCAGTCTTGGTTATGGGCAAAAGGTTGGGATAATTCAGTTCATAAAAGGTGAACAATTATCAGGAGAAGAAATTTTTATTAAAGATAACTATCCAGAGTTGCCTTTTTATCAAATGGGAACAGGTTTCACTTGGGAGACTCAAGATAGGGAATCAGACATTTGCGCTGCTCTTACTACCTGGGAAGAAGCTGAAAAATTGCTTAAAAATCCAGAGATAAATCTCGTCGTATTAGATGAGCTAACATATATGTTAGCCTTTGATTATCTACAAGAATCTACAATTATTAATGCAATTCAACAAAGGCCAAGCCACCAAAGTGTTGTAATTACAGGAAGGGGAGGCGGTTCGGCACTTAGGGATATTGCAGATACAGTTGCTGAAATTAAGAATATAAAACATGCCTACGAAAATGGCATTCAAGCTCAAAAAGGGGTAGATTTTTAAATAATGTTAAATTCAATTAAACCGCCTGTAGATTTTATTCGCGATTTTATTCGGCTTGAATCCTTTGGTGGAGTTTTACTTTTTATAGCCACTATTTTAGCCATGATCGTCGCTAATTCACCTTTAGCGTTTCTCTATGATGCTTTCTTGGATACAACTGTGGCTATTCAAATTGGCTCATTCGATATTAATAAACCGTTGTTGCTATGGGTTAATGATGGGCTTATGGCTGTTTTCTTTTTTCTGATAGGTCTTGAAATAAAACGGGAAATTGTAGAAGGCGAGCTCTCATCAATATCTCAAGTGATTCTGCCCGGGATAGGGGCCTTAGGTGGAATAATCGGCCCAGCTAGTATTTATATCATCTTGAATCTCGGTGATTCTGTAGCATTGGATGGCTGGGCCATTCCAGTTGCTACCGATATTGCTTTTGCTTTGGCCTTATTAGGTACATTTGGGGCAAGGGTGCCAACCAGCTTAAAAGTATTTCTGTTAACACTAGCAATTTTTGACGATCTGGCGGCAATCGTGATCATCGCTTTTTTCTATTCTGGCGATTTGTCTATAACAGCTTTGGTAATTGCCTTTTCGGCACTGAGTTTAGCGGTTGTTATGAATAGAGTGCTAGAAGTAACTAATTCCTCAGCTTACATGTTGCTTGGTATAGTTTTATGGGTGGCCGTATTGAAGTCTGGCGTGCATGCGACCTTGGCAGGAGTGCTAATCGCATTTTGCATTCCAATGCGAGATGAAGAAGGAAATTCACCAGTGAAAGAACTGGAACATAATTTACATGGCCCGGTTGCCTATGCAATTTTGCCACTATTTGCATTTGCCAATGCAGGGATATCATTCTCCGGCATGTCGGTAACGGATATTATTCACCCAATTACTGCGGGCGTAATGGCAGGGCTGGTTATTGGTAAACCACTAGGAATTTTAGTTTTTATTGGTCTAGCAGTGGCAATAGGTTTAGTTAAATTACCCAAAGATACTTCTTGGGCTCAACTTAGTGGTGTAGCTTTTGTTTGTGGGGTTGGATTTACCATGAGCTTGTTCATAGCCGGGTTGGCATTTGAACATAGCGGTGGGGATATTTTTGCCGGAGATCGCCTTGGTATTATTATTGGTTCGTTTGTTTCAGCTGTTATTGGTTTTCTATTATTAAATTTCACTTTGCCTCCAATCTCACACTCTACTGATTCTTAGCATAGGGAGAGAAGGCAAAGAAGAAATAGTCTATTGTCCTAGGCTATTATCGAAAGTGATTTTCCAGATTTTGCCATCAATTGAATCAGATATATAAAGAGAACCATCTATGCCCTGTGCCAGCCCAACCGGTCGAGTATCGGCAGTAAAACCATTGGTATCACCGCGAAAGCCATCTGCAAAAGTTTTATAGGTAGTACCCATACTTTCACTGCCACCAGGAACAAAAGTCACATTATAGCCGTCCTGAACAACTGGGGCTCGGTTCCAGCTGCCGTGAAAGGCAATAAAAGCACCTTCTTTATAAGATTCAGGAAACATGCCGCCGGTATAAAATAAAACTTCATTTGGTGCCCAGTGACCTGGAAACCCAATAACAGGATCTGGATATTGGTTTCTCGCAATGTTTTGACCATTGCCACCGTATTCAGGATTCTGCATCCTTTCGTCTCTCAGGACATCGTAATAGGTGTAAGGCCAACCGAAGACTTGACCTGCTTCTTCAACTTTCAGGAATTCCTCTGCAGTACGCAAGGCATTATCTCGAGGGCCATAAAACTCAGGAAACATGATATCCAACTGATCACGGCCGTGTTGAAGGAAAAATAAGGCATCTTGTGAGCTATTCCAGTCAAGGGCTACCACATTACGGATACCTGTAGCATAAAGCTCCCCATCACGTCGCTGGTCCTGTCCTAGCTTGATGGCATCAAAACGCCAGATGCCTGCATAACGTTCAAGTAGAGGACAAGGCTGCATACCAGCTGAACCAGGTGTTCTTTGTTCGGCCATACAAGCATTTGAAGGTGCACCTACGCCAATATAAATATTGCCTCGGTTATCAAAAGTAAATGCTTTATCAGCATGTTGCTGTTCCATGATAAATCCACTGACTACTACCTCAGGCTCGGCAGAAGGGACTAACTCATTGCCTTCAAAATGGAAACGATAAACAGTTGTGTTATCAGATGCGTAAAGCATTCCATTGTAAAATTCGATGCCAGTGCCGTTGATTGTGCTGAAGCTTTCTATCTGATCAGCAACACCATCGCCATTAGTGTCACGCATGGCAATAATGTAATTACCGGAGTTTTCGCGTGGCCTGGTAGACATATAAACATCACCATTGTTTCTTACCGCTAAATGACGTCCTGCGTAACTTTCATCTAAAAATAAAGAAGCTTCAAAGCCGTCAGGCAATATAAGGTTTGGGGCTTGTGCGAAAGCCATGGAAGGTAATAAGCACAATGCTGCAATAATTTTAACGATCTTAATCATGAGTCACCTTTAATAATTCCATAAAAATTCGGGCAATTTAAACATAATTCACTTTTGCTTTTATAAATAAGTCGTGGAATAAATGAGGAGTTTTCAGATATTTTTTGAAAAGGAAACTTTTTCCATCATATAGCGGTAATAAGCTTCAGCTTCGGATTCAGTGGAAAGTTGTTTGAATAAAATTTCTGCTTTTTCATAATCCTTAGCATAATAATATGATATGGCTTTTTCATGAGTATCAAGGTTACTTGATTGAGATTAAGTCAATTCATCTAAACGACAAATCGGTTGATAAATTTTTGCGTTATGACTGCGACCTTTTACTACTACGGTATCTAACTCTCTAAATACTATGTCTTTGGCTCCTTGCATGGTTTCTTCACCGACGATAGTAGGAACCTGATAAACCCTTGTTAGTCGTTCAAAACGAGACGATAAGTTAACTGCATCGCCTATTACCGTATAGTTCAAACGGTAAATCGAGCCCATATTGCCGACATTAACCATACCGCTGTTAATTCCCACTCCCATATCAGTAGAAGGCAAGCCCTGATTAATTAATTCAATTTTAAGATCTGCTATTGCCTTGTGCATATCAAGGGCAGCCATAACGGATCTTTGGGCATGGTCTTCATGTGCTATAGGAGCTCCCCAGAAAGCCATTACAGAATCACCAATATATTTATCAATAGTTGCACCATATTGATAAAGAATAGCCGACAGAACAGTGAAATAACTATTTAACATACTGTATGTCGTCAAAACCTTTTGGACTGGATTTTATAAAAGAGCTAATTCACTAACACTTTCTGTTTTCACTTATCTAATATTTATTTTTATACTAAAGTACTTATTTCCGGTAAGCTTAATTACTGAATTTTTTCAATATTCTTCTAAGGTCTTCTATCTTTTCAAAGCGGACATTAGTTATGAATGAAATATAATAGCCTTATAAGGGACATATCAAAATGGGACCATTTCATCTATCTCTTCGAGATATTATTAATAACTCACTTCCAATATTTATTTTTACGTTTATTTTTTATCCGCTTTTTACTTCTGCTCAAGAGACTGATGCTGAAGAAATATTGCGTTCACGTGACGTTGAATTAAGAAAGGAAATAATTAATGTGGCTCCGAATGTCTATACGGCTGTGGGGTATAGTCCAGCCAATGTTTCTATGATAGTTGGCACTAATGGGTTGATTATTATCGACACTGGAATGAATGTTTCGCATGCAGAAGAAATCGTTAATGAATTTAGAGAAATCAGTGATTTACCAGTAAGGGGCATTATTTATACACACGGTCACGGTGATCATACCGGAGGTGCTGCAGCATTTATTGGGGGTGATATGCCTGAAATATGGGCGCTCGAAAATTTCGGCATTGAGGACAGACCACTTTCACTTGCGGGTCTTACAATTCAACGGCAAAGAGGAGTCCGACAAGCAGGTTTTGCATTGCCAGATGAATTGCGTATAAATAATGGGATAGCACCAGCCATACAACCTGGCCGTGCAGATGCTTTTGTAGCTAACCTTGAAAATACAGCCCCAAACAAAACATTTGTTTCAGGTCGAGAAGTGATAGAAATTGCTGGTGTAGAGTTGGAATTAGTTGCAGCTCCTGGAGAAACCAATGATCAGATATATGTTTGGTACCCCACACAAGAAGTTTTATTCGCCGGTGACAATTATTACAAATCATTTCCTAACCTTTATGCAATAAGAGGGACTCCTTATCGAGATGTTTTAGCTTGGTCTAAAAGTCTTGACCTTATGTTAGATGAAGAACCTGCTAGTGTTGTACCAGGACATACTCGCCCTGTAATTGGAAAGGAGGCGGTGCAATTGGCTTTAGCACAGCATCGTGATGCTGTCCGTTTTGTCCATGATAAAACTATAGAGGGTATGAATTTAGGATTGATGCCAGATGAATTAGTAGAGTATGTGCAATTACCTGATGAACTTTCCGATGAAGCTGACCTTGGTGAATATTATGGACGAGTTGAATGGGCAGTAAGATCAATATTTACAGGATATCTAGGTTGGTATGACGGGAATCCAACTAACCTTTCTTCTTTATACCCTTCAGAAGAAGGTATTCGCATGGCTGAATTAGCAGGAGGAATAGATGAGTTGCGAGAAAAAGCAATGGAGTCTTTGGATGAGGGTGATGCACAATGGGCTGCCCAGCTTGCTGATTATTTATTAGCAATTAATTCTAATGATGGAAGAGCAAAACTAATCAAAGCTGACGCTTTAACTTCTCTTGCCCGACAATCTGTCAATGCACTGGCACGAAATTATTACCTCACTATTGCTGACACTTTAAGGCAAGAAGAAGAGAACTAATTATCGTGTAAGCGGACATAAACCATAACCAAAGAAAGTATCTGCAAAATCTTGACGTTTTCATCAGTTAAATTATCAACTATAGGGAGTTAACTTGTCAGTGGCTGTATCCCGTCAGCACTAGTTGGACCAATTAGTGCTGACGGGATACAGTCTTGCTACTTCTACTTAGCAGTGTTAATGGTAGATCGGGAAACGAGTTTGTCCTATTATCCTTTCCCAGTATTAATAAAGGGTTTGAAAGTGCAGCACAATTATATTCTGATATTGCTAGCTCGCTAGAAAGTCTATTCAATAAATTGTATTGATATTCAGGTTAAGATTTCAAAGTAAACTAGAAATTATTTTAGGAGAAGAAAATGAAGCTATCTATTATCATGACTAAAATTCATAAATGGCTTGCCTTGATTATTGGCATCCAGCTATTGCTATGGGTTATGGGCGGATTAGTGATGAGCTGGTTCCCCATTGAAAACGTGCGAGGCGAGCATAATATTAGTGAGGGAGAGTCGTTCGTTATTACGGTGGATGACAATCTTCTGTCAATAGCAGACGTTTTAGCATCTATAGGCGCAATAAAAAGCATTGAATTGAAACCTCTCATGGGTATGCCAACCTATGAGGTCGTAACTGAAGATGGCATTACTCTTATTCTTGATGCAAGTAATGGAGAAGTGCTCTCACCTTTGAATGAAGTATTAGCGCTACAAATAGCAAGTTTTGATTTTTCTGGGCAAACGGGGAATATATCGGCATCCATGATAAATGAGGGCAATTCTGAATATCGTGGGAATCTTCCTGTCTGGCGAGTTGCCATGGGTGATGATGAAGCTACAAGGCTATACGTTTCACCTGAGACTGGAGATGTCATAGCGCGACGTAACGGTACTTGGCGCTTATATGACTTTTTCTGGATGCTACATATCATGGATTATGAAAACCGCACTAATTTTAATAATCCTTTGGTCATTATCGCTTCTATAGCAGCACTCATCGCTTCAATTTCAGGCATTTGGCTTATTTTTTACCGTTTCACTAGACGGGATTTCCGCTGGTTTGGATTAAAATAGACGGATGGAGTTTTTGAATCTACACCTAGAGTAGGGTGTTTTTAAAAGGCTAAGTCCATGAAGACTTTAGTTAATATGTTGGCATAGCGCCCACTCAACGTGTTCTTTAACTAAAGCAGAAGGGTGATTAATGTTGTTTTGGAGAGCTGCTTTTATTTCAGGTGTGCTGGCTGCATTACCTAGGCCAACAGCCAGGTTTCGTTGCCAGCATTCATAGCCTATTCTTCTAATTGGCGAACCAGCGGTTTTTTCTAAAAATTCCTCTTTAGTCCAGTTAAATAATGTAACGAGTTCATCGCGATCGAGTTCATGACGAGGCGAGAAATCTTTTTCTTTGGTGGGCGAAGAAAACTTATTCCAGGGGCAACATAACTGGCAATCGTCACAGCCAAACACACGATTCCCCATTAAAGGGCGAAGCTCTTCCGGAATTGATGACCGTAGTTCAATCGTTAAATAAGAAATACATTTTCTTGCATCTAGTTTATTCGCTCCAACAAAAGCATCGGTAGGGCAGATATCTAAACAGGCACTGCAAGTGCCGCAGTGATCGCTATCTTTAGTATCTATCGGTAAAGGTAAATCAGTAAAAAGTTCGCCGAGGAAAAACCAAGAGCCCGCTTTTTTATTGATAAGCATGGTATTTTTACCGATCCATCCGAGGCCAGCTTTTTCAGCAATTGCTCGTTCAAGTACTGGCGCACTATCCACTAAAGCACGATAACCAAACTCCCCAGTATTTTTTTGAATAAGATCAGCCAGTTTTTGTAAGCGCTGACGAATAACTTTGTGGTAATCACGTCCAAGAGCATAGCGGCTTATATAGGCTAGTGCTGAATTTTTCAATACTTCAATGCTTTGTGGTTCAGCAGGAAGATAATCCATGCGTGCTGAAATAATTCTATATGTACCAGGGACTAATTCTTCAGGATGACTACGCATTGACCCATGACGTTGCATGTAGTCCATCTCACCATGGAAATTATTTTTTAACCAATCTTGTAAATATCCATCAGCTTCACTGAGATCAATATCACTAATACCAATTTGCTGAAACCCGAGTTCACGTCCCCAAGTTTTAATATCTTCAGCAAGCTTTGAGAAATTAATATCAGTCATTTTATTTCTTTACTAGAGAAAGCGTAGCGAGCACAAATATAAATATATTCCAAGAAGCATAGTAGCTTCTACACATGTTATTCGGCCCAGGATCTGTCGGTAAATCTCTCAATAGTATTTTGCACTTGCTGAGTAGATGGCAAGTTAGATTGTTGATGATGCGCCCATTTATATTTCACGTGTTGTAGAAATTTAGTATTCCAAGAAGGGTGTGCCTCTTTACGATCTTGCCAATATAATATGAATTCTCTAATTTGTTCGCTTGCAAAAGATTCATCGATATTGGCCATTTGTAATACTTCAAAACAGGCGGGGCTTGGTTCGTAATCAGTTGGAATTAATCGAGGAGTCGGATCGTTCTCTACTGCTAAAGTAAATTTCGCCCACTGTCGACGTATATGCGCGATAAATTTGGTGTTCCATGTGCTGGTAATTAAACCGCGTTCTTTCCAATACAAAACAAACTCAGGAATTGAATCTTCCATAAAGCTGCTATTTACGCCGGCATTTTCCAAGATACTAAGTGCTTCACCACTTGGCCGCCAGGTGCTGTTCATATCAGACTCAAGTTCTTTTATGCCTTGATAACTTTGCTCTTTGCGCCAATCTTTAATTATCCAATTCAGAAAAGTGTTGTGCCAAGAATATTGCGCCTTTTGTCGCTCGCGCCAATACATTACAAAACTTTTTATACGCTGCTCAACAAATTCTTTTGGAATATTGTGTTGTTGAAATTGTGAATATAAATCTTCACTAGGTTGCCAATTCGGTGGAATAAAACTGGCTTTACCACTTGCTTCGTTAGTGTTAAAAACTGAACTAAGCGTGTTTGGTTTCTTGCTGTGTTGTTTGGTATTAGTTTGCTCATCTTTGTATGTTTGATTGATGGCAATAAGAAACGCATCAGAATTTTCAGCGACTGTTTCAATATGAATAAGACCTTTTTCGAGCAGATTTTTACGTATGCGTTTAATATCAATTAAGGACCAGAAAGGCATCAGTTTCTGAAAACTTTCGTAATTCAATTCGGCCCATTGACGCTGCTTTCTGGTTATTAATGTGTGCTGCAATAATAACTCGCTAATAACATGTAGCATGACTGTTTCTTCCAGCCCAATAGTTGCAGCTAGAGTCGGAGAAATTAGTAAAGGCCGCTCAGGAATTAAGGAAGAAGTCATTAGAAGATGCTATCACAAAGCCGCAAGGGCCTCACTGAGGCGAGAAACAGCAATCACTTTCATGCCTTCGATCGCTTTTTTTGGGGCGTTAGCTTTAGGTACGATTGCGCGTGTGAATCCATGCTTGGCAGCTTCTTGTAAACGTTGCTGACCATTTGGTACTGGTCGAATTTCACCTGCTAAACCAACTTCACCAAACACCACTAATTCCTGGTCTAGAGCTTTGTCTTTAAAGCTGGAAACAATAGCGAGTATTAATGCTAAGTCTGCACTGGTTTCTGTGACGCGTACGCCACCAACCACATTCACAAACACATCTTGATCTGCCATGAATAAGCCGCCGTGGCGATGCAAAACTGCTAACTGCATAGCCAAACGATTATTATCCAGACCGACAGCAATGCGTCGGGGATTGCCGAATTGAGAGCTATCGACTAAGGCTTGAATTTCAATTAGTAAAGGACGTGTGCCTTCCCATAACACTGTGACCAATGAGCCAGGAGAAATTTCTTCAGTACGTGCTAGAAAAATCGCGGAAGGATTTTTCACTTCTTTTAGGCCGGTTTCAGTCATGGCAAATACGCCGAGCTCATTGACTGCGCCGAAGCGGTTTTTCTGGCCTCTTAAAGTGCGATAACGAGAATCATCCCCGCCTTCTAACATCATAAAACAATCAATCATGTGTTCGAGTACTTTCGGACCAGCTAGATTGCCGTCTTTTGTGACATGGCCAACAAAAAAGATGGCGGTATTGGTTTGCTTAGCATATTGCACTAAGTAGGCTGCACACTCGCGCACCTGACTAACAGAGCCTGGTGCTGAGGCAATGTCGGCACTGTGCATAACCTGAATAGAATCAATAACCATTATTTTGGGCTGCTGTTCTTGTGCGACATTGGTTATTTCATTGATGTTAGTTTTTGCCAGCATCAATAATTTATCAGTAGGAAGATCGAGGCGTTTAGCACGCAAAGCAACTTGTTGCAGTGATTCCTCACCAGTGACATAGAGGGATTTAAATTCCTGCGACAACCTGCAAAGTATTTGTAAGAGCAGTGTGCTTTTCCCGGCACCGGGGTTGCCGCCAATTAATACTGCGGAGCCTGGCACAATGCCGTCGCCTAGTACTCGATCAAATTCGCCTATGCCTGTGACAATGCGGGGTAGATCTTTTAGGTTGATGTCATTCAGTGTTGTCACTGAAGACAAACTGCCAGTAATACCTTGGCGTTTAAAATTAGCAGATGCAGAAGGTGAACTAGCTGTACCAAGATTTATTTTTGATAAAGTGTTCCACTCGCCACAACTTGCGCATTGACCTTGCCATTGACCATGCTCGGTGCCGCAATCATTACAAAGAAAGGCTGATTTTTGTTTAGCCATGTTAATTCGAGTAAGCCTTTTCTACGCGCTGAGCGATACTGCAGGTTAAGTTATAAGAGAGTATGCCGGTGTGTTCGGCCACTTCATCTAATGATAGTTCATCATCCCAAAGCGTCACCGTATCGCCAATTTTTGCCTCTGCTAGATCGCTTAAATCTATGCCAATCATATCCATAGAAACGCGACCGACAGTAACAGTGCGTTTGCCATTAATTAAAACCGGTGTGCCATTTGGCGCATTACTAGGGTAACCATCGGCATAACCAATACTGACAATGCCAATGCGCATATCCTGCGGGCAAATAAATTGAGAACAATAACCAACATTGTCGCCGGCTTTACAATTCTGGATAGAAATTAAATTTGATTGCAGTGTCATAACCGCATGCAAACCAAATGCTTCACGACGTAAGTGCTCATCAGAAAAAGGAAAAGGCGAGCTGCCATAAAGCATAATGCCGGGCCTTACCCAATCAGTATTGTCACCAATACCTGCCAATAACCCTGAAGAAGCCGGGATACTAGTGGCAGAGTCAGGCAGCTCTTGGGTTATTTTTGAAAAGGTACTCAATTGATGCTGGTTAAGATCTGAATCAATTAAATTTGCATTTGCTAAATGTGTCATCAAGATAACTTCTTTACACCAGGCTTTGTTTTGCAAGTTTTGATAAGTCTTTACATAATCAGTTGGTGTGATACCCAGACGACCCATGCCGGAATTCATTTTTAACCAGATGCTTAATGGTTTAGTTAAGTTGATTTTAGCCAGTTCTTTTTCTAGCCAGGCGAGTTGCTCAAAATGATGAATCACCACTTGATAGCCGACTTTAGCAATACGGTTTATATCGGCACGTTCGATAATGCCTTGTAAGATCAAGATGGGTTTAGTGTTGCCTGAGGCTGCTAATAGATCAGCTTCATCGACATCGGTGACGCCGAAGGTGTCAGCGTCTTGCAGAGCTTCTGCAACAGGGATCAGGCCATGGCCATAGGCATTGCCTTTGATAACGGCAACGACTTTTCGATTCTTAGCATGTGAACGCGCGACTTTTAGATTGTTATTCAGTGCGCTTAGATTAATCGTAGCTTTAACCCGGTGGATCACTCGTCAAAGTCTCCAGCTTCTCTACCATAGCCGCCAAAGTTGGGGCTGCCCCCAAAGTTTTGTTCTGCGCTCATCGGCATATAATTTTCAAATCGAGTGTATTTACCGATAAAACTGAGGTTGCTGGTGCCAATTGGTCCATTCCGTTGCTTGCCGATAATGATCTCTGCTATACCTTTATGTTCAGTATCTTCGTTATAGACCTCATCACGATAAACAAACATGATGACGTCGGCATCCTGCTCGATGGCACCTGATTCACGCAGATCAGACATCACTGGTCGTTTATTTGGACGTTGTTCCAAGCTTCGATTTAACTGAGACAGAGCAACAACTGGGCATTCAAATTCACGTGCCATTAGTTTTAATGAGCGAGAGATTTCAGAAATTTCACCAGTACGATTTTCTGTATTGCTACGTAATTGCATGAGCTGCAAATAGTCGACCATGATCATGCCGATTTTGTTGTTATGGTCTTTAGCAACACGTCGGGCACGAGCCCGCATTTCAGTAGGGTTCAGGCCAACAGTGTCATCAATATATAAAGGCTTTCCGGTTAGTTTGTTAATCGCATTCGTTAACTTGGGCCAATCATCCTCCAAAAGCTTGCCATTTCGCATACGGGTTTGATCAACTTTGCCAATGGAAGAAAGCATACGTGTAATCAAACTTTCAGCAGGCATCTCCAGGCTAAATACTAGGACCGGCATGGGGTCTTCATGGCTGGTTATATAATTCTCCACAAGGTTCATGGCAAAAGCGGTCTTACCCATAGAAGGGCGACCAGCGACGATAACCAGATCCGACTTTTGCATACCGGAAGTTTGGTTATCTATGTCTTTAAAACCAGTGGTTAGGCCAGTTATATTGCCTTCAGAGTTAAACAGCTCTTCAAGACGATTTAGACCTTTCTTTAACAAAGGGTCAATAAATTGTGGGCCACCATCTTTGGGTCGCTCGTCAGCAATTTTAAAAACTTGTTGTTCGGCTAAATCGAGTAGTTCTGCACTCTCACGACCGTCAGGATTATAGCCAGTATCAGCTATATTATTGGCAACGGAAATCAGTTGACGCAATATGGCACGTTCTCTAATGATGTTGGCGTAAGCCAAAATATTAGCTGTGCTCGGTGTGTTGTGAGCAATTTCAGCTAAATAATCGAGGCCACCACAAAGCTCAAGCTGATTTAACTGGTCTAAGGCTTCAGCCAGAGTCACTAAATCGATAGGTTTGCTAGCAGTGTTTTGTTTCTGCATAGACAGGAAAATGATGCTGTGTTCTTTACGGTAGAAGTCGGAGTCAATCAGGACATCCGCAACGTCATCCCACACTGTGTTATCTAGCATCAGGCCACCCAATACTGCTTGTTCTGCATCGATAGAATGTGGCGGCAACTTCAGGCTGCTAGTGTTTCCTAGTGCGGTGTCTATGCTTTTGGGCTGGCTGGCTGGAAATTCTGACATTAATTTAGCTTTTATGGTTTAGGTAAATAGTTAAGACAAATTGTTCAAGTAATATTTTCTGTTGGGTTTTGCCGACAGGGCTAGCAATATTACCCCAAAAATTCTGATCTTGTGAGAGCTAAAATTCATTTATCGGTAAAAAACAGACAAAAAATTAAAAGAATAAAACCAAGATTGCTTTTAACAATTCGTTAACAATTCATAAACAGTTATAAAACAGTTAACTACCGCGACTATCTAAAAAAGCACTATAGAATCGCTGCATATTATTGGATTCACTCAGCATGTAAAAAATTTATTAATGATAAGTAGAAAGGTAGTAGGAATGAATAAAGCTCAATCTTTTTCCAAAAACAAGCTAGCGCTAGCTTTGTTGGGCACAGCATTAGCATCACAGTTCAGCTTTGCTCAAAATGCACCAGAAATCCAAGAGATAGCTGTGTTTGGGAGAAATACTGATTTGGTTGGAGAAGCCGTTTCAGCCAGTGTCGGCTATGTAGGCGGTGATGATTTATTAATTCGTCCATTGGTGAAAACCTCTGAATTACTTGAATCTATGCCTGGCATGGTTGCAGTTCAGCACTCCGGTTCTGGTAAAGCCAATCAATACTTTTTAAGAGGTTTTAACTTGGACCATGGAACTGATTACACCGTTCAGATAGATGGGGCACCAATGAATATGCGTACTCATGGGCATGGTCAGGGTTATCTAGATGTAAACGGTATTATTCCAGAAACGGTTGAAGGCATTGATTACCGCAAGGGGCCTTATTATGCAGACCTGGGTGATTTTTCGATGGCTGGTGCATCGTTTATCTCAACAATTGATGTGGTTGAGCGTCCATTTGTTTCTGCTGAAGTAGGTGAGAATGGCTGGAGACGCTATGTCGGTGGCGTGAGCCAAGAACTAAAGGACGGCACTTTATCTATTATTGGTGAATATAAAAATTATGATGGCCCTTGGGAAAAAGGAGAAGACTTAGGTCATTTTTCTATCTGGGGAAAATATAAAACACAGACCAGATTTGGTGATGCTGAGTTTACCATTACGGGTTATGAAGCAAACTGGGATCCAACAGAGCAAATACCCGAAAGAGCATTTGGTACTGCCGTGTGTGAAGATGCTTTTTGTTCGCTAGACCCTACTGCAGAAGGTAAAACAAGCCGATGGATCGCGAATGCTAATCTTTCAGGAAATGACTGGGATGCTAACATTTATGCGCAGACCTATGACTGGACTATGTCATCAAACCCGACCTACGATTTTCAGATCAATCAATTTGATAAACGCTGGACCCTTGGTGGCAAGGGCAATAAAAATTTAATAGAGAATAGTATCTATGATCTCGTTGTTGGTGGCGACTTTCGCTATGATGATGGTAGTCGAATTGGTGTGGAACAATTCAACAGTGGCGCTTTTGTAACTGACATTGCTAACAATGAAATCTCAGAAGGGTCTCTTGGAGCATTCGTTGAGGCTACTTGGTATGTTAATCGAGACTTACGTCTGACCGGCGGGGTGCGTACAGATTATTATGATTTTAGTGCTACAGCACAAAATGCCTTCAGTGCTAATGGCGACAAAACAGCTACGCAGGCTTCGCCAAAATTTGCGCTAGCTTACACGCCGCTGGACAGCCTAGAACTTTATTACAATTGGGGGCGCGGTTTTCACTCAAATGATGCCCGTGGTGTCGTCAACAATACTAATCCAATACCAGGAATTTCAGCTGGAACCGGCTATGAAGCTGGCGGAAGATTAACACTGGGCGATTTTAAATTTACCAGTGCCTACTGGTGGTTGAATCAGGATAGTGAGTTGATTTTCGTGGGTGATTCCAATTCAGTCGAGCCTAAAGGCGCATCTGAACGTGAAGGCTATGAGTTAACTATGTTCTGGCAGCCTACTAACTGGCTTGGTGTGGATGCAGCCTTTACCAGTAGCGATGCCCGTTATGTCAATAATCCTGATGGTATCTACGTTGAACAAGCGGTAGAAGAAGCGGTGCAATTTGGTATTTCACTAACGCGACCAAGCTGGGATGCCAGTATTCGTTTACGCTATTTAGGGCCCTACGCACTAGATGCAGCTAATGTTAATAGAGGAGAGTCATTAACCACGATTAATATGCGTACAGCTTACCATTGGGAGTCTTTCACGATGTTTGTTGAAGTGATTAATGTTGCTGATACAGATGGTAAGGAAATCGTCTATAACTATCCTGCATACGTTCAGGGTCTTGATGCGCCTGGCCTGACTTCAGACACAATTGATTGTGATGTAACCAACTGTACGATGAGTCGAGGTACATTACCAAGGGCATTTAGAGTAGGTGTTAGCTACCAGTTTTAAAGTTAATTTTTTCTGAAATTAGTGTAAATACCTGCATTAGTCATTGCTGTGAAATTCTGAATTTATTGCTTGTAAGTAATCTAGAATTCATAATATCCACCTTTAACTTGTTGTTTTATAATAATATATTTAACGTTAAAGACTGTTAACTTTGGTTCTTTTTTAAAACCTAAGTTATTTATTAACGTTAAAATATCGCTTGTTTTTTTCTAAAATTCAGCCAAAATGCGCATCTTCTTAAAGTAATGGTCCCTGAATTAGAAAAAATGAACAATATCCAGTCCGAAGAGTTACAAGCGTTGATCCAACGCATTATTAATAGCGGAGTTTTGGGTCGCTCTCGTACCTATGGTGAGATTCTGACCTATCTTGCAGATTGCGCTGTTAATGGTAATAGCCCTAAAGAAATAGCAATTGCTATTGATGTATTGGGTCGCGATGTTGACTTTGATGTTGGTAAAGATTCCATTGTTCGTGTCCACATTTATCACTTACGTAATAAGCTTAAGACTTATTTTGATAAGTTTGGCAAACAGGAGAAATACAGGCTCGATATCCCAAAAGGTCAGTACATACTGACAGCAATCCTAGCCACTGAGATACCAACTGACTCACTAAGTATTACTGGGAAGCCGCTTAAACGTGAAGCTGTCACTCAGTGGTTGGCAGGTATAGCAATATTTCTATTATTGCTGAATCTGGGTTTTCAGTTCACTCAGGATGAGTCAGATGCAGAAACTTACACTGTAGCTTCCAGTTCTTATATCGAGCTTGGGCCCTGGAAAGAAATGTTTGATGATGAAGCACCAATTCTTATTTTGGTCGGCGATTATTATATTTTTGGGGAGTTAAATGATCGTGGCGATGTCATTCGTATGATTCGGGAGTTTGATGTTAATTCTCCTGAAGAGTTGGTCTTCCTACAAGAGATGGGAGTAGAAGGAACTGAGAAATACTTTGACCTCAATCTTAATTACATCCCAAGCTCAACTGCATATGCAGTGACACAAATCACTCAAATTTTACTAAAAGGAGTTGATTCCGAGCGTATTAATATAAAAATGACCTCGGAATACACCACTGCTGACTTGGCTAATAATCACATAGTTTATTTGGGCTATCTGAGTGGTTTAAATGAGCTTTATAACCTTATGTTTGCGGGCTCTGGACTAGCAATTGGCAGCACCTATGATGAGTTAAGTAATCTAAATACCGGGGAATATTACGTTAGTAGTTCTGGTTTATCGGGAGCAGATTCATATAAAGATTATGGTATGTTGGCGACATTTCCTTCACCCAATGGCTATCAAGTTACCATGATTGCAGGCATGCGTGATGAAAGCCTTAATAGTATTGTGCAGCAAGTTGCCAATAAGGCAGTACTTACTGAAATCAAAACAAGCCTAGATCTAGACCAAGATTCAAGTGTGGCTGAGAGTAGCTTTGAAGCTCTTTTTGAAGTGAATGGCTTTGACAATACAAACTTTAATTCTGAACTGATTTACACCCAAAGCCGTGATCCCGCTGCTGTTGAACGGCTTTTTGGCGGGAATTAGAAAATTTAGAGTAACAAAAAAAGAGCAAAGGGCCCTCTTTCTCCTAGTTTCAATATAAGTTTCGGCATAAATTTCAGCATAAAAAAAAGGGAGCTTTTGGCTCCCTTTTTTAGTACTGCAAAGACTCAGTTATTCTTCATCTTTTACTGCAGATTCTTCAGATTCACTTGGTGTATCTTCCTCGGAGACTTCTTCAACTTTACCTTCAATCTCTTCCATTGCGGCAATAGTCTCAGCAGGAGCATCTGAACCAGTTACTTTTAAGTTAATTTCAGCGTTAATATCAGAGCCTAATGACAGGCTGATGATAAAATCACCAGTTGTACGCAAAGCGCCTTCTGGTAGCTGAACTTCGCTTTTTTCTATTTCATGACCAGCTGCTATTAAGGCATCTGCAATATCACGTGTGCCTATAGAGCCAAAGAGTTTACCTTCTTCGCCGGCATTTGCTTCGATAGTAATTGTTACGCCATTAAGTTTTGCAGCCCGACCTTCCGCACCAGCAAGCCTCTCATTGGCGGCTTTCATTAATTCATCTTTACGCGCATCAAAATCAGCAACATTTTCTTTAGTGGCTGGGATGGCCTTAGAAAATGGAAACAAAAAGTTACGAGCATAACCAGCCTTTACATTGACCTGGTCGCCCACTTCGCCTATTTTCCCAATTTTTTCTAATAATATTACGTTCATCTTATCCTCACCTATTACCGGCTACTTTAGTTAGTACCAGTAATTCGTTTTCTAAAATTCATTACGCTGTCTATCAAGCCCAGCAAAATCACCATCGGCGATATAAACAGTGCTAGTAAATAAGCCAAGATAAGCCAGTTAAATCCTAGCTTTCTATAGGCCACAATATAATGCATTAGGGCCAGCCCGCTTAATAAGGGCGCTATACTCATGATTACCAACCAACTGTCTAAGGGTGGTACTCCTGCAAGGGCAGCTAAAATAAAACCTGCCAGTAAAATCGCAAATCCTGGTTCCAGCCTTAACTGATGGAACTCTGTTTTAAACCCGCCAGGATTATATAAAACAGCTTGCCACCAACGTGCCAACACAAGACACGAAATGACAGTAACAAAGTGGTAAGCGCCATAAATTCCTAAGAATAGGCCTGCCACTTCATCAGCAGAGTATTCAACAATAACTCCCTGGTTTTGCTGCAGGATGATTAGCTCATCCATCATTGAAACCAGTTGAGCTACATATGCTCCCTGCCAGGCCAAGCTGAGTTGTGTCAGAATTCCTAACACTGTTCCCAACATGACAACTTTTGACCAGGATTCAAAATATTTAAGAGCCTGAGCCAAAATTGTAGTACCTAACATCAGTATTGCCGGGGTGCTGTCCCCAGCTATCCAAAATAATCCTGCTGGTAACAATGACCAAAGCAGTATTATTAACCCTTCAGTTGCGCTTTTGCGTAGATTAACTAAAGCTACAACTGCTGCGCTAAGGCAATACAATATAGGAAACAAGCCGGTTAGAACCACGACTATAATGGCCTGGCGGCGGCCATGCATTGCATATCCCGCTAAGCCTCGCATCAATTTCCCCTAAGGCCTTATACTTCGTGTGAATCCGTATAAGGAATCAAAGCTAAGTAGCGTGAGCGTTTGATTGCAGTCGCTAGCTGACGTTGATAACGTGCTTTGGTTCCTGTAATTCTACTCGGTACAATTTTGCCAGTTTCACTAATATTGGCTTTTAATGTATCCAAATCTTTGTAATCTATTTCTATTACGCCTTCAGCAGTAAATTTGCAAAAGCGTCGACGTCTAAAAAATCGGGGTGCCATAATCGTTCTCCAAATATCTGCTTAGCTTTTAGTTTCTTCTTCAGCTATAGGTTCGTCGGTTGAAGCTTCTTCTATCGCAGGCTCTTCAACAACTGGAGCTTCTTCAACAGCAGGCGCTTCTTCTATTGCAGGCTCTTCAACAACTGGAGCTTCTTCTACGGCAGGTGCTTCATCTTCATCTGTAGAATCTGCAGCATCAGTTGGTTTGTATTCTGCTTCTTCTTGCATACGTTGGCTGACGCGGGCTTTACGATCACGATTTTCATTTTCAGCTTTCATGATGTCAGACATGTCTGTAACAGCTTCTTTGCGTTTAATCACAAGGTTGCGCAGTACGGCATCGTTATAGCGGAAAAGAGTAGTGATTTCGTCCAACACATCCTGACCACATTCAACATTCAAAAGCACATAGTGAGCTTTGTGAATTTTATTGATTGGATAAGCTAGTTGGCGTCGGCCCCAGTCTTCAAGGCGGTGCATTGTTCCACCAGACTCGGTGACCAAAGAGGTGTATTTTTCTATCATCCCAGCAACCTGATCAGACTGGTCGGGATGCACCATAAATACTATTTCATAGTGTCGCATTACTGCTCCTTACGGTTTGGTAGTCTTCTGCAAGGGCTCATTGAGGAGCCTTTAGCTTATTTTTAAAAGCCTTAATGCTTTTAAAAGCGCTTGCGGTAAGACAAGGAGTTAAAAAAGAGAGCGGATTGTAGAGATAATAAGGGGTAGATGCAAATATATTTCACGATGCTAGTACACTTGCAAGCTCATAACGCGGCTCGCGTATTATCACAAAGAGTTAAGACTTTTAAATTAAGTAGAATTAACCAGTCCTTTGGCGAAGCGCTTCGAATAAAAACACGCCGGCAGATACTGATACATTTAAGGAGCTGGTTTCACCCTGCATAGGAATTGATAATAACTGATCACAGGTTTCACGGGTAAGTCGGCGTAATCCTGAACCCTCGGCACCAAGAACTAAAGCAAGAGCACCTTTAAGATCAGTGTGATAAATAGATTTATCTGCTTCACCGGCTGCCCCCATAATCCATACACCACGTTTTTGCAGGCTTTGTAGAGAACGAACTAGGTTAGTGACGACAATAAATGGAATTATTTCTGCGGCACCACAAGCAACTTTTCTTACTGTTGCATTCATTAAAACAGACTTGTCTTTAGCCACGATAACAGCATCAACACCGGCGGCTTCAGCAGAGCGTAAACAAGCACCCAAATTATGTGGGTCAGTAACGCCATCTAAGACTAATAAGAAAGGCGGGCGTTCTAGATTGTCTAAAAGTTCTTCAAGATTAATTTCGTTGAATTCACGCTTAATTTCTTTACAAAAAGCTAGAGCTCCCTGATGTGTTCCATCAGCTTTTTTATCCAGGTCTTTTTTATCCATAACCTCAACAGATATTCCCAAACTGTTGGCGCGGTCAGTGATTTCAGAAATTCGTTCATCCAGGCGTCCGCTTTGCAAATAAATTTGCAAAATGACTTCTGGTCGATGTTTTAAGAGTGCGTTAATGGCATGAATGCCAAAGACCCATTCGTTACTACTCATAGTTACTTTTCTTATTTCTTACGTGAAGCTTTAGATAATTTTTTACGCGTTATGTCACGCAACTTTGTTGAGCGTTGTCGTTTAGAAATTATCTTGCCTTTACGCTGTGTACTTTTCTCAGCAATTAATTGCAAATCAATTTTTTTATCATCAAGATCAACTCGCGCGACAATCACTCGCACTTTATCGCCCATTTGATACTGATAACCTGTACGCTCGCCAGTTAAAGTGTGAGCTGTGGCATCGAAATGATAATAATCATTTTGTAAAGCAGTGACATGCACCAAACCTTCGATAAAAATATCATCCAGCTGTACAAAAATTCCAAAATTAGTGACGGTTGCCACAGTGCCGGCAAACTCTTCGCCAATATGTTGTTTTATGTAGTCGCACTTAAGCCAGTCAATTACATCATAAGTGGCTGCATCTGCCCGGCGTTCGGTTAAGGATAATTCTTGGCCGAGATTTTCCAGGTCAGCTAGTCTATAAGGATAGATATTTTGGCGTGAAATTTTAGAGTTACCACTTACGGCTAAGATATGTTGTTTATGTTTACCGCCACGAATTAAATAACGTATAGCACGATGAACTAGCAAGTCAGGATAGCGGCGAATAGGAGATGTAAAATGAGTATAGGCTTCAAAACCAAGACCGAAATGGCCTTCATTCTTTGGTTGATAAACTGCTTGCATAAGAGAGCGAATCACCATGAGTTGCAATAGCTGGCGGTCAGGTCTATTTTTTAATCGATCTAAAATAATTTGATAATCTATTGGGGTTGGGTCTAGTTTGCGAGCTAAACCGATGCCGATGCCTCGAAGAAAATCATAAAGCTTAGTGACTTTTTCTTCATTTGGTCCAGCATGCACTCGATACAGTGCTGGTAGTTTAGAATGTAGTAAAAATTCTGCACTGCATACGTTGGCGCAAAGCATACATTCTTCAATGATGCGATGAGCATCGTTTCTTTCTACCGGAATAATTTCTTTAATTTTTTTCTTTTCAGAAAAAATTATTCGTGTTTCCACACTTTCGAAATCAAGTGCGCCGCGCTCTCTGCGAGATTTATTCAGAACCTTATATAAAGCATAAAGATTTTTTAAATCAGGCAACAAATCATTGTGCTTATCTTGAACACGTTGTTGTAAGCGTCTGTCGGCGTCAGTTTTCCCTGGCTCCAACATTGCAGCTACTTCGGTGTAGGTTAGTCTGGCATGAGAATGAATAATGCCTTCACAAAATTTATAAGCTGCAATATCACCTTCTCGATTGATCTCCATTTTACAAACCATGACCAGTCGATCTTCACGCGGTCTTAAGGAACATAAACCATTGGATATTTCTTCCGGTAACATGGGTATTACATGGCCGGGAAAATAAACTGAATTTCCGCGTTGCTGGGCTTCATTATCCAGAGTGCTATCAACATTTACGTAATGAGAAACATCAGCTATCGCCACATATAAGGTCCAGCCTTTGCCACGTTGACGTTGGCAATAAACAGCATCATCAAAATCTTTTGCATCTTCACCATCGATAGTAACGAAGGGTAATTTTCGTAGATCAATTCGTTGTTCGGCTTCTTTAGATGGGCTGCCTTGCTTATTAATGTTTTTGAGTTCAGCAGAAATTCCTCTGGGCCAAACACAGGGGATCTCATGTGCCCGTATGGCAACTTCAATTTCCATTCCTGGTTTTGCAACATCACCCAATACTTCTACAACTGCCCCGGTACTTTTTACATGACCATGAGCAAACTTAATAATATCGACAACTACAAAGTCTCCATCTTTTGCATTCTTGTATTTCTTTGGCGGAATTAAAATTTCTTGGCTAATACGTTTATTTTGTGGAATTACCACACCAACTCCAGACTCTCGATAATATCGTCCGACAAATTGATTGCGTTTACGCTTCAGTACTTCAACGAGCTTGCCTTCTAGTCGGCCACGTCGGTCAGTGCTAGATATACGCGCTAACACCTTATCGCCATCGAAAACTTTACGCATTTGGTTAGGTGACAGGAAAAGGTCTTCACCGCCTTCATCTGGGATCACAAAACCAAAGCCTTCTTTATTTCCCTGAATGACACCTTTAATTAAATCCATTTTCCGTACTAAGCCAAACGCGCCACTGCGACTTTCAATTAATTGACCATCTCGAGCCATGGCGTTAAGCCGACGGCGAAGCGCTTCTTGTGCTTCAGCATCGAAAAGTAATAATTCTTTGCAAAGTGCCAGATGCACAATTGGTTCACCGCGTTCTTCTAAATGTTGCAGAATAAATTTACGGCTGGGGATAGGGTTATCGTAGCGCGAAGCTTCTCGTGCAGCATGAGGGTCTTGAGTTTTTTTAGAACGTGGCATCTTAGCCTAAAGGGGATAAATGAATGTGCTGCCAGTATAGCACTCAGGCCACTAAACAACATTGACAGAGCAGGGTGGAGCCGGTGTATCCCGTCAGCACTAGTCCTAATGGAAGAAAACGTACTCGCGGCGGCTGGTTCTCTAACTTGAGATAATCAACCGATAATAAACAATGAAGCTCTTCACCATCATCTTCACAGCCCTCATAGCTTTCCTAGCCTACTCCGAGCTAGACATCTCTCTAAAAGACACAGGCTACATAGCCAACTACGCCTTACCTTTCTTCACAGACGACACAGCTCCTAATATAGAATCCGATACATCCCCGACTAATACAACTCCACTAGACGGTGTTACTGCACAGGTGGCGACACAATAGATGTTTTCTTAGATGGCGAAACTCAAAGAATTAGATATATAGGCTGTATGTCGTCAAAACCTTTTGGACTGAGGGCAGTCTGATTCAAGAGACAGATTAGATCGCATAGACAGCAGCAACCCTAAATATCTTACGGCGTTTTAATTCGGTAAAGAAGGACATCCATAACCTTGATTTTCTTATTGTGGGGTGAGTTTAACCAAGAAATGAGAAAAAAGCCCTAACGTCCGCTTTGGATAATAAGCGGGCCTTAAGAAATGTTTGAAATTTGAGTTTATTGATTAGATATAGTTAACCCAGAAAAGAAAAACCACTCAAAGGCATAACCTTTGAGTGGTTTCCGATATTACTTTTGTCTTGTTCAGTCGTTCTTAGTGAGCAAGCGCATCTGGTCTAATTTGGAACTGTACCATTTTACCAACTTGGCCTTGTCCACCTTCAGTATGCCAAATCATGTTTGAACCATAGTTCGCCCATAAGCTTCGACCTTTCCAGCCGGCATCCGGATCATCGATACGTCCATCTAGCCCTCTATGATAAAAACCCAATGGGTAAGGCACACGCATTGTAGTCCACTCACCAGATTCAGGGTCTAAAGCCATCAGTGAATCTGAAAATGAACCAGTTATAATTGGCGTATCTTTCCCTAAACCAATAACATCATGCTGATCTACCCAACCAAGATAATGGAAGTCTGCTCCAGCATTATCATCAGAATTAGTAAATCTTGGACCATCAGTATCATACAAGGTCCAACCATTTTCACAGTGTGTTCCTACCTCAGTACCAGGGCCACTTGTCACTGAACATTGGTTACGATCAAACCGTGCCCAGTGGCTACTGCCTGCCAAAGATAACCAGACAACACCATTAGAATCAATATCAATACCGCGAGGATCAGAACCAGGATTAGGCACTTGGTAAACTTCTGAGATACAGGTTTCAGGCGGATTATTGCCGCGATTTAATCTAATGATGTGACCAGGATAAGTTTCGTTTGCGCCCCAAACAATATCACCATTATTTGGGTCAGGAATCACAGAATACATATTAAGGCGTACTTCAGTATCCAGACTAGGGTCAGCTTCTTCACCCGGGATATTCCAGGGTTTTGTAATCACCCCATCGCCATTTGTATCTATTACTTGCGGGCACCAACCTTGAGAAAACTCCTCGTCGTGGGTCAGATCAAATAAACGCGTATTAACCCAGCCAAATGCAGGTCCGGCAATTTCGTTATAGTACATTGTACTATCCGGGTCAGATGCCATCTGTAAGTGATGCGTAGAAAAGCAGGTATCAATCAACTCGAATTCGCCAGTAGCAGGATCATAAACAGAAGCCTGTCGAATGCTAAAAGTCAGTGGGTAATATTGTCCATACTTATTATCAGAGTCCTCTCCACACCATTCTGGTTGATCGAGACGGTTACGAACAGTTGAAGTTAGCCATATTCGACCATCAGGCCCCATCATAGGGTTATGCGGATCAGAAGGATTTTCGGGACTCCACAAAGCCTCATCCCCCCAAAAGTTGGAAGGCTGAATTGCCAATGGGAAACGACTAGCTACATCGCGCGGATCTCCCTTGGTTGGAATATTCACTTTTGAGAAAACATTTGTTACCGGATCCATTATGGCAATATAACCATGGCCAGAAGAAACAGCATACGTAGGGCCATAAGCATTTACCCTAGGGTTGTTTTTATCAGTTGAAACCATGTCGTGCATAAAGTCATGATCTCCACCTATATCTCGTTGTGTGATTACGACATTACGCTCAATGCCTTGTGGACGAGGTGGAACAGGAGGAAGTGCACCATCTTCAATTCTATCAGTCCATTCAGACATGACTCCTGCCATACCCTGAACGCCGATTCCTGCAAAAAGACCAAACATTTGGTTACCACGAACACCTGTTTGGGTTCTGTATATCCAGGCTTCTTCTGATGAATCGAATCCCAAATGGTCCATGTGACTCAGGCCGCGAGTTAACTCATTGCCCAATTGATGACAAAAACCACAACCTCTTTTGAATTCATGGATGAAACGTCTTTGGCTGGTTATGTCTTGGGTAAATCCATTTTCTAATGGAGAATTGAACACATCTTGGCCAGGTATTTCCAATAAGGATAACCAGTAATTCCCAGGGTAAACTTGAGCAGCTTCAGAAGCCGAAGGTGCAACGATAGCTGTCAGGTTAAGGTCTCTATCACCCGGTCGACCTTCAATTGACTGATTATCAGCCAAGCCATAGCCCCTTACCCAGACATTATAGGTTGCTACAGGCAATTCAGGCAGTACATAACGGCCTTCATCATCAGTCACAACGATTTTAGTGTAATGTGAATCTAATTCGTCAGTTTCAGCAATTACCCAGACCCCTGCTTCCGGGCCATTAGCACTAGTAACTGCGCCAGTGATATAGCCTTCGGGCATTACATTTTCTTGAGCATTTAACAGACCACTGAATAGCAATAACCCTAGTGCAGAGACTTTACAAATATTATTCATACCTTTCCCCCAACCTTATTAAATTATATTTTTAATATTTCTATTTCATATAATAAAAGTGCCATCGATTAAAGCATAACTAATACATAAACAAAAAGTATGTGGTTTATTTTAGCTAGTAGATTTGATAGTTTCATCACCACCTAAAAGACCATGAGTTTTTGCTCTTTTTATTCTTCTTTTTTCAATGTTATTAATTAATAAGGAATTCACTTGGTAAACCGAATCCAACAAGGCGGGCTTAGTATCTGCAAAGTTATTTATGACTTAGTCATGGATGAAATCTTGCCTGGCACAAAAATAGAACCGACACATTTCTGGATTAAATTTGAGGATTTGATTAATCAGCTAGGCCCTGAAAATAAAGCCTTACTTAACAAGCGAGATGAGCTTCAATCAAAAATAGATACTTGGTATCAACAACAAGCAAGTTTCGATGTTGATCAGCATAAACAATTTTTAGAAGAAATTGGTTATCTCTTACCTGAAGGTGATGCTTTTCAAATAAGCACAACCAATGTTGATAGTGAGATTGCTGGAACCGCGGGCCCACAATTAGTAGTACCAATTAATAATGCGCGCTTTGCACTGAATGCTGCCAATGCACGTTGGGGTAGTTTGTTTGATGCCTATTATGGAACTGATGTCATAGCTGAGAGCAAAGGCTTAGAAAAAAGCTCTGCATACAACTCAGCTCGTGGCGACGAAGTCATAAAACTTGCTAACAAGTTTCTTGATCAAGCGGTTCCTTTAAATAATGGCTCACACCAAAACGTCATTGAGTATCGTCTAAGGGATAAAGAACTCGTCGCCATTTTTGCAGATCAGTCTGAGAATCAACTTAAAAACCCAGCACAATTGCTTGGCTATAACGGAGTCAATGAACTCGAATCTCTTTTGCTAATTAACAATGGTTTGCATATTGATATCCAGCTCGATAGAAATCACCCTATAGGCAAAAAATCCTTGTCTAGCGTAAAAGATATTGTGCTGGAATCTGCCATCAGCACGATCTTGGATTTTGAAGATTCGGTTTCCACCGTTGATGCCGAAGACAAAACACTTGCCTATAAAAACTGGCTCAACTTAATGAAAGGAACCTTAAATACAACCTTCAATAAAGCTGGTAAATCCATAAATCGTAGTTTAAATCCAGATAGAAAATATCTAGATAGAGAAGGCAATACTTTCAGCCTACATGGCCGTAGTCTGCTATTAGTACGGAACGTAGGGCATGCCATGTATACAGATGCCATTCTGGATAGCCAAGGCAATGAAATACCTGAGACCTTTTTAGATCTTATGCTAACCAGCCTATCTGCTTTACATGATCTACAAACAGACTCAGCTATAAGAAACAGTCGTACTGGCAGTATTTATATTGTAAAACCGAAAATGCACGGACCTGAAGAAGTTGCCTTCACCAATAAATTATTCAGCTATGTGGAAGATGCGCTTGGCCTGGAATCTAACACTCTTAAAGTGGGTGTTATGGATGAAGAACGTCGTACTACTGTTAATTTAAAAGAATGCATTCGAGCAGTGAGTGAACGTTTAATGTTTATCAACACCGGCTTTCTTGATCGTACAGGCGATGAAATTCATACCAGTATGGAAGCTGGCGCCATGCTACCAAAAGAAGCTATAAAAGGTGAGCAATGGATTAAAGCTTATGAAGACTGGAACGTGGATGTTGGTATTGAATGTGGTCTGCAAGGTAAGGCCCAAATTGGTAAAGGTATGTGGGCAAAGCCGGATGAGATGCAGGAAATGATGTCGACTAAACAAGCTCAACCTTTAGCTGGAGCGAGTTGCGCATGGGTGCCCTCTCCTACAGCAGCCACATTACATGCCATACATTACCATCAGGTAAATGTAACGGAGCAACAATCTAAGGTTAGTGAGCGGCCTCGGGCTAGCCTGACAGACATTCTCACTCCACCTTTAATGTTGAAAACAAGCGTTGCTGAAAGCGACATCAAAAAAGATCTTGATAACAACAGTCAGAGCATTCTTGGCTATGTTGTGCGTTGGATAGACCAAGGCATTGGTTGCTCTACAGTAGCTGACATCAACAATGTTGGCTTAATGGAAGATCGAGCTACTTTAAGAATTTCCAGTCAACATATAGCGAACTGGTTAAGACATGAGGTATGCACAGCAGAGCAGGTTATTGCTTCTATGCAGCGTATGGCCAAAATAGTTGATGAGCAAAATAGTCATGACGACAATTACCAGAACATGGCACCTAATTACGAATCAAGTATTGCCTTTCAAGCAGCCAAAGATTTAATTTTTAAAGGCTGCGAACAAGCCAACGGTTATACAGAATTTATATTGCATGCTCGCCGGCGAGAACAAAAATCTAAAGGCTGATTAAATGAATAATTAAATGAATAGTAGCTACGTGCTTATAATTTACCCAAGCCTTCAGTTAGCTCCACACTTACACCTTTGGGGTCGATAAATGATGCAGAATAAACTCCTAGCTCACTTATCCAATGATAAGGTTTGTCAAAAACAATGCCTTTAGCTTCAAGCTCTCGACAAAACGCTTCTAGATTTTCAACCTCAAAACCGACGTGGTCGATAGCGGTACCTTGAGTAGCAGCAAATGGTCCATCACCGAGGACAAAGGGCCTATCACCAAGTTGCCCAAAACTCATATTCATCCCCGGCACATTAGTAGCACTTCCTATAGTGCCTCGTGCCTGAGTTTCTAAATCAAACATGGTGTTATACCAATTCAAAAGCTCCTCATAAGCTTCTGCAGAATAATGAATATGGTAGCCAGTAAATTCTCTATGAAGGCTTTGATCTTCTTGTAATTCCACTTCCACACCACCTGGCAAAGTTACATAGGCATTGGTATAACCTTCTGCACCAGGAAAAATTGGCCCCATCTCTAATCCAGCATCCTCCCACTTAGTTATAAACTTATCGATATCACGAAGTTTGAAACCAAAATGATGCATAACGGTATCGACAGAAGCTAAGCTTGGCGTTTGTTCTTCAAACATGACGATAAAGTTTTGAAACTTCACCGCAACTTCAGAACCTACCGTGATGAATTCACCATCAAAATGCTCAATCCATAGTGCAAGATGCTCTTCAATATCCGGCACATTTAAATGCACATGCCCAAAAGCTAAACCATTCTCATCAGGAGTGGCTAATTGAGCAGATGCTATCGGAGACAGAAGCCACGCTGAAACTACACTTATACTTAAAACTCTAACAAAAGTTCTAAGACTTAATTTATTAATTAAAGACATACGTACTCATTAATTATTGAATTGATAATAGGCATTAAACAAGAATTAGATGGAATGCGCTATAAGCGCTTGGCTTAAGCAATCAGGCTAATTGGTCCAACTAGTGCTGACGGGATACAGAATGATATGAAATATTGAATTGGGGTGGCCGACGGGGATTGAACCCGCGACAACAGGAATCACAATCCTGGGCTCTACCAACTGAGCTACGGCCACCATTAAGACTTTCTGTTTGGTTCAAACAAACCGAGCAAAAAATGGCACGCCCGGCAGGATTCGAACCTGCTACCCTCGGCTTAGAAGGCCGATGCTCTATCCAGATGAGCTACGGGCGCTTAACTTGGGATTACAATATAGCAAGTTGAAATTGGTCGGGGTAGAGAGATTCGAACTCCCGACATCCTGCTCCCAAAGCAGGCGCGCTACCAGACTGCGCTATACCCCGAACATTCTTCAAAAACGACTTCTTGCGAAGAGGCGGCATGATACTTGTGCGGCTCTTATTCGTCAATATAACACTGCAATAAAGAAGAAACTCTATCTATAAAACTATCAATTTGCGCCAATAAGTTTGTAGCTCGCTTTCGCTCCTTACCTACAAACTGACCCGTTAGCTATTGGAATAATTCTAACTTAACTGCCAAAAGGTAAATGATAGGCCTGGGCGTTGATTTAAAACCCATCGCAATGTCTTTTTCCTTTGATTATTTTTGGGTCTAAGCGAGGACTGACTGAGTAGCGTAGCTATGAGTTTCGCAACACGAAAAAAGACAAAGGAAACTAGGCTCTTTCTATCCGCCAACTCGTCACGCCATCTTTATCTTCTAAAACGACATTCAGCGCTGCAAGTTCATCACGAATCTGGTCGGCTAAGGCCCAATTTTTATCTTCGCGCGCTTGTTTACGTTGTGTAATCAACGATTCAACATGAGTAGCATCCACATCATCGCCACCTTCACGTAAAAAGTCTTCGGCTGACATTTCTAATATACCTAGAATGCCTGCCAGCTTTTTCAATAGAGCGACGAGATTCTGAGCCTGCTCAACATCATTATCTCTTACGCGATTTATTTCTCTTACTAACTCGAACAAAACACCAATAGCTTCAGGTGTATTGAAGTCATCATCCATGGCTTCATGAAAACGTTTTTCATAATCAAGAGAGTCACTATTTTCAGGCGCAACACCCTGCCCTAAATCGAAACCTTTTAAAGCATTATAGAAACGTTCTAATGCACTGTAGGCTGTTTGCAGGTTTTCTTCAGAATAATTAATCGCACTGCGATATTGGCTGGATAATAAAAAGTAACGAATAACTTCTGCAGGATATTTCAGCATCACGTCACGAATTGTAAAAAAATTATCCAAGGACTTAGACATCTTTTCATCATCTACACGAACCGGGCCATTATGCATCCAGGTTTGTACGAAGGTTTTACCGCTAGCTGCTTCGGATTGGGCTATTTCATTTTCATGATGCGGAAACATTAAGTCACTACCACCACCATGAATATCAAAGGCTTCGCCTAAGCAGCATGATGACATTGCTGAGCATTCAACATGCCAGCCTGGGCGACCAAAGCCCCAAGGAGAATCCCAACCCGGTTCATTTTCTTTGGCTTTTTTCCAAAGCGTAAAATCTCTGGGATCTCTTTTACTTTTTTCGATGTCGATACGCGCGCCAGCTAATAACTCTTCAGGATTTTTGCGAGAGAGTTTGCCGTAACCTTTAAATTGTTTTACCGCGTAATAAACATCACCATTATCTGCTACATAAGCAAAGTCTTTTGCAATTAGTGTTTCGATAATTTTAATAATTTCATCAATGTGCCCTGTCGCTCTGGGCTCTTGATCAGGCTTAGTAATGTTTAATGCCTTTTCATCTTCATGCATTAAGGTGATAAATCGCTCTGTTAAATCACTAAAGGGTTCTTTGTTCTCATTCGCCCGCTGAATAATTTTGTCATCAACATCTGTAATGTTTCTGACATAAGTTACCTCATAACCACTGTTACGTAGATAACGCACAATCACATCAAAGGCCACCAGCATCCGAGCATGACCAATGTGGGAATAATCATAGGTGGTTAAGCCACACACATACATGCGAATCTTGCCAGGCTCTAGAGGCTGAAATTCTTCTTTTTTATGTGTCAGGGTGTTGTATATTTTTAGCACGATTTTTCTACTTTTGTTTTTCTGTTTTCTTTTTAATTTTCTTTTAAGGCTTATTTATTTTGAGCCTTTCCCCAAGTATCTCGCAAACCAACAGTCAGGTTAAATACTGGTTTATCCGATTTATGCTCTTCACGATCAGCCACAAAGTAACCTTCACGTTCGAACTGAAAACGGTCTTCAGCTTGAGCCTGTTTTAAACTAGGTTCTAACATACAGCCTTGTAAAATTTGTATTGAATCTGGATTTATAAAATCACGGTAATCACCATCAGCCTTATCAGGATTTTCTTCAAGAAAAAGACGGTCATAAAGCCGCACTTCTGCTTCTAAAGCATCTTGCAGTGGCACCCAATGAATTACCCCTTTAACTTTGCGCCCTTCTGGTTTTGCGCCTAAGGTAGCGGCATCATGTGTGCAACGAAGTTCAGTAATGTTGCCTTCAGCATCCTTAATGACCTCTTCACACTTGATGACATACGCACCACGTAAACGCACTTCACCGCCAATAGTAAGCCGTTTAAAACCAGGTGGAGGAACTTCCTCAAAATCATTGCGATCAATATACAATTCTCGCCTGAAAGTGATTTCTCTTTTCCCCATAGATTCATCTTTAGGATGACGGCTGGGGGTTAGCACTTCTTCTTTGTCCTCTCCTTGGCCATCTAGGTAATCTTCAATCACAATTTTTAACGGACGTAACACAGCCATCGCCCGTGGAGATGTTTGATCTAGATCTTCACGTAATGCATGTTCCAACATCGCGACATCAACCATGCTGTTGGTACGTGTAACGCCAATATTTTCACAGAAGTTACGAATGGAAGCAGGCGTATAACCGCGACGCCGCATACCTTCCAAAGTTGGCATTCGAGGATCATCCCAACCATTAACTAAATTCTCATCCACAAGTTGTTTTAACTTACGTTTGCTCATTATTGTGTAATTAATATTGAGGCGTGCAAACTCGATTTGCTGCGGATGCGCTGGCAAATCAACTTTGTCTAATACCCAGTCATATAAAGGACGATGATCTTCAAATTCCAATGAACATAATGAATGTGTAATACCTTCCAAAGCATCCGAGATGCAATGTGTGAAATCATACATAGGGTAGATGCACCACTCGTCACCGGTTTGATGGTGATGCTGATGTCGAATGCGATATAAAATCGGATCACGCATATTCATATTCGGTGAAGCCATATCAATTTTTGCACGCAAGCTGTATTCACTATCGCCAAATTCCCCTGCTTCCATGCGTGAGAACAAGTCCAAATTTTCTTCTATCGAACGTTCTCTATCAGGACTGTTTTTGCCTGGCTCAGTTAAATTACCGCGATATTCTCTAGATTGCTCTGGTGAGAGGCTGCAAACATAAGCATTACCATCTTCGACCAGCTTTACAGCCAATTCATACAGTCGATCAAAATAAGAAGAGGAATAAAACTCTCGATCTTCCCAGTCAAAGCCTAACCAACTAATGCTGCTTTTAATTGAATTAATAAATTCAACGTTCTCTTTTTCAGGATTGGTATCATCAAAGCGTAAATTGCATTGGCCTGAAAAAGTTTGCGCTGTGGTGAAATTCAGACAAATAGCTTTAGCATGACCAATATGTAAATAACCATTAGGCTCTGGAGGAAAACGGGTGTGAACCTTGCCGTTATGCTTATTATTCTTTTGATCTTCGCGAATAATTTGGTGGATAAAATTGCTGGGCGATTCTGTCATGCTATTTGTCATTCTGCCTACTTACTTTCTAATGCCATACAAAGGGCGTTATTATAGCGCCCTTAACCTAAGCACACTACACAATAACTTCACACAATAAGCTTCCTTTGAGAGGAAATGCAGGAGAAAGAAATAAATGATCGTATTGCATACAACTGCTGGTGATATAACGCTAGAACTCGATTTTGAAAAAGCCCCTATCAGTGCGGCAAATTTTCAACAATACGCTGAAAATGGACATTACGATGGCACTATATTTCATCGTGTCATTGATAACTTCATGATTCAAGGTGGCGGCTTTGAACCAGGGATGAAACAAAAAGAAACCGAAGCAACTATTCAAAATGAAGCTGATAACGGCCTTACTAATGATCTAGGAACTGTTGCAATGGCTAGAACGATGGAACCGCACTCTGCTTCTGCACAATTTTTCATCAATGTTAAAGACAATGATTTTCTAAATCATTCTGACAAGAGCGCTCAGGGTTGGGGCTATGCTGTTTTTGGAAAGATCACTGATGGCATGGATGTCATTGATGAACTTAAAGGTTGCTTAACTGGCAATGCTGCAGGTCATTCGGATGTTCCTGTCGAAGATATCATTATTGAGTCAGTAACGGTTGAGGCATAGAAAACCACATGTCAGATAAACCCATACTGTTTATCTCAGACCTACATCTAGAGCCTGGCAGACCAGATATCAGCCAGGCTTTTTTTGATTTCCTCGATAGTTATGCCGCCAAAGCGCAGGCTTTATTTATTCTTGGCGACTTTTTTAATGTCTGGCTTGGTGATGATCATGTCACTGAGTTAAGTGCCCAAGTCGCTAATAAATTACTCACACTCAGTGAGGCTGGCCTCAGCATTAAACTAATGCATGGTAACCGCGACTTTTTAATGGGTGACGACTATGCTGAATCTTGCGGTGGTAAATTAATTCAAGAGCCCTACTTACTGGAAGCATTTGATCAAAAAGTACTGCTTATGCACGGCGATGTGCTGTGTACTAAAGATCATGAATACATGTCATTCAGACAGATGGTGCGAGATCCCTCATGGCAACAAGAATTCCTCAGCCGCTCTATCGAAGAGCGCATAGCATTTGCTACTGAAGCGCGAAAACAAAGTAAATCAATGAGTAGTAATAAAGCAGACGACATTATGGATGTCACGCCAAAAGCTGTTACAGACATCATGCAAAGCCATAAAGTTAATACTCTAATACATGGCCACACCCATCGCCCCCATGTACATGAAGTGGATGATTTATCGAATAAAGCGCAACGTCTCGTTCTGGGAGATTGGGATGATAGCGCTTGGTATATCACTTGTACTAAAGAGCAACTTTCCTTAAATGAAATTAAAAAACTTTCTGATTAACGATGGCAATACTTCTATCAAGTAAAGTAAGGGACCTTGATGGCTTGCCGGTGAATCGTATTTTACCGCACTTTAAAAAACGTATGGTTGGGCCTTTTATTTTTCTCGATCATATGGGGCCAATGGATCTTGCTGCCAATGAAGGTTTAGATGTTAAACCACACCCACACATTGGTTTATCTACACTAACTTATTTGCTTGAAGGTAAATTACTGCATCAAGATAGTTTAGGTAACAACATCGAGATAGTGCCCGGTGACGTAAATTTAATGACTGCTGGCAAAGGCATAACGCATTCCGAAAGAGAACCACTAGAATCAAGATCCTTGCCTCATCGTGTTAACGGCATCCAATGTTGGCTAGCCTTACCTGAGAGTAAAGGCGAAATTGAACCTTCTTTTCAACACATTTCTCAGTCTGATCTAGACAAAGTAGAAGAAGGTGGTGTTTACATGACTTTGATTGCTGGCACTGCCTTTGGCTTACAGTCTCCAGTAAACACTTTTTCACCGTTGTTCCTTCTAGATGTTGAGGCCTTAGCTGGTAGTACTATTAAACGACCAGAGCCGGAATTTGAATGCATGCTGTATATTCTGGAAGGAAAAATAACCACAAATAATGAATATTTTGAGAGTGGACAAATTCTCTTATTGGATAAAGAAACCTCTTTTCAGGCTACCACTGATATCAGGTGCTTATTACTGGGTGGTAAAGCCTGGGAAACGATACCTTTTATCGAATGGAATTTTGTTTCTTTCCATAAAGAACGTATTGAACAAGCTAAACAGGATTGGCGCGAAAGACGTTTTCCTGATGTCCCGGGCGACAGTGAAGAGTTCACACCACTGCCAAATTAACTTTTTTACTTACCTAGCTTACTAATTCATATGCTAACCAATTCTCTAATCTATCTTTTTGCAGCAGTGCTTTCAGTCGCTATTTCAAAACGATTAGGTTTAGGTTCCGTCTTAGGCTACTTGATTGCTGGTGTCATTATCGGCCCTTTTGCCTTATCAATGGTAGGTGATCAGACAGAAGTCATGCATTTTGCAGAGTATGGCGTAATCATGATGCTGTTCTTGATAGGTTTAGAATTAGAGCCGCGCCGACTATGGCAAATGCGTAAGTCCATTCTTGGCTTGGGCGGCAGGTTGTCTTTACATCGCTCCTGCTTTGGTTGTTGTTAACAGTATTTACTGACCTCGCCTGGCAGTCAGCCTTAGCAATTGGTTTATCATTGACCTTATCTTCTACCGCCATTGTCATGCAAACTCTCAGCGAAAAGGACCTGACAAAAACGCAGGCGGGCACAAACGCTTTTTCTGTTTTGTTATTTCAAGACATTGCCGTAATCCCTATTCTTGCGTTTCTTCCTTTACTTGCTGTAACTGGTATAGACATAGCAACAGATGATCATGCTGAGAGTCTACTGTCTGACTTAAGTGCATTGACTCAACTCGTAGTAACCCTGGGAACTATTGCCGCGATTATTTTAGGCGGCCGTTTTCTATCCTCACCAATATTTCGTTATATCGCAGCCACACGTTTACGTGAATTATTCACAGCAGTTGCCTTATTGATCGTATTAGCGATTGCAGCACTAATGACTACTATTGGTTTATCACCGGCATTAGGTGCATTTTTGGCTGGTGTTGTACTTGCCGATAATAAATTTCGACATCAGCTTGAAGCTGACATTGAGCCCTTTAAAGCGCTGCTATTAGGCTTATTTTTTATTACTGTCGGGGCTAGTATTAATTTTTCATTGCTGCAACAAAACCCCTGGTTAATTCTTGGGCTAGTGCTGGCTTTATCCATAGTTAAATTTGCTGTTTTATTCGCGCTTTCATTTACCTTTAAGTTCTCAATTCAGCAGGGGTTCTTGTTCAGTTTAGCCTTAGCACAAGGTGGGGAATTTGCTTTTGTTCTCGTGACTAGCGCCAATCAATACGGTGTGTTTAGTGAAAATACCGGCTCAACATTAACTCTCGTAGTTGCTTTATCAATGTTACTGGCGCCTCTAATATTTGTTCTCTATGAAAACTTCATTAGCCGTACTAGCCAAAACAAACTAGAACAGGACGACGAAGATATAACCCCCAGTTGCGATATAATCATCGCCGGTTTTGGGCGCTTTGGTCAAATTGTTGGCCGCTTATTAAGTCTGCAAGGGTTTGAATTAACCTTGCTTGATCATAGTCCTGGTCAAGTCGAAATGGTGCGCCGTTTTGACAACACGGTTTTTTATGGCGACGCTGCACGAACTGACCTGCTCGCTGCAGCTGGTGCTGAAACGGCTAAGTTGTTAATAGTTGCCGTCGATGATGCAGAAAAATCACTGGAAATTATTGATAACTCGCAAAAACATTTTCCAAATATGAAGATTCTGGCCAGGGCAACTGACCGCCGTCACGCCTATCAATTAATAAAAAGAAATATCGGAAGCTTCCGTCGAGAGACATTTGACTCAGCCTTACATTTGGGTGTTGAAGCCCTTCAAACACTGGGCGCATCTGAGCAAGAAGCTCAGCATGCCGGCAAACTCTTTAGTGATCATGACAAAGAAACAATGCATCATTTAGCTGAGGTCTGGGGCGATGATAAGAGTTATGGCTTAGCGGTAAGAGCGAGGTTGGAAGACCTTAAACAAGTGCTTGAAAAAGACCAGGACAAATCTGAAGAGTAAAGACTAGCGCTGAAAATATCGCTGAAAATGAGCTTCACTGAGCAAATGAAGCTCTTCATTTATCAAATTCATTACTTCATCCAGCGGTTTAGCTTTAAATTCGTTTATAAGCTCAACACCGATTTCATCTAGAGATTCAATTTTGTAAGAATATTTCTGTAGCAAGCCATGCATCCAACAATAAGATGATAAATCTGGATGATAAAAAAATCGAAAGTCATGCATAACATCTTGTAATTTTTCGACTGAAAAAATTCTAAATTTATTCCGTAATATTTGTTCAGTTAATAAATCTATACGACCAAAAACTGCTAGTTTTTCTTGCTCTGAATAAGAATTCCAATTAATAACTTCGAAATTAAAACGTTTGCAACCTCGACATATCTTATCTCCAAAAGACGTTGTCGAACAGATGCCAATACAAGGTGTTTGAATCTCTTTCATAGTTAGCAATTCTAACATTCATAAGCCTAGATGTTTCACCTATCTAAAAAATTATTCGACTAGATTTATCCTTAACGCTGTTGACGCTGATACTAGAGTCAACTGGCGAAAGTAGGCGATTTCTAGTAGAATCCCTCCTCTTTTTAAAGCCCTTTAATGACTTTTCGTGAGGAATCAAAAGTGTTAGAAGCTTATCGTAAACATGTAGCAGAACGTGCAGAACTTGGTATTGTTCCTCTTCCATTGAACGCAGAACAAGTCGCTGATTTGACTGAGTTATTAAAAAGCCCACCTGCTGGTGAAGAAGAGTTCATTCTAGATTTAATTTCAAATCGTGTACCTGCAGGCGTAGATGAGGCTGCTTATGTAAAAGCAGGCTTTCTATCGGCCCTTGCTAAAGGTGAAGCATCCTCTCCTATTATTTCCAACTTAGAAGCCATTAAATTACTTGGCACAATGCTTGGTGGTTACAACATTACAACAATGGTTGAGCTACTTGATGATGCAAAGCTAGGCGCAGAAGCTGCTAAACAGCTTTCAGGCACGCTTTTAATGTTTGACGCTTTTCATGATGTTGCGGAAAAAGCCAAAGCTGGCAACGAGAATGCTGCTGCCACCTTAAAATCATGGGCTGAAGCTGAATGGTTCACATCACGCCCTAAAGTCCCTGAAATCATGACTATCAGTGTCTTTAAGGTACCTGGTGAAACCAATACAGATGATTTATCCCCTGCACCAGATGCTTGGTCACGACCAGATATACCTTTACATGCTAAAGCTATGTACAAAATGCCTCGCGATGGCGTAAGCAATGCTGAAGAAAAAATTACTGAACTAAAAGAAAACGGCTTTCCAGTTGCCTTAGTAGGCGATGTGGTCGGCACTGGCTCTTCGCGTAAATCTGCAACCAACTCAGTACTTTGGTATATGGGTGATGATATTCCGCATATTCCAAACAAAAGAGACGGGGGCGTTTGTATCGGCAGCCAAATAGCACCAATTTTCTTTAACACTCTAGAAGATTCAGGCGCTCTACCAATTGAATGTGACGTCAGCAACATGAACACTGGCGATATCATTGATATTCATCCTTATGCCGGCAAAGTATGCAAACACGGAACTGATGAAGTGCTCTGCGAATTCTCTTTAAAAACCGACATGATATTAGATGAAGTTCAGGCCGGTGGCCGTATCCCGCTTATTGTTGGACGAGGATTGACTGAACGCGCACGTACCGAATTAGGTTTAGAGCCCTCATCTGAATTTCGCCGACCAACGTCGAATATCGACAGTGATGCAGGCTACACATTGGCACAAAAAATTGTAGGTAAGGCTTGTGGTGTTGAAGGCATTCGCCCAGGAACATATTGCGAACCTAAAATGACAACCGTTGGATCACAAGACACAACCGGCCCAATGACTCGCGATGAATTAAAAGACCTGGCTTGTCTTGGTTTTACAGCTGATTTGGTTATGCAATCATTCTGCCACACTGCGGCTTATCCAAAGCCTGTCGATATCTCCACACAACATACACTGCCTGATTTTATTCGCACACGTGGTGGTGTGAGCTTGCAACCCGGCGATGGCATTATCCATAGCTGGTTAAATCGCATGATATTGCCAGACACAGTTGGTACTGGTGGTGATTCACATACTCGTTTCCCTATGGGTATCTCTTTTCCTGCTGGCTCTGGCTTAGTAGCATTTGCGGCAGCAACAGGTGTTATGCCTTTAGATATGCCGGAATCCGTACTTGTGCGTTTTAGCGGCGAGATGCAACCTGGTATTACATTACGTGACTTAGTAAATGCTATCCCCTACGCGGCTATTCAGTCGGGCGATCTTACGGTTGAGAAAAAAGGTAAGAAAAATATTTTCTCTGGCCGCATTCTTGAAATCGAAGGACTACCAGATCTAAAAGTTGAACAGGCTTTTGAATTATCCGACGCCTCAGCAGAACGTTCTGCTGGTGGCTGTACTATAAAGCTAAACAAAGAACCTATCATTGAATATTTCAAATCCAACATTACTTTGTTGCGCTGGATGATTTCTGAAGGTTATGGCGATCCACGCACCATAAAAAGACGTGCTCTTGCTATGGAAGAATGGCTAAAGAACCCGGAATTGATGGAAGCTGACGCCAATGCTGAATACCATAAAATCATTGAAATCGATCTAAACGAGATTAAAGAGCCATTGTTGGCCTGCCCGAATGATCCAGATGATGTTAAACCCTTAGGTGAAGTCGCTGGCACTAAGATCGACGAAGTCTTTATCGGTTCATGTATGACTAATATTGGTCATTTCCGTGCAGCGGGTAAAGTATTAGAACAAGTCGAAGGAACATTGCCTACACGCTTGTGGATTTCTCCTCCAACAAAGATGGATCAACATCAGCTCACTGAAGAAGGCGTATACGCCACCTTTGGTAGTGCCGGCGCCAGAACAGAGATGCCAGGCTGCTCTTTATGCATGGGCAACCAAGCTAGAATTGCACCAAAATCGACGGCTATTTCAACCTCAACTCGAAATTTTCCTAATCGTTTAGGTGATGGAGCTTTTGTTTACTTAGGATCATCTGAACTTGCCGCAGTCTGTGCAGCATTGGGTAAAATTCCGAACATGGAAGAGTATATGTCCTACATGGATAGTCTCAATACCATGTCAGATGAAATCTATCGCTACCTAAATTTCAACGAAATAGAATCGTTCATGTTAGGTGCCAACGATGCTCAAGCAATCCCAGTAGTTAATGTCGAGGTCAGTGCCTGATAAACGAGAACTTTTATAACCAGCTTCCGGCATTTCAAGAATTCGAAGAGTTTGTTCAACAAACCCACTATCGAAAATTGCCGGAGGACTGGGTAGTTTTTGTCGCTGACATAAAAAATTCCACTCATGCAATTGAGCAAGGCAAGTATAAAGAAGTAAACCTTATTGGTGTAGCCAGCATCACCCTCTCAATTCAAGCGCTTAGTAATTTAGAATTTCCCTTTGTCTTTGGTGGAGATGGTGCATCTCTTTGCATCCCTCCACAGCATGCAGAATTAATAAGCACTGAACTGGCCAAACTCATCCGCTTTGCTGAAGATAATTTTTCTCTGCAACTTCGTGTTGCTATGATTCCCGTAAAAGAAATCTATCAAGCAGGAAAAGAAGTCCTTGTTTCTAAACTTGAAATTACTAAAGGTAGATTTATAGCGCTGTTTAGGGGTGGAGGATTAGAGTATGCCGACCAAGTTACCAAAAATTCAGAGCACAATTTTTATGTTAAAAAACATAAGGAAACTGTCGTAGAACTCAAAGGTCTATCTTGCCGTTGGAGCCCAATTCCTGCAAGAAAAGGTTTAATAATAAGCTTACTTGTTGTTGCTCGCGGGGAGAATATTTCAAGTGTTTACCAAAACGTATTAAACAAAATCCGTAATATTTTAAATTGCAGCATAGAAGATGCTAACCCTATCAGTCTTGATCAGCAGCCCTATAAAAGATTCTGGACTGCACTCAAAGATGAAAGTAAATATCATGACAAAATCTTTTCATTAAAGTTCATTAAACGACTTTTCGATATTAGTTTAGCCGTACTTATTTTCCGCTTTCACTTAAACCCACTATTTTTTTCTATTCGACGCAAAAAAATATAAAAACTCGATTGATCAGCACAGTGACTATCGGAAATTCGACGACACGATGCGCTTAATAGTTGATTGTCGAAAAGAAGACTATGACGCCTTGTATCAAGAGTTAGAAAAGGCCTATTTAAACGGAGAAATATATTACGGATTATTTTCTTCCAAAGAAGCCTTAATGACCTTCTTTGTAGAAAGCACTCAACAAGGTGATCATTTGCATTTCATTGATGGTGGCGATGGAGGTTTGGCCATGGCGGCCAAGCAACTTAAGTCACAAATAAAATCTTAAACTAAATAATCCCAAGCCTATTCTTCCACAGTACTTATTGATACCTTAGCCTGCTATTCATTAACTTAAAAGTCCTGTTTTTTGATTTTGTATGTTAGCTTTACCAACACCGACTACGCTACATCTTTCTTTAAAACAGCTGTACAAAAGAGCCTAATGTCCGAAGTAATAATTCAAACCCCTCATGGAGAAATGCCTGCTGATTTAGCGACACCATCAGGTGAAGGGCCTTGGCCAGGTGTGATTGTTATTCACGACATCGTTGGCATGAGCACAGATCAGGAAAGTCACGCTGATTGGTTAGCCAGTGAAGGTTATCTTGCTATAGCTCCAGATTTATTTTACTGGGGAGGTAAATTCAAATGCATTCGTTCGGTGATGAAACAACTCAATAGTGGTGAAGGAAGATCTGTTGATGATATTACATCGACACGCTCATGGCTGATTAACCAACCGACTTGCACAGACAAAGTGGGCATAATTGGTTTTTGTATGGGCGGTGGCTTCGCTTTGCTGTTAGCTACGCCAAATCATGGCTTCTCAGCCTCTGCACCTAATTATGGTCAGATTCCCAAAGATGCAGAAAAGTATTTTGAAGGAGCTTGCCCTATCGTAGCTAGTTTTGGCAAGAAGGACTCCTCTCTTCGTGGAGCCTCTGAAAAACTTGAAAACGCTCTTACTATTAACAATATTCCACATGACGTAAAAGAATACTCAGATGCCGGACACGCATTTCTAAACAAGCATAAGCCAGATGAATTTCCTGTGCTTTTACACGTAGTAGGTAAACTTATAGGAGCGGATTACCATGAAGAGTCGGCTAATGATGCACGTCATAGAATTAGCGATTTCTTTGGCATGCATTTAAAAAATAAATAAACACCAGAAATGAATTTACCAATAAATTTTAAGTAAATTCTTACCCCAAACTTTTCGAAGCCACTTCGTAAACATCTTTTGATAAGTTGTCTAAATCTAGAATTCTTTGTAACTGTTCTTTCATTAAAGCTTGCCTATGCGACTGTTGTTTCTTCCAATGCGTTAAGGGCGTTAACAGTCTTGATGCAATTTGTGGGTTTAGCTTATTCAAGGTGATGACATTATCCGCCAAAAATTCATACCCAGAACCTGATTCGTGATGAAAACCAACTTTATTCTGATGACAGAAAGCGCCTATAACAGAACGCACTTTATTAGGGTTTTTAATATCGAAGCTTTCATGTTTGGTCAGCTTTATAATTTCAGCTAAATTATCTTTTTTAGCCACACTTGCTTGCATGCTTAACCATTGCTCAATGACCAATGGCTCATCTTTCCAACTATCATAAAATTCTGTCAGCGACTGTTTCTGTAAATCAACAGCTTGCTCACTATCAGCAGACAGTAATGCACGAAGTGCAGCACTCTTGTCAGTCATATTATCGGCTTGCTTGTACTGATCATGACAAATTTCAACCTTTTCACCATTTAATAAAATAAGATAATTTAATACCGTATTTTTCAAAGAACGCTCTGCAATATCATCTGCTTCTACTAGATAAGGTTTATCATTATTTAAGAGTTGGTAAACTTTAAGTAATTTATCTTCTAAAGAGACCGCCAATTCTTGACGCATAAACTCACGCACTTCATGGATACCATCAATATCAATTTCTTCTGCTAATTCACCGATATAAGCTTCTGATGGCAATACTAATAAGCGAGCCAAAACAGCTAGATCTGCACTCCTATCAGTGAGTGCAACATTAAGAATTGATTCCATAGCCTGTATTAAACGTTGATCAATTGTCATCGCCGAATTATTTTTCCGCTGCTTTAAAAGCTCTTCAATTATTTGCAAACTTAATTGCTGAGCAGCTTCCCAGCGTACGAAACCATCAGAATCATGACTTATTAGAAACATCAATTCGTCACGTGAATAATCAAAGTCCATCTTCACTGGTGCAGAAAAACTTCGCAGCAATGACGGCACTGGCTTCTCAGCTATATTTTCAAATACAAAGTTTTGCTGGCTTTCAGAGATAGTCAGGACTTTATCCTCAACAACGCGTCCCTGTTGATCCAATAAAGCCACTTCAAAAGGAATATAAAAATTTTCTTTCTTAGCTTGGCCCGGTGTTGGAGGGCAGTTTTGTTCTACACTCAAAGTGTAGCTTTGATCTTTCTCGTTATAATCGCCTTTAACAGAAATTATTGGTGTACCTGCTTGCGAATACCAACGTCTGAATTGAGTCAAATCTATTCCACCAACCTCTTCCATAGTCGCCACAAAGTCTTCAGTCGTAACTGCCATGCCATCAAATTTATTAAAATATAAATCCGTTCCCTGGCGGAAAAGTTCTGGCCCGAGTAAATTGGCGATCATCCTGACAACTTCACAACCTTTCTCATAAATTGTAACGGTATAAAAATTAGAAATTTCCATGTAGGACTCAGGCCTTACTGAGTGCGCCATCGGTCCGGCATCCTCAGCAAACTGCACTGTACGTAAGAAATTCACATCATCAATTCGTTTAACATCACGCGAACCCATATCCGCAGAAAACTCTGAGTCTCGATACACGGTAAAGCCTTCCTTTAGACTGAGTTGAAACCAATCACGACAGGTAACCCTATTACCAGACCAGTTATGGAAATATTCATGAGCAACAATGGCTTCTATACGCTGAAAGGAAAAGTCTGTGGATGTTTCAGGTTTAGCTAACACACAAGATGAATTAAATATATTTAAACCCTTATTTTCCATCGCGCCCATATTAAAATCGTCGACAGCCACTATCATGAATATATCCAAATCATATTCACGCCCATAAACTTCTTCATCCCATGTCATGGCTTTCTTCAACGACTTAATAGCGAAATCACATTTATCCAAGTCTTTTTTCTCAACAAAAACTTGTAAGGCTACTTCCCTGCCTGAGCACGTAGTGAAACTATCGTCGACAGAAAACAAATTGCCAGCAACTAAGGCAAACAAATAAGCTGGCTTTAAAAAAGGGTCCTGCCAAACAACCCAATGTCGCCCTGCTTTATCAGCTTCTGAACACTCACCACTATCAACTTTATTACCATTTGATAAGAGTACTGCGTAAAGTTTTTTATCCGCTTCAATCCGTGTTGTGAAGCTCGACAAAACATCAGGTCGATCTAAATAAAAGGTAATTTTACGAAATCCTTCAGCTTCACATTGTGTACAAAATTTATTACTCGACTTATAAAGACCTTCAAGACTGGTATTCTCTTGCGGCTTGATACTGACTTTGCTTTCAAGCTCAAATACATCTTTAACATTCATAATCGTCAGGCTTGTATCATCCTGCTCATAATCAGCATCTAAAAAAAGTTCTTCCCCATCCAAACGCAAATCAAGCAGGGTTAACTCTTGCCCATGGAGCACCAATGCAGCTTTTTGATTAAGAGAGTTAGGATTCCTGCGTATACTTAAGTTAGAAATAACAATACTTTCTGTCTCATACAAACTGACATCTAGATTTATCGAATCTATTAAAAAATCAGGAGACTTATAATCTTTTAAAAATATATTTTGTGCTTGTGCTTCTTTCATACTTTAATTCTTACACCTTATTAAACTTATAAAGTTAGGCAGTTAAACTAATTTCGTAACCGCCATGTTTACGGATATTCAGAACCCCTGTATCAAGGATGAGGTATTGACCTTTTATTCCTTCTAAGGTGCCTTCAATTTTCTGTTCTTTATCAAAACTCAAGGATGTGATTTTACTAGGGTAGTTCTCAACTGGATAATCAATGGATACAGTCTTCATTCCAGTTAAGTTGCTGATGGCATGTATACCAAAGCGATCTTCTAAGCCTTTAATATCTTCAGCGCATTCTCCTAATAATTGTTCTTTTTGCTGTTCTAAATCCAGCACTTCAGTCTCACCTTTTAACATTGTGCGCCAGTTAGTTTTATCATTAACATGCTGTTTAAACACCATTTCAAGAAAACCTGATTGCTGGCGAGTCCTAACTCTAAAAATTGGCAGTGCTTGCACCGCCCCTTGATCTATCCAACGAGTTGGAACTTGTGAAGCCCGCGTAATACCTACTTTTATTCCTGAAGAGTTAGCCAGGTAAACAATGTGATCCTGCATGCAAAATTCATCAGCCCATAATGGTTCTCGGCATGTGCCGCTTTCATAATGGCACTTTTCAGGTGAAATTATACAGCTATCACACTGCGCTAATTTCTGAAAACAAGGGTAGCAATAGCCTTGACTAAAACTCTTATTAGTCGACCGACCACAGTGTACGCAATTAATTTTTCCAGAAAACTCTAGACTGATTTTCTTTTTTATAAGCTCATTAAGAGAAACAGTTTCATCACCTATTGAAAGGCTATATGAAACCGGCCCATCTAAACGCGCCCACATCTTTTGAATATTCCCACTAACATTTACAGCCATTAATGCCTCGTCTCTTTAGCAGGCGATTTAGCACGTAATTTAACGCGATCTATATAGCCAATTTTTTCTTCTTCAGTTAAATGGTTTTCGTCATAAGCAATAACAGCTTGCATGCAAAGCTCAACTTGCTCTTTACTGAGACGGTCGCCATTTTCCCAGCGACCAAGTTCAATTGCTTGTTTTAATTTACTGTGAATCTCTGGCGTAATAGCAGACAGTAGTTCTTCAAAATTATTTGGATTATTATCTCCGCTACTATCCATTCATCAAACCTCTTTTATATTCCGCTAATTTGCTTTCTTAACTACTGCGCGTTGAATTCTACTGATTGTTGATACTACCGCACCATAAAGTACACCACACAGCAAACCTGCTATATGTGCCGTGTCTGCGATGCTATCCAGGCCCAGCATGGTCAATATAATCAGTGCAAACAGCATGAAAAACACTAAGTTACCGGGTAGTCCTAAGCCTTTGACTGGATCAAATAATTGCCACATCCAAATATAGGCAAATAATCCATAAACCACGCCAGACATACCACCAAAATAAATACTACCGCTATATAAGTACTGCGCAGTGTTAGAAACCAAGGCCAAAATAATAATTAAAAACAGCATTGACCAACTTGCTTGTTTAGCTTCAATACGACGACCAAACTCCCAAAGCCAGAGCATATTGAACGACAAATGCAAAAGCCCTGCATGTAAGATCATCGGTGAAATCATGTTTAAAAATTGTTCAAAACTAAAATTTTCCAGCACGAACCCTAAATTTATAGTCCGGGTACCATAAGCAAAATCTGGAAATAAAAATAATCGTACTGTGTCAGACAGAGAATTCAGTGGAGCGACTACTGCCATCACACAACATATCAGTATCAAAATTATTGTGACAGGAAAGCGAGTAAGCGCTTGAAGTAAATTCCCGACACTTTTATTGGGATTAAAGTATCTACTTATACTGGAGGAATCTTCTTGCTCAGGCTGAACTTCACCAGATTTCCATTGTTGATATAAAACAGATGCCTTTTGAATCTCATCAATGTTAGCAACAGCAACTACTTGAGTTTCGCCTTCAGTGTAAATTCGATGTGATAAGCTTTGTTGCCAAAGTAAGCGGCTATATTGGGCTAAATTCTCACTTGCAGATATTTCAAAAGCTTTAAACATTTAAAGCTCTCAGGATGAACCGAAGCGTTTAGACCAATGTAACTTACTGCGACAAGTAGCGTAGTAGTTATATTCTATTGGATGTAATAAACGTAATTTTTCAGCTTTTTTACTGACCAAAACCTCGTCACCTGCTTCTGCTGTGAATTCAACCGAGCCATCACAGCTGACTTGAGGCATCACATTATGCCTATCACCAACAATAATTTTAATCTCACTGTTGCCATCAATAACCACTGGGCGACTACTCAATGAATGTGGGTACATCGGCACTAACACGACTGCATCAAGTTTGGGATGCATAATTGGCCCACCAGCCGACATAGAATAAGCAGTTGAACCCGTTGGAGTAGCGACAATCAAACCATCTGAAGCTTGGTCATATACAAACTCTTCATCAATGAACAAAGATAATTCAATCATCTGAGCAGCACTACCAGGGTGTAATACCACATCATTTAATGCGCAACCGATTTGTTCAGTTTTCCCAGCACGCTGCATGCTGACATTCAATAAAAAACGCGACTCTTCTTTATACTGACCATCGAACACTTGCCCCAGTACACTTTCAATTTCTTCAGGCCTTATATCTGTTAGAAAACCCAAGCGTCCGCGGTTAATACCAACCACCGGCAAATCTTGATTGGCCAAAGACCCAGCTACTTTAAGCATACTGCCGTCACCGCCAACCACTATCACTAAATCACAATGCTTGTGCAGGTCTTTTTGAGGTATCACCTGCATTTCAGAATATGCCTTGTGGTCATGCATAAAGCTTGACACCGCTTCATCAATAACAAGCTTAATACCCGACCGCCGCAGAAGAAAATCAGCAAGCGTATTCAAAGAATCGGATATGTTGGCATTATCTTGTCTGCCGACTAAACCAATACTAGAAAATTCTGACATAAAGTATCCGAACTATGATTTTAAAAAATGTGAAGTATATCATGGGCTAAAAGCCCTTAAGCTATTATTTAAAGGCAAGTCTTATCTATAATGTAGAAGCATTTTTAGGAATATACTCTGTGGATATCAAAAATATCAAAATTGCTGTTATTGGGCTTGGTTATGTCGGTCTGCCATTGCTTGTGGAGTTCGGTAAACGCTACCCAACTCTTGGGTTTGATCTAAACTCCGAACGCATTAACAGCCTTAAGCAGCAGCATGATAGTACGCTAGAGCTTAGCTCTGAAGAACTCGCTGAAGCTGAGCATTCTGAATATTCAGATATACCTGCTGATCTGTCTACCTGTAATGTATTCATTGTGACTGTTCCTACTCCTGTTGATCATCATAAGCGACCATTGCTTGAACCCTTGCAAGAAGCCAGTAAGACCATAGCACCCTATTTAAAAGCCGGCGATCTGGTCATTTACGAATCTACAGTTTACCCAGGCGCCAGTGAAGAAGTTTGCGTTCTTATTTCTGCAAGAAATATCAGGTTTAACCCTCAATGAAAATCTTTTCCTTGGTTATAGTCCAGAAAGAATCAACCCATGTGATAAAATCCACCGCTTAACCACTATCCAAAAAATAACTTCGGGATCTAATAAGGCTGCGGCAGAGTTTGTCGATAATTTATATAACTCTATTATTCCAGCAGGTACCCACCCTGTTAGCAGCATTAAAGTTGCAGAGGCAGCTAAAGTTATAGAGAACACCCAAAGAGATTTAAATATTGCCTTAATTAATGAGCTTTGCTTAATTTTTCATAAAATTGGCATTGATACAGAAGAAGTTTTAGAAGCTGCTGGCACTAAGTGGAATTTCTTACCCTTTCGTCCTGGTCTGGTCGGAGGTCATTGTATAGGTGTAGACCCCTACTACTTAACTTACAAAGCTGAATCTTTAGGTTATCGCCCCGAAGTGATACTTGCCGGGCGCAGAATCAATGACGGAATGGGGTCTTATATTGCTGATCGTTTAGTAAAAAAAATGACCCAAGAAAAAATAAATGTTGTTGATGCGAATGTGCTCATCATGGGACTCAGCTTCAAAGAAAACTGCACAGATCTACGCAACACGAAGGTGATTGATATCGTCAACACGCTAAACACCTACCATGCAAATGTTGAGGTTTATGATCCATGGATAAACCCCGAAAATGCCAAACAAGAGTACGATATTTCATTGTTAGAGGAGGCTTCTGAGAATAAATATGACGCTATTATACTCGCAGTTGCTCACGATGAATTTCGTGAAATGGGATTAAATAAGATTAGGAAATTTGGTAAAGCTAAAAGCGTAATCTTTGATATAAAATATTTATTCCCAATCGAAGAAAAGCTTTAACGACTTTAACTACATGAAGTTTTATTCGGCCTGATTTTGTTGATGTAGCCTAAGCACCTCATCTAAAACAAAAATATCTGTTAACAAACTTCGTACATGAGTTGATGCATTAAGATTATCTATAACTTGTGAGCTTAGCGATGGCACATTAAGCACCATTTCCACAACTGCCGACGCAGAATCGGCGTCTGCAGAAAGCGTAGTTTCAAATTTTTTGATCTGTTGATTAGCCGAATCATCTAAATTTAAGTTTTGTACAGCCTCTGTAAAACCTTCAGAAATATGTTCAATTCCCCAAAGTAACCCTTCTAGAAAAGCTCTAATAGAAGGACCATCGCTGCCTTCTCCTGCAGCGGGTTCGGATTTTCTTCCTTGCGCCGCATACGCCAACATATATTCATATGCTGATTCTATTTTTTCAATACAACTGTGCAATTGGCTTTCTGGCTTTTCCTGCATGCTCTTTCCTTTTAAAAAGGTCTAATTAGAAAATGTGTTAATTAAAAAGTTTAAATGTATTTTTTCATGCTCGATTATTTCTGTTCATTTTCTTTAGCCCAAAGTTCTGCATCATGTTTTTTTGAGTATTCTTCTTCGGTAATCCAGCCCTTAAAAATAGAACGTAAATACATTCTACTTTCAGGCCGTAAAGAAAAATATATATGCAGCATAATAACGCTCACAAAACTCAAAGCTACCAAGCCGTGAATAAAAAAGACGACGCCCCAGGTATCAGCATTAAGCCAATAAGGATCTCTCTCCCAAAGCGGCGTATCAATTCTTACCATCATTATTAATCCAGTAATTATTCCTGCCAAGGTCAAAACGGCAATAAATTGATGCATTAATTTTTGAGCTAATGAATATTTACCAATTCTTTCTCGATTTAGTTCCAGATCAGTATGAGAAAACCAAATACTACTTATTTTTTTCCAAAATAGAGAACGACAAATGTGAATGAGCAATAAAGCTGTCAGCCCTAGTCCTACGATCCAGTGAATAACAATTAAGCTAGCATTAAAACCATAAACTGGTAATAAGCCACTAATCAATAGGACTAAAATAGATATAGCCAAAAACCAATGAAATAATCGGTCGATCAATTTATGACGGATTATCTTATTTTGGCTCATGCAGTGAAGTACCTTAACAATGAATCAAACACCCAAAGTATAGCAATATAACTATGGGGAAATACGAGAGGCGATTATAGGTAAGGCCTTTATTTCAAGCAAATCTTTATAGCTCTTAGGCTTAAATTTATAAATTTTTTCACTTAACAATTTACTGTTTTACGACCAAAGCATTGCTTGAGTAGTGGCAAAAATGCAGCTAGTATCAACTGATATCTAACGCTCTAAGGAAGATCAACTTATGCGTCCACAAAATCAATCCAGACGAAGTTTTATAAAAGGCATCATTGCCTCTGGAGCAGTGGTATCGACTGGCGGGCTTATGTTTGTTAGCGGCTGTTCTGAAAATACGCTAAGCCCTGCTGCTGGCTCAGTAGAAAGACTTATCTCCTTAAATATTAATGGCACAGTGCGTCGGGTGGATGTTCTTCCGAATGAAACTCTGGCAATGACATTGCGCAACAAGCTAGGTTTAACGGGTACTAAAATTGGTTGCGATAGAGGTGAATGCGGCGCTTGCAGTGTGTTAATCGATGGTGTCCCAAATAATTCCTGCTCAATGCTAAGTCACCGAGTAACAAACAAGAACATCACTACCATTGAAGGGATTGCCAGCCCGGCTGGCGAATTGCACCCGGTACAACAAGCTATGATAGAAGAGCTTGCACCACAATGTGGATTCTGTACGCCAGGTCAAGTTATTTCATCTGTCGCTCTTCTTAACAATAATTCAAACCCATCTCGTGAAGAAGCTCGCCAAGCACTAGCAGGTAATCTCTGTCGCTGCGGAGCTTATGACCATTACCTGAATGCTGTGCTTCGCGCTGCAGAGGAGATTGCATAATGGCTGATAATCCCACATATAAACTCATTGGTAAGAACTTCACTCCGCCTGACATTGAAGCCAAGGTGACTGGAGCTTCAACCTATTCTGAAGATTTTCGTGCTGAAGGAATGGCTTATGTGAAAATGTTGCTAAGTCCCATGCCAAAATGTCGCGTCAGAAATATAGATGCTTCTGAAGCTCTGGCACTGGAAGGCGTATACGGCATTATGACCGCAGATGACGTGCCCGTATTTCCAAATCCTGGTGAACAAATTCTTACTAATGAACCTAACTTTGTTGGCGAACCCATTCTCGCCATTGCTGCCGTTGATGAATCGACAGCGGCTAATGCCTTGGAATTAGTTAATGTAGAGTATGAAGAATTACCTTTTGTATTAGACCCACTTGAAAGTCTTTATCCGGGAGGCCCTGATGCTTATTCGGGTGGCAACCTGGTTTCTTCGTTACGGATCGAAGAAGAAGATGAGTTAGGTGATATTGGTGTTGTTAGTCACAAATGGACTGCCAGAGATTTTGCGGCAGTAGATGAAGGTCAATTACCTATGGGTCAAGCAACCATGGATTGGCAGTATGGTGACCTTGATGCTGCCTTTAATGATGCAGCATTAGTGCTCGATGAAACCTTTGTTACTGCCTGTAACTCTCACCATAGCATGGAGCCAAGAAGTGCATTCTCCTATTGGCAGAATGGTAAATGTTATGTTCATGGTTCAACCCAAAGTCAGATGTTTGTTGTTCCAGGTTTAGCTAACTTGATTGGTATAACTCCTGATGAATTGGTTTATATATCTGAATTCTGTGGTGGTGGTTTCGGTTCCAAAGGGGGAGCCTATGCTGTGATGGCTCTTCCTGCACATTTTTCGCGTCTTATTAGTCGCCCTTGCATGCTCCGCATAACACGAGCCGAAGAATATTACCTTGGATCAGCGCGAGCCAGCTTTCAAGGAAGAGCAAAATTAGCTTTTAATGATCAGGGCAAAATGACTGGTGCAGATATTTATATTGTTCAACAAGGTGGCGCTAAAAACCCATTTGGTGATTTCGGTGCGGCCGGCACCATGGTTTCTCTTGTTTATACTCCAGAAAGTATGCGTTTCAGAGCCATACCAATAGGCACCAACACTACTCCTTGTGGGCCGCAACGTGGTCCTGGTCAAAATCAAATGTCTGCAGCATTAGAACCTCTATTAGATAAGGCAGCCAATGCCTTAGGTATTGATCAACTTGAAATTCGACGAATCAATGCATCCAATCATGAAACACTAACAGGTGGCGAGAACCGACAAAAAGTCTCAAGTTCATACATGTTAGATGCAATTGATATGGCTGCTGAACGTTTCGACTGGTCCAATAAATTTGCTCGTAACGGCGAGCGTAATGGCTCTAAAGTAATAGGTGTTGGTATTGGTCAGGGTTATCACTCTGCGGGTATTGCAGGCTTTGACGGTTTGATGAGAATCTTACCAGACGGCAAGCTACATATTCATACCGGGGTGGGTAATCTAGGAACTTATTCCTATGCATCAACATCACGAGTTGCAGCTGAAGTACTTGATATGGACTGGGATAATTGTGTCATTGAGCGAGGTGATACCAGCAAACATCTACCTTGGACAATCGGGCAATTTGGCTCCTTGACTACTTATACAATGTCGCGAGCAAACTATGCTGCTGCTATGGATATGAAGCAAAAACTACAAGAAATTGCTGCGATGGATCTGGGTGGAAATGCTGAAGATTATGATCTGGCAAATGAAACTGTATTCAACATAAATGACCCGACTCAAAGCATTACTTACGCTCAAGCTGCTCAAAGAGCATTAGAGCTTGGCGGTAAATACAGCGGCGAAGACCCTAATGGCACTAATCCACTCACTCAAGCCTCTGTTGCTGGACTTGCTGGCTCAGGTCTTATCGGGGTAGCCAGGGACACTACTCCTCTTAATGAACATATCTCTGCCATGGTGGCAACTTTCGTTATGATTGAGCTGGATACTGAAACCGGCAATTATGAAATCCTTGAATTTGTTAGTTCTGGTGACTGCGGTACCGTGAACCACCCTCTTGGCTTAGTTGGACAATTAAGAGGTGGTGCGTGTATGGGCATTGGTATGGCTCGTTCAGAGCGCCAAATATACGACCCGCAAAATGGTTTACCCGGCAGCGTGGGGCTTTATCAGGCGAAACCACCCTCGTATTTAGATGTACCTGCTTTTATGGACGTCTCAGCTGTTGACCAACCTGACCCAACCAATCCAATGGGTATGAAGGGTATAGGTGAGCCGCCTGTTGGCGCAGCAGTTGGAGCGGTATTAGCGGCAGTTTCAAATGCGCTTGGCGGATATTACTTTAATCGTAACCCAGTGACTTCTGACATGATATTGAACGCAGCATCTGGTCGTGAACAATCTAATTCACCACTACAGATTTTAACCCAATAGGAGAGCTGAGATGTCTACTAAAGATATGATGCCAAATTTTGATCTGTTTCAGCCTTCTGACATGGGAAATGCTTTTGATCTACTTGAGCAGTATGGAGCTGACGCTTGGCCTTTAGCTGGCGGCCAAGATAGCTTGGATTGGTTTAAAGATAGAGTAAAACGCCCTGTCGCCGTGATTGATTTAGCCGGAATTCCAGGCATGAACGGAATTAACGAAACCGCTAACGGTATCGAGATTGGTGCCCTCACGACCTTAACTGAAATTGCCGAAAGTCCGTTGATTCGAGATAGTTATGGCGTGCTGGCGGAAGCCGCTAGCCGTGTTGCTAGCCCGCAGATTAGAAATATCGGCACACTCGGCGGCAATATCTGCCAAGACGTCCGTTGCTGGTATTACCGTTCTGGGATTGATTGTTATCGCGCTGGTGGCAATACCTGTTACGCAGATACACCAGAAGGCTTGAACAGAGAACACTGCTTGTTTGAAGCCGACCGCTGTGTTGCCGTCACCCCTTCTGATACTGCACCAGCTTTAGTTGCCTTAGACGCTACCATGGTTATTCAAAACACTGATGGCATGCGAGAAGTTGCTGCTGAAGATTTCTTTATTGGCCCTGATGTCGACATAGAACGGGTAACTGTCTTAGAGCCCGGTGATATTTTAACCAGCATCAGAATTCCATCAACTTGGGCCGGTGCAAACTACTATTTCGAAAAAGTTGCAGACCGAGAAACTTGGGATTTTGCCTTGGTAAATGTTGCCGCTGTATTACGCGTTTCAGGCGATACAATTGAAGGCCTTCGTGTTGTCTGTGGCGGCGTTCAATGTACGCCACGTCGCCTTAATGGAGTAGAAGATATTGTTCGCGGCAGTGCTAGAGATGAAGAAACTATCGAGTTAGCCGCCGGGTCAGCTGCTAGAGGAGCAACCACCTTAAACTATAATGGATTTAAGATACCCTTGATGGAAAACTTGGTAAAACGCGCAATTAGGGACAGCTAAATACTAATAATAAAATCTTATAAATGGATATCTTTCGATACAGTAGCAATGCCTACGGTCAAAGTACCCTAGAGGGTATTTCATTTGAACTGATCTATGTGTTTGCCGGCCTTGCTGCCGTCGTCATTGTTGCGCATTTCTGCTATAAATTATTCAACAAAAACGACTGATTACTGTCGGCGCTCTTCTAGACTAGACTCACCTTCCACTGCATCAACCGAAGCACCGCCTAAATATGGATTAATCCAACCATCATGTGTTAGTCCATTTTGAAAGAAAAATGAATCATCACTAACAGAATAACCTTCTCGATATTGTGCTCCGGCATTACCAAATATTTTCCCAGCTCTTAAGGTCGCATCGCGAACTTGTTCAAGCATGCGCTGATATTCAGGGTCGCTTTGAGGCAAACCAGAAAAAGAACTTAAATCATTGTTCCCCATGATAACTACATCAATTCCATCAACACGGGCAATGTCATAAGCTTCTGCGACACCACGCGGTGTTTCTATCATCACAACTACCAACATATTATCGTTGAACGTCTCGCGATAATTCACATCGGGCCACAGTGTACGCCAGTTACCTCCACCGGCACTGCGGCGTGCAACTGGCGGAAATCGAGAGAAACGTGCCGTTTGAATCGCCTTATCAACATTTTCAGTAGTCGGCATAATAATACCGAGCGCACCAACATCCGTTGCTTTTTGAATTGAGCTTTCCAGCTCATCTGGCACTCTAATCATGGGAACAGCACCCACACGAGGGCAAGCATTAATCATGCGCTCAATTTCACCCCAGCTCATTGTACTGTGCTGCATCTCAAACCATGTGTAGTCATAGTGAAGAGCCTCTTCACAATAACGCTCAACATTAAAACTTGAAATCGTGTGACTAAAAACACGTTCACCGCTGAGCAGTTTTGCCTTAGCAGTGTTATACAGCTCATTTTCTTGAGCAGAGAGAAACGGGACAGAAATAAGCATCAAAAATAATGCGGCTAGAGTTGTATTTGTATTATTCATTTCTCTCTCTTTTGTAAAATTCGACGCATGCAGGTAAGTCATAAATCTTACTACACTCAATTTAGTATAGGAATAAAAGCTTAATAATAAATGTGAAACCAACTTCTATTAAAAGCTGAAAAAACTGAAGGATAAATTATTTTAATCAGAAATGAAGAATTTTGAATGGCGGTGGATGGGACACGAACCCTGGCTGGAAAATTTTCTGGAACTGGTCAGAACGTTGGCACTGGTTAGCCTGTCAGGGATCAGGCCTTGTGCCGAAAAAAATGATTTTAGTCCGCTAAACTGATTACCAAAACAGTGTTATGGAAATATTGGAAAAGACGCAACGGTGAAATAGAGATGAAACTCAGCTTGGCTTACTAGAGGAAGGATGTTTATACTCCGTTCAGCATCATTTGGGCGTGAATATATTTACGAGATTTCAAGGCGAATAATGAGCGTGATCAAAATACTGTCTGGACTCCTGCTTACTATAGCGCTGGCGTTTATGGCGATTGCGATGTTCAGCAGCCCTACTGAAGTGAACACCGACTTGCTGATCGCAGAGATGTCGGGCAACGAAGAAATACTCGAGCGTGGCAAATATCTGGCAACAGCCGGCAACTGTGCCGCATGCCATACGTCGCCTGATGGTAGTGATATGGCGGGCGGCGTCGCGTTTGGAACGCAATTCGGCACAATCTACTCGACAAATATTACTCCGGATGCAGATACCGGCATTGGGAACTGGGCGTTTGAAGATTTCCTGGCTTCGATGAGGCACGGTGTGCGACCAAACGGACAGCACCTGTATCCCGCGTTTCCGTATACCGCATTCACAAAGCTAACCGATACCGACACTGCGGCTATATTTCTGTACTTGATGAGCTTGCCGCCCGTTCGCCAGGCCGCACCGGAAAACGAACTGGGTTTTCCATTCAATCAGCGCTGGCTGATGACAATCTGGAAGGCGCTGTTCTTTGAGCCCGGCATTTATGAACCGGATGAATCCAATTCAGAGGACTGGAATCGTGGCGCTTATTTGGTTGAAGCCTTGGCACATTGCAGTGCGTGTCATTCGCCCAGGAATTTCCTCGGTGCCGAAGTAGCAGATCTGACAATGGCTGGCGGAGTCTATTCAGATGAAGTGCCCGGCGGTGCAGTTCGCGAATGGTTTGCACCAAACCTCAGATCGAACGATGCTGGTCTTGGCTCCTGGACGCACGAACATCTAACTGATTACCTGATGACAGGGAAAAACTCACTGGTCGAAACTTTTGGGCCAATGAACGAAGTCATTATGAAAAGCACACGACATCTGGACATCGAAGATATCGATGCAATGACAACGTACTTGATGAGTCTTCCGCCCGTGGAAGAGGCTTCCCGGGAAGTCGCCGACAATCTGACAATGGGACGCGGCCGCACAGTTTATAATCTTCACTGTGGCACATGCCACTTACCGACTGGCCTGGGTGACAACGATATGGCACCGCGACTGGCCAGCGGCAGCCTAGTGGTGCTGGCTGAGAATCCTGCTTCGCTGATCAACGTCATCCTCTACGGTCCGGAACGCTCCGAATTACCCGACAATTGGTATGACGAGATGGGGGAGTTTCAGTACCTGCTGGATGACGATGAGATTGCTGCAGTGGCCACTTTTGTACGTCAGTCTTGGGAGAACCCAGGCGGAATCGTGACTGCCGAAGATGTTGCAAGGCACAGATGACAACGGAGAAGCATATGGTTGACTATCATGATTAACAGAATTCTACTAACTGCAATTACGAGCCTGCTGCTGGCGGGTTGCGACGATGGCCTTGTCGAACCGGTCGAACCGGAGAACAGTAGTTCACCACGACGAGTTCGTGTACTTACGGCCGATCAATATTCGAACTCTATCGCTCAGATTTTTGGGACAGATGTCAGAGACGCCGTGCTACCGCCGCTGCCTCAAATCGCCAGAGTCGATGGTCTGCTCTCGTCGGGCGCAGCTTCGGTGGGCCTGACCTCGGATCAGATCGAACAAATCCAGCAAGCGGGTGCTGCAATTGCAACACGCGTGGTTGACTCGGCGCACCGTAATTTCCTAATCCCATGTATACCCGTGTCGGCATTGGAGCCTGATTCCAGCTGCGCTGGAACGTTTCTGCGCGCGACAGCTCGTCTCTTACATCGGCGGCCACCGGACGAAACCAAAATATTTGAGTTAGTCGCAGTCGCAGATGCTGGGGCTGAGGCAAGCAATGATTTCTATGCCGGCCTGGCAGTTGCGCTGGAAGTGCTGTTATTTAGTCCGGAGTTTATTTTTATCAGCGAGATCACGGAGCCCGATCCGAACAATCCGGGGAGCGAGCGACTTGACGCGTTTTCTTTGGCATCACGACTTAGTTTCTTTCTTTGGAATTCCACTCCCGACAACGAACTATTAACGGCCGCGGAAAACGGCCAGCTGCTAACGCCCGAGGGTCTACAGAGCAGCGTTGACAGACTTCTCGCCAGCTCAAAGCTAGAAGACGGCATGCGAGCATTTTTCGACGACATGATGACCTTCGATGAATTCAACAGCTTGGCCAAAGATCCCATGACTTACCCGATGGTCACGGGTGGCACTATAGCGGATGCGCGAGAACAGACATTGATGACGATAGTCGATCATCTGTTAAGGAAGAATCTTGATTATCGGGATCTGTTCACGACGCGTAGCACCTTTATGTCGAGGAATCTTTCGGCCTTGTATGGTGTGGCGAGCACACCCAACTGGGTACCGTTTGAGTTTGAGGATACAGGGATTCGTCGAGGCATCCTCACGCACTTCAGTTTTCTCGCCGCGCAATCCCATCCAGTACGCAGCTCACCCACTTTGCGCGGCCGGGCATTACGGGAGCTGTTGCTCTGCCAAAACGTACCCTCTGCTCCGCCAAACGTTGATTTTTCCGCGCTCGAAGAGGCTGGTGATGCGCTGACCGCTCGCGAAAGGCTTGACGTACACAACACCAATCCGGTCTGTGCTGGCTGCCACCTGATTACCGACCCGATAGGGCTCGCGCTCGAGAATTTCGATGGCGCAGGACGTTTCCGAGTGACCGAAAACGGTGCCCAGCTTAATGTCAGCGGTGAACTGGATGGCGTTCTCTATGACGATATCCAAGGGCTGACGACCGCGGTGCGAAATCATCCAAAATTACCTTCCTGTCTTGTCGAGAGACTTTACGCGTACGGAACTGGCGGGCCTTTGTCGCTAAGATATGACCGGGCTACCTTGAATTATCTGGGGGATAGGTTTATTGTCAATGAATACAAATTGCGGTCGCTGTTGCTTGATATTGCATTGAGTAATGCGTTTTCGCACGTCCGACCTGACATCGAGGAGCAGTTACTATGAGCAAGCAATCGAGACGTAGGTTTCTGCGAGGCGTTCTAAATGGTGGTGTCGTCTCCGTTGGGCTGCCGCTGCTGAACCTTTTTCTTAATGAAAATGGTTCTGCGTTGGCTAACGGAGCACCTATCCCGCTGCGCTTCGGAACCTGGCAGTGGGGAATGGGTATGAATAAGGCTCTATTCATACCAAAGCAAACAGGTACGAATTTCGACCTGCCACCGGAAATAGCAATGCTGGCGCCCGTGCAGCAGCACATCAACCTCTTTACTAATTTCGATGTCTATCGGGACGATAACCCCAATGTCTGCCATCACACGGGTTGGGTATTGATGCGCACCGGCACAGCGCCGATGCATGCCAACGATTTACCGGGTGAGACGATCGACGTAACTGTTGGGCGGCACATCGGTAAACAGACGCGATACCTTTCTCTGAGTGCAGCAGCTACTGGCGATGCGCGTGACAGTTACAGCTATGAAGATGGCTCTTCAATCAACACGCCAGAGTGGTCGCCACTGCGGTTCTATCATCGACTGTTCGGGAACGATTTTCAGGATCCGAATGCTGAGACCTTCACGCCGGATCCTCGGATCATGGTCCGAAAGAGTGCTCTCTCCGCGGTGCTCGACGATACAAGGAAACTAAACAATCAGCTTGGCGCAGAGGATCGGGCGCGGCTCGATCAGTACATGAGTGGAATTCGCGACCTCGAGCGTCGCTTCGATCTGCAGCTGACACGGCCGGAACCCCGTGAAGCATGCGTTTTAGCGGAGCCGCCCCGCGACCTGCCGAATGGAACGGGTGCAGACCTTGTTTCTCAGCGGCATCGGATGTTTGTGGATCTGATGATGATTGCCATGGCCTGTGACCAGACTCGAGTCACCAACGTTAATTACACTTCACCGTTCGCTGGTACGACGAAACCAGGATATGACAAACCGCACCACACAGCAACGCACGAAGAGCCTTTCGACGAAGAGCTGCAATGTCAGCCTAATTGTTCGTGGTACACGCAGCGCGCCATGGACGAGTGGGCCTATTACGTGCAGGCGCTTGCTGATTTCAAGGAAGGCGACGGATCGCTGCTCGACAATTCTTTGATATATGCAACAACGGACCAATCGTACGCCAAGATACACTCCATAGAAGGTCTCCCGATGTTTACAGCAGGCAATGCTGGTGGCCGAATCAAGACTGGTATGCATATAAACGGCGCAGGCGACCAAGCAAGCAGGCTTGGGTATACGTTGCAGCGCCTGTTTGGAGTCGAGATCGATGCCTGGGGAACCAAGAGCAACAGAACATCGAGTGAAATCCGTGAAATCATCGCTTAGCTTTATCTCAGTGACAATTTTGTCGTGCATGACTACTACCATCCATGCGCAGGATCTCACAGAAGCTTGGGTGAATGAGCCCATGCCGGTAGGCATTCAGATTATATCGACCGAAATCGCAGGACCGACATTCGCGGATGCAGATGGTCGCACCTTCTATGTATGGCCGTTGAAGGCGATGCGGGCCGGTATCACCGGCGACGCGCCAGGCAAATCGGACTGCAAAAATGAAAAACTCATTTTAACGGCCGGACTCATGAGTCCCTATCCCCCGGGTTTGGCCTTGCCCAATGCAGAAACGCGACCTACCTGCACTGACATATGGCCACCAGTGCTTGCGGCAGAAAATGCGCAGGAGGTTGGTAACTGGTCGATCATTCAGCGCGACGACGCTACTCAGCAGTGGGCGTACAAGGATCAGGCCGTTTATACCTACACAAGAGACCCGGCTCCAGGTGATGTATTCGGGACGGATATCCAGGAAGAATCAGGATCTCTCGACAGGCCTGCTTATAGGAGGTCGATCGGCCCGATGTCGTTGACCCCTCCGGGGTTTGCAGTTGCGCCTCGGGTCATGGGCATGGGCCGGACCTTAACGACTGACGAAGGGTGGTCTATCTATGTTAATGAACAGGACACTGAGGAATCGACCATCTGCCATGATGAATGTACGCTTACCTGGGTTCCTATTCTCTCACCCGCCCTGGCAATTCCTCAGGGTGAATGGGGAATGTTCGAACGATCGCCCGGTGAGTATCAATGGACATTTCGGAGTAAGCCACTTTACCGATATGAGCCTGATCCGAAAACACAGGGTGTGGAAGGGGCTGATGTTCCAGGCTGGAGCAATGTATATACGCAGAAAGCGCCGGCATACCCTGAGAGTTTCACCGTTCAGACGGGCTTCGTCGGGGACGTTCTGGGGGACTCAAGGGGCAGGACGATCTACACCTATAATTGTACTGAAGATACATTCGATCAGTTACGCTGTGATCACCCGGATGACACACAGGTCTATCGAAAAGCCATGTGTGGCGCCGGGGATCAGGGAAAGTGCCTCGAAAATTGGCTCTATGTGGAAGCAATGCCAGGAGAGGCGAGCCGCAGTCGTAGCTGGAGTATTGTTTCCATAGACACTGGCACTGGCCATTACGCCACCCCGGATCAGCAGAATTCAATCCGGGTCTGGGCCTGGCGCGGCAGGCCGGTATACACCTTCTCGGATGATCAGCAGCCGGGTGATACCTATGGTTCGGATGTGGGTGAAGTGCGCGGCCAGAAGAACGGCCTGCAGGCTTTCATTTTACGAAATTATTTTTAGGGGGTGGGGCTGTGAGTGACATATTAAAGATAAGCCGTTGTTCTTTTTTGATCGCTGGTTTGCTGATAACAACGGCCAATGCTGTTGCTCAGGAAGACGCCAACGCCACAATGCATCAAGACATACCAGCGATGGTGCCGGTCGACGGAACCATCGGCTACGCCGTCGCTGGAATATTCGAAGCTATTTATCAGACACCTGGCGGCATAGAAGAGTGTCCGGAAGGAATGAATCTGGGGCCGCGGGAACGGTTTGTGGCGCTTTACCCCGAAGGAACGCATCGGCCGCTTGTCGAGACACAGCTCAATAGTGAAATTCGAATGTGGCATCCAAGTCCGGACGACCCCGAGGAGTTCCGATATTTGGAGGCCCAGGGGCCCATAGCGCTGGGACTCAACCTCGACGGAGAAATCAGTCCGAATGATTTCACTCACCCGGATGGCACTGGTGGAATAGACAACCAGATTTACCGGCTCATTGGATGCCTCGGGGGATACAGGGGCCCTGATGGTCTCTATTCCTTTGCTTATCGTCAAGAAACACGTAGACGGGATAATCGTTTACTTATCGAAATCACCGGTGTCGATGATCTGTCGAATGACGATGAGGTAATTGTCAATCTCTATCGGGGGCGCGATGATATGATCACCAATGCAACAGGAGGCCAAAATTATGTGGCTGGTGGCTCGCAACGAATCGATACGCGAATGGGATCAAGAACGACACAGCAGACCCGCGGAAGAATCGTCGATGGCGTACTGACAACAGTACCGATTCCAGAATTTCTTATTTCATACAATTTTCTGGACACCCTTAGTGTGCAGAAATTCCGCGATTTCCGGCTGCAGCTGAGCCTTACGCCTACTCGTGCCGAAGGCCTGAGTGGGGGCTATGTGGAAACTGAAGCCTGGATGACGCATGTGAACAGAAACATATCATCACACCATCTGGCTGCAGGTCAGACACCCACAGCCCAGATGAATCAGGTGATTCGACGACTCGCCGATGCTTATCCTGATCCCGAGACCGGGGAGAATACACATATCTCACATGCCTACGATATAGATGCGATTCAGGTGTTCATCATCCATCCTGATGAAGAGTCAGGCACCACAAACCCGAACTGAGAGACAAGTAACGCATCGTCTTAAGTACCAAAAAACATCGCCTATGTTCAGACAGGAGTGTGTGCGTTCTCGATTCGTACCCAATTAACTAACGGCTTCCTTGCTTTTGATCTAATGTTCGCTGGCATCGATCCTGCAAGCGCAGCAAAGCAGCTTAGTCATGGTTCGGAAATATTTTTAAGGATTTATTTAGAATGGATTGAGGAATACTCAAAGAACAGCGTTAAGACTAGAATTGTTAATGGCGGACCGGACGGGACTCGAACCCGCGACCTCCGGCGTGACAGGCCGGCATTCTAACCAGCTGAACTACCGGTCCGCGACACAAAAAAACACTTAACTTACATTCAACACTTTGGTGGGTGATGAGGGATTTGAACCCCCGACATTCGCCTTGTAAGGGCGACGCTCTCCCAACTGAGCTAATCACCCAAAGCGTCAAGGCTGCGCATTTTACCGACTTGCAGCACCATGTCAATTCTATTTAGTGGTATATCGGAAGGTGCCATCCCACTCTTCTGCTAAGTCCTGGTTACGCAGATTTTCTATACGTTCCAGGTACACAGAGTAAAGTAACTTATTTGACTCTTGCTCCTCTAATGCTTTAAAGCAACCTTCTGCTTTATCCCATTCTTGATGCACATAATGCTCATAAGCAACATGATATTCTTTAACCAATTTATGCATTTCCTCTGTTGCATCTTTCTCTTCACAAAGAGGCTCATAAATTCGAATAGGTTGCTCTTTAGAACCTTATCAATCAGACGGCAAAGAAAGCCATCAATATGATCATAAGTCTCTTCACCTATTAAAAACTTCACACCATAAAACTTAGTAATACTTTCCATCCTGGAACCCAAATTTACAGCATCGCCAAGTACAGTATACGAACGCCGATAAGTTGAACCCATATCACCAACATTCATAAAGCCAGAATTTATACCTACACCAATATTTGCCTCCGGCAAACCTTGTTCAGCAAAACCTATTTTAAGTTCTTCAATTTTTGCCAGCATTTCTAGGCCAGCCAATACTGAATTTTTGCGATGATCTGGGTCAGTAATTGGCGCTCCCCAAAAAGCCATCACCATATCGCCTACGTATTTATCAATAGTGCCACTGTGATCAAAAATAATGCTGGTAATTGGGGTGAAAAAATCATTCAAGAAAGTTTTTAATTCACTGGCTGTCAAAGCTTCTGAAATTGAAGTAAATCCTCTAATGTCTGCAAACAGTACACTTAATTCTTTACTTTCTCCGTCAAAGTTATAGTTATCTGGATCGTCCAACATGGCATCAATGTGCGCAGGTGGAACATACTGATCGAACATCACCTTAATAGCGCGTCTATTCATACCCTCCTTCAAGAAACCATAGGTCATATTTACCACTGTAATTATCAAAATCAGGAAAATAAGAATAACCAAGGAAATGTCGAGCTTGTAATCAATCCAAAGTTTGAAATTTAGCGCTAACAATCCCAGCATAAATGCCAGGCTAGAAAGTCCGAGTAACCCAGCTCCTAAGCGTGGATAAATCAATGAAAGAAATAGGCCAATCATAAAGATAGCCATCGCAACAGCAGCCTCTGCCCAGTCCGGCCTACTAGGGAAAGGGTTGTTCTGATTAAAATCAAAGCCTGCAAAAACATTGCCGACTCCCTGGCTTTCATTTGATCCTGACTGATCAATAGTGACCATAGGTGAGGCATTTAATAAGGCATTTAGCACATTAGCATGGACTTCTACACTTGGATAAACAGCTTCTAGGGGTGTTGAACGTAAATCATAAATACCTGTGGCTGTTGTGCCGACCAATACGAGGCTGTTTTGTAACTGATCTCTTTCCACATCAGTTAATGTATCCCGCAATATATCCGTAGCCGAAATATAAGCAAAAGTATCACCTTGCCCTAACTCTGAGCGGCCAATATAGGGAATTAATACTCTGCCATCTACAGTGGTTGGGATAGTGATCTGTCCCATGTTAATTCCTGTGACACTTTTAAAATTACCAAAAGAATCAGCTTCGGTTTCGATTGTGAAGTTTTCTTCGAAGTAATAAAGACGCGCCATCTCCAAGGCAAGAGACGGGAATAACTGATTTTGGAAATTAAGCACCAAAGGTGTTGAGCGCAGAATTCCATCTCGGTCAGGGATGGTGTCAAAGAAACCACCGCCGATTGCAGCATTCTGTAAAGTATCTATATTCGCTTCATATCCTTGCATAACGATCAAAGTAGAAAAACCGACATCACCGGCATCAATCTCTGTAATTTGATCGGGCAAAGTACCGTACCTGAGTGCTTCAAAAGGGCGAAAAGACATGCCGAGGGCCACATCTGTAGATTGCAGCTTGTCAGCAAAGTAAGCATCTGCATCCATAGCTTGCTGTACACGGTCTAAGTCATTAATTAATACCTGGCTTTCACTACCAAGTCTTTCTTCTAGTTCAAGCGCTAGATTTCTTGCCGGCTCAGGAAAAGTGACATCGAATCCGACTACCAAAGCACCAGCATCGGCCAACCTTTCAACCATATCGCCAATTTTAAAACGTGACCATGGCCACTGACCTTCAGCATCCAAACTCTTTTGGTCATAATCTACAATCACGATTTTATGCTCTCCGTCACCACGTGAAGGCATAAAAAGATTAAAACGCTGATCATAAACAATACTATCTAGGCGGTTTATAAATCCATCAACTGACGGGGGCGCATCCAGATGCAACCATAAAGTAAGCAGCATTCCCAGCAAACCAAGTAAAAGAGGCAATCGAGCCCCTTTTAATATTTGCAGTTTGGCTCTGCTTAATAGACGAAGAAATAATTTAAAAAAGTGCATGCATATCCCTGTACACAGACCGAGGCAATCGCTACACTCAGCGCCGCTAGGAAACGATGGTTTTACTGAATTATGGAAATTTACAAAGAGTTTACCTTTGAAGCTGCCCATTTACTGCCTAATGTTCCGGTAGGACATAAGTGTGGTCGCTTACATGGTCATTCATATAAAGTGCAAGTTCATGTTTCAGGTGAACCTGATAGCACGACTGGCTGGATCATGGATTTTTCAGAAATTAAAAGTATCGTCAAACCCATCATTAAAGAATTAGACCATTATTATTTAAATGATATTCCGGGTCTGGAAAATCCAACTAGCGAAAATATTGCGCAGTGGATATGGCAAAAACTTCAGCCTCTACTCCCATTAAGTAAAATTATTATTAGTGAAACTTGCACTAGTGGTTGTATCTATCAAGGCGAATAAAATTCACATAATCCTTAGTCCCTGTTAATAGATAATCGCGAGTAAACCTAACTTTTGAAAGAATGCAATCAGTGTGGAAAATGTTGCACAAAATACGGTGGAGACGGTCTATCTGTATCGACAAGCGAGATAGAATTGTGGGAATCATTCAACCCCGATATATTCAAATATGTCCACGATGGGAGATACACTTGTCAGTACCCAGATGTATCCCCTTTAATATAAATAAACTATCACTTCTAAAGAAAAATATAAAATAAAAATTTCACTAATATAATGGGTTAACATCATCGACTCAGTTATGTAAAATAAAGATCAGGCTTTTGGATAAGAAAGTTTAGATGAAAAAATGTCTTAGAATCCGTGATGTAATAATATTTTTATTAATCACATTAGTTAGCTGCGACAATAACTCTAGTCCGAGCCAAACAATTGCAAATCTTACTTCTGATCCAATCATTACTGAAAATGATAGCGACACCTCTGTATTTATTACTAATCTAGATGTACCCATAGATCAAGAGATTCTTAGCGCAATATCTTTTTCGATAAGACCGATGGCTAATTCAATATCGGAAGCAATATCTGCTAGATATGAAATAGACAAACTAGAAATTGTAGGCGGAATTATAAAATTACCAATATTCGGATTGTATAGTAATTACAGGAATTCTATTGATATAACTTTCACTTTTACAGATAGCTCTGCGAAAAATATGTCTTATGTTGTCGATGCTGCTGAATATGTTGATCCAAATAATATTTATGATGATATAAGCATTTTATCAAGTGTAAATATAGAAAATAAGCCAACATATAATTATATTTTTATTGAAGGAAAGCCATCTGGGCCAGTTATTTTAGATATTGATGGGAATATCAGGTGGGTTGGAAATGAAGATATTAATTCAAGGTCTAGTTACTTTGAGAATAATAGTTTTAAAATTGCTATTGATGGTCGATTGATGACCTTGTCTCTTGACGGATCTCAGTCTGAAACAACTGTTTCTCAAGAAGGTCTTTCAAATATAAGTTTCCATCATGAGTTGAGTAAAGGAAAGTTTGGATATTTGGCTCATATTAATGCCGAAAAGAATGGCCCTCAGATTGAAACAATAATACTAGAATTAAGTCCTAATGGAGAAACTTTGAAAGAATGGGATTTTGGTGAAATATTTTCTGAATATATGATAAATAATGGAGATGATCCCTCTAATTTTGTTCGTGATGGCATTGATTGGTTTCATTCAAACTCAGCTATTTATGACCCTTCTGATGATAGCCTAATTGTTTCAAGCCGAGAAAACTTTGTTGTGAAAATTGACTATGACACTAATGAAATATTATGGTTGTTAGGGGATGAGAGTAAATTTTGGTATACATATCCATCCCTTTCAGCTTTATCTTTATTTTCTAATGATATAAAACCTATGGGTCAGCATGGATTATCATTGGTTGAAGGGGAGCTATCGCTTTTCAACAATGGGCAACCAAGTTGGAACAATCCTGGCGGCACTTCATCGGGACAAAAGTTAAGCTCGAGCATTGCATCGCGTTACCAAATCGATCTAGAAAGCAGGACAGCAGAGCTGACTTGGAATTATGATCCTGGTCTTTATAGTCCTTTTTGCTCAAGCGTATATAGAGATCAATCTATTGTAAATGGAGACTACCTAGTAACATATTCAGTTATAAGTATTGGCCCTCTCAGATTTGGCGAGCCAGTAACAACCTTATTGCATGGAGTTAATGAAGAGAAGGAATTACTATTCGCATTTCAATTTAATACAATACCTTGTAATGTTTGGAATGCTGACCCCATCCACTCTCTTTCAAATATAATATTTTAATAAAAAATTTATCTACAGTTTATGCCTGCTAAAAGATGAGATATGCAAAATTAAACTTTCTATTTGTTTTCGAGTTGAGATATATTTTAGCCGATAAAAAGCATTGATTATTAAGTCAGCAGATTCATAAAAAATAACTCTTCTACATCCATATTCATGCACTTAACCCTGATAGAACCGAAACAGCCTTTCTCTTTTAAGGTCGCTTGAAATGATCTTTGCAGAACCATCTCAATAAAGCTTCTATACTTTTCCTGAACTGATGTTGCAATACTTGGCTGGACGGTAATAGGCTGTAAATATAGGGTTTATTCAGTATTTATGCGGGGGTTTATGGGCTTTTCTGGACGTTATGAAACAAGTTGATGGCGGTGTATGGAGTCTTAAGCGAAACCTGCTCAGCTTTTCCCAGATAACAGGGGAATTTACAGGGATTTTCTGGAATTTTCACCCTACTTCCACATGCAATTGCCTAATAACCCCAATTACTCAATAGGTTATAGGCTTATTTATCTTTTTGATAAATAAAATAACAGGGAATATCAGGGAATTTACGAGACCGATAATTTATTTCGATTTAAGTAGCTAACGTGTCAATATCGATTAAGGATTTGCGTTTCCAATAAATTCTGTTGCTGATGGAAGCCAAACCCGGTTGTATTTTGTCACTCCCCTATAATAATAAAACTTCGGAGTGCTAGTTGGATCCAATGACGCAGCTAGTGCATTCATTACCTCTGGATCAGTACTGGGCCAAACACCTAAATCTAGGCGCTGAATCAGAGTTTTAATTGCAGCTAAAGACTCGGATAAACTATAAGTACAATGTCCTGCTCTATTGGTAAAGGCAGAACGATAAAGTTCTGTGCGCCCATTTGCATCTACTAAAGCCTGATAACCTTTGAGCATACTTGGATAAACCAAAAGGTCTCCATTGTTGTGCATACGCAATAGTGGCACTTTTGGTTCGCCAACATGGGTGCGCCCCGGAGAGCTCCAATATTTAACAGCAGAGGGCTCGGCTTCGATACGAGGAAATCCATTGATTCTTTCAAGATCTTCTTCTAAGTTGAGACCGGCTTCATCATATAAGGTAGCTACTGCCTGTTTATAAAATACATCGCCGTTAGCGAAAAACTCTTTGTAATCGACACCAGTATTCCACCTCAAAAGACCAGCTACCTGTTCAAGCATGGAATGCCCAAATGTAACATTTGATGGCAGTACCGCACTGACACCATGATACATAGCAATTTGAAGCGCATGCACATCACTTGGATCAGGTTCTGGAACGGGTGTTGTTTCCACTATATTTGCCCAAGCAGGCCATTGCCCGATTGTCACTGCAAGTGCAATCCGAGCACGCCCTTCAGGCGTTTGTTGTGCAGCTTCGATCGCTTCTCTCCAGGCATCACCAATCTCGGTAATCTCTGGATCGACGATAGGTAAATTGACGATTGGCAGCTCAGGAGCGATAAGCGCTTTTAGCACAAAAAAACCATCTAGATGCTGATTTGTAAACCAAGGACTCGTAACAGAACCTGTCGCGACAGCGCCATCAATTCGATCAGGATGAATCTCAGCCATGCCAACTGTAACGTTAGCTCCACCGGAACATCCATATTGAATAGTTCGACTTGGTTTACCAAAGTTTGATTCGAATATATCCATCACAGTAACGAGATCGTGAATCTCGTGAGCCGGATCATATTCAGTAAGCCGCTCAGGACGCCGTTGCATTCCTGATAAAGCATAACCCTGGTTTAACAAATGTAAATACAAAGGGGAGTCAGCCGCTCTACGATAGTCTAAATCACTAATGAGAGTTCCATTCCAATTCTCAGGAAATCGGATCAAGTAATCAGTTCCCCTAATAGGAATTGAATCTCTCAGTTCTGTATACTCCACTTGTAAATCCTGCGAATTGGCAGTGCCCTGTATCCCAAGCAATCCCAGAGCTGCAACACAAAAACCAAAAAATAACCTTGTTCTTAGAGTGCTTGGATTTGTCATAGTATTTCCTTCCATTTCGAAGTTATCTAATTAATTTTATATTTCTGTAGTTATTATCTTTATTTACTTTTATTTAGAATCTAATAATTGCCTTGTAAATCAGGCTATAAAAACAACCTGATGTGCCTGTTACAGCACTATTACCAAGGGATTTTAATATCAAACAAAGGAGCATGTTGCTGGGCTCCATAGATATCTGAATCCTTAACACTTCCTGATGGAATTCGTCTCGGGAAAGAAATTTTAATAGCAGCAGCAGGGTCAAATTCGATGATATTAATGTCATCTATATCTATATGATAAAGCCTAGAAATAAGTTCTTTATTTATCACTCCTGAGCTTTTTGCTTTTTCATAATCTTCAGTATTATAAAAAAAGATATCCAGCGTCAGGTTAAACGGCCCAGCGTTTTTGCTTCTAAGAAATTTTGCTATTTGTCCCAGTGTTCTTGTTTCATTCATTTTTAATAATCTTCTTGCTTAAAATTGATCGTTTTTAAGTTCTTCTATGGTTATAGGGAACTGAGCCAATGGATCATCAACTTCTAAAAGGTGATAAATATTAAACTCATAAACTTCGCCTAAGTTATAAAAAGAAGGGGAATAAAGAAACGCCAGATTTCCGGCGATTTGTTTTCTTCCTTCATAGGGGTAGTGCAGCAATACTTTATGTAAAAAAGAGCAAACCGAATTGGCAATATCCTGGGTTTTAGCAATCGCTTCACCAACGATGCCTAACTCGTGAGGGGTGAAATCAGTGTTTGGTTCACTAGCTCCCATCACTGCATTTTTCCCATATAAATGAAATACAATCTGATAATCATCGCCTTGTTTATAAGGTAACTGTAACGCTATATCATTTTTTACTTGTTCGATAATGTCGTCTACCGATTGGATAAAAATGGGATCCTTAACTCCTGCAATAAAGATGGTTCTGTAACCAGTCTTTTTGGAGCCTTCGAGTTTAAGCGTATATTGATCTGATTGAACAAAACGAGTTTTAGCTATTTGAACAACTCGTTCATTGACTTGCTCAAAAGTCGTCTCGGAAAGGTCAATCATTCCACCAGGAAATAATAATTGCACAGGATTGGTATTTTCATAGAAGGTATGAGCAGCTACCGATTTGATGGTTGCTTTTCTTTCTTGGTTCAGGGGCTCTACAGTAAATGAATTTTCAGACATGGTTGCAAGAAGACAATCGGCTCCAGCTGCTGGTTCAGCAGCCATAGCACCGCATTCAAGTATTTGCCCCATGTGAATAGCGAGGCCGGGATCAAACCCTTTCAATATAGGTAAAGCAGCGAACACTGCTGGGTCATAAGCACGTCCGGCAATAACAACATCCGCCTCCATTTTCAAAGCCTCAATAATTGGCTCTACTCCCATTTGGGCAACAATATGTTCGGCTCGATCAATTTCTTCTACAGTAAGTTCATCAGCAGTTTCAAAGAGTTTAATCTTGTTCTTAGCAAAACAGTCTTTTAGATAATCCTTGTCGAAATCTGATCCAATCCTTGCCAACTTAAAACTGTATTTCTTATCTGAGGCAATTTCTTTAACAATCCTGATTGTTTCATCCAGAACTTCCTGAGAACCCGGCCCCCCAGCTGAACCAATAATTAAGGGGATGTTATGCTTTTGCTGAGCCTCAAGATAAATTTCCAGATCTTTTTTCTGTGCCCCCCAGCCAAGGATTGTTTGCCCCTTGCCCAGATAAAATGGTCCCGGATCTGTAGATCCCGCGTCTACCCCAATAACATCTGGCTTTCTTTTTAAGCCAGCTTCAAATGATGCAGCTGGACAGCCAAAGCCAAGTGCGGCTGTTGGGCATAATATTTTTATTTCTTTCATATCTGTAATTGGTTATCCAAAGTGACTGTTAAGGTATATAAAGTTATTTACTAAAGAACAGTCAGCCAATTAGTAAATATTTCTTTCCATTCAAAAATATTTTCAAAAGTTATTCATGCTAAAAATTGAAATAAGTAACTTGCAATAATGAGCACAAAGGCGCCCCCAATTCTCGAAGACAATTGTGAATAGGGATATAACTCAATTCGACGAGCGGCACTAAGTACCTGAAGATCTCCTGAACCACCAGCGTCAGCCATACAGAGTCCGCCAGTTACAGCCCCTTCTAATGGGTATAACTTAACAAAGTGTGAAGTAATGCCAGCACCCAAAGCCGCACCAAGCACGATGGAGACAATAACAAGCAGATTACTGAGGCTGAAAAGCGCGATAATTACGTCAAAATCTGCAGTCAAACCGAAGGCTGTCAGTATAGGAACAAAAAAGGCGGTCACTCCCCACCCAGATAACTTCTTAAGTGACTCCCGCATTGAAGGCGATACAGATCTGGAGAGATTTAATAAAACTGCAATAATAGTTACCCAGGCGAAAAAGTGTAGTGAATTAAAATTTGCCAGAACTATGCCTGTCATCAAAATACAAATTATGAAGAGCATTGCCGAGTGTGTATTAACCTCTTCTTCAATTATTACTTCATCGCTCACAAGGTTTTGTTCGGTGCCTTTTACCAATTTCCCCTTGCCGCTGATAACAGGAATCTTCTTTTCTAGCTGCACAAGTAAAGAAGCAATTAAAATTGCTGTGAGATTGCCCAAAGTGAGCACCCCAATTGCATGATTAAAATATTCCGAAGCATTACCACCGGTCACATCAGCATAAACTTCCGACATGGGTAATGCCCCGGCGCCGGCACCACCACCCATTATTGGCAGAAAATATCGGGTCACCACTTCATCCATAGGGATACCAACCAAAAATCCCACACCGATCCCGCTTGAAACAGAAACCAGTAATCCCCCAATAATTATGGGAGCATAAGATACTAAAGATTTTTTCAAGACTGTTGTTGGCACACTGAGAACACTGCTAATAACCAGACCGGCCAATACAAAATAAAGAAATCCATTGCCTATAATTTGTGCCTGTATTACCTGGATTTCCTCCTGACCTATAAGCTCATAGCGAGCGAACATTGCTGCTCCTGCCCAGGCAACTACCAATCCGCCACCAACAAGTGCTTTTAGGATTCGAACCCGCTCACCAACCGCGTAAAAAAACAAACCAATGGCCCAAAGCACTGCAAACGCGCCCGACACTCCGGCTTGGTTCAGTAACCCTAACTTGATAACCACCACAGAAAGTACAGCAATCAGGAGGTATAGTTTTAGCGGAATGCCTTCAATATCGAAAGGCTTGCTAAGATCAATAAAAGATGACAATGGGCTAGAGTTTTGCTCATCTATTTTAGCCTTGATGTTTATTTCACTCATTGTTCACTCCGTTTTGTGTTACGCGATATTATTTCTTAAAAACCTTCCAGAACTTTTTTTTCCAATTGAAGTGTTGCTTTCAATTTGAGAATGAGCTCATCAAGTAGTTGGTGATTATAGCTAACTTATTGCTAAGAAAATCTTTGCAAGTCTATTAACGATTCTCGAAATTTATTAATAATATATCTGCTAAAAGACTTAAAAATATGATTATCATTATAAGACTTCTCCAACAAAATGACTGTAAAACTAAAACTGATTAGGTTCGTGCATCTGGAAATAATAATCAAAGGGATGTTCCATTTGGATGCCATTGGCCCAAAGTGCCAGCATACCTTCTAGAGGTACTGACAAGTTAACTGCCTATAGTTGATAATTCAACTCATGAAACCATCTAATCGACTATACAAACGCCACCGCTTCCCTTCTGAAATCATCCAATACGCCGTATGGCTCTATTTTAAATTCAATCTGAGTCATCGAGATATAGAAGATTTACTCGCTAAGCGTGGAATTCAAGTCAGTTACGAAGCCATCCGGTTATGGTGCAATAAATTTGGCCCTAAATATGCAGCTAAACTTAGAAGGAAACATCAAGGTTATGGTGATACTTTTTTCTTAGATGAAGTCTTTATCAAAATAAATGGAATTCAGCATTACCTATGGCGGGCAGTAGATCAAGACGGTGAAGTAGTTGATGTATTTCTGCAGAAACGCAGAGATGGTAAGACTGCAAAGCGCTTCTTTAAAAGACTTTTAAGGAAAAACAAGGGTGAACCCAGGAAAATAGTAACAGACAAATTAAGAAGTTATGGTGTTGCTCATAGAGAACTTATCCCTGATTCAATTCATGATACTAGCCAATATGCTAACAATCGATCTGAGCTTTCTCATCAACCTACACGAGTTAGAGAACGTGGTATGAGAAAGTTTAAATCTGTAGTACAAGCTCAACGATTCTTAAATACGCATGCTGCTGTATACAATTTATTTAACCTGGGACGTCATTTAGTTTCAGCAGAGAATTATCGATATTTTAGACTGCGTGCCTTTGCGTCTTGG
>JAQWMX010000020.1 GCA_029246545.1 Gammaproteobacteria bacterium
TACCTTGCCCTATCTTTTCACCTTTATAAGCATACCAAGCACCAGACTTCTCAACTAAATCTTGTTTGACACCTAAATCAATAATTTCGCCTAAACGCGAAATACCTTTACCGTAATAAATCTGAAACTCAACTTGCTTAAATGGCGGCGCAACTTTGTTCTTCACTACTTTAACGCGGGTTTCATTACCGACTACTTCATCGCCTTCTTTAATTGCGCCAATTCGGCGGATATCTAATCGTACCGAAGAATAAAATTTAAGCGCATTACCACCCGTAGTCGTTTCAGGCGAGCCAAACATGACGCCAATCTTCATACGGATTTGGTTAATGAAAATCACCAGCGTATTTGAATTTTTAATATTGCCGGTCATTTTGCGTAAGGCTTGTGACATTAGACGAGCTTGTAAACCCATATGACTGTCACCCATATCACCTTCTATTTCTGCACGTGGTGTTAATGCCGCAACTGAGTCAATAACCACGACATCAACAGCGCCTGAACGCACAATCATGTCGCAAATTTCCAGAGCTTGTTCACCGGTGTCTGGCTGGCTCACCAACAATTCATCGACATCTACGCCCAAATTACCAGCATAGATAGGATCTAAAGCATGCTCAGCATCAATAAAGGCACAAGTACCGCCGGCCTTTTGGGCTTCAGCAATAACTTGTAAAGTTAGCGTAGTTTTACCGGAAGATTCAGGACCATAAATTTCTACCACCCGCCCTTTTGGTAACCCTCCAATGCCTAGCGCAACATCCAAGCCTAAAGAACCAGTAGAAATGGCAGGAAGAGCGACTCGTTCGGTATCACCCATTCTCATCATTGAGCCTTTACCGAATTGTTTTTCAATTTGCGCTAGTGCTGCACCAAGCGCCTTATCTCTGTTGTTATCCTGCTCTGCCATTGAGTTACCTTATATTAAGCGTTGTGTTGATTGATTTTTTATGATTTATCTATTTAGACTAGAGTATGTATCTTATCTGTTTTGTTGAAAATAGCTGCAATTTTTTGGTAAAAAATTACGCTCCAAAGCAATAATAATTAAAGCAGATAAACTCCGCTTATTCAAAAGAGATTTTTTGTATGATCGGAATGAATCACGTAGAATATTTTCCTTCTATTTAACACTTTTCAGCGTCAATAAATTCAGTAGGCAGCTTTCAGTAGGTTAATTTGAACAACCCAGCTTCAGTACATACCCCCATGATGCAGCAATACCTGAAGGTGAAGGCCAAGTATCAGGATGAATTACTTTTTTATCGCATGGGCGATTTCTATGAGTTGTTTTACAGCGATGCTGAAAAAGCCGCTAAGCTACTCGATATTACGCTAACTGCACGTGGCAAGTCTGGTGGCAACCCAATACCGATGTGCGGAATCCCTTACCATGCTGCAGATCGTTATTTAGCTAAGTTAGTTGAACAAGGAATATCTGTCGCGATCTGTGAGCAAATTGGCGATCCAGCGACTAGTAAAGGCCCCGTTGAACGTAAAGTAGTCAAACTGATCACACCCGGAACCCTAAGTGATGAGGCGCTACTTCAAGAAACCCAAGACAGACTCTTAGCAGCTTTATATTTTGATGGCGACAAATATGGCCTGGCCTCTTTAGATTTAAGTGCTGGTCGTTTTTCAGTATTGGAAGTCACTAACGAAGATGCTTTGCTAAATGAAGTGGAGCGCATAAACCCTGCAGAGATGCTTATCAGTGAAGCTAACCCTTGGCCACAAGCTATCTCCAAGCGGGAGGGTAAACGCCTTAGACCAGAATGGGACTTTGATTTAGATAGCTCTGTTCGTTCATTAAAACAACAGCTTCAAACTGATAACCTAGATGGTTTTGGTTGTCAGAATCTAAAAACTGCATTACAAGCAGCAGGATGTTTACTTAATTACGCCAAAGAAACCCAATTCTCAGAACTACCACATTGCCAAAGTTTAAGAATAGAGAACAATGAAGACAGTCTAATTCTAGACAGCATAAGCCGCCGCAATCTCGAAATTAATAGCAATTTAAATGGAGGCAAAACAAACACTTTAAGCTCAGTGTTTGATAAATGCTCCACAGCTATGGGCTCACGTTTATTAATACGTTGGTTGCATCGTCCGATTAGGGATATTCAACAGATAAAGCACCGCCAGCATGCGGTTAACAGTCTTATTAGTAATTATTATTATGAAAATATCCAAGCCATCCTTGAACAAATAGGCGATTTAGAACGTATTGTTGCTCGTGTAGGTCTGCGCTCTGCCAAGCCACGAGATCTAGTAAAGCTTCGGGAGGCATTGGCTTTACTGCCTGAGTTGCAAATCATCTTAAAAAGTATCGATTCACCACAGTTACAAAATCTAGCAATAGGTATTGGTGATCACCCTGAATTACATAGCCTGCTAGATCGCGCAGTAGAAGAAAACCCGCCTGTGGTTATTCGAGAAGGTGGTGTTATTGCGACAGGCTATGATTCAGAGTTGGACGAATTAAGAAATCTAAGTAACACTGCTGGCGACTTTTTAACTAAGTTAGAACAAGATGAAAAGTCACGCACAGGTATCAGTACACTTAAAGTTGGCTACAACCGCGTGCATGGTTATTACATTGAAATTAGCCGACTGCAATCTGAGCATGCTCCAGCAGACTACATACGACGTCAAACCTTAAAAAACGCAGAACGATTTATCACTCCGCAATTAAAAGAGTTTGAAGATAAAGTCCTTAGTGCCAAAAGCAAATCTCTTGCGCGTGAAAAACTGCTCTATGAAGAGCTATTAGATAAGCTTGCTTTGCAACTCAAGGCCTTACAAGAAAATGCCTTTAGCCTTGGTGAGCTTGACGTACTTAGCAATTTTGCTGAACGCGCGCAGACCTTAAATTTAAATTGCCCAGAACTAAGTAGTCAGGCTGGCATCCAGATTAAACAAGGTCGGCATCCTGTTGTTGAACAAGTCATGGATGAAGCTTTTGTTGCTAATGATCTGTTATTAAGCCCAGAAACTAATATGCTTATTATTACTGGTCCCAATATGGGTGGTAAATCCACCTACATGCGCCAAACGGCCATTATTGTTTTGCTTGCGCATACGGGCTGTTTTGTTCCAGCAGAACAAGCTCTTATTGGACCGATCGATCGAATTTTTACACGAATTGGCTCTTCAGATGATTTAGCAGGAGGCCGCTCAACATTCATGGTAGAAATGACCGAAACTGCTAACATTTTAAATAATGCAACCGCTGAAAGCCTGATTTTGATGGATGAAATCGGTCGCGGCACCAGCACATTCGATGGTTTATCCCTGGCTTGGGCATGTGCTGTAAACATAGCTTCTGAGATAAACGCGTCCACTCTATTCGCAACACATTATTTTGAACTAACTGGCTTAGCTGAACAGTTCCCTTCAGTCAAAAATGTACATTTGAGTGCTACAGAACATGATAATAGTATCGTTTTTTTACACAGTGTCGAAGACGGACCAGCAAACCAAAGTTATGGGCTGCAAGTTGCGCAGTTAGCAGGCATACCGAAATCAGTAGTTCAACAAGCTAAGTCAAAGTTAAAACAATTGGAAAGTAAAGAATATAAACAAAATCCCCCGTCGTTGAACCAGTCTGATTTATTTTCGGTAGATAAGCCGCACCCAGCAATTGAAAGACTCTTAGAAAGCGAGCCTGACGACATGACGCCTAAACAAGCCCAAGACTTTCTCTATATCTTGAATAAACTAGTGCGAGAGGAGTAATTCTTGCTAAAATACATAATTAAAGCGCACTGTTTGAAATGTATTAAGGAGATTTAGAATGACCTTTATAGTTGGTGAAAATTGTATTCGTTGTAAGCACACAGATTGTGTAGAGGTCTGCCCTGTAGACTGTTTTTACGAAGGTCCTAATATGCTGGTCATAAATCCTGACGAATGCATTGACTGCGCTTTATGTGAACCTGAATGTCCAGTAGATGCTATCTATGCTGAAGATGAAATACCTGAAGATCAGGCGGACTTTCTAGAAATTAATACAGAGCTTAGTGAGAAATGGCCCAATATCACTGAGATGAAAGATGCTTTACCTGATGCCGAAGAATGGACCGACAAAGCTGACAAGAAGCAATATTTAGAGCGCTAAATCAGATTTATTATTCTTCACTATCAAACAGGTAGTCGATACTTAAGCCTTCTCTTTCAAGATAGCGCCGTAAGCGCGACAAAGCCTCAATTTGTATTTGCCTGACTCTTTCTCGAGTCAGGCCAATCTCTTCACCAACCTCATCCAAGGTACTAGCTTCATAGCCAAATAAACCAAAACGTCGAGCTACTATTTCCGACTCTCTGGCAGAAAGTCTTTCGACCCACTTTTCAAGCTTATGTCTCAAGTCCTCTTTTTCAATAATTCTTTCTGAATCGACGTTTACATCGTCTGGAAACACATCCAGCAGACTACAATCAGAATTATTAGGTAAAGGTGTATCTGCCGAACAAACTTTTACTTCTCTTTTTCTCAATTTAACAATTTGAGCAATTGATAAATCCATTTTTTCTGCTAGCTCGTCATCGCTTGGTTCTCTATCCAACTCTTCAGTAAACTTGCAAAGAGCACGAGTACAGGCGTTGATGTCTTTTATTACATGAATAGGCATCCGAATAGTTTTCCCATTATTCATAATTGCCCGATCAATACTCTGTTTTATCCACCAAGTAGCATAAGTTGAGAATCTAAAGCCCAACTCTGGGTTAAATTTTTCAACAGCCCGCATTAAACCCAAACTATCCTCTTCTATTAGGTCTAGAAATGAAAGCCCCTATTCATTGCACGCTTAGCTAATGTAACGACTAAGTGTAAATTAGACTCAATCATTTGTTTTCTTGAATTATCATTACCCTTCGCTATCTCTCTTGCCAATCTTACTTCCTCATTGGCTGACAGTAAGGGGGTATGGCCAATTTCATTAAGGTACAAAGTAGTTGGATCAAGTCCGGCACTGGAATCTTTTGCTTTAGAGGCTAATTTCTTAATTGGTTTTTTATGCGTTTGTTTTTTAAGATCTTTCGCCTTATATTGAGAATTCGACTCTTTCAAGAGCTTAGCTCTAAGAACTAAAGGTAGCTTTACTTTATTTCTTGAAGGGTTTGGTGAAGTGTCTTCTGTTTTATCCATGCCTGAACTCCTTTTCAGTTTACTCAATCTTTTTAGATTATTAATCTACTTCAAATAAAGAGCTTAATCTGCACAAGCCACACTAGAGTATAGTGCATAATTTTTAGAGCGCGAATATTTTTATAAGATTTGGAATAAGTTTATTAAAACTTATCTGGGAGGTAAATAGCTTTCTGGATCGACTGGTTTTCCGGCCAACCTTATTTCAAAGTGCAACATATTTCGATCTATTCCTGTGGAGCCTAAATTAGCAATCTGCTGTCCCCTCACAACAATGTCTCCTTCACTCACACCAATAGAGTCATTATGCGCATAAGCACTTAAAAACTGGTCGTTATGCTTAACAATAATTAATTCACCATAACGAAGAAGACCATTGCCAGCATAGACAACTTCTCCTGATTCAGCTGCTAAAATAGAGTCTCCGTTATCCCCTGCAATATCAATTCCCTTATTCTCATTATTAGAAACAGAGAATGTCGCAATGATATTACCCTGCGCTGGCCAAACCCAACGCAACAAAGTGTTATCAGAGCCTGCAGGCCTGCTTTGTGCATTCCCACTAGTATTTTGTGTGATAACACTCGACTCTTGATTTTGATTACTGGAGTTAGTTGATGAATTATTGGCTGCAACATTTGAAATATCCAAGTTCAATTCTTGGCCAGGAAATATAACGTAAGGCCGACTGATATTATTTGCAAGAGCAAGTGAGTTGTAATCTAGGTCATACATCCAGGCAATTGCATACAAGCTTTCACCCTCATTCACACGATGTCGCGGCCCATCCCCAAGAGTGACAGTAGTACGTTGTGAAGAGACAGCTTCTTGTCCAACATCAACTACAGGAGCGCGATAGCCATCAGTGGAACATGCACATAACAGCATAAAACACATGCCGCTTAAGTAACTTCGATTAAATTCTGTCTTAGCCATAATTCTCAAAGTGTTGGTGAAAAAATGCATTTAAAGATGCTCACCCTGTTTATTCGACGACTGCATCTTTTTTTCTAAAAAATAAACCAGTGAGAAACCAAACAAAGTTATCGCAATAAAAATGCCTATATATGAAGTACCCTGTTCAAATAAATTAAGCTCAGATGGCCAAATAGTGTAGAGCGAACCTAAAAGTATTCCTAACAGAAATACAAGGACCTCATCTCTCCAATGCTTTAAACAATAAGCCAAGATATTTGAGAAGCATATCAAGCCAGCAACACAGCCGCTTACAAAAACAACTAGAACTACAATATCAAAGCTTCGAACAGCCTCAAGAATTCCTTCATAAGCGCCAAGCAAAACTAAAATAAAAGCACCTGAAATGCCGGGTAGAATCATTGCACAAATAGCTATGGCTGCACTCAAAAAAACATAAACTAAATTAATTTGATCTTCTTTTCCTGGTATGAAATTTAATAGTACAGCTAACAAAATACCGGCTGACAATAATAAATATTTTTGCCAATTCCACTGCTGAATTTGCTTTCTTAGAAATAAACTTGATGACAGAATCAAGCCTACAAAAAAAGTCATCACTAAGTATTCAAAACTCTCCAGCAAGAAACCAACAAAGTTAGCAAGAATTACGGCTGCAAAAATTATCCCTAGAAATAATGTTAGTAGGAAATCGCCATTAATATATGTCCAGAAGGACTTAAACCCATCTTCAAATAATAACTGCAATGCTTTTAGGTTACAGGCTTGAATTGAAAATATAAGCTCTTCATAAATATTAGTAATAAAAGCTATCGTGCCACCAGAAACTCCAGGGACTGTATCTGCAGCGCCCATTGCCATACCTTTTAAAAACAGCATCAAGCGTTTTTTATTCAAGAAATGACTTTCCTCTTTTTGTTCTTTCATTTCTTTATCTTTTTATCTTCTATCCAATAGCCAAATTAACGTTCTACACCTTCTAATAAGGGTACGAACACTACGGGCTCTACACTTTCAACTTCCACTTTATCTTTTTTCTTTCTACAAACCTGCAGCTCTTGCTGCCTTGCCCCACCTACAGGAATGACTATCACGCCACCTTCAGCAACTTGTTCGATTAAGGCCTTTGGTATCTCAGCTGCTGCTGCAGTAGTTATGATTGCATCAAAAGGAGCATATTGAGGCCAGCCATAGCGACCGTCAGCACATTTCAATTGAATATTATTTATTCCAAAATCCGAAAGTCGTTCCTTAGTTTTTTGTAATAACGAACTGATGCGCTCAATGCTATATACTCGTTTTACCAACTGCGCCAATATGGTCGTTTGATAACCACAACCTGTACCAAGCTCAAGTACTTTAGCTTTATCTATTTTATTGCCTTTACCTAAGGCACTTAGAATTATCTCTGTCATTCTGGCAACAATATAGGGCTGCGAAATCGTTTGATCAAAACCAATCGGCAATGAGACATCCTCATATGCACGGTGAGCTAGGGCTTCCTCTATAAATAAATGTCGAGGTGTCGTGCGAATTGCTTCAAGCACGTCAATTTGCTGTATGCCTTGTTCTATAAGGCGTTGCACTAGACGCTCTCTGGTTCGAAGAGAAGTCATTCCAATTCCTTCTTGCTGAATACTACTATTCATTCAAACCTGCTCCGTCTTTTTAACGACATAAACTTGCCCCCTTAATTTTACTAATTCTCGTAGAAAGGAGGTTGCATAAGCACCTTTAGCTAAACTGAATTCGAGTACAATCGTCTTATCATCTTCGACTTTATAACTTAGATTTTCAGGCATGCTGCGTAATGCTCTTCTTTCTTGTTCTAGACCAATTTTTTCCAAACCTAGTTTTAACTCATTTTCAGTACTCACTATTTTCTCTTCAAGCGCTTCACTTAGATCCTCAGTTTTCAGCTTTCCAGCGCCCCACATAGGTCCACTGGGGTGAATATCTTTTTTGTCCAGTCGATCTGCTAAAAATTTATCCCAGTTTTCTGGTTTAAAACTAGCAGAACTACCATCAAGGCTCATAACATCACCAGATGTATAAGTACTCCAAGTTTTTTCCTCTACTCGCTGAGATAAAACCAAGTTGAACAAATGAGCGCGAGCTGCAGAAATATAAAGGTTCCGCTTATAGCGTTCTTTTATTTTAAGGCTTCCATTAAAAAGCTTTCTAGCATAATCAACATTGCCTCCATTTCTACCAAATCGTTGCTCACCGAAATAGTTAGGCACCCCTTCTAAACTTAAATTCTGCAAGCTATCAATTAATTCCTTGGGCCTTTCACTTAAATCTCTCAAGCGTATTGAAAACTGATTACTGTGATGGCTACCCCGTCTAAGCTTACGTTTATTTTTAATGGTGCGTTGAACATGTAACTGTTCTGAATTTAATTCTTTTGCATCCCTTAACTCATTATTGCCTTGTTTCACACTAAACCATTGTTGAGTAAGGGCGTGTTTATCCTTCATCCCGGAAAAAGAAACGTCTCTATCAGGCAATTTAAAATATTGCATAAGTCGTTTTTGGACCTCTTGCGTGGTTAGACCTTTTTTTTCCACGTACAAGAATAAATGATCGCCTTCTCCATCAGGCTCAAAATTCAATATCTCTTTAACCTGAAAATCTTCAGGGAAAACTTTATAACTGGCAGCTATTACAGGTTCAGAAGAAGCATAGGCAAGCCCCTGCATAGACATGCTTAAAGGTTCTGCTCTATTAAAACGATTGCTTGAACCGCAATACCTTCTCCACGCCCAGTAAAACCTAAACCTTCGCTGGTAGTTGCCTTGATACTGAATTGTTCAACCGAGAGTTCCAGCGTATCAGCCAAAGACTGTCGCATCTGCAAATGATAGGGAGACATTTTCGGTTTTTCCGCGATTATAGTTACATCAGAATTTACTAAAGACCAGTTGCGTTGTTTAAGCAGTTGATAAGATTGCTGCAATAAAGACAAACTATTTATGTTTTTATATTGAGAGTCAGTATCTGGGAAATGCTGACCTATATCTCCTAAAGCCAAAGCCCCTAATAAAGCATCACATAAAGCATGGCTTAGTACGTCGCCATCTGAATGTGCTTCAAGACTAAAAGCATGCGGAATTTTTATGCCTGCAAGAATGATACTCGCATTATCTTGAGCTTTGCTGGTGAATCGATGCACATCAAAACCACTGCCTATTCTAAGCATTAACTTTCCCCAGCTGTTTTAATATAAACTCTGCTAGTGCCAAATCTTCTTGTGACGTTATTTTTATATTATCGCTACGACCTTCTACTATTCTAACCGGAAGACCTAATGCTTCAACTGCAGCGGCTTCATCTGTAGCTCTTTGACCTGACTCCTTCAATTTATCAAAAGCATCAAGTAATACCCTAAAACGAAATAATTGAGGCGTTGCAGCTAACCAATACTCATCTCTATCCAAAGTTGAAGTAATATTCAAGGCTTCATCAGAATGCTTTAAAGTGTCTTTGACTCGGGAAGCAAGAATTCCTCCTGTCTCATTATTCTCTAGAACACTTCTTAGCTTATTCATGTCATCTTTTGTTAAACAAGGTCTGGCAGCGTCATGAACAAAAACCCAATCTTCATCCTTCGCCAAAGTCTGTAGAAACTCAAGACCATAAGCTACAGAATCTTGTCGTTCTTGGCCGCCACTAACGACTAATACATTTGGAAAATCTTTAGCTAAATTAATCGAAAAATAGTCATCATCAGGGTGTAACACAAGCACGATCTTTTCCAGAAAATCTAACTGCGATAAAGTTTGCAAGGTCCAGGCAAGCACTTCTGTGCCATGTAATTTTAAATATTGTTTTGGCGTTTTTGCCCCTAGTCGTTTGCCGATACCTGCAGCAGGCACAAGCGCCCAATAATTGTCTTTTGTTGGAATTGGTTGAGTTGGGGAGTCAGGCAATTTATTCTCTGTATTATTTAGTAAAACTGAAAAGAATAGTCTTTACCTATTCTGGAAGGCTAACATTAGGATTTTGTTCAGGCGTTTCTTCTTCAATAATAAGAAAAAATGTTTCACCTTCTCTAATTAAGCCTAGCTCATTCCTCGCATGCTCTTCGATCGCATCCATACCAGTTTGTAATTCATCGACTTCGCTCACTAAGATAGCGTTCCGCTCTTCTAGTTCTGTATTTTCAACTTCTTGCACATTAACTTGCTGATCAAGACGATTAATATCAGCAAAGCTGCCGCCACCAACCCACAATCGATATTGCAAGCCGATAAAAATCAGTATTAGTACAGCTATCAGTATTTTCAAGCTGCCCCCTTAGATAGAAGCAAAAGTACTCACTAAGCTTTCGAAAACTCCTTAATTCCACGGTAGCTGGCTGCACCAGCAAGCTCTTCTTCAATCACTAATAAGCGGTTGTATTTGGCGACTCTATCTGATCGGCACAATGAACCTGTCTTAATTTGTCCCGCTGAAGTTGCTACCGCCAAGTCTGCTATTGTTGTGTCTTCTGTCTCACCAGAACGATGAGAAATAACCGCAGTATATCCAGCTTGTTTTGCCATATTTATTGCTGCTAATGTCTCTGTTAAAGTGCCAATCTGATTAAATTTTATCAAAATAGAATTGGCAACATCCGTATTAATTCCTTCTTCAAGAATTTTTGTATTTGTGACAAAAAGGTCATCACCAACTAACTGAATTTTATCGCCAAGCTTGTTAGTTAAAATACGCCATCCATCCCAGTCACTCTCATCTAAGCCATCTTCGATAGATAGAATCGGATATTGCTGACAAAGATCAGCTAAGTAATCTACAAACTCTTCACTATTGTAAGATTTACCTTCACCGCTTAATTCATACTGTCCATTCTTATAAAATTCAGAAGCGGCACAATCTAATGCCAAACAAATATCTTCTCCTGCCTTAAAGCCAGCTTTCTCAATTGCGACTAAAATTGCCTCAAGTGCTGCGGCATTGGATGGTAAATCTGGAGCAAAGCCTCCTTCATCACCTACTGCTGTATTCAAACCTTGCGCACTTAATACAGATCTCAGAGCATGAAATATTTCGGCACCATAACGCAATGCTTCAGCAAAACTAGTTGCGCCTACAGGTTGAATCATAAATTCTTGAATATCGACATTATTATCAGCATGTTCTCCGCCATTAATGATATTCATCATTGGTACCGGCATGGTGTACGAAGAGTTTCCACCATCAATACCTGCAATATGGGCGTATAAACTTTGCTGTTTAGCTGCTGCAGCTGCTCTGGCTGCCGCCAGTGAAACAGCCAGTATAGAATTAGCGCCAAGATTGGCTTTGTTTTCAGTGCCGTCTAAATCAATCATGGCTTGATCTAGCTTATTTTGCTCAACAGCATCACTACCAACTAAAAGATTTTTAATATCATCATTAGCTGCTTTGACTGCTTTTAATACGCCTTTCCCGCCATAGCGAGACGCATCTTTATCTCTTAGTTCTAAAGCTTCCCTAGAACCTGTAGAAGCCCCAGAGGGGACACAGGCTGTTCCAACATGACCAGAATCCAGAATCACATCGGCTTGTACTGTTGGGTTGCCACGTGAATCCAGAACTTCTCTGGCTTTTATATCTTTAATGATCGTCACACTATTTCCTCTAAATATTTATGTATTTTGTCGTTTTTTTCAGATCGTATCGATAGGCGTTTGAGCTTTAATCAAGTCATCAAGCGCTTTTATCTGCTGTAAGAAAGGCTCCAGCTTATCTAAGGGCAAAGCACAGGGACCATCACAAAGCGCTTTATCTGGCTGCGGATGAGCTTCTATAAACAAACCTGCAATACCTTGAGCAATGCCTGATTTGGCCAGAGCCGTAACATCTTTACGGCGTCCATCGGCACTATCTGATCGTGCCCCTGGCATCTGTAAGGCATGTGTCACATCAAATAAAACTGGATAAGAAAAGCTTTTTAAGATTGGGAAACCAAGCATATCGACAACTAAGTTGTTATAACCAAAGCTACTGCCACGCTCACATAACATTAGCTTTTCATTCCCCGCTTCTAAAAATTTATTAATGATGTGTTGCATTTCAGCTGGAGCAAGAAATTGAGCTTTTTTGATATTGATATAAGCTCTACTCTCAGCAATAGCGACCACTAAATCAGTTTGGCGTGACAAAAATGCTGGCAGCTGAATAATATCGACAATTTCGGCAACAGGCGCCGCTTGTTCAGGCTCATGTACATCAGTTAAAAGTGGAACTTTATACTGTTGTTTTACCGCATCAAGTATCTGCAGCCCTTTCTCAAGTCCCGGTCCTCGATAAGAATCCTTAGAAGAACGATTAGCTTTATCAAAAGAAGCCTTAAAAATATAAGGAATGCCTAATTTCCCACAGACGTTAGAAAAGACATCAGCGGTTTCCAATGCCAATGATTCTGATTCCAACACATTCAAACCACCGACCAGCACCATTGGTGCCTCATTGGAAATGGTAATTTCATCAAGCTGTAGAGCTTTCTGCATATGTTTTACACCGATAAAATTTGTTTTATGTGTCTTTACTCTTGTTTACGGCCGCTTCAACAAAACCTGTAAATAAAGGATGCCCATCACGTGGAGATGAAGTGAACTCCGGATGAAATTGGCAACCTAAAAACCAAGGATGCTCGGGTATTTCCATAATTTCCATTAAATTTTCATCCATGGATTTACCAGAGACTTTCATGCCCTTCGCGTCAAGAGCTTCTACATAGTTATTATTTACTTCATAACGATGCCTATGCCTTTCAACAATCACATCTTTTCGGTAACAGTTCTTAGCTAGCGAAGCATCTTCTAACCGGCATTCTTGGCCACCTAGACGCATAGTGCCACCCAGATCTGAATTCTCATTTCGGACTTCAGTTTGTCCCTCTGTAGTGGTCCATTCAGTAATTAAACCAATCACTGAATCAGAACAATCTATGTTGAACTCAGAACTATGGGCACCTTGCAGACCCAGTACATTCCTGGCGAACTCAATGACAGCTATATGCAGTCCCAGACAAATCCCTAAATAAGGTATTTTTTGTTCACGAGCATATTTAACCGTTTCTATCATTCCATCAATGCCACGCTCACCAAAGCCACCAGGTACGACTATTGCATCAACACCTTCAAGAACACTAATCCCTTCTTTTTCGATAGTTTCAGCATCAATATAGCGCGTTTTTATTTCTGTCGAAGTATTAATACCAGCATGCTTAATTGCCTCAATTAACGATTTATAAGCATCGAGTAATTCCATATATTTACCCACCATGGCAATCACCACTTCCTGTTTCGTAGTAGCTTCTTTTTCAACTACTTCTTGCCATTCTGTTAAATCTGCCTGTGGGCATTCTAGATTAAATTTTTCGACAACAAACTCATCTAAGCCTGTCGCATGTAAAAGTAAGGGTGCCGAATAAATGGTCTCTGCATCTCTTAAAGAAACAACTGCTCGGGACTCAACATTGGTAAACAGTGCTATTTTTTTAAGTGCTGACTCAGGAATTTCATGTTCTGAACGACAAACCAATACATCTGGTTGAATACCTATCGACCTTAAATCTCTTACTGAATGCTGAGTCGGTTTTGTCTTAGTTTCACCCGCAGTGCGAATATAAGGAACTAGAGTTAAATGCAAGAACAAAGCTCTTGAAGAACCTAGTTCTACTTTCATTTGCCGAATAGCTTCAAGAAAAGGTTGTGATTCGATATCACCTACAGTCCCGCCGATTTCAACTAATGCTACATCGGCATCACCGGCTCCTTGTTCTATCCTAAGCTTTATCTCATCAGTAATATGTGGAATAACTTGTATGGTTGCACCTAAATAATCTCCCCTACGCTCTTTCTTAATAACATTTTCATAAACTCGGCCCGCAGTAAAATTATTAGACTGTTTCATTGTGGTGCGAATGAAACGCTCATAATGGCCAAGATCAAGGTCAGTCTCGGCGCCATCATCAGTCACAAAAACTTCTCCATGCTGAAAAGGGCTCATGGTTCCAGGGTCAACATTTATATAGGGATCTAATTTGAGCATGGTCACATTAAGACCACGTGCTTCGAGGATAGCTGCTAGTGATGCAGAGGTTATGCCTTTACCGAGTGAAGAGACAACACCACCAGTAATAAAAATATATCGCGTCATTTACAACCCATCTTCAAGGAATACAGATGGAGCTACAGGTTACCAGAACAGCCTAATAGCCACAATGAATATCTGTTCTTAGCCAGTTAATTTTTAACTGTTTTTGCCCGTCCTCTGCAGCAAATTCATGACAGGCAAATAAGTCAGCAACCGCTGCTAGTTTTCCATTAACAAAAAGCAAAGGGATTCGGTCACGCATCCATGACGGCACAGCATAATCTTGGTAAAGTTTTTTAAAGCTTCGCGTCTTCCTGCCTGCTGGTTTTGCTTCTGACTCAATACAATCAAAGCGTATTTCTAATTTATCTCCTTCCTGAAAAACTATGCCTTTACTCGTAGTAGCCTCTAAATTGACGCATCCAAGATTTGCGCCTAATTCTAGATTCTCACCAAGCTTTATCACTAGGGCTTTTCTATTAATTTCATTAGGAAAATTCTTTAACACATATAGCTTGTTAGCAAAGCGTCGAAGCTGCATCTCATTTCCAGCATGTTTCCATGAGATCAAAGGTTGGGCGTCTTCAGCTGCAGGAATAACTTCTTCTACAATACACCTGAGTTCTTCAAAGCCCGGCTTAGCAATATTAAAATCTTCAGCAAGAATTTGAAACCAATAGCGTAAAACATTCCGTTGCCTTGAATTATCCATTTCTTTCATAAACTCAACAGATAAATTTGATTGATTTCTTGTAATAAACTTTCCAGCATCAATCTTAGCTAACTCGTTCAATAGGCCCTCTGATTCAATACTCAGATCTGCACTTCGTTGGATGCTCTTACCGGCTTCAGGCCAACGAGCTTTCAGACTAGGAACAATCTCTTGGCGTAAATAATTTCTGTCGAAATCAATATTGCTGTTACTGCTATCTTCTACCCAAGTCAGCTTTGAATTTTCAGCATGCTCGGTTAAAACCAGCTTGCTGTATTTCAATAAGGGTCTCAGTAAAATACCAAGACCTAGCTTCCTTTGAACTGGAATTCCAGCTAAGCCCTTAAGCCCACTTCCACGTAACAAACGATACAAAACTGTTTCTATCTGGTCATTCTGATGATGAGCCATCAAAATGTAATCATCTTCATTTACTATTGATTCGAACACCTCATATCGCGCTTGGCGGGCCTGTAGTTCAAGGTTACTAGTGGTATTTTTTAATTCGATTTTCCTACATTCAAAATCGATATTTAGCTGCTCGCAATAAAGCCTACAGTGCTCTTCCCATGCATCTGCTTGTGAACTTAGACCGTGATTAATATGAATTGCACGAAGTTGTGTTTGTGGAATTGCTTTTTGAGAAAGAGCGAGTAAAACTTGGGAATCTAGGCCACCACTATAAGCAACCCAGAATAAACCATTAGTTTTCGATGATAATTCAGACAGCTGTAGCAGAACTTCCTGCTCAGCTAGACGCGCCATGCCTCATAAGCCGCTTATAGCGTCTTTCCAGTAATGAATTTGTATCCATATCCTTTAATTGCCTGATTTGTTCGAGCAAGGCATCTTTTAAGCGACCAGCAGTTAACTCCATATCCCGATGCGCACCACCCAAAGGTTCTTGAATAGTTCTATCCACAATGCCAAGTTCTTCTAATATACTTGAAGTAACACCCATTGCTTCCGCAGCCTCTGCTTTATAATCAGCCGATTTCCATAAAATAGTCGCACAACCTTCAGGAGAAATAACGTAATAAGTTGAATACTCAAGCATATTTAGATAATCACAGACCCCTATGGCAATAGCACCTCCAGAATTTCCTTCACCTGTGACAGTTGCAACAATAGGTGTTTTTAAACGCGACATAATTGCCATGTTTTCGGCAATAGCCTCATTAATACCTCGGGCTTCTGAATCTACGCCCGGGTATGCTCCAAGCGTATCGATAAAGGTAAGTACTGGCATTTTATAACGCTCTGCTAACAGCATAAGTCGACGCGCTTTGCGATAACCTTCAGGTTTAGGCATACCAAAATTACGTCTTACTTTTTCTTCTGTACTACGCCCTTTTTGATGGCCGATAACCATCACCGGCATATCATCTAAATAGGTTACTCCACCTAGAATTGACTGATCATCTGCAAACATTCGATCGCCATGTAATTCATCAAAATCTGAACACATATATTTAATATAGTCTTCAGTTTGCGGCCTAAGAGGATGCCTTGCCAACATAGAAATCTGCCATGGTGTCAAGGAGGAGAAAATTTTTGTAGTTAGTTTATGACTCTTTTCCTGAAGCTTTTCAATTTCTTCAGTGATATTTAATTTATTATCAGCACTGACAAGGCGGAGTTCATTAATTTTTACTTCAAGATCAGCAATTGGCTGCTCAAATTCGAGATAATCAGGATTCATATAAAACTACTTTTTGTAATAAAACTATTTAAAACTATATAAAACTATATAACTGTTTATAGATTGAGCTAATAACTGAGACTAACACCTTGCTCACCGTAATGCTCTTTTAAGCGATGAAGCAATTCGTCATCAGGCTTAACCCGCCAAGACTTACCAAAGGCAATTTTACCCTGCACACCATCTCTTGCATAGTTAACAACTACACTACATACCTTTTCAGTATCTAATGTTGCTTGCTGGGAAGGATTAGATGGCTGTGGCGCATAAACGTAATCCTCTAAGATAAGTTCAAGCTCCTCTAAGGATTCAGTACAAAGTGATTCTTGCTGAAAATTGAGAGTAATATGGCGAAGAAAGGCTTCCCTAGCCTTTTGGAAATTCATGATACTTTTTGCTCTTATCTGAAAACTGCCATCACCAGCATATTCATTTTGACTAACAACACCTTCAACAAGAACTATTTCATCTTTACTTAAAGTTTCTCTAACAGACTCATAAACTTCACCAAATAATGACACCTCAATTCGACCACTCTGATCATCTAAAGTTAAAATTGCAATATTGTCACCGCGTTTACTTTTAATAACGCGCATATCGTAGATAAGTCCTATAACAGTTTGGGCCGCATTATTTGGTCGCAAATTAACGATACGGGTTTTAGTAATTCTAGCGATCTCTGGTAAATATTCTTCAATGGGGTGACCCGACAAATATAAACCAAGACTTTCTTTTTCTTCATGCAAACGTCGCTGTTCGCTCCAAGGTCTTATATGCCTATAGTTCTCATAAACATCGTTCGTAGATTCTTCAGTCGGCACTAAATCACCAAATAAATCATCTACTCCACTTTCTTGAATACGGGCAGCCTGAGCAGCAGTTTTGATGGCTTCACTCATACTTGCCAATAAGATGCCTCGATCCACCCCTTTACTGATTGAATCAAAAGCACCAGACCGAATAAGCGCCTCTAAAGAACGTTTATTAATTATCGTTAAGTCAACGCGTTTACAAAAATCAAACAGGTTACGGAAATGGTCGCTTGCTTCTCGTGTCTCAATAATATTTTCGATAGGCCCTTCTCCAAGCCCTTTAATAGCCCCAAGCCCGTATACCACATAGGGCTCATTCTCGTCGTTATAATCAACTGTAAAACCATAGCTACCGATATTAACGTCAGGCGCATTAAGTGAAAGCTGCATGTAGCGACACTCATCGGCTAGCACAACAATTTTGTCAGTATTCTGCATATCTGCTGATAAAACTGACGCCATAAAATGTGCTGGATAATGTGTTTTCAACCAAGCAGTTTGATAGGAAACCAATGCATACGCCGCTGAATGAGATTTATTAAAGCCATATCCTGCAAATTTTTCCATCAGATCAAAAATAGCTTCAGCTTGTTTCGAGTCGATATTATTTTTGGCTGCACCCGCTAAAAATATTTCACTTTGTTTCTGCATCTCTTCCGGCTTTTTCTTACCCATGGCGCGACGTAACATATCTGCACCACCTAAACTATAGTCCGCCATTACCTGAGCAATTTGCATGACTTGCTCCTGATACAAAATAACGCCATAGGTATTTTTTAAGATCGGCTCAACTAAAGGATGTGGATAAGCAACTTCTGCACCATGCTTACGATTAATGAAGTCGTCAACCATGCCTGAACCCAATGGTCCAGGTCGGTATAACGCAACTAAGGCAACTATATCTTCAAATGTATTGGGTTTAAGGCGCTTGATAAGTTCCTTCATACCTTTTGACTCCAATTGGAATATTGCAGTCGTCTCGCCTTTAATTAACAATTGATAAACTGCAGGATCATTCAATGGAATATGACTTATATCGACCGCCTTATAATCCTTTTTAGAAGCTTTTCCTTCGGCATTAATCATGTTTACAGCGCCATTGATGATGGTCAATGTACGTAGACCTAGAAAATCAAATTTCACTAGGCCGGCTTTTTCTACATCACTCATATCATATTGAGTAACAAGATTTGAGCCAGTTTCATCACAGTAAAGTGGTGTAAAATCTGTTAGCTTACCTGGTGCAATGACTACGCCACCTGCATGCTTACCTACGTTACGTACAACACCTTCTAACTTAAAAGCCATTTCCATAATTTCTTCAGCTTCTTCGTCGTTTGCCACAAATGACGCTAGCTGATGTTCTTCTTGCATGGCTTTTTCTAAAGTCATACCTATCTCGAATGGCACCAATTTTGAAAGCTTGTCAGCTAAAGCGTAAGACTTACCCTGAACGCGTGCTACATCTCTGATCACGCCTTTGGCAGCCATGGTGCCAAATGTAATTATTTGAGATACCGCATCACGCCCATATAGTTCGGCAACATGCTCAATAACTCTATCTCGTCCGTCCATACAGAAGTCCACATCAAAGTCTGGCATGGATATACGCTCTGGGTTCAAAAAACGTTCAAAGAGCAAATCATACTGAAGCGGATCTAGGTCAGTAATTTTAAGTGAGTATGCAACTAAAGAGCCTGCGCCTGAGCCCCTACCTGGTCCTACGGGAACACCGTTATCCTTAGCCCATTGAATAAATTCCATGACAATCAGAAAATACCCTGGGAAACCCATCTGCGTAATAATACCCAGCTCAAAATCTAATCGTTCTTGATAGAAACGACGCTTTTCCTCGCTAACCTCTTCATTCAAATCAAGCAATCTCTGCTTTAGGCCATCTTCACTTAATTGCCGTAGGAAGGCATCTACCCCTAAATCTTGAGGTACTGGGTATTCAGGCAAACATGGGGTTCCCAGTGATAATTCCAGGTTACAACGTTTTGCAATTTCTACTGTATTTTGCAATGCCTCAGGAATATCTTCAAACAACTCCTGCATTTCTAAACTACTACGTAGATATTGCATGTCCGAATAAGTCCTAGGCCGTCTAGGGTCTTCTAGGGTACGTCTATCATTGATACAAACCCTAGCTTCATGCGCTTCAAATTCTTCTGCAGTCAGGAATCTCACATCATTGGTTGCTACCACAGGGCAAGTAAACTCGGCACTAAGGTCAATCGCTGCATGGATATAGGCTTCTTCTCGAGGGCGCTGTGTACGCTGCAGCTCTATATAAAAACTATCAGGAAACACCTTCATCCAATGTTCTAATTCAGATTTTGCTAGATTTACATCTTCATTTAGTAAAGCTTGGCCAATACTGCCTTCTCTCGCCCCTGAAAGTGCAATTAAACCCGCGCTATGTTGCTCAATCCAATCTGCTTGCGTATAGGCTTTTCCACGACTTTGGCCTTCTTGATATGATTTCGAGATAAGTTTTATAAGATTTTGATATCCCTCATTATTTTTAACTAAAAAAGTGAGTATTGAAGCATTATCTTCACCTTTATCTCCAAGCACCAACAAATCACAACCACACAAAGGTTTCACCCCTTTAGCGATAGCAGCAGAGTAAAATTTTATTAAGGCATAAAAATTAGATAAATCTGTCAGTGCGATAGCTGGTTGATTAAGTTCGACAGCTTTATTGATGAGTGCAGGAACCCTAACCAAACCATCAACCAGAGAGTATTCTGAGTGAACTTTAAGGTGTATGAATGAGGGTGTTTCTGTCATATCTGAGACTGCTTTCATTTAGCGATAAAGTGTAACCGGATTATTTAGAAACCGACACGCTTATTTAATATCTAGAACTGCTCTTACCGGCGCATAACTACGTCGATGAACAGGACAAGGCCCTAACTTTCGTAGAGCAGCTAAATGCTCTGCGGTTGGGTAACCTTTATGCTTCGCAAAACCATAGTCTGGAAATTTCTCATGCAATTCTTTTAAGCTTTGATCTCTATACACTTTAGCCAAAATTGATGCTGCTGCAATTGATTGTATTCTTTGATCTCCTTTTACCAGGGCTTTGCTCTTAAAACCCCATTGCGGGGAGCGGTTTCCATCAATATAGATAAAGTCTGGCTCATGCTGTAAAGCTGCAACAGCACGCTGCATTGCCAACAATGTTGCTTGCAAAATATTTAAGCTGTCTATCTCACTGACATCCGCTTCAGCAATTGCATAAGACAACGCTTCTTGTTTTATTTGCTTACTCAGTTTTTCTCTTGTAGTTGCGCTTAACTTCTTCGAATCATTTAATCCATTAATTTCTTTTTTTCGGTCCAATATAACTGCTGCAGCAACCACATTACCGGCTAATGGACCTCTTCCTGCTTCATCCACACCCGCTATTAATCGATACATTGATTCAGATTTCTCACAATACAACAACTAGAGCTTCCTCCCTTGTGTTATTAAATTTAATACCGCTTCGGCAGCTCTTGCATTAGCATTCTTTCGTAACAATCGATGAATTTTTAAATATTCCAAGTTTAATTCTACCTGTTTATTCTTATCTTGAAACAAAGCCTGTATACCATGAAATAAGGCTTCCGCATTAACCTCACTTTGCACTTTTTCTTCTACCAATACTTTACCCGCCAGTAAGTTTGGTAGCGAAAAATAGGGCACTTTAAGCATTCTAGATATAAACGCATAAGATAAGGCTGACATTTTGTAACAAACCAGCATTGGTTTCTTCAATAATAGCGCTTCCAATGTCGCGGTACCGGACGCAATTAAAATTACATCTGCTGCAGCCATCACTTCTCGTGATTGACCATCAACCATAGTTATATTTAATGTTGGAAATTTATCAAAAAGCAAAACTTCGATTTGCTGTCTTCGCGCCGCATTTGCGCATGGAATTACAATCTGCAACTCTGAGTCATGTTGCATACATAAGCTCGCACATTCTAGAAATTCAGGTGCTAACCTGCCTACTTCCCCCTCTCTGCTACCAGGTAACAAAGCCATAATCGGAGTATCTTGCTTTAACCCTAGACCCTGAACAGCTGAGATTTTATCTATTTCTATGGGAATAAGATCCGCCAGTGGATGGCCAACACAACTTACGGCTATTCCATTTTTTTCATAGATAGCTTCTTCAAAAGGAAATAGTGTTAGCATTAAATCCACCGACCGAGCAATTTTATGTATACGTTTACTTCGCCACGCCCATACTGAAGGACTTACATAATGCACGATTGGAATTCCTGATAGCTTTAACTGTTTTTCTATATTCAGATTGAAATCAGGAGAGTCAATTCCAATAAACACATCAGGTTCATTATCCAGAAAATGTTTTACTATTTTTTTACGAACCCTTAAAAGCTCAGGTAAACGTTTTAGCGGTTCGATTAATCCCATTACCGATAAACTCTCCATGGGCACCATAGATTGCAGGCCTTGAGCGCTCATTAGAGGACCACCAATGCCTTCAAAAATAACTTGAGGATGTTGCGATTTAAGAACCAGCATGAGGCCTGCTCCAAGAATATCGCCAGAGCTCTCTCCAGCTAATATTCCAATGCGAAGCACCTTACTCATGTGATAAATTAACGAATAATACCTTTGGTAGATGCAAGTACAGAATCAATCAAGGTTTGAATTTCAGGTGGGAAATCTGGCATCTTTTGAATTTCTGATATCGCTTCATCAGTAGTCTTTCCATCGCGATATAATATTTTATAAGCTTGTCGTATTGCTTTAATTGCATCTTTACTAAAACCCCTACGTTCTAGTCCGGTGCTATTAACACCTCTTGCAGTGGGCGGGCTGCCATTCACAATTACATAAGCAGGCACATCCATGTTTACATGTGTCAAACCACCTATAAAGCTATGTGCCCCAACCTTTAGAAACTGGTAAACCCCAGCAAAGCCAGCAAGAATCGCCCAGTCATCGACTTCAACATGACCACTAACAGCTGCGTTATTTGAAAAAATAGTGTGGTTTCCAATAATGCAATCATGCGCTACATGTGTATAAGGCATGAACAAATTATCTGAGCCAATTCGTGTTATTCCGCCACCAACTTCAGTTCCACGATGAATAGTTGCACCTTCTCTTATAACATTATTATCGCCGATCTCCAGCAGGCTCGCTTCACCTTTATATTTTAAATCGGAAGGGTTTTCACCGACAGAAGAAAATTGGAAAATTTGATTGTTTTTACCTAGTGTAGTGTTAGATCTAATAACAACGTGAGAGGCAATCTTACAATCATCACCTATAACGACTTCTGGGCCAATAATAGTCCATGGACCTATCTCAACATTATTTCCAATTTTAGCCGTCGGATCAATGATCGGGTCGTTTCCACCGTTACTAACATTCATAGAAAGCCCGTCGTGTTATTCTTGACGTTCAGCACAAAGTATTGTTGCCGAACTAACAATTTCTCCATCCACTGTAGCCTTACACTGGAATTTATAAATACCTCTTTTTACAGTTAGAATCTCTGCTTCAAGAATTAACTGATCCCCTGGTACGACTGGTTTTTTGAAGCGCACACCATCTGCGCCAACAAAGTAATACAGATACCCATCTCTAGGCTTTTTTTCCTGACTTTTAAAGCCAAGCACCCCAGATGCTTGTGCCATAGCCTCAATGATTAAAACACCAGGCATGATAGGCTTATTTGGAAAATGGCCCTGGAAAAACTCTTCATTAGTAGTAACATTCTTATAAGCTTTAATATATTTATTTGGCTCTAGTTCTAGCACTCTATCCACTAATAAAAATGGATAACGTTGCGGTAAATACTCTTTAACATCTTCGATAAGCATCATAATTTACTACCTAGGCCAGCGAATCTTTCGCTTTAATTAATTGTCTTGATTTGACCGTTTCGCCAGCTTATCAAGTTGACGAAAACGCACTATATTTCTCTTCCATTCTTGAGTGGTGGAAAGCCCTGTACCTGATGAATAACTGCCGGGCTTTTTTATAGATTGATTGACTAAAGACATAGCGGTTACCGTCACACGATCAGCAATTTCTACATGATTAATAATACCTACTGCACCTGCAATCACACAATTTCTGCCAATTTTCACACTACCAGCAATAGCACTACAGCCACAAATAACTGTGTCTTCACCAATATCTACATTGTGAGCTATCTGCACTTGATTATCTATCTTTACACCATTTCCGATGACGGTATCATCAAGTGCTCCTCTATCGATGCATGTATTTGCACCTATCTCGACATCATCACCTATTATCACGCTGCCTAGTTGAGCGATTTTAATATACTTGCCATCTTCTTGTGCAAAGCCAAAACCATCACTACCAATAACAACACCTGCGTAAATATGTGCTCGTTTTCCTATTTTAACACCGTGTGCAATGCACACATTTGAATCAATTCGACTGGCTTCGCCTATTTCTACATTAGCTTCTATAACGGTATTTGCAGCAACAGTAACGTTATTCCCAAGACTGGCATTCTCTGCAATAACAACATTCTCACCAAGGATAATATTATTACCTAAGTTGGCAGATGAATGAATGTTTGCGCTAGTCGCAATTGCTTTTTCTTGAGAAGGTTCCAACATGAATAAATGAGATGCTTGGGCATAACAAATATAGGGATTATCTGAAATGAGTTTGTTCCCTGAATAGTTTTCAGCCTGACTTTTAGACAGAATTACTGCAGAAGCCTTGGTACCTGACAAATCACTGTAATATCTAGGATTGTGATAAAAACTTAAATCGCCAGAACTAGCCGTTTTCAATGTGGTCAATGCATTAATTTTAATACTTGGATCGCCAACCAACTCCGCGTCTAGCAAAGCCGCTAAGGTAGCTAGATCAAAAGGGGGTGAATTTGGCACACTCTTCGAATATACGTTTATAACAAAGAGCTATTGCTGCTCATTGAGTTTTGCAGTCACCATGGCTGTAATATCCAAAGTTTGCTTGAAGAAAAGAGCTACTTCAGCTCTTAACACCACATCAAAATCTTCTTCTTCAACCACATCACTAATTGCTTGAATCAGATTTGAAGAGTAGGTTTGTTCAAAAATCTCACGTCTTTGCTCAACAGTTGATTCTACACGTTGCTCAAGGTACTGATATTGCACACCAATCTCTTCCAGCTGCTCCAAAATATCTCTTTGCTCAGCCTCACTAAGCACTTCAGCGTCAACAGTCAAACGCTCCTGCAAAGCCGAACCTTCTTGAGCTAACTCTCTTATTCTTGCTGAATCATCTTCTGTTTCTATACTTAACTGGTCCTGCACTGCTGCAGCTAATTCAGAGTTATATAAAGCAGCAGCCATATCCAGAATTGCAACACTTGGACCACTGCCACTGAGATCATCTTGTGAATATACATTGCTGGCTAAGATAAAGCCGATTGCTGCCATATAAAATCTAATATTTTTCTTCATTTTTAATCACACCTTAAAAAATTATACACATAGTGTGCATATCAACAGATTATTAATCAATTAACCCTAGAAACTGTTCCCAATATCGAACTGGAAAGCTTCACTTTCGTCAATGATACTGCTATTAAAGGGTTTAGAAAAGCTCAAAGTCATGAGGCCTAAATAGCCGGTGAACCAGCTCACAGCTATACCCGCTGAATATCTAAACTCTTCAAGAGAAAAATCAGAACAATTATTTTGAGAAATTTGAAAATCGGTGCAATAAGTCGAGAACACGTTCCCAGCATCGAAAAACAAACTTGATCTCAGTGTGTCTCGAGCTTGCAACGGCCCCAAAGGGAATATGATTTCAGCAGTTCCTGTCACCTGAACATTGCCGCCAAAGGGCTGTGGCTCAGTAAAAAAAGCTAAGGATTGAACTTCCAATTCATTAACAAAAACCGGCTGACCAGTTGCATCAACAAGTGGAACACCATTAGCATCTACTGCCTGCTCAAGCGCATAAACTATTTCTGAAAACCGATTAAACTGTGCATTGCCGAGCGCATCTAGAATAAGGTTGCCATTTGAGTCGCGCAACAACTCTGTTGGTTGTTGTAAATAGGCCAATCCATCTGTGCTTCTTGGACCTAATGTATTTCTTTCAAAGCCACGAATTGAGTTTTGACCTCCGGCATAAAAATTTCTAAAAAACGGGAGCTGTTCTGTTCCTCCATATCCATCACCAAAACCAAAAGTTCCTTGTAGATGAAAAATCCATCCAGGAGACAAGAAAGGGAATATGCCATTCAATGGATGGAAACTTTCTCCAAATAAACGCATTTTATAAAAAGACAACTGACTTCCTGGAATAGCAAACTCAATAGAAAAAGTTTGTTGGCTGCCCCCAGTAGCAAAAATACCAGCTTGTTGTAAATTGTTTCTACTCCAATCTAAGGTTAATGTTAGATCAAGGAATTTATTACCTTCACGATCAACAAAGCCAGGTACGAATTCTCTAAAAGCAGTTGATGGTAGTGTTGAAAGAGGTGCAGTGACACCATCAGCTATAGGGAAAACATTACCTCCAGCATCAGTAAACTCTCTTAATCGAGCCGGTGAAACCAGATAGTTCGCAATAGTAGGGTCAAGTTCTGGACTTCCCTTTATTTCCTGTACAGGTCCAAACCCAGTTTCAATTTCCGTATTAGTAATGCCTAAAGAAAAGCGTAATGATTGAGTCTCATTAACGGGGTACCCAAAATTCACATTTGCTCCTAATGAGTTTGTGCTGTAAGCAGCTAGGTTTAATTCCGCGTAATCAGATTGCGTGTAATTAAAACTAAAACCTCTACTAACGCCATCTACTGTATAAAATGGATCAATATAAGAGAACTGATAATTAGTTGAAAACAAGTTGGTGCTCACACCTACCCCGACTTGCTTTCCTGTGCCAAGAAAGTTGTTTTCTTGTAGCTGGGCACTTAACGTTAAGCCTTGTACTTGTGCATAGCCTATTGAGAAATTAACAGAACCTGACAACTGCTCTTCGACAATAAAATCCACATCTACTTGGTCAGTAACACCACCCACTTCTGCTGTTTCATAATCAACAGATGAAAAATATCCGAGCCTTTCTAGCCTCACCTTAGACTGTTCCATTGCGTTCATTGACGCTGGAGCCCCTTCCATTTGGCGCATTTCTTGCCTTAGCACTTCATCAACAGTTCTAGTATTACCATTAAAACTTATCCTATTTACATAAGTTCTATTTCCAGGAATCACGAAAAAAGTTACATCAACTGTACCTTCTTCTTCATCAACAATTGGCACGCCATTAACTTCTGCAAAAAAGTAGCCTCTATTGCTCAAAGTATTCGTCATAGCTTCAGCTATTTGAGTGACTAAAATTTGAGAGAAAACTTGATCTTGCTGCACAAAAGTCATTAACTCATTTAACAACTCTTCAGAACCGACCAAATCTCCTGCTAAGGAGACATCGTTGATCCTATATATCTCGCCTTCATCCACATTAATTGTAATGTAGACTTCATCTTTATTCGGTGAAAGAGAAACAACTGGTAAAGTTATATCAAAATTCACAAATCCTTGATCCATATAAAAAGATTGCAAACTTTCTAAATCACCGGTAATTTCTTCTCTTGAGTAACGATCGTCACCCATAAGAAATGATGTAAAATGTGTCTCTCTTAATTCAAATAACTCCAGCAAAACTTCATCACTAAATGCATCGTTTCCAACAATATTAATATGTACAATTTTTGAAGGGTCTCCCTCTGAAATATTAATTTGAAGGGCTACGCGGTTGCGTTCTTGTTCTTCAATATCCAGTTCAACTGTCGCACCATAAAGTCCTTGTGCAACATATTGGCTTTCCATTGCGAGCTGCAAGCCTTCAAGCACTGATGGGTCAAATAACTCGCCAACAGAAAGACCTAAACTATTTATATTCTCCATTAAGATTTCTTCTGGTATCGCATCACTTCCTTCAATAATCACACTACTGATTGAGGGTCTTTCATCAACAATGATGATGAGCTCGTTATTGTCTCCTTGCGAGACGTCAACACCATTAAAAGATTCCGTTGCCATGAGGTTGCGAATTATTTCAGCAACATCTGCTTGAGTTACTTCATCTCCAATATTGATATTCAATACACTAAAAATTGTATTTGAAGAAACACGCTGAAGGTTTTCCAGGTATATTTCGGAAACTATAAAGCTTTGAGCAAAGACAGTTATAGGGAAATGAAATACAAAAATTACAAATAATAAAAAGCGACGTACAAATCTAAACATAATTAAAATTAATACCCAGGCAGCTAAGACTAAAGCAGCCGATTTAAATCGTTATAAAAAGCGATAAACATAATTGATACAATAAAAAATATTCCTAACTGCATTCCCATAGCTTGAACCTTTTCCGGTACTGGTCGACGTATAATCGCCTCCACCAAGTAATATAATAAATGGCCACCGTCTAATACTGGAATCGGTAATAAGTTCAATATCCCTAAGCTAATACTTAAAACCGCGAGAAAACTTAGATAGTATTCAAGCCCAAAAGTTGCAGTCTGACCCGCAACTTGTGCAATTGTTATCGGTCCGCTCAGGTTTTCAACTGAAATAAGCCCCACAATCATCTTTTTAATCGAGTCGAGTATAAAAACCCCATTATCCCAAGTTTCTGTAAACGCATAGGGTATAGCTGCAAATAGCGAATAACGCACCGCTCTATTCATTTCTACGGGCAGAGTAGGCATTACCTCTGGTACAACAACACCAGCACCAATAAAGCCGTATTGATCACCATTACTATCAATACTTATTCCAGGCCTAACTATCAAATCAAGAATTTGCTCCTGTCTACGAATTTGAAGTTGCAAGTCCTGCTCAGGGCTTCCTCTAACAATATCTACCCAATGCAACCAGCCTGAAAGATCTAATTCGTTCACGCTTAAAATTTCGTCTTGAGATAATAATCCAGCTTGTTGAGCCCTGCCGTCAGGAACAAGCTCACCAATAATTGCAGGAATATCTAGGCGATAGGGAATTATACCTAAGGCTCCCAACACATCTGGTTCAGCTTCGTTAATCAACCAGCGATCGATTCGAATACTAGCAATGTTAATTAAATCGCTTCCTGTTGAGGTGAAACTCAATTCCAATGGACCGCTTTCCCCTAATCTTTCCAACAAGGCTATTCTTACTTCTTGCCATGTTCTTGTCTGATCGCCGTCAATACTAATTATTTCATCGCCGCGCTGTAAACCGACTAAAGCAACTGGTGAATCCACTTCAAGGTTGCCAATCACTGGTGCTACTCCGCTAACACCTGTCATAAACATAAACCAATAAAGCACAACAGCTAAAATTAAATTAGCTAAGGGTCCTGCTGCCACTATCGCGGTTTTTTGAGCTAATGTTTTATGGTTAAAAGCTAAAGCTTTTTCACTCTCATTGATCTCGACATCCCGCTCACCAAACATTTTCACATAACCACCGAGCGGTAAAATTGCAATTCGATATTCAGTCTCACCCCGGTACCAGCTAAAAAGAGATTTACCAAAACCGATTGAAAAGCATTCAATTTTTACACCACAGCGTCTAGCCACCCAATAGTGACCAAACTCATGAATAGTCACTAAAATTCCTAAAGTGACTAGCATGGCAAGAATGTTAATTGTAAATGTTTGTAAAAGTTCCATTAGTCTTTAAATAAGTGATCTGTGTTTTTTAAATTGACACTGTTATAAGTTGAATAATTTGCAAGCAGTTTAACTATCCAGCTATTAAATTGCTGGCAATAGATCTAGCTTTATTATCCTCTTCTAATACTTCTTCGATACTGCCTATAAGCTTGCGTTCTTGCACATTTAGAGCTTCTTCTATAATAACAGGAATTTGAGTGAAACTGATCTCTCTTTGTAAGAAAGCGGCAACAGCAATTTCATTCGCCGCATTAAGTATAATCGGTGCTGAATCTTCAGATAAAGCCACAGCCCGACCAAGCCTCAAGCAAGGGAAGCGCTCTTCATCAGCTTCTTGAAAATTTAATTGTCCAACTTCACTCAGGTTTAAAGCCGCCACTCCAGCCTCTATTCTGTTCGGCCAGGCTAAACCATAAGCAATAGGTGTTCGCATATCAGGATTGCCTAATTGTGCTAAAACAGAGCCATCTTTGTAGTGCACCATCGAGTGAATGACACTTTGAGGGTGGATTAAGACTTCAATATTTTGTGCTGGGAGATCGAATAAAAGACTCGCTTCAATAAGTTCAAGGGCCTTGTTCAACATAGTCGCTGAATCAACTGAAATTTTTGGCCCCATGTTCCAGGTTGGATGTTTACAAGCCTGCTCTGGAGTAACTTGATTTAGCTCTAGCATACTTGTATTTAAAAACGGGCCACCAGATCCTGTTAAAACGATTTTCTGCACTCCTTGCTGTTCATAATTTATAAATTTTGAATGATTACTTACCGGCAAACATTGGAAAATTGCATTATGTTCACTGTCTATTGGAATTACAGTAGCACCAGATTTTTCTGCTAACTGCATAAATAATTTACCAGCCATCACAAGCGCTTCTTTATTGGCTAATAATATTTTTTTACCAGCTTTTGCAGCCCGTAGTGTTGGTAATAAGCCTGCCCCCCCAACTATAGCCGCCATAACGCAAGCAGTTTGCTCATGCTCTACTACAAAATTTAGCCCTTCTAAGCCTTCTAAGACTTCGGTAGCTGAGCCAGACTCGAGAAGTTTACTTTTTAACTGAAGTGCTGCATCACTATTAAGCAGAACTGCAAATACTGGTTTATATTTCACACATTGATCAAATAATAAATCTACTTGCGATTTGGCAGTAAGGGCAAAAACAGCATATTGATCCGCATTCGATTCGATTACATTTAGAGTATTAATGCCAATTGAGCCTGTAGAGCCCAAAATCGTCACATTCTCTTTATTATCGTTAAAAGACATAGCAATAATTAAATAAAATAAACCAAAATTAAAATATAAGCAGGAGTTGTTGAGACAATACCATCTACTCTATCTAGGATACCGCCATGTCCGGGTAGAATATTTCCGCTATCTTTTACACCGCGAACCCGCTTCAACATACTCTCAAATAAATCGCCAACCACGCTAAAAAACGATACAAAGAAAGGTAAACTGATAAGCACCAGCCAACCATAAGCTCCTGGCTTTATAAAACTAATGAAAGCGGTAATAACAAAACAGCTCAGTACTCCACCGAATACGCCTTCCCAGGTTTTATTAGGACTAAGCAACCTAGCCAGTTTATGTTTACCAAACTTTTTCCCTGAGAAATAAGCACCAATATCAGCTGCTGCAACAAGAGCTATAAGAGTTAAAAAGTTAAAAACAAAATCATCATAGCTTCGTAGAAAGATAAGCATAAACCAGCAAGGCAATAAAACTAAAATGCCCATTAGCCCTAAGCTATAAGGATTATTCCAGTAAGAATTAAAGTTTGGATATGTGCAAATCAAAAGAAACGCAAAAGCCCAAAAACACAAACTTAAAGATAAGATAATAAACAGATGGTCTTGTATTAATGTATAGCTTAAAACCCCGAGCAGAATAGCCACAAAACAATACGAACTACGGGACAAAACACTCTCAATACCACTAAGTTTTGACCATTCCCAAACTGCAAGAAGTGCAACTGCACTTAATATTAATAAAAAAGTTAATGGATTAGTGAAAAACACGATAAACAAAAGTGCTGATAAAAGCGCAAGAGCTGTAATGATTCTCTGGCTTAACATTTTAGTTATTTACTTGCTCGCTAACCATGCCAAATCGACGCTGTCGCTTTGTGTAGTTCTCTAATGCTAAGTCCAAGTCTTTTTTAGAAAATTCCGGCCAGAATTTATCAGTAAAATAAAATTCCGTGTAAGCGAATTGCCAAAGTAAGAAATTAGATAACCGCTTTTCTCCGCCAGTTCTTATGCATAATTCAGGCTCTGGTATATCTCCCAATGAAATATAGGATTGAATCAACTCTTCATTTACTTCATCAACTTTTAACTCACCATGGTCTATTTTTATAGCAATTTCTTTTGCCGCGTTTGCAACATCCCAACGCCCACCATAGTTCGCAGCGACATTAACTGTTAAACCAGTATTATTTTTCGTCAGGTCTTCGACAACTTTCATTTGAGCTCTTATTTTTTTTGGAAAGCGCTGACTATCTCCGATAAAATTGATCTTTACATTACGCTCATGGAATTTATTTATTTCTCGACGTTGCAACACACTCAAAAAAAGCGCCATCAAACTGCTGACTTCTTTCTTCGGTCTTAGCCAGTTTTCACTACTGAATACAAATAAGGTTAAATAATCAATTTTGAGATCTGCGCAGTAGTTAGTAATGCTGCGCGCTTGCAATGCACCAGTACGATGTCCTGATAACTGAGAATTGTTCTGTTGTTTAGACCAGCGATTATTGCCATCCATAATAATCGCGATATGGCGGGGTAAGTTTTTTTTGTCTGTTGATACTTCTACTGACATTAAGAAACCACCTTGTACTTAATTAAATTGCCAACAAGTCGGTTTCTTTAGCGCTATATTTTTCTTCTACTTTAGCAATATGACTATCAGTAAGTTTTTGAATATCTTGTTCAGCTTTACGTTCGTCATCTTCACTGATTTCTTTATCCTTAAGTAAATCTTTTACATGTTGATTAGCATCTCGGCGAATATTTCTTAAAGCAACTCGAGAATTCTCAGCTTCATGCTTAGCCTGTTTAGTATATTCCATACGGGTTTCTTCGGTTAAGGCAGGCATCGGTACTCTAATAACATCCCCGTTATTAGAAGGATTCAACCCTAAATCTGATCTTATGATAGCTTTTTCAATAGGCCCTAACATGGGCTTTTCCCAAGGTGTGATAAGCAAAGATCGAGCATCTTCGACTGTTACATTAGACACTTGTTGAATCGGCGTATCAGTTCCGTAATAATCTACGTAAACATTATCAAGAATATTAGGATGAGCCCTGCCAGTTCTAATTTTATTGAAAGCAGAATCAAGGCTTATTAAACTTTTATCCATTCTTTCTTCTGCGTCTATCAAAATTTCATCAATCATCAGAAATCCTCTCTACCTATCTATAACTATCTATAACTATCTATAACTTAATTACTAATATTTCAACTAGTTCGATGCTTTTAAGAACCAGACTCGATAAGGGTACCTTCTTCTTCGCCAACCATAATATTAAACAGAGCTTTCTTCTTATTCATATTAAAAACTCTGACAGGTAAATTATGGTCACGACTTAAACATATAGCTGTTAAATCCATCACACCTAACTTTTTATCTAAAATTTCATCAAAAGTTAGCTTGTCATACTTGATCGCTGCAGGATCCTTAACAGGATCAGCAGAATAGACACCGTCTACTTTAGTTGCTTTTAGAACTAGCTCTGCATCAATTTCAATACCACGTAAGCAAGCAGCAGAATCAGTTGTAAAGAATGGATTGCCTGTGCCAGCAGAAAAAATCACAACATCACCGGCCTTCAAATGGCGGATTGCAGTACGGCGGTCATAATGTTCTACAACACCGCTCATCGGAATAGCCGACATAACACGACTCGAGATATTCGCCCGTTCTAACGCATCTCGCATAGCAAGAGCATTCATCACAGTAGCTAACATGCCCATGTGATCGCCTGTAACTCTTTCCATGCCAGCAGCATGCAAAGCAGCACCCCTAAAAAGGTTGCCACCACCTATAACCAAGCCGACTTGCACACCAATTTCTATTAGCTGCCCAATTTCTAAAGCCATTCGGTCAAGCACTTTAGGATCGATACCAAAATCCGCACTACCTGTCAGCGCTTCTCCACTCAACTTAAGCAGGATTCTGTCGTATTTGCGTATTTTGTTACTCATAGTTGTTAGGCTTTAGTTTTCACTCTTTATCTTTATCTTTTTCAGCACCTTTTAGCTGTTCAGCAACTTCTGCCGCAAAATCTACTTCAGCTATTTCAATACCTTCACCCACTTCATAACGAGTAAAACTGATGATCTCTGCATTAGCATCACTGACCATTTTGCCCACTTTAATGTCAGGATCTTTAACGAAGGCCTGTTCAGTAAGGGTGACCTCTTCAATGAATTTTCTTAGACGTCCACTGACCATTTTTTCAACGATATCAGCCGGCTTACCGCTATCTGCAGCTTGAGCTGTGTAAATTTCGCTTTCTTTACTTAATACATCAGCAGGAACTTCTTCAGCATTCACAACCATGGGGCTTACTGCAGCAACATGCATAGCAACATCTTTCGCTAAGACTTCATCGCCACCACGTAAACTAAGCAATACTGCAATTTTGTTATTTGAGTGTACATAAGATCCAACTGTCAGACCTTCTTCCACGGCAACAGCCACTCGTCTTACAGAAATATTCTCACCAATCTTTTGTACTAGTCCTAACCTAGCTGTTTCTAGTTCAGAATCCATCAGCTTACTAACATCTGGCTCTTTTGCTTCAAATGCCGCGTCTAATACTAGTTGTGAAAAGTTTCCAAAATTTTCTTCTTTAGCTGCAAAGTCAGTCTCACTATTAACTTCAACCAATACACCAGCACTATTGTCACTGGCAATTTTAACAAGCACCGCTCCTTCAGCAGCGGTACGACCAGCTTTTTTAGCTGCTTTCATTCCGCTTGCCTTTCTTAATAATTCAATGGCTTCATCTATATCACCATTGGACTCTACCAAAGCATTTTTACATTCCATCATGCCAAGACTAGTTCTTTCACGTAATTCTTTTACTAATGCTGCTGTAACGTTAGCCATGATATTCGGCTCCTCTACTACACTTATATGTGTCTCATCTTTTTCCACCCCTGTTTAGAGTACAGGGAGTGAAAAAAGTTTAAGTATTGAATGAATTAGGCTTGTATAGCCCAATACCTTGTGCAAATTTAAGCGTCTTTATCGCCGCTATCTTTTGCTTTCGCTTTAGGTGCAGCCTTTGCTTTAGCTTTAGGCGCAGCCTTTGCTTTAGCTTTAGGTGCAGCTTTTGCTTTTGCCTTGGCTTTCGCTTTAGGTTTGACTTTTGCTTTAGGCTCAGCTTTCGCTTTAGCCTTAGGTGCAGCTTTCGCTTTAGCTTTAGCTTTAGCTTTAGCCTTAGGTTTAGCTTCTACCGCTTCAGCTGCAGGCTCAATTTCGACTGAATCAGTTGCTGTCTCAGCTTTCGGCTCACTTTCGACTGAATCAGATGCTGTCTCAGCTTTAGGAGTAGGCTTAGCCTTAGCTTTAGATTTAACTGTAACTTTAGGACCGCCGTCACCTGTTGATGAATCAATTTCTTCAACAAACTCATTTTTAACAGCTGCTTCCACGTCAGAATCACCACGGCCTGCAATACAAGCATCTGCGACGGATCTAACATAAAGTTCTACAGCTCGAATGGCATCATCGTTACCAGGAATAACAACATCAACGCCATCTGGGTCACTATTTGTATCAACAATACCAATGACTGGAATACCAATTTTGTTGGCTTCTGTCACAGCAATGCGTTCATGATCCACATCAATAACAAAAAGTGCATCAGGTAAGCCGCCCATGTTTTTAATTCCACCTATGCCTTTATCAAGCTTCTCTAGGTCTCTTCTGCGCATAAGCGCTTCTTTCTTTGATAATTTTTCAAAAGTACCATCTGCAGCTTGAGCTTCAAGATCTTTCAATCTTTTCACAGAAGCACGAATAGTCTTGTAATTTGTCAGCATTCCACCCAGCCATCTCTGATCAACGAAAGGCATGCCAGCACGACTAGCTTCTTCTTTGATAATTTTGCTAGCGGCTCTTTTAGTACCAACAAATAAAACTTTCTGACGACGTTCCGCCATTTGTTTAATTTGTGCTAGAGCTTGATTAAATGCAGGAACTGTATGTTCAAGATTTATGATATGGATTTTATTGCGGGCTCCGAAAATATATTGCTCCATTTTCGGGTTCCAGTAGCGACATTGATGGCCGAAATGTACACCAGCCTTCAGCATGTCTTTCATGCTTGCAGTACTCATAATTTTTCCTTTGGGTTAAGCCTCCATACATCCCATGATCCCAACCTTTAGGTTTGACCCGAAAAGCACCCGGGAACATGTGTCGATATATGTGTGACGTTAATTTTTAATAAGTTTTGACAAGATATTCTTGTCTCTAAGTGGTTTTTCAGGCCTGAGCCCTTAAAGCGTGCGGCTTTATACCATAAAGTTCGGCTGACTTAAAGTAATAATATCTGCTTAGAATGCAAAGCTTATCTATACTTTAAAGGTGCAGATACACTAAAATCACTCCCTTTGCGAAATACACCTGCTTTATGGCCGTAACAATCAAAACCCCAGAAGAAATAACTCTGATGCGTGAAGCGGGTCGGCTTGCTTCTGAAGTACTGGAAATGATAGGCCCTCATGTGCAAATAGGTGTTACAACCGCTGAACTCGACAACATATGTCATGACTATATTGTTAACGTACAAAAAGCCGTTCCCGCGCCACTAAATTACAACGGTTTCCCTAAATCCATCTGCACCTCAGTCAATCATGTTATTTGTCATGGCATACCTAGTGATAATAAAGTACTTAAAGATGGCGATATTATTAATATCGACATTACAGTTATTAAAAATGGCTTTCACGGTGACACCAGTAAAATGTTTATGCTTGGTAACACAGCTAGCCATGCAGAACGTTTAATTAAAACTACACAAGAAGCCTTATATCTTGCTATTGATATGGTGAAGCCAGGTGTACGCTTAGGCAATATCGGACATGCGATTCAACAATATGCGGAAAATCGGCATTATTCTGTTGTTAGAGAATACTGTGGCCACGGCATTGGGCGCATTTTCCATGAGGAACCTCAAGTTCTACATTACGGCAAACCTGACACAGGTCTAGAACTGCAGACTGGGATGACATTCACTATCGAACCGATGATTAATGCTGGATCACGCTACACGCGTTTATCAAAAAAAGATGGTTGGACCGTCACTACTAAAGATCGTCGCCTATCTGCACAATGGGAACACACCTTAGCGGTGCTGGAAGACGGCTGTGAAGTTTTAACTAAGCGTACTGAGGAAAAATTTTAAATCCTCATGGCAAAAATAAGTTCTGATTTATTTCATTTAAAAAAATTCAAGCACCAGTTAGCCAAAACCAACTCACCCATAAGCTGCTTCAAACAAGCTATCTCTGAAACTCGAGCTTTACTTAACCAACGTTTTAAATCTAAAGCCAATATAGAGGAAATAATCTCTGATTTTACCAGCTTCATTGATCAAATACTGATTGAGGTATGGCAGCAATACGACTGGGAAAATGAAGAAAATATTAGTTTACTGGCTGTTGGTGGTTATGGCCGAGGAGAGTTACATCCCTACTCTGATATTGATATTCAAATATTACTAGCCAAAAATAATCATAAAAAATATAAAACAAATATTGAAAGTTTTTTAACTTTTCTTTGGGATATAAATCTCGAGGTTGGCCAAAGTGTTCGCACTATCAATGAGAATAAAAAGCAATCTACAAAAGACATTACAATTGCAACAGCATTGATGGAGTCTAGAACAGTTTTTGGCAATCCCAAACTACATAAAAAACTTATACTGGAAGTCAGCAAGAAAAAAATATGGGACGCGAAAAAGTTTTTTACTGCAAAACTTAATGAACAAATCTCTCGTCATGCTAAATATGACAACATTGAATACGCACTAGAACCTAACCTTAAAGTTTCTCCTGGTGGACTAAGAGATATTCAGACTATCGGGTGGATATCAAAACGGCATTTTGGCGCCTCAGACTTTTTGGAATTAGTTGAACGCGGCTTCCTACAAAAAAACGAATACCAAGATTTAATTAAAGGCAGAAATTTTCTTTGGTCCTTACGCTATGGCTTACATATGTTAGCTGAACGCGGTGAGGACCGGCTTTTATTTGAACACCAGCGTAGCCTAGCAGAAATATTTTCCTATAAAGACGATAAAAACAGTCTAGGTATTGAAAAGTTAATGAAAGAGTATTATCGCAGCGTGCAAACGCTACGCGAATTAAATGACGTCCTTTTACAACTTTTCGATGAAGAAATAGTACGCTCAAAAGAAAAGGCCAAAATTCTTACATTAAATGCCCGCTTTCAAATCCATAATAATTATATTGAAGCCGTTCATTCTAGGATCTTCAAACAAACACCCTTTGCATTGATAGAAATTTTTGTACTGTTTGCACAGGATAAAAAAATTGAAGGAATCAGAGCCTCCACCATTCGTTTAATTCGAAACAGTCGCCATTTAATTGATGATGATTTCAGAAGTGATATACGTAATACCAGTTTATTTATGGAGCTATTACGCTCGCCTTATAAAATGGTTGCACGACTAAGGCAAATGAAGCGATACGGAATCCTTGGGAATTACTTACCAGAATTTGGGAGTATCATCGGTCAAATGCAGCATGATTTATTTCATATTTATTCTGTCGATGATCATACCTTGCAAGTTGTTGAAAATATGCGTCGCTTGAGCCATACCGAGGCAATAGAAAAGTATCCGCTTGCTGCTGGCATTATAAAAACCTTACCTAAAATAGAATTACTTTATATAGCTGGCCTCTATCACGATATTGCCAAAGGCCGTGGTGGAGACCATTCGCTATTAGGTGTAAAAGATGCAGAAGAATTCTGTCTTAAACATCATCTGGGTAAATGGGATACAGCGCTTGTTGCTTGGCTGGTAAAAAACCATTTATTCATGTCCAGTTTCGCGCAACGCCAAGATATTCAAGACCCTGACGTAATAAAAAGTTTCGCTTTAATAGTCGGCGATCAGACTCGGCTAGACTACCTCTACGCCTTAACTGTAGCCGATATTAACGCTACCAACCCTAAACTCTGGAATGCTTGGCGCGCTTCTCTACTTAGACAGCTTTATCAAAGCACTAAGCGCGCACTTAGTCTCGGTTTAGAAAAAGTAGTTGGTAAAAGTGCTCGCATCAAAGACAATCAAAACCAGGCTCTTGCAATAATCAACGATGAAAACATGAGCAAAAAACAAGCATTTTCCATATGGGATAAACCTAGTGAAGATTATTTTCTCAGAGAAAGCCCTCAAGATATTGCCAGGCAAACTCTAGCGATAGCCAAGCACGAAGATTTAGACTCACCCTTAATACTTATAAATAACAGCACGAAATATCAATCTGAAGGCGCCTCGAAAGTTTTTATCTACACGCAAAATTCACATTATATATTTGCAAATATTGTCAATGCTTTCGACAGACTTAATTTAAATATACAAAATGCCAGGTTATTTAATACAGCATCTAATAAAGCATTATTGACTTTCATGGTTCTGGAAACCAATGGCACATTAATTAAAAAGAATTCGCCAAGAATGGAAGAAATAATAAGTTTATTAAAGGAATATGCATTACCAATAGAAAAGCCATCTAAGAATAAAAAACATACTTCTAGACAAGTAAGACATTTCAACCGAGAGACTGAAACCAGCTTCACTAATCCAGAAAACTTTCCTTACTCCATTTTAGAAGTTCTCTGCTCTGACAGGCCGGGCCTCTTGGCTAAAGTTGCCAATATATTTATTGAGAAAAATATTGTTCTACATAATGCACAAATTACAACTTTAGGTGAGAATGTTGAAGATGTATTTTTTATTACCAACAAAAAAAATAAGCCGATAACGAATAAGAAACTATCAGACGAATTACAAACCCTTATAAAAGAAAAACTAAACGCCACTTTGAAAGCAGCTTGAGTATTATTTAAAACCATGATGATTATGTATGGCATTGCAAATTGCGACAGCATTAAGAAAGCACGAGCTTTTCTCGATAAAAATAATATAAGCTTTGAGTTTCATGACTATAAAAAGCAAGGAGTCAGTACTGACCTGCTTAAACATTGGTGTGAAGTCTTTGGCTATGAAAACGTGTTAAACCGTCGTGGCACAACTTGGCGCAAGCTCGATGAAGATGCCAAAGCAACTATCAATGAACCTAATGCAATCCTTCTCATGCAAGAATTACCCTCCATGATCAAGCGCCCTATACTAGATACGAGTGAGAGACTACTACTCGGATTTAATCAAAGTGAGTATGAAAGCCTGCTATAATGCCGCAAAATTTTTAATCAGACTCGGATAAACAATGAATTTATATAGCCTTGCTTTTGGAATTGGTAGCAAAGACTCTGCTGGTAATTGGCTTGAGTGTTTTTACCCTAGTCCATTATTAAATCCAGACTCAAACATACAACAAGCCATCTTGCCGGTGCTTGACTACACTAATGGCAATCACGCTATCGAACTGGATCAACAACAGATAAATCAGATTTTGGATAATTTTGGTGCTTCCCAAAATCAGGACCAAATCGACTTGCTTTCAAATTTAACACTTAGCAAAAAACCGCTAATGATTAGCATACTTGAAAAAGACTCAAGTCCGACTTCGGTGCCCGAGGTTTATCTAAAACTACATTTGTTGTCACACCGTTTGGTGCAACCACATGGTTTAAATTTGGATGGCATGTTTGGCTTACTACCAAATGTTGCCTGGACTAATAAAGGAGCCATTGCCATTAATGAGCTCGCTCAACAACAGTTATTAGCTAGACTTGCTAATCAAACTTTATCTGTCAATTCAGTCGATAAATTTCCAAAAATGACAGACTATGTCGTGCCCACAGGTGTAAGAATTGCTGACACATCTAGAGTCAGGCTAGGTGCCTACATTGGTGAAGGCACCACTATAATGCATGAAGGCTTCGTAAACTTTAATGCTGGCACCGCAGGTGAAGCCATGATTGAAGGCCGAATCAGCGCTGGCGTCTTTGTCGGCAAAGGCAGTGATCTAGGTGGAGGTTGCAGTATTATTGGCACTCTTTCGGGTGGTGGCAAAGAAGTCATTTCTATTGGTGAGAATTGTTTAATTGGCGCCAACGCGGGCCTTGGTATTTCTCTAGGCAATGGCTGCACAATTGAAGCGGGTCTTTATTTAACAGCCGGAACCAAAGTTAGTATGCTCGATATTGATAAGAATGTAGTAGATATCGTTAAAGCTCGCGAACTAAGCGGCAAAGAAAATTTACTATTTCGCCGGAATTCTATGACAGGCATTGTTGAATGTTTGACGAATCAGAGCAGCATTGAATTGAATGCTGAATTACACTCCCATAATTAAAATATTTTAGGCTTTCGCATGTCATCCATTATCGACTTATGCAGCGAACTAATTTCACGACCTTCTGTCAGTCCCGATGATCAAGGTTGTCAGGAAGTATTAGCTGCGCGCTTAGAAAATATTGGTTTTCATATTGAGCACCTACCTTTTGATGATGTAAAAAATTTATGGGCTCGCCATGGTACTGATGCACCCTTATTTTGCTTTGCTGGTCACACTGACGTCGTACCACCAGGCAATATTGAAAACTGGGAATCTGAGCCTTTCAGTCCTGAGATAAGAGATGGCCTGCTATATGGCCGTGGCAGCGCTGACATGAAAGGTAGTATCGCAGCTATGGTTACTGCTTCTGAAAATTTCCTAATCAAGCATCCAAATTTTAAAGGCTCTCTGGCTTATTTGATAACTAGCGATGAAGAAAGTGCGGCTATTAATGGCACCGTTAAAGTTATTGAAGAATTACAAAGCAGAAATGAACATATCGATTATTGTTTAGTCGGCGAGCCCTCTAGCAGTACTGAACTTGGGGATGTTGTTAGAAATGGAAGACGCGGTTCTTTAAATGGTTCTCTGACTGTAAGAGGGAAAGAGGGCCATGTTGCCTACCCTGACCTGGCCATCAATCCTATTCAGGTTTTTTTACCTGCACTTACAGAGTTAAGTCAAATAGAGTGGGATCAAGGCAATGACTATTTTCCGCCAACCAGCTTCCAAATATCAAACATTTCTGCCGGGCAAGGCACTACAAATGTGATCCCCAGGGAGATGTCTTTGTTATTTAATTTTAGATTCTCCACAGAAGTCACTGCTGAAGGTTTACAAGCACAAGTTGAAGCAATTTTTGATCATCATTACGATAATTATGAAATTGAATGGCACCTTTCAGGCAACCCTTTTATTACTGAAGAAGGCACCTTAACCAATGCCGTTATAAAAAGTATAAAGTCTGTCAATGATGTTGATTGCGTTTTATCTACAGGTGGTGGCACTAGTGATGGTCGTTTTATTGCTCCAGCTTGTGCACAAGTGGTTGAGTTAGGCCCTATCAATGCCAGCATTCATAAAAATAATGAACATGTGGCCTTAGAAGACCTAGATCAACTCGCGATAATTTATGAAAAAGTGCTAGAAGAAATTCTTCTTTAAACAAACACTTCAAAGTGCGCAGTCTTTCCTGGCACAATAAAACTGGGCTTTATACCTCCTTTTATTACTTTACCGCCGGGTTTTTTAACCACCACTCGGTGTTTGGCACATTTTTTAGCTGCCTCGAGTAAACTGTCATTACCCTCATCAAAACCCAGAATTTCCTGCAGCAAACCAATATCTTTTTTCACATTAGCGTTTTTATTCCTTGGCGGAAACATCGGATCTAAATAAATTACATCTGGCTTAGCTTTGGCACCCTGCATAATTTCGTTAAACCAATCTTGAGCACTAGCATGGTGTAAAGACATATTCTGGATGATGGATTTTAACTCTTCATCTTCAGAATTTTCAGTTCGTTTAATCCCATCAAAAAGTAAACTATAAATAACAGCTGATTGCTCTAGCATATTAACTTGGCAGCCCATACTAGCCAAGATGAAAGCATCACGCCCTAGACCTGCAGTAGCGTCTAACACATGCATAGGTTCATGTTTATTTAATCCAACCGCCTTAGCCAGACCCTGGTTTTTGCCAAAACCATTTTTACGATGAAGTAAGGCTGCATCTTGGAAATCTACCTTTGTAGGCTGCTTATGAGTTTCGCCAGCTTTTAAATTCAAGCACTGAAGTGATAAGCCTGAGTCTTCCAAACAGAGGCTATGTGAGTATTCATCTATATTAGATATTTCCAACAAGGGTAAATTTGTCCGCTGCTTAATTGCTTCTATATAGTCAGCACTAAGATGATCACTGCTTTCAATTTTCAAATCTAAGGCTATTTTCATTGAGCTAAGCTTTAACAATCTGTATCATTATCGTGATACAGATTTCCCTCTATAGTTTGTCTTAAATATGGGCTTTTCATGAAACTTGAGTTAGATAACGACCTCTCAACCCCTATCTTTCAACAAATTGTTGATCAAATTCACTTCAAGGTCAACACAGAAGAGCTCCAGCTTGGTGATAAATTACCCAGTATTCGGAGCCTTGCAGAAGAATATGGTTTAGCTGCAAACACCGTCGTAAAAGCTTTTCGTCAGCTTGAATTTCGCGGATTGATTCAAGCAGTAGATCGTAGTGGCTACATAGTTGCCAGCCCCGATGAAAGTATTGGTCGCTACCAGGCTAGAGGCGTTTCTTCAGATAAAAACGAAGTCCATCAAGTGGTTGATGGGCTAGATCATGGCCTGTTCTCAAATGCTTTTTGCAAAATTACCGAAGATTACCTTACCGGCAACCCAGAGCATTGTAATGTTATCCATGCTGACGGTAGCGGTACCAAATCTATCATCGCTTATCTCTCCTACAAAGAAACTGGTGACACACAAGTGTTTCACGGTATTTCACAAGATTCGATCGTGATGAACCTAGATGATTTACTTTGTATAGGCGTCAATGGGCGGATTTTGCTTTCAAATACGGTCAACCGCAACGCCTTGAACTGCCCTGGCGAAGTAGTTGGTGCACTGATTGAAGGCAGTGAAAACTTTCTAACTAAACTGCGTGAGTTCGGCGTAAAAATATACAGTGGTGGTGGTGAAACTGCAGACGTTGGCGATTTAACTGGCACTATCGTTGTCGACAGTTGCGCTGTAGCGGTTATGAAGAAAAAAGATGTAATCACTGGTGACTTAATCCAGCCTGGCTTGTCAATTGTTGGGCTGTCATCAACAGGACAAAGTTCTTATGAGGATAAACCCAATAGCGGCATTGGCAGCAATGGCTTAACCAGTGGCAGACATGACATGCTCAGTAAATATTATGCTGAAAATTACCCTGAATCATTTGATTCAAATGTATCAAGTGATTTGGTTTATTGTGGGCCCTATAAACTTGAAGACCCTCTGCCTGAGTCAGACTTCACAGTGGGTGAAGCAATATTAAGTCCAACGCGAACCTATGCTCCGGTTATCTATAAAATACTCGAACAGCACCCTGACCTTATTCAAGGTTTGATACATTGTTCTGGCGGCGCCCAAACTAAATGCCTAAAATTTGCCGACAATGTTCATTTCGTCAAAGATAATTTATTCCAAACACCGCCAGTATTTAAAGCAATTCAAGCGGCTTCCGAAACGCCTTGGAAAGAAATGTATAAGGTTTTTAACATGGGGCATCGTATGGAAATATATTGCCAACCAGAAGAAGCGGAGAAGGTAATCTTGATTGCGAATGGCTTTAATATCGACGCTCAACTTATAGGCCACACAGATACAAGCTCTGACGGCAATAAACTCAGTTTAACCCACCTAGATCAAGTCTTTGAATATTCCCCATAGTTGGTTTGTCTTAAACGCCAAATAAGTGTAGATTTATTTGAAAATTAATAAGAATAAATCTGATGAGAAAAAACATAAGTCATACCAAGATATTATTTAGCACTCTACTAGTCTCTCTTGTTATCTGTTTTTCCCTGAACACTAATGTTGTTTACTCTCAAAACAATACTGGTTCAATATCGGGAAATCTTATTGATCCAAATGGTTCTATTGTTACTGGTTTAAGTTCTGAGATCACACTCACCGATACTGACACCAATGTTGTTTATGAAGCGGATGTTTCTTTACTAGGCCAATATTCGATAACCGATGTTCCTGCGGGCATATATAATCTTGTCTTTCCAATTTCGTGCTGCATGTATCGTACTTACGGTCAGGAAAATATTGAAATTACTGCTAGGCAGACAATACAACTAGATCTAAACCTAGAATGGCATATTAACCTCGGCACTATTGGCGATGATCCAGGCATGCTTGCTGAAGATATGATTTCACAGTCAGGAGATTTAACCGGGCCACCACCCAAAATGCTAGACGGCAAGCCGGACTTTTCTGGTGTTTGGTATAACATACCCAATAGAGCGCCTGGATTCCCATCCCCCTCTATGCAGCCTTGGGCTCAAGATATTAATGACCAACTAAATGCATTAGGACAGCAAAACTCGGCTTCTTACTGCCTACCTCAAAGTGCTTCAATGAGCACACTGATATTTCCCTATAAAATAGTTCAAACAGATGAGCTAATCGTACAGTTTATGGAATTTGTTACACCTGGGTTTAGACAGATTTTCTTGGATGACAGAACCCAGCCTGATATTTGGAATCCTTCCTGGTATGGCTATTCAATTGGTTATTGGAAAGGCGAGACCTTGGTGGTAGAATCTTCTGGCTTTAATGAAATTACTCCTGGATTCGGCGTTCACACAGAAGCATTAACCATCACCGAACGTTATTCACGACCCCAAAACGATGTCTTACTAATTGAAATAACTGCAGAAGACCCTGAAGCTTATACCGAGCCTTGGACTCGGAGTTTTGAAGCTCGACTAGTAGAGGGACAAGAAATTTTAGAATATGTTTGTGCAGAAGGAAATGACACCTCACTTTATGCACAACCTGTTTGGCGTGGAAGACCTTAAATTAAACCTAAAGAACTTTTAATTACTGATCACTTTTTAAGGAACCAAGATCATGATAAATAAAGCCCTTAGCTTCATCTCAATCATATTTTTAGTTTTTCCGCTAAGTGGATTTTCACACCATTCCTTTGTTAGCCAATTCGACCCAAATCAAGAAGTCGTTTTGAGTGGAACTGTTGCTAGGGTTAGATGGACTAATCCTCATGCTTTTTTTGATGTTGTTGTCACCACTGAGAACGGTGAAGAAGAACTATGGGCCTTTGAGCTTGGAAGCCCAAATACTTTAATACGCTATGGCTGGTATCGCGATACATTACAGGAAGGCGATGCCATTACTGTCGATGGTTACCTTGCTAGAAGCGGCGCTAATCTGGCAAACGCAAAAATAGTTACCTTAGCTGACGGCACTGTCATTCAAGCTGGCTCATCTTATTTAGAAGAAACTGAGTAAAAATTAAAGAATTAAAGAATTAAAGAATTAAAGGCATTCTAAGAACGATTATCACGCCTTCTTCTTCTAACAAGTTATCCGCATAAATATAGCCCTCATGATAATCACTAATCATTCTGGCTATATGTAAACCCATACCTAAATGCGGCTGGTTTTTTTTACCTTCAGGCCGAACTGAAACCATCGAATCAAAAATTCTATCCTTCATTTCCTCAGCTAGATAGGGCCCAGAATTTGCCACCGAAATCACAGCTTCGTTTACTTCAGAGCTGCATTTAATCTTTATAGGTTTACCCTCATTAGAGAACTCGACAGCATTCGCAATAAGTTTATCCATCAGTTGAACAATATAATCAGCACTGCCTAATATCAGAACCTGCTTATTAGAGATATTAAGATTAAAATTAATCTGCGGATATATTTGACTATAACTTTCGCAACATGCAGCAATTACTTTCGACAAATCTACAGTTTCTTTATCCGAAGTTTTTAATATTTGTTCCATGCGTGAAGCTTCACTCATATTCGTCAGTATGAGGTTTAATCGAGCTATGCCTTCTTCTGCTCGTTGAATATATGTCTCCGACTCATTTTCATCACTCGCCATACGTAGATTCTCAAGAGAAGAACGCACAACAGTAACTGGCGTCCTTAATTCGTGAGACAGTCTGGAAGACATATTTTCGAGATAATGCGTATATTGGGTCAGGCGATCAAGAATATTTGAAAATGAGCGACTTAAGTCACCAATTTCATCACTGCTACGTGATGGGCTTATTGTGTTATTTATTCGCCCACTGTCATCGATAATTTGTTCAGCTTGATTACGCAATGAACGAATGCGGCTAGACAAACCTGAAGCAAATAAAAATAACACAGTTAGCACTAACAACATTATGCCCAGCATCGTATCAAATAAAGATTCTAATGCTTGATTGCGAAATGTTCGTATGCCATTCATATTTTGATCAACAACAACTACACCCAGTACTTGTCCATTTGCCATAATTGGAAATGCAGCTTCGAGAATTCGGGTTTCGCCATTGCCTAATGTTCTAAAATTAGTATTAGGAACACCACTTAAGGCAGAGATAATATGTTCACCTTCTACAGTGCCTTCCTGATAAAGCTCATCAACAAAATTATTAATCGGCTGACTAAGCACCTGGTTATACAATGGTCTTAATAAGGAGTTTTTAAGGGCGGCCCATAAGCCTTGTTCATCTTGATTCAACTCTTCAAGCATTAAACCATTGGCACTTTGAATATCTCCGTCACTCAGTAAGATGCGTTGGCTGCGATCAACTACTTGCACACGGGAATTACTTAAGCCCATGCCAGCAACTATACGATCTATTTCTGGTGTTGGCCGACGCAATGTTCCAAGTGATTCTGGGCTAGTAATTCCAGAAGTTGAGACGATTGCTGCTAGGCGACGCTCTTCATTATCGTCAATATCATAAATTGAGAGAGCAAGCTTATCTCCCAGCATTTCCAAGGGAAGACGCAATTCAATCTCATAACCTTCCGGAGTTCGGTTCCAGCGCCCAGTAATTCTCGACTCATACTGCAATGATGAGATATCACCAATGTCACCATCTATTCGATAGGGGTAAATAAACTCATCTGCATAAGGTGCAATCACATAATTTTCAAATATACCTTCTCTATTCACCAGCCCTAAACGCAAGTTATCACTGCGATCAATGCGTAAACTTTCACGATTCCGCATCACAACATTTTCATCAATAACGCGTAAATAAGCATATAACGAGCGATTATATTCACCCAGCATTAAGCGGAAACTCAATGGGTCTCCCAGTAAACTAGAGCTACGGAAAGTACTAAATTCATTAGCCGGGTTAGGTGTGTTACTGCCCTCCTGATAATGTTGTTCGTATTGCTGATAATCACGCCAATCTAGGATATTGCCATCATCAATAGCTAAGGGATAGAACACAGGGTAGACATAGAGATCTTGTCCTTCAGAAGCGCGGCTATAGCTGCTGTCATTAAATAATTCAGGCCTTTCACTTAATGCTGCAGAGAGCGCTCGAGCAGTTCCTAATACCGTTTGCTCTTGGGCACGGCTTAAATATTCTTCCATTTCGAGAATGTAGAGATAGCCCAACCAAGGAATGATTAACAAAAAGCTGGAAGCAAAAACCAGCTTAGTTCTAATGCCGAATAGTTTTTTAGTAAAAGAGGCCATTTAGTCCTGAGCTTCAATGGTCCAGCGATAACCCATGCCATAAACCGTATCGATACAGTCAAAGTCTGGATCTAGTTGAATAAACTTTTTACGTATTCGTTTTACATGCGAAGTAATGGTGCTGTTATCAACGAAAATTTTGGATTCCTGCATAAGCGCATCTCGACTTTTCACATGCCCAGGAAACTTAACCATGGCATGCAACATCCAAAATTCTGTAATAGTTAGTGTAATTGATTGCCCCTTCCAGCTAACTGACAAACGACTTAAATCCATTAACAAATCATTACGTTCGACTAAATTTTCTGGCTCAGTTGGCTTATCTTGAACATCAAGACGTCTAAACAATGCTGCAATTCGAGCACTAAGGTGTGGCAGGCTAATATCTTTACTTAAATAATCATCTGCTCCCATCCGCAAACCACTCACGGTATCGAAATCATTATCACGTGCCGTTAAAAAAATAATTGGCAAAGTGCCAGACATCGAGCGCAATGCCTGACAAAGTTTAAAGCCGCCATCTATTTCATCTTCAAGCCCAATATCTATAACAGCAAGATCAGGCAAGCGTAGTTCAAAAGCTGTCATTGCTTTTTCACGATTAGGGTATGCCAAGACTTCATAACCCTGCTTTCGCAAAACATCAGTATAATTTTCACGCAATGCTGATTCATCTTCCACAATCGCGATTCGCCTGCTCATAAGTTTCCTGCACAACTAATTGATTTATCTGAACTATACCCGAAAGTTTCAACTAAATGCAGCAAGGCTTATTAGCATTTGTTAATTGCCATAATCTTGCCATATTTGATCAGTGGACTGCCCTTTTTGTCCCCTTAAAAAGGACTAGACTCACTCTTAAATACACAATCAGAAACAACAGCTCATCAATCAATTTAAAAGGAAAATCTAATGTTTCATAAAAATGTGTATAAAAATGTAATAGTACCTTTAATCCTGGCTTCTCTTGTGTTCACAGCAGTTAATACCGCTATAGCTAACCCGACAGAAGAATTAGTTTCATTAGAACAGGAAGGCACCCGCAATGAAGCTCTCGGTTTCTTTGGAGGCGCCTTACTCGGCGGATTGGTCGCCGGACCTCCTGGAGCTATCGCTTCCGCTATGTTTGGATTAATTTCAACTAGCAGCAACAGTGAACAAAATGAAAAGACTTTGCTTAGTGGGCACTTAGACCAAAGCCAACAAGAATTAATAGCATTACAAAGCCAACAAAGAGATCTTGAAAGGCGTTATCAGATCGCGCTTCAAGAACTTGAATATACAAACCTACAACGCGTAAGCCTCACTAATCAAATTTCAACTGGTCAAGATAATTTAGCTTGCTGTAGAGACACTGCTTTATCTATGCACTTTACAACTAACTCTGCGGCTATTGAGCAACATTATATGGATTCCCTGCAAGAACTAGTCTTAGTAGCAGAAACTTTAGGCGGTCCTCTTATCATCGTAAGCGGCTACGCAGATGCGCGCGGCACCAGCATGGATAACCAAAGACTCTCCGAGCAACGGGTAGATACTGTCGTACGTACTCTTCTAGCAATGGGAATCAATCCTGAAGGTATTCAATCTACAGCCTTCGGTGAATCTCGAACTCTTAGCCAGGGCGACAATGTTGAAACATTGTTTTTTGATCGACGTGTCAATGTGGTACTACGTTCTGCAAATAATGAACTATTCACCTTAAGCGAATAGCAGCTTTGTAAACTTGTTTTATGTGCTCGATTATATAAAAACACTATTTAACATTAAAAGGAGAACGGAAAATGATTATGAATAAACCTCAACTAGTAAGTGGTGATCGTAATTATTCTTCCAGTTCTCTACGTGTTTGGTTACTGCTAAATGAATTTGAAATCCCTTATGAAGAAATAGTTATTAAGCTTTTTCAAAGTAACACTGTAGAAAAAATTGCAATGTATTCACCTAGTTTACAATTACCTGTGTTAATTCATGAATCCCAGAAAGAAACCATCAAAGTTTGGGATTCCTTGGCGATATGCGAATACATTAATGAAACATTTTTAGAGGGCCGAGCCTGGCCTCAACACGCTAAAAAAAGAGCTGCGGCTAGATCAGTTGCAAACGAATTGCATGCCGACTTTCAACATTTCAAAAAAGATTGGCCAATGAACTGCCACTTACAAACCCAAATGAAAGCCTCTAAGTCTATTGAAAAGGAAATTGCACGTTTAGACGCCATTATCTATTGTTGTCGGACTAATTTTGGTGATGGAGGAAGCTATCTAAGCGGTCAATTCTCAATAGTCGATTGCATGCTTGCACCCATAGTTATTGCTCTAAATGCCTATGGTGCTGAGCTATCCAAACAAAGCAGAGGGTATATTCAGACTCTGTTAAGTAACCCAAATTTAGAATGGTGGTTAGAACAAGCTGGAGAAGAGTTAGAAGAAGAAATCGAGAATATTAACTGGGAGAAAACAGCCTAACACTTTTGACATAGTTTACATTTTAGACCCTGAGAGCAACACTTTGGCCGGACTTAAAATCCGGCTTTTTTTTGCCTTAAATTTCTTATATCTAGATGCCTAGCTATAGCGCATCCACTTATAGATTTCTTTCCAGGAAGGCTGCTTACCTGTCATTAAAATTGTAAAACGATAAATTTTCCCAACCTTTGCCTTGATGCGAAGCGGCATGTGCTTTTTCAACAGTTAGTACAGAATTTAGTAGGAGCACGCCTTGTTCAGCCCAATGCATTAAACAACCATGCTTTGCGCGTTTTATGCCTAAATCGGTTTCAAGTTCTTTATAAATATTGAGCAATGAAGGAGGAATGGCGACATCAGGTAAGACGGAGAAGCAAAGACCATGTGCCTGATTCGGCCCGTGGTAAGGGTCTTGACCAAGTATGACCACTTTTACTTTATCTAAGGGAGTTGAATTCAGCGCATTAAAAATTAAATTCCCGGACGGGAAAATTACTTTGTGAGCTGCTTTTTCTTGCTGCAAAAAAGCTTTCAGCTTTTGCATGTAATCCTGCTCGAACTCATTTGTAAGCTCTACTAACCAGGATTCTTCTAGTTCAATATTATTGCTCTTAGCTCCTACCAAAATATCAACTGCTTTATTAACTATGCTGAGGGCGCATATGTGGAAATAACAGCACATCTCGAATGGAAGGCGAATCAGTATAGAGCATCACTAAACGATCTATACCTATGCCCTCACCCGCCGCCGGCGGCATGCCATATTCCAATGCAGTAATATAATCATTATCAAAGTGCATAGCTTCTTGATCACCGGCATCTTTCTCGGCTACTTGCGCATGAAAGCGTTCAGCTTGATCTTCAGGATCATTTAGCTCAGAAAACCCATTGGCAATTTCTCTGCCAGCAATAAATAATTCGAATCTATCTGAGATTTCTGGGCTGTCATCGTTGCGTCTAGCCAAAGGTGAAACTTCGGTTGGGTATTCGGTTATAAAAGTTGGTTGCTCTAAGAGATGCTCAACTTTTTCTTCAAAAATTTCCATCTGTAACTTACCAATACCCCATGAATCTTTTACAGCAACACCAATTTTTTTTGCTAAAGCGCTGACACTTTCTAGATTTGTTAACTGTTCTACAGTCGCACCTTCAACATTATTAATAATGGCATCTACCACAGACATTCGAGCAAATGGTTTAGCAAAATCGATAGCAATACCTTGATATGTAATCGTCGTATCACCTTTAACTTCTTCAGCAATATAGCGAAACATATTTTCGGTTAAATCCATCATGTGATGATAATCAGTATAGGCTTGATAAAATTCCAACATGGTAAATTCAGGATTATGTCGGGTCGATAAACCTTCATTACGAAAGTTACGATTAATTTCATAAACTCTTTCAAATCCTCCAACCACCAGTCTCTTTAGGTAGAGTTCTGGCGCTATGCGAAGGTACATATCTTGGTCTAAGGCATTATGATGCGTGACAAATGGGCGCGCAGTTGCACCCCCTGGAATCGTTTGTAGCATCGGCGTTTCCACTTCCATGAAGTTATCTGCATTCATAAAACGCCTAATGGCATCAACTATTTTAGAACGAATAACAAAAGTCTCTCGGACTTCTTCATTGGCAATTAAATCCACATACCTTTGTCGATAACGCACTTCGGTATCAGTTAATCCTTTATGTTTATCTGGCAGTGGTCTTAATGATTTTGTTAATAAGCGAACTTCACTAATGCGAACAGATAACTCACCTTTACCTGTTTGAAAAACTTCACCGTTAGCTGCAACAATATCACCTAAATCCCAACTTTTAATTTCTTTGTTTTTAACTTCATCTAAGTTTTTAAAATTTATATATAACTGAATTTCACCACTGCCATCCAACAAAACGATAAATGGTCCACGCATACGAATTACTCTACCCACTACGCTGACTATACGATTAGCCTTTGTTATGGCTTCTTTGCTTTGCTCATCAAATTCAGCATGCAACTCATTGGCAAAAGCCGTACGCCGAAAATCATTAGGAAAGGCGTTGCCTTGTTGTCGAATTTCTTGCAGTTTTTCACGACGTTGATGTATTAGTTTGTTTTCATCAACTGCTTCAGTATTAGTTTCGTTATCGCTCATTGTTAACTTCTCAGTGCTTTTATTTATAATTTTTTATTAGTTCTTATAAGCCCATTTTTAGGCTGGCTTCCATAAACTGATCTAATTCACCATCCAAAACCGCACCTGTATTTGATGTTTCTACATTGGTGCGTAAATCTTTTATTCTAGATGAATCCAATACATAAGATCGTATCTGACTGCCCCAACCAATGTCGGCTTTAGTATCTTCTATCGCTTGTAAACTTTCACGCTTTTTCAGCATTTCCATTTCGTACAGTTTAGCTTTCAATTGCTTAATAGCCGTTTCTTTATTTTTATGTTGCGAACGTTGATTCTGACACTGTACAACTATTCCACTAGGTTCATGGGTCAAACGTACTGCAGAATCAGTGGTATTCACATGCTGTCCTCCAGCGCCACTTGAACGATAAGTATCAACTCTAACTTGGCTCATATCTAGCTCTATATCAATATCATCATCTATTTCAGGTGATACAAATACAGAGGCAAATGAGGTATGTCGTCGATTTCCAGAATCAAAGGGCGATTTTCTTACTAAACGGTGTACACCAGTTTCTGTACGCAACCAACCAAAGGCAAACTCACCTTCAAAGTAAAGTGTCGCACCTTTTATACCTGCTCCCTCACCCGGAGTAGATTCCATCAATTCTGTTTTAAAACCTTTTTGTTCACCCCAACGCAAATACATGCGCATGATCATTTCTGCCCAATCTTGCGCCTCGGTGCCACCAGAGCCTGATTGAATATCCAAGAATGCATTATTGGCATCCATTCCCCCGGAAAACATACGACGCTTTTCTAACTGGTCGAGGTTGCTTTCGGCTTTATTTAAATCTAGTAAAGCCTCATCCAAAAGCTCTTGGTCATTTTCTTCTTTAGCTAGATTAATTATGCCTTCCATATCAGCATAGCTTTGTTCAAGTTCCAGAATGGTATTAACAACGCCTTGCAGGCTTACGCGTTCCTTACCTAGTGCTTGAGCATATTCAGGTTTTTCCCAAACAGTAGACTCGGCTAATTCCAGTTCAACTTCCGTTAAGCGCTCCTGCTTTTGCTCAAAGTCAAAGATACCCCCTGAGAACATTAATACGTCTCAGATTATCTTTTATTTGTTGTAGCAAACTGTTTACTTCAAGCATGGTATTACTTCCCTGAAAAAAAGCGCGTATTCTAGCGCTTCTGTTTAGCTTCTGCCCACTTTTCACTAACATCTGAATCAGATTCTTTTGCTTCTACCCAGTGGCCAGCATTATCACTGTTGTTACTTTTCTTCCAAAATGCTGCTTTGGTTTTCAAAAAATCCATAATAAATGTACAAGCCGCGAAGGCAGCTTCGCGATGCATACTACTAACACCGACAAAAACAATTTGTTCAGAGACTTTTAACTCACCGATACGATGAATTATTGTTATATCAAGCAAAGGCCATTGCTGATTTGCTTGTTCGGCAATTTCTTCAAGGTTTTTTTCAGTCATACCGGGATAGTGTTCTACATAAAGTGATGAAACCTCTTGCTCAGCTGAACTCTCGTCATCCATCTCTCTGACTAGGCCCGTGAAGGTAGCAAGCGCACCAATATCTTTATGCTGAGCACGCATTGCAGTGCACTCATCTTCAATACTGAAGTCTTGCTCTTGAATTGAAATTTTCAGTGAACGCATTGCAGAATCTCTTAACCACCTGTGACCGGAGGAAAGAAAGCAATTTCATCGCTATCTTTAATTGAGGAAGAAAACTTAGCGACAGTTTGATTAACTGCAACTAATACGGCAGTGTTATTTAGCACATCACCCCAGCTACTATTAAATTCCTTGTCATCTTTTTCATGCTGCTTAATAAGCAGTTCAACCAATGCGCTAACTGTATCCACTTGCGATGGCAGTTCAACTTGCTCAGCTGAAAGACCCAGTTTTTCACGAATACTGGCAAAATAATGGATAGTCGCCATAGTTAATCTCTGCTCCAATCACCCGACTTTCCACCCGATTTTTCTAATAATTGTATTTGCGAAATCGTCATGCCTTTATCAACTGCTTTGCACATATCATAAATGGTTAATGCAGCGATAGAAGCGGCCGTTAGTGCTTCCATTTCCACACCAGTTTGACCCGCCAGTTTGCAAGTTGCTGTGATTTTTACCTGATTCATTGGTGCATCAGCTTCTAGTTCTACATTAACTGAGCTCAACATAAGTGGGTGACACAAAGGAATTAAATCAGGGCATTTTTTAGCAGCTTGTATACCTGCTATACGTGCCACAGCAAACACATCACCCTTTTTATGCTTGCCTTCCGTGATCATCGACAGCGTTTGTGGCTGCATAGTTATAATGGCCTCAGCTCTTGCTAGACGTTGGCTTATTTCTTTTGCTCCAACATCAACCATTTGAGCTTGGCCTTTGGAATCAAGATGTGTCAAATCACTCATTTTTCTGTAACTCACCAAAAAGAAAGGATTATCGCATTAGTTTACCGTTTATGTAGCCCCCAATTTCGGGTAGGATGCCTCGCTTATGAACTGGCACCCTCATACAACAGTAGCATGCATTGTGGAAAGCGATGGCCGCTTTCTTATGGTCGAAGAATTTGACCATGGACAAACTGTATTTAATCAACCAGCTGGCCATCTTGATGAAAACGAAAGCTTATATGAAGCTGCGCTACGTGAAACCTTAGAAGAAACTGCCTGGGAAGTTGAGCTGAATGCCTTCCTTGGCACCTATCAATATTTTTCTCCCCAAAATGGCATAACTTACATTAGGCACTGTTTTATTGCTTCAGCTGTAAAACATTATCCAGAGTTATCACTGGATAAAGATATTATTGCCGCTCACTGGTTAAGTTCAGAAGAAATACTAGATTTTGATTTTAAAGCTCGCAGCCCCATTGTTGGCAAGGTCCTGCAAGACTATTTAGCTGGTCAACGATATCCACTGTCGCTTATTTATCAGCATGTCACATCATGACTAGTTCAAACATAAACTCAGACACTAAAGTTATAGTCGGTATGTCAGGTGGTGTTGATTCTTCTGTTGCAGCTCTTTTACTGCTTGAACAAGGTTATCAAGTCGAAGGCTTGTTCATGAAAAACTGGGAAGAAGATGATGGTTCAGAATATTGTACTTCCAAAGAAGACCTAGCTGATGCTCAGGCTGTTTGTAATAAGCTCGGCATAAACTTACATAATGCCAATTTTGCAGCGGAATATTGGGACAATGTTTTCGAGCATTTCTTACATGAATACAAAGCTGGTCGCACGCCTAACCCTGATGTTTTATGCAATCGTGAAATTAAATTTAAAGCTTTTTTAGACTATGCCAAGCATCTTGGTGCCGACCGAATAGCTACTGGACACTACGTTAGAAAGGCAGAAGTTGATGGTGAAACTCTTTTATTAAAAGGCCTTGATGGTAATAAAGACCAAAGTTACTTTCTTTGCGCAATTAAAGAAGAACAAGTAGCCCTAACTTTATTCCCTGTCGGTGAGCTAGAAAAACCTGAAGTTCGCGCTTTAGCTGAAAAGCACGATTTGCTTACGCATGATAAAAAAGACAGTACAGGCATCTGTTTTATTGGCGAAAGACGTTTTAAAGATTTTCTCGAAACTTATCTCCCGGGACAAACTGGTGATATTGAAGACACCGAAGGAAATATTCTTGGACAGCATAATGGTTTGATGTACCACACTCTTGGTCAACGCCAAGGCCTTGGTATTGGCGGCGTAAAAAACCAGGAAGAAGCTCCTTGGTATGTTGCTGAAAAAGATTTAGATAGAAATGTGCTTGTAGTAGTGCAAGGTAATCAGCACCCTCTGCTTTTTAGCAATCAGCTTACGACAAGAGATATAAGCTGGATTAATCAAAAAGTACCCGCTTTACCGCTGAACTGTCATGTCAAAGTTCGTTACCGACAACAAGATCAAGCTTGTGTATTAGTTAAGCACGAATCTGGCTATAAGGTTACTTTCGAAGAAGCACAACGTAGTGTCACTCCAGGGCAATTTATCGTGTTTTATCAGGGCGATGTTTGTCTCGGCGGCGGGGTTATTGAATCTTCTTCTATGGTTTAATCTAAGCAATGGATAAACACACGCAACAAGTCATAGCCCTTGCAGGTATTGCTCAAGCAGCATTTCTTGTAGATCAATTGACACAACATGGCTTGGCAGCTCAAGACAAGTTAAGTACTAGTTTAGAAAGCCTCTTTGTTACTAATCCAAACTCAACCCTTGAAGTTTATGGTGGTGTTAAAAAATTACAACTTGGCTTACAAGTCTTAGAAGAAATCTTTGTCACTAAGGATAATTCTCTTAAAAGCCCTGAGTTAATGCGTTATTTGATAAGTATGGTTTATTTAGAGGCCAGACTTAACAAGCAACAAGGTATGCTTCAAAAAATAGCTAAAGGCATAGCAGGCTCTGAACTTGAAAATAAAAATTCAAATATGCATTTAGCTGAAAACCCAGACATTATTAATCAACTTGCCAGGCTATATCAGCAAACCATCAGCACTCTTTCCTTCCGAATACAGATTGCGGGCAAACCACAATATTTAAAAAATACCGCTATCTCCAATACCATTCGGGCAACTTTGCTTGCGGGCATTCGGTCAGCTGTTCTATGGCAACAACTAGGTGGTAGGCGATGGCATTTTTTAATTAAACGTCGAAAAATCAGTCATGATATTAAAAGGCTGTTAAAAGAAAATTCTAAGCCATAAATTACGTTTATAGTGAGCTTCCTCAAAAGGCTTCGAACATAGACTTTTCATACAATGGCGTTTATTATCTACGCTTCATTTTTAGTTTTGATAGGGGATAGTAATGCAAGACAATAATAAAAACTGGGATACTGATTACGAGTGGAAAGTAATCCTCCTACTCGGGCTCGGGTTCGCATTAGTTGGGATGGATCGTTTCGTCATCGGCGCACTTTGGCCGACTATTTCCGCTGATTTGGGCATTGACCCTGGTGCAATTGGCACCTTGGCTGGTTTTACTGGCATAACCTGGGGTGTCTTTGCCATCATTTTCGGTCGCCTTGCAGATAAATGGGGCCATAGAAAAATCATTATTGGTTCTGTGCTAGCATTTTCTTTATTTGGTGGTTTAACTGGTATAGCTGCCGGCCTAACCATGCTTGTTCTTATTCGATCATTACTCGGTGTTACTGAAGGTGCTTATACACCTACTTCATTTACGGCTACAGCCGTTGCAGGTAAACCAAGTCGCCGTGGACTGCTCCAGGGTCTTCAGCAATGTGGTCTTCCCCTGCTCGGATTAGGTCTTTCACCTATTATTGCTACAATATTACTTAACGCAGGTTTGAGCTGGCGTGTAATTTTCGTGCTAATTGCAGCCCCCGGTTTCATTGTTGCATTGCTCTTATGGAAGGTATTAAGAGAGCCTAAAGACACTATGGGTGCGGCAGACTTAGGAATTGGAGAGCAAGTTGGTTCAATTGGAATTGGTGAGTTTATAGCCGGGCTTGCTGCTCCGCTAAAAAGCTACAATATCGTAGTTTGTACGATTGCCTTGTTAGGCTCCATGTGTGGACTGTTCACTTTAGCGGCATTTTTGCCTACTTATCTGGAAGTTGTTCTAGGCATCGGCCTACTTGAAATGGGCCTCATAACATCTGCTGTAGGTTTCGGTGGTTTCTTTGGTCAAATCGGCTGGTCAGGTGTCTCTGATAAAATCGGTAGAAAGCCTACCGCTATGATTGGTTTCGCTGCTTCTGCTATATCCCTCTATTGGTTTATGCAAGTTGATAGCGGCACGATGGCCTTGTTTTTACCTCTATTTATTACCTCTTTCTTCACCTTAGGTAATATCACACTGATCACTGGCCCTATCTCTACTGAATCTGCGCCAGGCGGCATGGTTGCTGCTTCTATTGGTGTCACAGTTGGTATTGGTGAGATCTTCGGTGGCGGTCTTGGTCCAATCACAGGCACTCTCGTTGTGCCAACTTTAGGCCTTTCTGGACCTCTTTATGTGGCTCTAGGTGGCATGGTAATTGCTTTTTTCATCTCACTAATGTTGAAAGAAACTGCACCAATTAAGGTTGGAAAACCTGGACCATCAGCTATTGATGAGTCTGGACCAGTAGCTTAAGACACAAGCATAAATAGAAAAGGGCAGCTTTAGCTGCCCTTTTTTTTACCCGTCTATTTGTTTTGCTAGTAACTTTCCTTCAACTCAAATAACTTTACCCCTTCAATCTCAGCAAATGTCAGTTTATTCATGCATAACAACATCGCATCTAAACTGATAGCATGAGCCACAAGCATGGCATTATTCATATTAGTAAATGTCCCTTTTGCTAAGGCCTGCATTTGAATCTCCGTATATTGATCAACGGCCTTTTCATCCCAAGGCACAATGGCATCTAAGCGTTCACAAAATGCTTTTACCAAGTTCATATGTTTTTCTTTATTTGCTGTATTTAATGCTCCAGCCACTAACTCTGCATAAGTAATAGCTGACAACATAATTTCATCACCTCGAGCTGACCAACTTTCTAGCAAACCAAGGGCTTCTTCATCTTGCGTAAGGATAATATGACGACATAGGTCAGGACTAATTAGAATCAACATAAATTAATAACCTTATTAAGTAGATTTAACTAGACGTGGGCGCATCCGCATAAAATCCTCATCAGCCTTATCTTCATCCAGAAATGAGCTCCAAGTACTACGTACTGGCCTCAATAATAACGAATTACCCTGCTTTTCTATAAAAACTGCATCTACACCCTTAAACTCAAGTTCTCTAGGGATACGCACTGCCTGATTACGGCCATTGGTGAAAATCTTAGCTTTAGTAGCCATTTTAGTACTCGATATAGCGTTTTTTAATAGTATACGTCATGATTAGCATATGTCAAACATATGCTAGATAAAAATAAATGCTTAAGACTGCTCTTTAATAAGAAATAAGGTATTATGCCGCTTTAGAAATACACAGGTTTAGCTGCTTATGTCTCCGACAAGCCTCAACGCAATATCCCCCATCGATGGCCGTTATAACAACAAAACTCACCAGTTGAAGGATTACTTTAGCGAGTACGCCCTTATTCGCTATCGTGTAGTAATAGAACTACGCTGGTTGCAGCAATTATCTATAAACCCAGGCATCAGTGAAGTGCCAAACTTTAGTCAATCAGCAAACACATTTATTGAAACTTTAATTGATAATTTCGATGAAAATGCTGCTCAAGAGGTTAAAGACACAGAAGCTGTCACCAATCATGATGTCAAAGCAGTTGAATACTTCATTAAAGATAAACTTAGTAATAACAAAGAGTTAGAACCAATAAAAGAGTTCGTGCACTTCGCCTGCACTTCTGAAGATATCAATAATTTATCCTATGCTTTGATGTTAAAAGACTACCGGGCAAATAGCCTCCAACCTGAATTAAAACAACTTATAGATGCTATTCGTGAAAAAGCTCATGAATACGCGGATACACCATTACTTGCCAGAACGCATGGCCAAACAGCTACTCCTTCAACAATGGGAAAAGAATTTGCTAATACAGTGGCTAGACTTCAACGACAGTATGAACAAATTGAGCAAATTGAGCTCTTAGGTAAAATAAATGGGGCTGTCGGTAACTATAACGCCCATATCATCACCTATCCTGACATTGACTGGGAGTCTAACGCTGCTGACTTTATCAAAGGTCTTGGATTGAGATTGAACCCTTACACTACTCAAATAGAGCCACATGATTATATAGCTGAACTTTTTTCAGCATTATGCCGCTTTAATACGATCTTAATTGATTTCAATCGCGACGTTTGGGGCTATATTTCGCAAGGATATTTCGAGCAGAAGGTAGTTGCTGGAGAAGTAGGCTCTTCTACCATGCCGCACAAAGTAAACCCAATAGATGTTGAAAATTCTGAAGGCAACCTAGGAATCGCCAATGCGGTTATGCAACATCTGTCAGAAAAATTACCTATCTCAAGATGGCAAAGAGATCTTACTGATTCGACTGTTTTGAGAAACATTGGTGTAGGTTTTGCACATGGCACTATTGCCTATCAAGCGGCTCTTAAAGGGATTTCAAAGTTAATGATCAATTCTGAAACTCTAGCAAAAGATTTAGATGATAGTTGGGAAGTATTAGCAGAAGCCATTCAGACAGTGATGCGTCGTTACGATATTCCTGAACCTTATGAAAAGCTAAAAGCGTTAACTAGAGGTCAAAAAATTAACGCGGAGGTTCTCGCTAAATTTGTAGAAACTCTAGACTTACCTGACCCCGTCAAACAAGAGCTGAAAAAACTTAGGCCTGAATCCTATATTGGTAATGCCGCAGCTCAAGCTAAAAAAGTGTAATGCTCCCTGCAGACCTTAGCCCTGAAAATTTTCTTGCAGAATATTGGCAGAAAAAACCCTTAATTATAAAAAATGCCTTCGCGAATTTTCAGGACCCAATTAGTCCGGAAGAGTTGGCGGGCTTAGCTTGTGAAGAAGAAGTCGAATCAAGACTGGTATTTAATGAAAAAGACAATTGGCGTTTAAAAAACGGCCCTTTTGTTGAGCAAGATTTCACTTCATTATTAAACGAAAATTGGACCTTATTGGTTCAAGCTGTAGATCAGTGGTTACCACAGACAAAGAAACTTTTAACAGAGATTAACTTCATCCCAGATTGGCGACTAGATGACCTGATGGTGAGTTATGCAACTAAAAACTCCGGTATTGGACCTCATTTTGATTATTACGACGTCATCATCATCCAAGGGCAAGGTCAAAGGCATTGGCAACTAGGACAAAATTGTAACGAGTCTAGCTCATTAAGAAATGATAGTGATTTAAAAATATTAAACGATTTTAGTGTTTCTGAAGAGTTCACTTTAGAATGCGGTGATGCCCTGTACATCCCACCTGGTATAGCACATCAGGGCACTTCTCTAGACGATTCATTAAGTTATTCAATAGGCTTTAGAGCGCCTTCCTATGCTGAAATCATTAGCCAGTATGCTGCGACTATTTTCGATGAATTTAGTGAAGATGAACGCTATAACGATCCTGACCTGAAAACACAAGTTTCATCTGCAGAAATAACTGAAGCAAGCATTGAACGCATGAAAACACTTTTACTTGATACCTTGCAAGATGAACAAAAAATTGAACAATGGTTTGGGCAACACATGACGCAGAGAAAATACCTTGAACTCGAATATATCCCTGATACTGTAATTAATCTAAAAGACTTTGTTACAGCCCTTACCAATGGCTTAGTTTTAGAAAAGCATCCAGCTGCTCGTTACGCTTTTTACCAAAATAAAGACACTACTTCTTTATTCGTTGATGGAGAAGTATTCGAAATCCTTAAAGAGGATAAAACTAGTAATAACTTACTCTCAGAACTATGCGATAAAAATACGCAGGCAATAAATGGCCTTTCTTATATTACCAAACAAGACTCCATTACATTACTGTGTAAACTTTATAATCAAGGTTCTTTAATTGAAGCTGAAGAGCTAGAAATTAAAGAGTCTAAATAAACCCATGTCTACACCATCACACATTTTCTGCATTGCACCGATGATGGATTGGACAGACAGGCACTGCCGGTATTTTCTTCGCCTATTAAGCAAACACGCCATGCTTTATACAGAAATGGTAACCACTGGCGCCCTAATACATGGAGACAAGGAACGCTTTCTGAAATTTAACCCCGAAGAACAACCCCTTGCTATCCAGCTTGGCGGAAGCAATCCAGCCGAATTAGCTGAATGCTGCAAATTAGCAGAAGATGCGGGTTATCAAGAAGTTAACTTGAATGTTGGTTGTCCAAGTGACCGCGTACAAAATGGCAAAATTGGCGCTTGCTTAATGGCAGAACCAGAACTGGTGGCAGAATGTGTCGCAGCCATGAAAAGCTCGGTCAGTATTCCCGTGACTGTGAAAAGTCGAATTGGCATAGACGAAATGGATTCTTATGACGAGTTAGCTGATTTCATTTCTAAGGTTAGCTCCGCCGGTTGCTCAAGTTTTATCCTGCATGCTCGTATCGCAATACTTAAGGGTTTAAGTCCCAAACAAAATAGAGAAGTACCACCGTTAAATTATCAGCGTGTCTATGACATTAAACAGAATTTTCCAGATCTTGAGATAATTATAAATGGCGGTATTAAGAATTTAGCCGAAGCACATGAACACATCAAATATGTCGATGGAGTCATGTTAGGGCGCGAAGCCTATCAGCATCCCTATATTCTCTCTTCTGTAGACCAGGAATTTTTTAATGAACAGGCTCAGATTCCAGAACGCCTGAATATTCTCAATCATTTTTTGCCTTATGTTGCCGAAGAACTAAAACAAGGAACAGCTTTAAGGCATATTACCCGCCATATACTAGGCTTGTTTCAAAGCCAACCAGGTGGGAAAAAGTACCGTCGTTATCTGAGCGAAAACGCTTACAAACCAAGTGCTGACTTGAGAGTTCTTGAGCATGCCATGCAAATAGTACAACGCTAATAACAAGGGATATTTATGTTACAAAGCATTAACAGTTTTTTTGATAAACACTTAAGCAGAACTGATGAAAGTGCTACCAGCGAAGAAGCTGTTGATAAAATCCACTTGGCGAGTGCTGCGTTGATGATTGAACTCTGTAAGGCAGACCTTAGTATCGACGATAGTGAAACTAGAAAAATTTCTAGCATCTTACAAAACAAGTTTAATTTACCTGCAGACACACTAGAAGAGTTGTTTAACTTGGCTCAGCAAGAAGCCGATGAAGCTACATCAGTGTACCAATTCACCAGTCTAATCAACGAAACATACGATCAATCAGAAAAAATAGCTCTGATTCAGGATATGTGGGAGGTAGCATTTGCGGATGGTAACTTAGATAGATATGAAGAACATTTAATTCGAAAAGTTGCTGAACTTTTATATGTCTCCCACAGTGACTTCATTAAAACCAAGCTTGCAGTGAAGGGAGCTTAACTATTTAACTCTTAATTATTTTTTAGAGCACTAACTAAATCTTGAAATTCAAGTTTATTATCATTACTTAACGTCATTAAGGCTTGATGAGCAACAATCACTTTTTGTTTAATAACACTTTCTGCTTCACTAATATGATTTAACTCATCGAACTTAGCTTCCGCTCCAAGTGGTTCTTCATCAATATCAAAGATAATATCGAAACTCATACCCTTAAGAATTTTAGTTATATCTGGGTTGGTTGAAATAATACTAGGTTTAACATTAAAACGATTTCGCAATTGAATAGCCATTTTTGCCAACAAGCCCAATGCAGTACTATCAATTCCAGTGGTATCAGTTAAATCCACGATCATGGCGTCAAGAATAGCTTTGCTATATAAACTAGAGAAGTAATTATCTATTGTCGAACTCATTAATACACGAACGTCTCCTACCAGCTTAAGAACTGGCATGTGACAATATTCTGCCGCTAAAATCTTTCCTGAGTTCATTTAAAACATAGTCTCGCTAATTGTCTCACTAATAATCCTGCTCTTTTTAAGCGCTTACTTTTATAAATCACTAATATTCATCACAGCAATATCATCTGGGATGTTATCAAGATTCTTAAGGCCAAAAGCTTCACGTATAGCTTGAAATTGACCTCCACTTTGCTCAACGACCTCTAGAATTCTTTTTTCTTTTTCTTCCAAGCTTGCTTGAGGTAATGATTCAAGAATACCATCAGAACACAGAGTAAGTGAGGCTTTTTCAAAAGGAATAGTTTCCTCAAAATATTCGGCTTCAGCTAGCAAGCCTACCGGAAAACTACTTCGTTCAACTTCAATGAAGCTTGCTTGGCCATCTTTATAAATTACCGGAAGAGGATGGTGTGCCGCAATACTATAGGTAAGCTTATTTTCCTTACGATTTAATAAGCCGACAAACATTGTAATATGTTTATCAAGCCCTGCATCTAACAAATCTTTATTTAGCCGACGAATAATCATCGCAGGAGTGAGTTTCTTTACAAAACGACTGCTGCTTTGCTCTCTAAGCATTTGTTCAGTTCGGAATCGCAATAAAATAGTTATAAAAGCCGAAGATGATCCATGACCAGAAACATCAGCAAGATAGAATAGAACTGAATTTTTTGATATTGCAGCGTAATCAATTGAATCACCACTTAAGTATAGCGAGGGAACAATACGATGATTAATCTCATAGCCTGCGATAACTTGTGGCGGCTTTGGTGACATGCTGATTTGCACCAACCTACCTGCTTGTTGATCGGTCTCAAATAATTCAAGGTTATATTCCAATTCCTGATTGATGGTTTCAAGCTTCTTATGATAAGCCTCATTCTCTTTAAGAATTTGAGCCTTCTTCAAACTACTATTGATTGAGAGTTGTAACAGTATCAATTCGGTGACTGGCTTAATCAAATAATCACTAGCACCAAGTTTCATAGCCTCAATGACGTCATCAAGTGCTTCCTTATCTGAAAGAACGATGACTGGCTGTGAAGATGATTCAGAAAAAATGGTTTTAAGAAAATCTAGGACACTGCCACCGGCTAGGTTTAGATCGCAAATAATTAAATCTGGAGAGGAGGAATGAAAGGCATTCATTCCTTCGATTGTGTCGGAGGCGACAACTACTCTATAAGAGAGCTCTGATAAAAAAGCGGCAATACTATCCCTGACGACCAGATCATCGTCAATAACCAAGACAGTTTTATTATCCCCTCTTTCCATTATTCTTTTTCAGGAGCCATCGGTTTTATAAAATGGCCTACAACTGAACTAAAACCCTGTTCGAAAATGTAAAAAATAATAGGTTTTTAGCTACGTTAGAAACGCTCATACCTTACTCCCTTCTGTATTTTGCTGCAACAAAAGTTCGTTAATTGCGTCACAAAATAAAGGTTTTAAATAGTACATACTTATCAGCAAGAAACTTTTGAACAGTGAAATTAATTTATTCATAATAGGCCCTTAATCAATGATTAAAATGCGAGACCTACTCAGAGGGACCTACCACACCATGACTCGTTTTCATGATCTACGTGAGTTCGAACGCGCAAAGGTGAATACAGCTATTACTTTGTACTTTGGCCTTCCACTAAAGGTTTGTGAAGGGCTCTGTGTCAATATCAGTAATAGCGGTATGGGCATCATGACTGACCAAGTCATTCCAATGGGCACCGAATGTAAAGTTAAAATTCACGATGGACAAACCAACAAAAATGAATATCAAGCACTCGTCGAAATAGTAAGAATTTTTGATCTAGAAGAAGAACAGTTTTTCCTTGGTGTCAAAACTCTTGTCAAGTATTAGTATTAAGCACCTTTTCTGTCCAGAATTTTTTTAAACGTTTCGCAGAGATAGGTTCTTTTGTTCCCATCGATTGAGCAAATAGAGATACCCTATACTCTTCTAGTAACCAACGAAACTTCTCAAGCTCGTGAGAAACCATATTCTGCTTTACCAATAAATCATATTGCTGACTATAAAGTGAGAAATATGATTGCAGCTCTTTAGTCCATTCTTTATCTTTTTCAATCTGCCGTGGATATTTTTCTAGGCGCTCTTCAATTGCTTTTAAATAGCGAGGAATATCAATAAAGTGAACCCTAGGTGTGTCACAAATAAAGTCAGCATGCAAAAGTTCATCTAACTGATCTCCTACATCAATGTTTATAGTCTGACTTTCATCAGCTGAGACCTTTAGTAATAGTTTTTTAACACGATGAAAATGTTGCAGAATCTCATATAGCTTTGACTCTAATTTCTCTGCAATACTTATCAAGTCTCCCCTGTTTTCTTCATAAACAGCATTAAATTCTTGTTCCGTTCTAGGTAAGTTTTCCTTATTGAGAAAGCAGTTACGATAGGCGGCCCGAATCAGTTGCTGTTGAATTTCATCTTTTTTACCCAAATGGCTTAATAGTAAGTTCTTTTGGTTGTCATTTAACAATGCCTTTTTCAGGTACTTTATTTGTTGAGAACTGTTTAACATCAATAAACGAACTATGCCCCAGACAGTTTCTTGCTTTGCTAAAGGCAAGTTATCGCACAGAGTCAATGCAACACTATCGATTTCATCTACCAGAGCTGGGTAAGTAAGTAACTTTATTCCGCCATGCTCGATTTCATGAACTTCTTCTAGCTCACCAATATTCCAACTAGTAATACCCGACCGTTCTAGTGAATTTTCGGAATAGAGTTGTATGTTGCGTTGAATCTCGTCAGCAAACTGCTCTTGAAGCTCAGCTAAATCCCGGCCACTGCCAAGAACATTTCCTGTTTCATCCAATACCCGAATCTGCATTTGCAGATGCTCATCAAGTTTATAGTTTTTCCACTGTTGCGGGTCGAGTGGAACACCTACTTTTGCTGTTATTTTCTGTGCTAACAGATAACGCAAATTACCAGTCGCTTGTGTTTTCAATGCTGGCATTATTTGATCGATTAGATCAGGTATGGGCACTAACAATTTCCTTATAGGTTTCGGCAAAGCTTTTGCTAAGCCGATACATTTCTCACGTAACATACCAGGCACTAACCAATCCAGATCTTCTTCTTTCAATTGCTTTAATGCTGATACGGGCACATCAACTGAAATCCCATCTGATGCTTTACCAGGTGCGAACTCATAATCTAATTTCAACGCCATCGAGGGGGTAGTTAATTGATCTGGATATTCATTAATATCAAAGTCAGCACTGTGCTTGCTAATTAAGTCTTGCTCACTGAGAAACAAAGCTGTTTTGTGTTTCTTATCCAGTTTGCTATACCACCGCTCTAAATTTCTCGTACTAAAGATATGAGTTGGTAATAATCGATCATAAAATTCAAAAAGCGCCTCTTCGTCCACTAATATGTCTCTACGTCTAGTTTTGTCCTCTAATTCAGAAACTTTCTCAATTAACTGTTGGTTATGCTGATAAAAATCAATCCCAGTTCTCATATCCAAAGCAATTAGCGCGCACCTAATGAATAACTCTCGACTTACAAGAGGATCAATTTTGCTAAAAGAAACTTTTCGCCTTTCAACTAAAGTTAAGCCATAAAGTGACACTTTTTCGAAAGCCATCACTTGGCCACGACGCTTTTCCCAGTGTTGCTCGAAATATTCATGATTGAGGAGAGTGCCTGCGGCCTCTTCAACCCACTCTGGTTTTATCTGACAATTAAGCCTGCCGTACAGCTTTGTAGTTTCTACTAATTCTGCTGCTAGAATCCATTTGCTTTTCTTTTTAAATAAACTAGAGCCTGGAAATATCTGAAATTTTCGATTTCTTGTTCCTTGGTATTCAAACCCATCGTATTGCCGAGCAATTTGGACTATCAAACCCCTTAATATTGACTGATGAATATAAGCTTCATCAGCTGGCTTCGAGTTTTCCGTAAAGCCTAATTTCCGGCATTGGAGATGTAATTGACGGTGAATCTCTCTCCATTCCCGCATACGCAAATATGATAAAAAATGTCGCTGGCAATATTTTCGCAATTGATTTTGGGTTAATTGTTGCCGCTCACCTTCAAAATATTGCCAGAGTTTTAGAAAACCCAAAAAATCTGATTGTGGATGCTGAAATAAGCGATGTTTTTCATCAGCTGCTTGTTGCTTGTCGAGGGGTCGTTCTCTCGGGTCCTGCACACTTATGGCGCTCACAATGATCAAGAGCTCTGTTAAGCAGTTTTTCGTCGATGCTTCCAACAACATTCGGGCATATCTAGGGTCAACTGGCAATTCTGCCATCAGTTTTCCGGTTTTGTTTAACGCCCCGTCTTCATTGATCGCTCCCAATTCTTCCAATACTTTCAAACCGTCATTAATTGCTTTTGATTCTGGTTTATCTAAAAAGGGAAATTTATCGATATCTCCAAGGCCCATTTTTAGCATTTGCAAAATGACTGAGGCGAGATTAGTTCGTGTTATTTCTGTATCTGTAAATTCAGGCCGGCTTGAATAATCATCTTCACTATAGAGACGAATACAGATGCCCGGTGCTATACGTCCACAGCGTCCAGCACGTTGATTTGCGCTAGCTTGTGATATTGCTTCAATTGGCAAGCGTTGCACCTTACTGCGGACACTATAGCGACTTATACGGGCAGATCCCGGATCTATAACACCTGTTATACCTGGGACTGTGATTGAGGTTTCTGCAACATTAGTTGACAAAACAATGCGTCGGCCGGGATGTGATTGGAATACCCTATTTTGTTCTTTATTACTTAGCCTTGCATATAGCGGTAAAATTTCAGTGTTATTTAATTTTTCTTTACGTAAGGCTTGCGCAACATCTGTAATCTCTCGTTCTCCACTTAGGAAAATCAATATATCCCCGTGTTTAATTTTTTTCTCATTGCCTTGCTTACGTTCTAATTTATACAACGCCTTAACCGCAGTAATAATATTATCAGCTAAATCTACACCTTCAGCTTCGATCTGAGGCTGATAAATAATATCTACCGGATAAGTTCTGCCGGAGACTTCAATTATTGGTGCTTTATTAAAATGCGCAGAAAATTTATCTAAATCAATAGTCGCTGAAGTGATAAGCAACTTCAAATCAGGTCTTTGTGGTAGAAGGTTTTTTAAGTAACCCAATAAAAAGTCTATATTGAGACTACGTTCATGAGCTTCATCGATTATGACAGTATCGTATTTCTTTAATAATGGATCTTGCTGTATTTCAGCCAGCAATATGCCATCTGTCATTAATTTAATGCAGGTTTGATCATTGCTCAGATTATTAAAGCGCACTTGATAACCAACTTCCTTACCGACCTCGACCTGAAGTTCTTCGGCTATACGCTGACAAACACTTCTTGCTGCTAACCTTCGGGGCTGAGTATGTGCGATTTGGGCTTTTCGCCCTCTTCCCATATCCAAGCAAATTTTAGGTAATTGGGTGGTTTTGCCAGAACCGGTCTCGCCGCCAATGATAAGCACCTGATTTTGTTCAATGGCTTCTTTTATTTCACCAACTTTGTGACTAAGTGGAAGCTCTTCAGGATAACTAATAGGAAAGGTTATAGGCATGAATACAATTCAAACAGTGAACAAAGTATCAAAAGAAAAGGGGCCAAGAGGAAATTTTCAGTTATAACGCTTTTCTTGCCCTGCGTGTTTTTTTTATGCCCAACAAACGTCTAACTTTACGAACTCTGTAGGTCGCTATGCTGGCAATAGTTATAATCGATGATAATATTATCGCCATCGCCATCGGTACCAGCGACCTTATGCCTGCAACTAATTCTATAGTGACAATATCCATGACAAAAATGATGATTGCAGGAGCCAATATAGATCCATCGGCTTCGACATACCATGGCGTAAAAATTACAGCCATAAAGGTAACTTGCAGAACGTAAGCTAGATCAATCCAGAAAACCTTCTTAATTGTTCGCCAGAAAAGATAAGACATGGCGATTGATGCTATAAGATAGATCAACCAGGCAATAATATAATCAGAAGTTTCCATACTTTTATTTTATGATTTGCATGGTGTTTGTAATCTTTCTAGTCGACCCATTGCACAAGGTGTTCATCATAGCCATTTTCATGTACAAATTCTTCTGAAATTACCTTGCCCGAGACAGTATTTCCACTTTCCGCTATAGCTTGGCGGTCACCACTTATCAGGGGATGCCAATCGGGTAAATTTTTACCTTCATATAAAAGCCGGTATGCGCAAGTCGATGGCATCCAGGGTAAATCCTTTAGATTCGTAGGTTTTAGTATAACGCAGGCAGGCACTAAAGCTTTACGCGTTGAATAGACTTTGCAACGACAGGAACTTTCATCAAAATAGCGACAAATTACTCGTGTATAAGCTATTTCCTCACTGTCTTCATCTTCAAGTTTATGTAAACAACATTTACCACAACCATCACATAAGCTTTCCCATTCGCCTGGGCTCATTTGCTCTAAGGATTTATTTAACCAAAACTTATCTTGGTCTTTTAAGCTACTCACCGACTTTATTCACCATAGGTAAATACCGCTGGATTTATATTTGGCGGTAACTGCAAAAAATATCCGTTGTTTTCAATCTCTTCAAGCACAGTTTCTACTTTTACTCGAGCAAGCTTCTTCTTTGCTGATAATTCTAATGACATCACCTCTTTTAATTCACCCATTCTGGATAATAGTTCTTCAGGTATACTAGAAAGGTCATCCCCTCTAACCACATAGAGGTATAACTCATTTTCACGTGAGCCTTTATAGATTGTACATAGTAAGGATTTCATTGTAGAACCTCTATGAGTTCCTTAAGCAATATTTCCTTGCGCCAACCAATTAGCTCATCAGGCAGAGACATTTTATCCGAATCAATAGGCTTTTGAGTGGACCCACTCTTCAATTTTAATATTTCCTGAAACAAACTTATTAAAGTCCTTTTTCTGCCTAACACTTCAATTGGTAGGTTCAACGCTTCTGCCTTTTGCTCAACCAAGACCTGTGCTTTTTTAAATATCTTTTTTTGACCATTACTTAATGGTCTGGATAAAATTTCTGGCCGCTTTTTTTCCTCTACTCTTAAACTGTCTTGAACTAAAGCAATTAAGGCTTTGCCTTCATAATGAATGAAGTTTGTATTTAAACCGTCAATTTGACTTAAGTCCGAAATATCTTCGGGGATAAGTTTTGCAATAGTGACTAATTCTTTATCTTTTAAGATCCAGTTTCTTGGTTTATCACGCTGCCTAGCTCGTATCTCTCGCCATTCTGCTAAGGCCTTTAATATATTGAGCTGCATTTCATCAAGTTGCCATGCAGCACTTATATTTCGATATGTCTGCGAAAAATCTTGAGACAACTCTTCTTTATAAAGCCTACTTAGACGTTGACAGTCTTCTTCAACCCAAGCCAATCTATTTATCTCGGCTAATTGCTTTTTTTGGCGTAAATAAATTTCAGGCAAATAAGCGACATCTAAAGCCGCATAGTCTAATTGTTGAACGCTTAAAGGCCGCTGCAACCAATTGGACCGAGTTTCACCTTTGGGGACATCTATTTCTAATTGTTCGGCAATCATATTTTGATAGCTCAAACCAAAACCTTGATTTAAAAATGCATTTGCAACTTGAGTGTCAAATACAGGGTTTGGCAACAAACCAAACTGTCGAATAAATACCAGCAAATCTTCAGAGCATGAGTGGAATATCTTAGTTATTTCAGGCGCCAGCATAAGAGTTTTGAATTTCTTCCAATCACTTATACTTAGAGGATCGATTAGATAATTGCTTTCTCCGTCGCAGACCTGAAGTAAGGCTGTTTTAGGATAAAAGCTATCGGTACGCATAAACTCCGTATCAAGGGCTAAATAGTTTTTACTTTGCCAAGCTTCACAGTATTGGTTGAAAACATTGTCCTCAGTAATAAGAACATATTCAGTACTATAGTTTTTCTGGCTATCCACCTATTTCAACTGCCTAGTTATTTTAAACAAGAGCTTAACTATCACTGATAGCCCGTCTACCAGCAAAGGAATGTAAAAGAGTACCGCCATCTATATATTCAAGCTCGCCGCCTAAAGGAATACCGTGCGCTATTCGACTCACCTTTAGGCCCCTAGTAGCTAATTCAGGAACCTTCAATTGCTCTGCAATGTAATAGGCAGTTGCTTCTCCTTCCACAGTTGGGTTTGTTGCAAGAATAACTTCACCAATTTCTGTTTGTTTGACTAGATTAAGTAAATCACGAATGCCGATTTCATCAGGACCAATGCCGTCAATTGGCGATAGATGGCCCATTAATACGAAATAATAACCTCTGAAAGAGCTGGACTGCTCTACTGCAAATACATCAGCTGGCGTTTCTACTACGCAAAGTAAATTCTGATCACGTCTAAGATCACTGCATATATGACAGATTGGTTCTTCAGATAAGGTTCTACAGCGTTGGCATTGCCCAACACCTTCAACAGCTGCTTCTAATGACTTAGCCAGATGACGACCACCATCACGATCTTTTTCTAAGAAATGAAGAACCATACGTTGAGCAGACTTAGGACCTACGCCAGGCAACCTTTGGAAAGCTTTAATAAGTTGATCAATTAATGGGCTGTAATTCATAATATAAATTAATGCCTAGAATGGCATCTTAAAACCTTCAGGTAAGTCTAACCCTGCCGTCATCCCAGAAAGATGGCTTTTGTTATTTTCTGCCACTTTTTTAACTGCAGCATTCATAGCTGCAGCGATTAGGTCTTCAATAATTTCCTTGTCTTCCTCAAGTAAGCTTGGGTCTATAGCGACTTTCTTAACTTCATGCTTGCCATTTATCGTGACTTTTACTAAACCAGCTCCCGCTTCACCTGTGCATTCAAGCAAGGCTAATTCTTCCTGTGCTTTTTGCATTTGTTCCTGCATTTTTTTTGCCTGTTGCATCAGGCCGGCTATATCTGTCATTAAGACCTCGTTATCTATTATTACTTAGTAATCTTCTGGGGTAAGCGGCTCTATACTATCTGGCAAAATACTGCCTTCAAAACGCTCCACTAATGTTTTCACATTATCATCATTTTTAAAAACTTCTTCAGCTATTAATTGTCTTTCTTGCTGCTTTCTGAGTCGATATGCAGCAGGAGTTTCCAACTCTGACGCCAACTCTTCTTGTTCAATATTAAGAACCAGCTTGCTTTCAAAATAGTCGCTTAACGCTTTTTCAATTTTCTCCTGGCACCCTTCATTCAACACTTTAGAATGACTTACATCCAAGGCTAGGGTGATATTTTTATCAACAACATTTTTAAGCAGGCAATGTGCAGCAATACTTCGTGTTATTCCTGATAAATTTAGGCCGTAAAATAAAGTCACCCATTGATCTGGCTTAATATCTTTTAAATTCAGCTTAATATCAGTAGATTCATGATTATTTACAGGATCTTCGATTGGCGTACTTTGGGGCTTTGACTCGGTTATTTCTTCTAATGTTTCTTCTGCTGTTTCTTTTACAGCATCTTCGACTGAAGGTTTTGATTGAGTCTTAACTTCAATGGTTTCTAGCGTCTTTTTTTTTTCGACTTCGGTTTCAGGATTGGTAGTAGAAGAAACGTTTTCAGCACTTCCTGTATCTTCAATTGCTCCCACACTTGGCTCATCGTCAGACTGAGCTAGTGCTACTGTTGGCTTATTAGGCACACCCTTTGGGGTGAAGGCCAGCATTCGTAACAAAGTCATTTCAATGCCGGAACGATCATCCACTGCAAGCGCTAACTCTTCACGACCTTTTAATGCTATTTGATAATAAAGCTGAACATTTTCCGCTGGCAACAAATTAGCATGTCCTAAAATTTGTTTTTTGTCTCCTTGGCTATTATCCAATCCTTCTGGTACAACCTGCGCTACAGCAAGCCGATGTAGATAGGATAAAAGTGCTTCTAAAATTGAGGCAAAATCAGGCGCTTGATCTGAGACTTTATTGATTAGTTCTAACATTGCCTGAGCATCTTCAGCTATTAGTGCATCCACCAAGAGATATAATATAGTCTGGTCTATTGTGCCTAGGAAATTACTGATCTCAGCATCAGTTAATTTTCCATCGCAAAAAGAGATCGCCTGATCCAATAAAGTTAATGCGTCTCTGACGCTGCCTTTTGCAGCACGCCCAATTTGCCATAAAGCCTCTTCCTCTGATTCAATTTTTTCCTGCTCCAGAATAAATTTAAGATGATTCATTATCATCTCAGGACTAAGGTTTTTCAGACTGAATTGGAGGCAGCGAGACAACACAGTCACCGGCAACTTTTGAGGGTCAGTGGTGGCTAATAGAAATTTTACATGAGGTGGTGGTTCTTCCAGGGTTTTCAGCAGAGCATTAAAACTATGGCCAGAAAGCATATGGACTTCGTCAATAAGGTATACTTTGAATCGCCCTCTACTTGGCGCATATTGTACGTTGTCTAACAACTCGCGGGTATCTTCAACTTTGGTACGGGAAGCCGCATCTACTTCGATTAGGTCAATAAAGCGGCCTTCTTCTATTTCTACGCAAGCGCTGCATTTGCCACAAGGTTCAGAACTAACGCCCTCTTCACAATTTAAACAACGGGCAAGAATACGGGCAATGGTGGTTTTACCGACTCCGCGGGTTCCTGTAAATAAATAGGCATGGTGGAGGCGATCATTATCGAGGGCATTAATTAGCGTCTTGAGCACATGACCTTGCCCAGCCATTTCTTTGAAACTGCGAGGGCGCCATTTTCTTGCTAGAACCTGATAGGACATTGGCTGATTTTTATAATTTACTAATTATTTTTATTAAGCATGTTTACTAAGATGTATGGAGGCACCTCCTGCCAGCCACACGCCGGCACATGCAAAAGCCGTTGCCGCTGCTCCCTTCCGGGTCTGACGGGGTTCACAACCGAGCATTGCGAGGGGACCGACAAGAGATACCATAAATCTTGAAATTTTAAGCGCTAAAGCACTAAATCTCTGCCATCAATCAAGACAAGGCATTATCTGGAATTAAGGGTGGGGAATCAAGCTGAGATGCTTAAAGATCATAGTATATTAAACTTAATAAGCTATGGCGCTATCAGCACCACCGAATAGCTCAAACAAAAAAACAACAAAGAATACATCCCGATCTTTAACAGGCTAATTTTAGATCGTTGTTGTAATTCGTATTCATCTTGAATAATTAAATGTTTAGGAATTTTTTTCTCTTTAAAAACCATAGTTCGCCTCATACTTAATAGAAAAGTAATATATTTTTAATGAGGCTATTAGATCAGATAAATCTGCTAAAGCTGAGGTTGAAATATGGCTAAAATCTGGCTTTTATTCTTTAGTTCCAGCATTACCCAAAGATACGTCAGCTAAACCACTACGTATCATATACCAGAATAGAACCACCCCAGGAAATGCTAAAAAAGTAGTCAATAAATAAAAATTAACGTACCCCATAGATTCAATGAGGCCACCAGCTGTGGTCCCAGTAAGAAATCTACCTGCAATACTGGCAAGAGCTGATAACAAAGCATATTGCGTTGCAGTGAAACGTAGATTACACAAGGCAGATAAATAAGCGACTACAGTTACGCCGCCAATGCCGCTAGCAAAATTCTCAAAACCTACTGCTGCAGCCATACCGATATTGGAATGCCCTACCAAGGCCAATGCTGCAAAACTGAAATTAGACACAGCCATGAGAATCAGACTGACTAGTACTGAATGTTTAAGGCCCATTCTTACATACATCATGCCTCCAATAAAGATGCCGATGAGGAAAGCAAAGAATCCAAAACCAACATCATAAAAAGCTATCTCTTCATTGCTGAAGCCAAGGTCATTAAATAAAAGGCGTAGGGTAAGATTGGCCAAGGTGTCACCTATCTTATGAATTAACACGAAAAACAGAACTACCCACGCTCCCTGGCGCTTAATAAATTCCAACAAGGGACTAAAATACTCAATCAAGGCGTTTATCAAGCCTTTAGTTGTAGTTGATTCAATATGCCGCTTTGGTTCACCCATGAATACGCCAACCAAAATTGCTGGTAAGGCAAAAACAGCACAAGAAATATAGGCGAATGTCCAGTCGAAACGGCTAGCAAGTAATAGTGCTACAGCCCCAGTAGTAGCAGCTCCAATACGCCAACCATATTGGTTCATTCCCGTTCCGGGACCAAATTGTCGAGGTTCCAACAGTTCAATGCGATAAGCATCGATAATAATATCCAGCGTGGCACCAGCAACTCCCAGGGTAATGGCTGCAACAGCCACAGTGGATAATGCCTGGTTTGGATCAGCCACACCCAAAAAGATAACAGCCAGAATGACAATTAAACTGATAAGCCAAAGCCACGAGCGTCTTTGTCCAAAACGACCAATAATTGGTAATTTCAAATTATCAACAATAGGCGCCCACAGAAATTTAAAGTTATATGCTAGAAAGGTTAGTGCGAATGCAGTAACAGCACTTTTTGTAATGCCATCCTGAGCTAAACGAGTAGTAAGAGTTGCGCCAATCAAAGCATAAGGAAAAGCTGAAGACACGCCTAAAAAGAATGCTGCCAGTGGAGCTGCTTCGACATAGGGCCTGACACTAGCAGGTAGCCGATTTCGCCAACTACCTTCTGAGCCTTTTTCAACTACCGACATAAAATACCCTAGACTTTAAACTTCATGAACTTTATCAAGCGATCTTACGAGAAACAATACTTAAGCTTTATACGAAAAATAAAAACAACACAGCACCTAGCAACAGACGATAAATCACAAAAGGGATAAAGCCCAAACTAGTTACCAATTTTAAAAAATAATGAATACAAAGATAAGAAAAAATTGCTGACAATAACCAACCATAAAGTAATTCCAGCCAATTTACTGAACTCTCGTCCAATAAATCAATAAATGATAATAAAGTAGCCCCTGCAACAGCCGGAATTGATAATAAAAATGATAATCGTGCTGAATCTTTCCGATTAAGTTTGCAAAACAAACCTGCGGTCATTGTTATGCCAGAACGTGAAGTTCCAGGTACTAATGCTAATACCTGTGCTACTCCTATCAAAATAAAGGCACGCCAATTCAAGCTATTCATATCTTTTGTGGAATTTGATTTTTTATCGGCAAACCACAGTAATAATGCAAATATTATTGTTGTACTAGCAATTACGCTCGTACTACGAAAATAGAGATCAACAGTATCTTTAAGTAAAAACCCCGCAACAACTATTGGGCAGGTGGCGAGGATAATCATCCACCCCAAGCGCGCTTCATTACTCTCTTGTTGTTTTGTTACATGCAGAGTCCAGCCTAGTAAAATCTGACTTATGTCCTTTCTGAAATACAGAATCACCGCAAATAAGCTTCCAAAATGCACAGCCACATTAAAGGCTAGCCCTTGGTCATCCCAACCAAACATTGCAGAAGGAAAAATTAGGTGAGCAGAACTCGAAATTGGTAGAAACTCAGTTAAAGCCTGAATTAATGCAAGGCACGTAGTTCTTATTAAATCGAATTCTGCCATATTAGTTCTGAGTCACTTTATTTCGTAGATAAGTGGGTGAGAAATTTTCAGGATTTACAGTCTTTCCTTGCTCGAAATAGGTAGCCGCTAATTCAGCAATAGTCCCAGCACGTGGGTAAACATCTACATCATAGGATTTGATTAAAGATTGTGTTTGCCCTGTCATTTTTTCAATAAAACTCATACCACTTCCAACAGCATAACAAGAATCTTTAATTTTTAATTCTACTAATTCAGGTTTACAAAGCTGCTCTTCACCTACTATCTGAATATTAATTCCATTTGCTGCATAGATAGCCCAATAAACTTCATTTATACGAGCATCTAGACAGGAGAAAATATATTGCGAATCAGAATCTAGGCTTTGTTGTGCCATGGAGGCCAACGTCGATACAGGAATTATTGGCAATTCAGCTCCAAATGCAATTCCTTGTGCAACACCGGCGGCAATTCTCAAACCAGTAAAAGAGCCAGGACCAGCACCTACGGCAACACTATCTAGATCTGTAAAACTTAGATTATGTTCGGCCATTAAATTTTTAATCATTGGCAGAATATATTGAGTATGCATTCGAGGTATAAGCTCGAACTTTTCGAAAATATCACCTTCGATAGCGAGAGCACATGAACAGGCTTCAGTAGAACTATCTAAGGCTAGAATTGCGGACATTGCATTGGGACTTGATAAAAAAATCCCCCGTAGTCGAAACTACGAGGGACTAGTTTTACATTTAAAGAAGAGTTAATTATTTCTTCTTAGCTTTACGAGCTGGTTTGCGCTTAGCTGCTTTTTTCTTAGCAGGCGCTTTTTTAGCTGCCTTTTTCTTAGCTGGCGCTTTTTTAGTTGCTACTTTGCGCTTAGCTGGTGCTTTTTTAGCTGCTTTTTTCTTGGCTGGCGCTTTTTTAGCTGCTTTTTTCTTGGCTGGAACCTTTTTAGCTTTAGCTTTAGCCGCCGCTTTTCTTGCTGCTGCTCTAGCTTTGGCATTAGCTTTAGCCGCTGCTTTTCTTTGAGCCGCTTTAGCCTTTGAAGCCAGTTTGTTGGCTGCAGCTTTCGCTTTAGATACTAACTTTTTCTGAGCAGCTTTAGCTTTCGCCGCTTCTTTTTTAAGTTTAGCAGCTACTTTTTTAGCTATAGCTTTAGCATTTTGTTTCTTTAGACTGGATTGAGCTTTCTTGAGGCCTTTCTTAAGATTTGATGCAGCTTTCTTTTCAAGAGCTTTTTTGAAGGCAACTACAGCCTTAGATTGTGCAGCCGCTTTAGCTTTAGAAGCATCAACTGCTCCTGCTACAAGCATAGACTGTTTCGCTTTTAATTCTTTCGTTCTAGCTGAAGCAAGTTTGCTCGTTAATTTTCTAACTTGCGATCTTGCAGTAGCAGCAGCTTTTTTGCTTTTTGCTGCTGTTGCTTTCTTTCTAGCATTACTAATTGCATTATTCTGTTTTGCAACTTCGCGTTGCGCTTTTCCTAAAGCAGACTTTGCTTTACTTGTAGCAGATACAGACTTTCGCTTAGCAGGCTTCTTTGCAACAGGTGCTGCTTGTTTTGCTTTGGCCATAATTTTTCTCCTAGAACGTAAAATTAAACTACCAAAATAAATTCAATGAACAAAAATGCATTCACATTCGAGCGCAACATATCACAATTTTTTTGTTTTTTACAACTTTTTTATAACAAACACGAACTGTTTTTTTAAAAAAAACAACAAAGAAGATTGAAAAGATAAGAAAATACTTAAGATATTCAGAAAATAAATTTGGAAGGTATTATTATTTTAACTAAATATTATTTTTATTAAAATATAACCGTAATTACAAACGAGTCATCTTGTTTAATAAAATAAAAAATATTTAAACAAACGAAGACTGAGTGAATGAAAATATTAATAAATTATCAACTTAATACAGATAATAATTGTTGTTTAATTTCAGCGATATCTCCAACTCCATTAATCTGATCGAACTTTACAGATTCACCTTGTTTTTCGAGACTCTGATAGAAATTCACCAATGGCAATGTTTGCTGATGATAAACTTCAAGTCTTTTCCTGACAGTTTCTTCCTTATCATCTTCACGCTGTATAAGAGCCTCTCCAGTTTTATCATCAAGGCCAGGATTACTAGGCGCATTGTGCTCTAAATGATAAACCCTGCCTGATTCTGGGTGCACTCGCCTGCCACTCAAGCGTTTTACAATCTCCTCATCTGGCACATTGATTTCTAATACGTGCTCAATCGAAACCCCTGCTTCTACTAAAGCTTCAGCCTGAGGGATGGTGCGTGGGAATCCGTCAAAAAGAAAACCATTGGCGCAATCATCTTGCGTAATCCTTTCTTTAACTAGGGAAATAATAATTTCATCAGTAACCAATCCTCCGCTATCCATAACCGACTTAACTTTTAAGCCAAGCTCACTCCCTGCTGTGACCGCAGCACGCAGCATATCCCCAGTTGAAATTTGTGGAATAGAATAAGTATCAATTAAAAATTGAGCCTGCGTGCCTTTACCGGCACCCGGTGCACCTAAAAGAATGATTTTCATTAATTCCTCTCAAATAAAGCCGATCACATTACAACACTTGCTATAAGCTCTACAAGTTTAAGGCAACTCAGCAATCTTTTGCTTCGCCAAAAGCCAGTATGCTTCCAATTCATCAAGTGTTAAATTTTTCATATCTATTTTTTGTTCATATAGCATGCTTTCTATCAACTTGAAGCGCTGGCTAAACTTCTCATTCGCAGAACGCAAACTGGTCTCAGGATTTAATTTCAAATGCCTGGATAAATTCACAACACTAAATAATAAATCGCCGAATTCCTCTTCAATATGGTCTTGTTCATCCGCTTCCATCGCCTCTTTAAGCTCATCCATTTCTTCAGCTATTTTTTTTATAACGCTGCTTGCTTGCTTCCAGTCAAAACCGCCAATTGCGGCTCTGCTTTGTAACTTTTTAGCTCTTAACAATGCAGGCAACGCCTGAGGAACATCATCTAAAAGACTTGGATTACATGCCCCAGATTTTATCTGACTAGCGTCTTCACGTTCTTTTTGCTTTATTTTTTCCCAGTTTGCTTCAACTTGCTCTGGTGATAAATTATTTTCCTTACCAAAGCTTTCAGCAGTGGCATCAGGAAAAACATGAGGATGTCTTGTTAATAGTTTTGCAGTTATGGACTCGCAAATATCACCAAACTTGAATAATCCTTCTTCATTGGCGATTTGCGCATAAAACACTACTTGAAATAACAAGTCGCCCAATTCTTCTGGTAAATGCTGTATATCATCTTGCTCTATACATTCAATAACTTCATAACACTCTTCTAATGTATGTGGCGCTATAGACTTAAAGGTCTGCTTTAAGTCCCAAGCACAGCCACGGTCCTTATCTCTAAGCATGGCCATTACTTCTAATAGCTCATTAATTTTTGTGCTATTACTTTCCATTTTTTATCCCAATCACGGTTAAATATTTCTATTTGAAGCTTAATGGCTTTAAAACTTTTTATTTATAACTATCTCTTTATGACTTTGCTTTTTTGAACAGCGCGATAGACTCGACATGAGTGGTTTGCGGAAACATATCCATAACGCCGGCAGCATCTACTTTATAACCTAGTTCATTTAAACAAGCGGCATCTCGTGCCAAAGTTGTAGGATTACAAGAAACATATACGATTTTTTCAGGTTTTAATGCTGCCACTGCGGGCAATATTTCAATCGCCCCTGATCGAGGAGGATCAATTAGCACCTTCGTAAACCCATGGTTTGCCCAATGCTTGCTTTCGAAATTATCTGCTAGGTCAGCGGCTGTAAAATCTAAGTTATTCATGGACATACTCAGCGCATTCTCTTTGCCCCTCTTAACCATAGCCTCACTACCTTCTACCCCGAGTACAAACTCAGCATGCTTAGCCATTGGTAAGGAAAAATTCCCAAGTCCGCAAAATAGATCAAGAACTTTGTCTTTACTAGTTAATTCTAATAACTCTATAGCCTTATTAATCATCTTGCGGTTAATTTCAGCATTAACCTGAGTGAAATCCATCGGGTGAAAAGCCAGCTTTAATTTAAATTCGGGTAAATCATAAAACAATCGTTCAACCCCAACTTTTGGATAATGCCTCGAAACTGTATCTGGCCCGCCACTTTGCAAATAACAATCAAGCTCGTGATTTTCAGCAAAGTTAGATAATTTGTCTAAGTCCCCAGTATCCAGTGGCAGCAAATGCCTAAATACCAGAGCGACTGAATTAGCATCTGACTGCTTATCTCCAACAGCAACTTCAATTTGTGGAATATGTTTATAAGCATCTAATGTAGCAATTAATTTACTGAGTACTGGTAATAGTTTACTAACCTGAGGATCTAGAACCTCACAGCTGTACATGTTGGTTATAAAACTACTGTTTTTTTCCCTAAAGCCGACTAAAACCTGTTCTTTCTTGTGCACATAACGCACAGCCAACCGCGCTTTACGTCTATAGGCAAAGTGCGGTCCTGTCATAGGGGGCATTTTTTTATATTGAATGTCGGTCAAGCTATTCTCAAGCAATTCATCTAAAACTGAAGCTTTAAATGCCAACTGCTTTTCTGAGTTAAAGTGCTGCAAACTACAGCCCCCACAAATTGAGGCATATTCGCAAGGAGGGTCTACCCTATCTAAAGAAGCCTTAATTACATCAACTGTTTTTGCTTGATCAAATGCTTCACGTTTTTGCGTATAAAGTGCTGCAACTTGTTCACCAGGCAAGGCTTCTCCAACAAAGACTACCTTGCCATCGATATGGGCAATACCACGCCCCTCATGACTAAGTTTTTCAATATCCAGGACAATAGGATCAGGTGGCAGCTTTTGCCGTCTACGTCGACGCATGGGTTATTTAGACTTCCTTTTATTCAGGGGTAAACACACCACTAGACAGGTAACGATCACCTCTGTCACAAATGATCGCGACGATTACCGCATGCTCTAAAGATTTTGATAATTGTAATGCAGCAGAGACTGCTCCACCCGAAGAGACACCACAATGAATACCTTCTTCCTTTGCGAGGGCACGCATGGTTACTTCGGCATCAAGTTGTTCAATATCAATTATCTGATCAACCCGATCACTTTCAAATATTTTTGGTAAATATGCCTCTGACCAGCGCCGTATACCTGGAATTCTAGAATCTTCCTTAGGCTGTAAGCCAATAATTTGGACATTTTCATTCTGTTCCTTTAAGTACCTTGATACACCCATAATCGTACCGGTTGTCCCCATAGAGCTGACAAAGTGAGTAATACCCCCTTTTGTATCTCTCCAAATTTCCGGACCGGTGCCTTCGTAGTGAGCGGCATAATTATCAGGGTTACCAAATTGGTCTAGCACAGACCCTTTACCTTTTGCCTGCATTTCTAATGCAAGGTCTCTAGCGCCTTCCATACCTTCCTCTTCTGTAACCTCTATCAAAGTGGCCCCATATGCGGTCATTGAGTCTTTACGTTCCTGAGTAGAATTGCTTGGCATTATCAGAATAAGTTTATAGCCCCTAATCGCCGCCACCATTGCCAAGGCAATACCAGTGTTGCCACTAGTTGCTTCGATCAAGGTATCGCCCGATCTTATATCTCCTCGAGCTTCTGCTTTTAGAATCATGCTAAGTGCTGGCCTGTCTTTAACAGACCCAGCAGGATTACTACCTTCTAGTTTGACTAGAATTGTATTGGTAGTTTTTCCTGGTAATCTTTGTAAGCGCACAAGAGGAGTATTTCCTATCGTGCTCTCTATAGTTGGAATAGACATGATTTAGTCTTTAATTGAAACTGCAGTTGAGAAAACAAAATTTTACCTTGAAGCGCACTGCATGAAAAAGGTAAAAGTGAAGTTATCCGATGTTTTTTCGAAATAAACTTCGACTTGAGAGTGGTTTATCCCCTAAATGTGATGAAAGTGCTGCTCGCAACAACCGTTTCGCAGACTTTTGAGTTTCTAATGTTGTAAATTTTTTCTCTGCAATTTGCTGAAGCGTATGATTAGAAAAGTATTTTTCAGTCTTAGAATTAACTTCATCGACCTGTTCAAAACCCGTTTCATAATGAAAATAATACCAACGAGTAAGCTTTTCTTTCTCTGACGATTTCTCCACCACACTAAAATCTATTCCATATCCCAGTAATTCAAGTAAATTTAATTCAAAATTTCTTAACACTGGTTCGATTTCTGAGCTAAGCGCAAGATTATTTAATGTGCCCGCGTACAATGAAAATACCTCCAAATCTGATTCTTGCTTATGAATTAGGCGCACTAATAGTTCATTGACATACAATGCTGCAAAAAGCGCTTTATGTTTAAGGGCGACACTAATTGACTGAGTCTCTACTTGCCCCAAGGTTTTCAATTCACTTTTACCCGATAAATTAATCATTAACGGAATAAAAGGTTGTAATAAGGCTCTAGTTTTTGACTTTGGGCTACGCACACCTCGTGCTACAGCACTAATACGACCAAAATCCTGAGTAATAAAATCGACTAAAAGGCTCGTGTCTCGATAAGGTCTACTGTGTAATAAATAAGCGGGTTGGGACTGAATCGAATTAGCCATAACTACATAAGCCTACTGATCAATATAGCCTAAGCTTCGTAAGGCTCTCTCATCGTCTGACCAGCCACTTTTAACTTTCACCCATAAGTTCAGCATAATTTTTGCATCAAAAAGCTGCTCCATCTCTCTGCGAGCTTCAGTTCCTATTAATTTCAAACTAGAGCCGTTTTTACCAATGAGAATTTTTTTCTGCCCTTCTCTTTCAACTAATATCAAAGCGCTTATATGCAACACACCGTCTTTGTTCTTAAACTCTTCGATTTCAACATTCACTTCATACGGCAATTCATCGCCCATTTGCCGGGTGATTTTTTCACGCACAAACTCTGCAGCAAGAAAGCGACCGTTTTTATCGGTAATCTGGTCTTCTGGGAATAAATAAGATCCTAGCGGTAATGATTTCGTTATGAGCTGTTCAAGCTTTTCTGTTCCTTGATTTTTTAGTGCGGAAATAGGAATCATTTCATCGAACTCATACAGTGATTTTAATTCTTCAATCTTAGGTAGCAAACTTGCTTGATCGCCCAATCTATCTGTCTTATTCAGTAACAAAAAGACCGAAACATTTGAGTTGCGGATACTTTCCAAAACGTTCTCATCTTCTGCAGTCCATTTATTACCATCGATCATAAATAAGATCAGGTCTACATCTTTAATCACAGCGTTGACTGTTTTATTCATATAGCGATTTAGTGCCTTATCTATACCAATATGCAGGCCAGGAGTATCAACGAAAATTATTTGCGCATTATCGGTAGTTTTAATTCCTAATAAACGATGACGGGTTGTTTGTGGCTTTCGTGAAGTAATACTAATTTTTTGACCAAGAATATGATTCAACAATGTCGATTTTCCAACATTTGGCCTGCCCACTATAGCGACAAGTCCACAGCGATTTTTTGTTAAATTTTGCTTAGTTGGAGTCACTTTTTAAATTACCCGTTCAACACTAGACTATAAACCTAGTTTTTCAAGAATGAGCGATGCGGCATGCTGTTCTGCTTCTCTTCGGCTAGTACCCTGACCTTTAATGGCTTTGTTACATAAAACCACTTTACAGCTAACTGTAAATTGCTGTTCGTGATCTTTTCCTTCTAGTTCTGAAACAAGGTATTTGGGTAGTGCTAATTGTTTTGATTGTAATAATTCTTGTAGGCGAGTTTTAGCGTCTTTTCCAGAAATCTCTTCATCTGATTCTAATAGCCTTAGTCTTGAAACAAACCAGCTTAATACTTCTTTACGGCAAGCACTAATGCCAGCATCTAGGTAAATTGCGCTAACAACAGCTTCTAAGGCGTCTGCTAGGATTGAGTCTCTTTTTGCGCCACCACTCTTTGCTTCCCCAAGCCCAAGAATCAGCGATTCTCCAAGCGAAAGTTCGCGAGCAATATCTGCCAAAGTGTGTTTTTTTACTAACTCAGCGCGTAAGCGACTCAATTCACCTTCACTCGCTTGTGGGAAACGCTGAAAAAGAATTTCTGCGATGATAAACCCTAGAATGGAATCACCTAAAAACTCTAATCGTTCATTATTTATCTTACCGTAACTACGATGACTTAAGGCCAACTTTAACAAAGCCTTATCTTTAAATGTATGAGATATTTTCTCAGGCGTACTTGTCACTAGTTCTTATCAAATCTATTTTCAAAAATAACAACAACTTCAATATTATAAAACAAGGGTGCTCTTGTTTCGTAATTGATATCGATATATCTATCATCACCTTCCCTTGTAAGAACTACGTTGGAAGAAGCAAAATCTCTAATGCCATTCGTCACTAATGAGCTTTGTAGACCAGAACGAACTTCTGCAAGACTCACCGCTTCAAAGTCATTATTATTAATCATACCTTCCATCGCATTAGCAATTATATTGTTATTCAAATAGGCTGGCACAACTTTCAATGCTGACAATAAAACCATACCTACAATGACAAGTAGAAAGATTACAGCAAAGATTGAAGCTCCTTTTTGGTTTCTTTTTGAATGTTTGAAAATGTTATTTTTTAAATTCATTTCACACCTCAGTTTTTAAGGATTAATAAAACGATTCTGGCCAAATGTTGGCAAATTCATTCCAGGTTCTTTATGCATCCAAACCGCCACAGCTTTGCCTACAATGTTTGCTTCAGGTACAACACCCCAGCGTCGACTGTCATCACTATTATCACGATTATCACCCATCATAAAATAATGTCCTTCAGGAATGACTCTACCACCTGGTTGCATCCAATAATCGCTGCTTGTATAGCGAGTTAAGGGAGAAACGTAGATATCATGCTCTACTTCTCCAAGTTTTTCGAGGAAGTGGTTCACAGGCCTTCTTCCATCCTCTGTCATACTAATTAACTCTTGAGCTTGCTCAACCTCGTTTATATACAACGTTTTATCTTCATAACGGACATGATCCCCCGGAACTCCGATAACTCGCTTAACGTAGTACACAGGATCATGTGGAGGTATAAAAACCATAACGTCACCACGTTGTGGGTCTCCAATATTCATCACCTTAGTCCCTATTACCGGCAAACGAATACCAAAAGAATATTTATTAACAAGAATGTAATCACCCACATTTAAACTAGGGATCATTGAGCCAGTCGGAATTTGAAATGGTTCGAATAAAAAGGAGCGAAAAATCAAAACCACGAATAGAATGGGGAAAAATGATTTACTGTATTCAACCAATCCAGGCTCTTTTTTAAGAATAAAAGCTGTTTCGAACTGCTTAGCTGTTTTTGGATTAGTCGCGGGCTTTTCATTGTCTTCTAGACTATTTTGATAAGCTGAAACATCTTCTTCTTTTATTTCATTTTGCTTTAGATAAGATCTAAATTTTTGCGTTCTGTTATTTTCAAAAAACACAGCATCAATAAGCCAAATGACGCCGCTGATTAATGCCAATATGAAAAGAACTAAAGAATAATCTATGTTCATTAAGAGTCCACCTTAAGTACTGCAAGAAATGCTTCTTGTGGAATCTCTATGCTTCCAACTTTTTTCATGCGTTTTTTTCCTGCTTTTTGTTTTTCCAATAATTTTTTCTTACGGCTGATGTCGCCACCGTAACATTTAGCTGTCACATTTTTGCGCAAAGCTTTAACGGTACTTCTGGATACAATTTGACCACCTATCGCAGCCTGAATAGCCACATCATAAAGCTGGCGAGGTATCAATTCTTTCATTTTATCAGTGAGCACCCGACCTTTAGCCTGGGCTTGATCCCTATGTACAATTAAAGCTAAGGCATCAACTGTTTCCCCATTTATCAGAACATCCAGTCTTACCAGTTTAGCCTCTTGAAAGCGTATAAAGTGATAATCTAATGATGCATAACCTCGACTGACCGACTTTAAACGATCGAAAAAGTCTAATACTACTTCATTCATCGGTAATTCATAGCGGATAGCAACCTGACTACCTGCAAACTGCATATCTTTTTGAACGCCACGCTTTTCAACACAAAGTGTAATTACATTCCCCACATAATCCTGAGGGACTAGAATATTTGCCTCAACGATCGGTTCTCGCATTTCTTCTATATTTGTAATTGGCGGCAAACGTGATGGGCTATCCACTTTAATGACTTTACCTAACTTATTTAAAACTTCAAAAACGACAGTTGGTGCAGAAGTTATCAGGTCAAGATCATATTCACGCTCCAGCCTTTCCTGCACAATTTCCATATGTAGCATACCCAGAAAGCCGCAACGAAAACCGACACCTAAAGCATCAGAGCTTTCTGGCTCATAAATTAAAGCAGCATCATTAAGTGTTAGTTTCTCCAGAGCATCTCGAAAGTTCTCATAATCATCGGCAGATATAGGAAACATGCCTGCATAAACCTGTGCTTGAACCCGTTTGAAACCTGGCAGAGCATCGACATCCGGTGTTTTAGCATGTGTGATGGTATCGCCGACCGGCGCACCTTTAATTTCCTTTATTCCAGCTTCAATAAAGCCCACTTCACCGGCTTTTAATTCTTCAGTGACAGTTCTTTTGGGACTAAATATACCGACATTATCCACCACATGGACTTTACCTGTTGATTTAGCAATAATTTTGTCACCTTTGCGAATTCTACCCTGGCGCACTCTTACTAGAGATACCACCCCTAGATAATTATCAAACCAGGAATCAACTATCAAGGCTTGTAAATCGTCGTCAATCCCTCCCTTGGGAGGTGGTACAAGCTTAATCAGATTTTCCAGAATATCTATTATTCCCTTGCCGCTTTTTGCACTAGCAAGTACAGCTTCTTGGGCATCTAAACCTATAATATCTTCAATTTCTTGCTTCACTCGATCAGGCTCTGCCTGAGGTAGGTCCATTTTATTAAGTACTGGAATTACCTCTAGGCCTTGCTCAATCGCTGTATAACAATTTGCTACAGATTGCGCTTCAACTCCTTGAGCTGCGTCTACAACCAACAACGCACCTTCACAAGCAGCAAGTGATCGAGAAACTTCATAACTGAAATCTACGTGTCCAGGAGTATCAATGAAATTCAATTGATAAATCTTTCCATTGGTAGATTTGTAATCCAGCGTGACGCTTTGTGCTTTGATAGTAATGCCACGTTCTTTTTCTATGTCCATGGAGTCAAGAACCTGACTAGACATCTCACGCTCAGTTAAGCCCCCACATTCTTGAATAAAACGATCAGCAATTGTCGATTTACCATGATCAATATGGGCAATGATGGAAAAATTTCGGATGTGGTTTAAATCGCTCACTAATGAGATTCACTCTGGTTAAACGCTATTATCAAAAAGTCCGCAAGTCTACAGTAACTCAGGCATAACATGAAGAACCGTCCTGTTGGAATTAACAGGGCGGCTGAAGTGGTATTTTGGATTAGCCGTCCAACATTAAGGTGAAAAAGCTTTGAAGACCGTTTCTTTCGACAAGTAGAGGCAGCGGACTTTCAGTAGGTAGGTCTGCATTAATTTCTACCAGATCAGCCACAGAGTCTAGTTCTCTACCATTTAGACTCAAAATTATGTCGCCTTCTTGCAAGCCTGCCCTTTCAGCGACTTGACCCGTGACTTCGTCAATTCTAAGTCCGAATTCTAAACCAAGCCTTTGCTTCTCTCTTGATGTTAATTCTGACACAGTCAGACCCAATGAGTTTTCTCTTGGCTCTAGATCACCCAGCAGGATTGGTTGCTGATTTGAAGCGGCATCTAGATCGCCTACCAGCATAAGAATGTTTTCAAGTCTTCCATCACGTATTAATTCAACTTCTACCTCGCTACCGGGCAATGAGAGTCCAACTTGATAAGGTAAGTCAGCACTATTCCTGATTTCACCACCATCATAACGAAGAATAATGTCTTCGGTCTGAAACCCTGCAGTTTCAGCAGGTCCACCAGGTAACACATCATTGACAAAGGCTCCCTTTGGTGTTGCCAGGTTGTAAATATCTGCCTGATCTTGAGTGACATCAGCAATTGCCACACCCATCCAACCCCTAGAAACGTTTCCAGATTGCATTAATTGATCAATAACATTTGCTGCAATATCAACAGGAATTGCAAAAGACAAACCAATTGAACCACCTGAATTAGAATATATCTGAGAATTCACTCCGATGACTTCTCCCGCAAGATTAAATAACGGCCCACCAGAATGACCAGGGTTTATCGCCACATCTGTTTGAATAAAAGATACATAATTACCCTGCCCCGTTATTTGTGGTGGCAAACTTCTACCAACAAAACTAACAACGCCAGCAGCAACTGAGCGACTTAAATTAAAAGGAGAGCCAATTGCTAAGACCCATTGTCCTACTTTCACATCCTCTACATCTCCAAAAGGAACAGTAGGCAATCCTTCTGCTGCAATTTTTATTAATGCTAAATCTGAACGTTGATCTGAGCCGATAAGTTCAGCTATAAACTGACGCTGATCATCTAGGGTTATAGTGATTTCATCTGCTCCATCGATTACATGATGATTGGTAACAATGTAACCATCCTCAGAAATAATAAAACCAGAGCCTAGAGAAGAGCTCTCCCTATCTCCTAGATTGAAATCTTCTGGCAAACGATCCCCGAAATATTCTAGAAACTCCTCAAGCTCTTCTCTGTCCCCATCATAATCATCCAAGCTATCGTTTCCGGTAATAGTACTGCGGATAGTGACATTTACAATCGCTGGTGCACTTTGCTCAACAAGCTCAGTGAAATCTGGCAAGAATTGCGCTGCAGCCTGAGTTGAAATTAAGACAGTAAAAATAAAGGCTATAATTATTGTTACTGACCGCAACTGCGGAAACAATTTTGTTCTAAACATAATCTATTCTCTTAATTATCTTTTTTCAAAATGTTAAATTTAAGAAACTTAATAAACCTTAAGTCGACAACTCCATATTACTTTCTGGTAATAAACTAATATTGATTTTTTCTAGACTGTCATGCCTTAAAAAATAATGTTTTAAAAATTTCATGCTCAAGAATAGGACAATAACAACCAATGTCATAATAACCAATTCACTAAAGCCAGCCAAATCAGCCAAAAAAGCTGTACACAACATACCAATTAAGGGTAATAAATACAGGATTAATGCTAACTGAACCAGCTTACTTGCCTCTATATTTATTTGGACTAGAGAGCCTTTTTTCAATGACCGAATATCCGTTTCAATCGGCATCAGCTTAGTTGGCAATTCTAATTCTCTGTTTACATACAAAGAATTTAAGAGATATTGCCCACATGATGGTTTAAGCGAGCAGCTACTACAGTTGCCACTATTAAAGGCTTGTAGTCTTAAATATTTTGATTCAATTGATAAAACTTTGGCTATTTCACTAAACATAATGAATTTATCGCTTCTTTAAATAAATTAAGTATGCCAGAAAAAAAGAAATTAGAAATTAGAAATTAAGGTGTTGCGGCTTTAACTTATTACAGAAATTTTACTCTTCTTCTATGATGACATTGAAGTTTACAGGGAATTCTACAGATTCTTGAGGCTCTCCAACAAACTCTTGAAAAACCGCTTGTCTAAGACGAACACGTGCAGCTTCTTCTAATGATTCAGTTTCTGTAAATTCAGTATATAGTTGAGGGACAAGACTAAATTCGGATGGTGAGTAGGCGTCATCAAACTCTGGAACCATATCCTCTGAGATACCTGTTTGTTCTGCAAATTGCAGCTCAGGTTCTTGTTGAACCAATGGGCTCAAAGCTCCTCCAGCAACAAACACAATAGCGGCAACAGAAGCAGCTATAACTCCCTGCCCCATACGTCTGAACATAGTTATTCGACTATTAACTGTTAAGTGGCTACCAGCAGCTTTATTGAATGTAGTAGAAGAGCTGGCATTCTCATCTCTTTCTTCTATACCATCTAATTCTGCATTAATGCGTGAAAGCAAGTCAGGTCGTTTTTCGACAACATCATCCGCTTTCTTACCAAGAACTGGGAAACCAGCATTTAGACTATTGTCCAACTCACCTTTAATAGCTGCGCTGAGCAAATGGAAACGCTCCCATTTGAGTTTCAATTCATCATTCCCCTCACACTCTTTAAGGATGCGACGAAATTCAAACTCATTCGCCTCATTATCCATCAGTGCTGACAATGACTCTTGAAGCTTTTCTTTGCCTTTACTCATATTTTCTTTCGCTTCAATCAACTTAATTTTTTATGTTCATATTCTGTTATCACACTGCTTCTCTTAGTTACAAAAGAAAAAGCATTACCAACTAGACAACAATTATCAATAAAAATTCCGAAACCGGGCTTATTTTTTCTTTAAACCACGATCCTGGCCTTTTTCAGCCACTTTCCCATTATTTATAAAAGGGCTAATTACAGCATCTAATACTTCTCTAGCCCGAAAAATCCTTGAACGTACAGTCCCAACTGGGCAATCCATGATTTGAGTAATTTCTTCATAACTCAATCCACCAAATTCGCGCAAGGTAAACGCCGTTCTTAAGTCTTCAGGCAGTTCTTCAATCGCATTGTTGATGAGCAAATGTAATTCATTGCTGGATAATTTGTCCTCTGGAGATCCATTGTCTACTAACTCTGACGGGAGTTCGGCCAAGTCTGCGTCACCCAAATCAACATCTGTACCTGGTGGTCTTCTACCTTTCGTGACCATGTGGTTTTTTGCTGTATTTATAGCAATGCGATAGAGCCATGTGTAAAAAGCGCTATCTCCACGAAATTTTGGTAATGCCCTATAGGCCTTTATAAAAGCTTCCTGGCAGACATCTTCAACTTCACTCTGATCACGAATAAAACGGGATATCAAAGCCATTATTCTGTGCTGATAACGCAGCACCAAGAGATCAAAAGCGTTTTTGTTGCCTTTGAAAACCTGGTCAACTAGTTGCTGATCAGTTTGTTTGGCCTTATTGGTAGACAATTTTTCTATCCCTTTTTAATTACTTACTAGAACCAAATAGGTAAAATGTTTATAAACCTTCTATTAAGTTCAGAATGAAAAAATCTTATTCCTCTTCAGCATACAGTAATCATGATGTACTTGTCATAGGTGGCGGAGCTGCAGGTCTTAGCTTAGCGCTCAAAATAGCTGAGTTTACTAAGGTCACTATTCTCTCTAAAAGTTCCCTAAAACAGGGTAGTACTTATTATGCTCAAGGCGGTGTTGCTGCAGTACTTGACTCTAAAGATAGTGAAATTTCACATGTTGAAGACACTTTGCTTGCTGGTGCAGGCCTTTGTCATAGAGAAATAGTGGAATATGCCGTAAGTCGCGGACCTGAATGTATAGAATGGTTAACCCAGCAAGGCGTAGCATTTAGCTTACTTGATAATCCTAATACCGCTGATTCGGATAAATCCTCAACATTTTCAGATTTTCACTTAACCCAGGAAGGCGGTCATAGTCATCGTCGGGTTATTCATGCCGCCGATGCGACGGGTAAAGCTATATTCAATAGCCTTTCAAAAAAGGTATTGAGTAATCCCAACATCACAGTTCAAACCAATACTGTAGCGATTGATTTAATTAACAGTGGCAAGATGGGAGATAAAGACAATCGTTGTATCGGTGCTTATATACTGGATGAATCAACGGGAGCAATTAGCACATACAATGCAAGATTTGTTGTGCTTGCCACTGGCGGAGCCAGCAAAGCTTATTTATATACATCGAATCCTGATGGCGCTAGTGGCGATGGTATTGCCATGGCTTGGCGTGCAGGCTGTCGTGTAGCCAACTTAGAATTCAATCAATTTCATCCTACTTGCCTCTTCCATCCTCATGCAAAATCATTTTTGATTACCGAGGCCTTGCGAGGCGAAGGTGGAATTTTACGCTTACCTAACGGTCAACCCTTTATGGCCGACTATGATGAGCGAGCTGAACTTGCTCCCAGAGACATCGTTGCTCGTGCCATTGATTCAGAAATGAAACGTTTAGGCTGTGACTGTGTTTATTTAGATATTACTCATAAGTCACCAGAGTTTATTCACGAACATTTTCCTAGCATTCAAAAGAAATGTTTGAAGTATGGAATTGATATATGCACTGAACAGATTCCTGTGGTTCCTGCTGCGCATTATAGTTGTGGCGGCATCATGGTAGATGAAACTGGGAAAACCGATGTAAGCAATCTTTATGCTATTGGTGAAACCAGCTTTACTGGTTTGCATGGTGCAAACCGGATGGCGAGCAACTCTTTACTTGAATGCTTTGTGTTTGCTTTTGCTGCAGCAGAGAATATTCGGCAAAAACTCGATAGTACTGACTTTATCTCTGAGCCGCCTTTTTGGGACGAAAGCCGAGTTACAGATTCTGATGAAGATGTTGTGATTTCTCACAACTGGGATGAAATTAGGCGTCTTATGTGGGACTACGTTGGCATTGTAAGAACTGATAAACGCTTACAACGCGCAGCTAACCGTATTGAATTATTAAGAAATGAAATTCACGAGTACTATGGAAATTACAAGATCAATACAAACTTGTTAGAACTGAGAAACTTGGCTTTGGTTGCAGAACTAATTATTAAATCAGCAATAGATAGAAAGGAAAGTCGAGGTTTACATTATACTTTAGACTATCCTGATCTACTCAATAATAGTACCGATACAATTTTAATACCTGAAAGTTAAAGCTTAAGTCTTATTTTGATCTGCATTATTTTCTAAGATCATTTGCACCATTAGTTTTAACTCCGAATCTGGTGCCACTTCTTTTTTGATGAGCCAACTAAACAAGTCTTGATCTTCTTGTTCCAATAATCGCTGATAAATTTTAATTGTCTCTTCTTCTAAAGACGCCAGTTTTTCAGTTACAAATGGAAGTAAAAGTAAATCTAACTCCAACATACCTCGGCGGCTATGCCAACACATTTTTTTTAATTCGACTTCATTCATTATATAAACTTTGTTAGCAGAGCTCTGGCCCGTATAATCACATAAGATGGATAATTATTCTGTAAATTTAAACCACCGAGAGCTACTTGTTGTTAGCGGCGAAGATAGCGAAAGCTTTCTCCAAGGCCAGTTAAGTTGTGATCTTAGTGATCTCTCAAAACTCGACAGTTGCCTTGGCTGCCTATGTGACAATAAAGGCCGAGTAGTCGCAAGCTTCACACTCTGGAAAATAGCAGACGTATTCTACCTCGAAATAGAAACTGGTGTAGCCGCTATTGCAGAACAACATTTAAAAAAATACAGCGTGTTTTATAAAAGTGAAATAACAATTAACAATGAAGCATTTTATCGCACAGGTTTAATTGGGCCCTCTGCGTTGAAAGAGTTAGAAAATTTATTTCCGGAACTACCACGTTCAGAAAATCAGGTCACTGTGTCAGGTGAAAATTTCTTGAGATTGACTGACGCTAAAAATCAACGTTATGAATTATGGCAAGGTAAAAATTCTGAATCTGAGTTATCACTAACTCAGGGTGAATTAGAAAATTGGATAATCTTAGATCAAGAGCAAGGCTTGTATAGATTAAAATTTGAAGACTCAGCTCTATATACCCCTCAAGAATTAAACTACGATCTTCTTGGTCATATAAGCTTTACTAAAGGCTGCTATACAGGACAAGAAATAGTTGCTCGAATGCACTATCGTGGCAAGGCAAAGAAACGACTTTATTTACTTCAAGTGAATGCTGATTCCATTCCAGAAAAAAATATGAAAATAGTATTAACCGACAATAAAGTTATTGGCGAGATAATCAGTATTGCAACCATCACCAAAAACCAATTCCAAGTTCAAGCTATAGCCAAAGAATCTATCAACCAGGCGATAACGATAGAAAAACTCAACAAATCTGAAATAAAACTAATTTCCTCTTAAGATCAATTAGATACCATAGGTAAGTCATTTAAATTCTAAGATCTAGCATTTAATTTATTCAATTAAATTGATTAACTACTCGATATTATAAGAAAAACATGAAGAATCAAAAGTATGAACCAGTTGGCACTTTTCTTGTGGATTAGATGTCATGATCAGACACGCAAATGTGGAGTCTACTTTAATAAAAATATTCGCCTAACAATTGTATGTCGTCAAAACCTTTTGGACTGAGGGCAGTCTGATTCAAGAGACAGATTAGCTCATCTGGTTTAGTTGTTTATCGTAATGCATTTGTTTTCTCATAGAGATTGTATTTTGTTTGATCATCTCACGCTGCTCAAGTA
>JAQWMX010000003.1 GCA_029246545.1 Gammaproteobacteria bacterium
AAGACAATTCCCACCCTTCAAAAAGCTCGTCACTTCAAGCTTTGAATAAGGTCAAAAAAATTACGCACCCGTAGCTCAGCTGGATAGAGTACCTGGCTACGAACTAGGGGGTCGCACGTTCGAATCGTGCCGGGTGCGCCAACTATCAAAGCCTGCTTTTGCGGGCTTTTTTGTGTCTGTATTTTATGTAATAGTGAGACGAACACCTAATACTGAAGTAGATCAACAATCGAGGCTCTCGTTTAAAACATTCGAGTGAACATTTAATGCCACATAAAAAACAACTAATAAAATCTGGAATTATGTTCCAACTTAAACTTGGTTTAGATGCGATTAGATATTTATTCCTGAGCCCAGTATCTATTGTGGCTTTATTAATTGACTTAATCTCAAAAAAACCACCTGAAGAAGGTTATTTTCACAGGCTTATGGTTTGGGGTCGATTTTCTGATCATTGGATTAACTTATTTTACGATAAAGCCCCTGGTGAAGTCGATTCAAGGAATGTAGATAGTTTATTGCAACAACTTGAAATACAGGTTTTACAAAAGAACCTTTCTGAAAATGGCAAACAGCAAATCACTAAATATCTAGAAATGTTGAGAAAAAGTTCTACTAAAAGTCTCAACAAAGACGCCAATAACGACCTAGATAAACAAAATCAGTCTGATGTATAAATGCACCGATGTTTTGAGCGTTAACTCCAATGAAGCTGAATATTGGAAATTTAATTAATGCCCGCTTCTGGCCGAAAGCAGACATTCGACTAAATAGCGCTTTTTTCGGAATACTTCGTTAGAATCAGTCGACAATACTGCTCAATTAATGAAGGGGATTAACATGTTACCCATTAGTAGAAAAAAATTAAATTTACTTGCAGCTTTCGCCTGTAGTGCGTTAATTGCAGCACCTATGCAAGTGTTTGCTCAGGACCAAGAGGAGCGACCTGATTTGCTTTTTAAGGAAAACTGGCAGCAATCCGAAGCTGCGCTCGGCACGCCGATGAGCAGCCACGCGTCAGATAACGATTACTATCTTGTTGGGCAAAATGCTGTGCAAAATAATGATCTTGAGCTTGGTCTTTACGGCTATAGGTCAGGTGACATCACTGTCTACGAGCATGAAGGACGCATAGATCTATGGACTGGTTTGGCCGGGTCACCAGTTGCTGTGACCTTAAAATCGAGTCGCGGTTTTATAGACCTTAGAGGGCTTGCAAGAATGCGGGCAATCGTTCGTACCAATAATCTGCATTCACTGCACCCTGTTATAAGACTTGCTGATGGCACTCTGGCAGTCGGCAGCCAGTCTATCCAAACTGGCGGTGCTTTTTTGAGCATTGAAGTGGCATTCGAAAATCAGGACTGGTTTGTACTCGACCAAGAAGAAGTAAGTGTAGGCGGTTCTGTAGTGGATCCAGATTTGAGTCGTATTGATGAAGTGGGTCTTGCTAACCTTGTTCCAGGAGGGGGCCACGGATTCGCAGGCTGGAGCAACATCTCTACGGTTGAAGTCTTCGCGAATACAATAGCGCGATAATCCATATAGTTTCTGAGGAATGAAAAAATGTCCGCTATCGACCCAAAGCGGACATTCAGTCATATAAATAATACAATACAAATAATACTTAATATAGAAACAAGGATTCATCTCACACTGCACCCATCAACGGACATATCACCTCAGTAAACCTCAATATTAATTTAATTGGGAATGATCGTTTTTAGTAAACAGTTAAAACATAGCAGCTAATAAAGGATTGATAATGACTCAAGCAATAAAAAATAAAAATTATGATGGAGTGTCAGAATCACCTGTTTTAATTGTGGGAGGAAGCCTAGTCGGCTTGTCAGTTTCTATGTTTCTTGCGATGCATGGGATACAAAGTTTGGTTATTGAAAAGCATCGAGGCACAGCAATTCATCCACGTGCTGGATATTTTCAGCTACGCACTATAGAAATGCTGCGGCAAGCTGGTATTGAAAAAAAAGTTATTAAGGCTGCTCATGCTTTATACGAACCGAATGGAGGTTTGAATGCAGTAGAGACACTTGAAGGTAGAGAAATTGCTAATTACATCCCAGATATTAATGAGGGTATTCAAGATTTGACCCCAGTACGAAGATTATTTATGCCCCAACAGGTGCTTGAGCCAATAATTAAAGAACGCGCTGAAGAATTGGGGGTTGAGTTTCTTTATTCCCATCAAGTTACAGAATTTTCTCAAAATGAAGCTGGCACATATTTACAAGCAGAACATATTGAGACTGGAGAAAAAAAAAGATTTCAAGGAAATTATTTGGTTGCATGTGACGGATGCAGAAGTCCTATAAGAAACAAGCTCGATATCAAGATGAATGGATATCCGGTTATGTCTCAAAGCATAACTGTGTATTTTAGAGCAGATTGTTCTAAAGCACTTCGGGGTAGAAATTTAGGTGTTATTTATGTCAACAATGAAAAGGTTAGAGGTTTTTTTAGACTTGAGAAATCAGGCTTGGGCGGTTTTTTAGTGATTTTTACTGTAGGCGACATAAACGAGCCTGGGGCAAGAAATGCTGCGGAAAATGTCAGTAATGAAAAGGCAGCACAATATGTTCGTGATGCAGTTGGGGATCAATCATTAGAGGTCAAAGTTGAAGATGTGCACAAGTGGGAAGCAGTATGTCATGCGGCTGAACGTCTGCAAGATGGGAAAATATTTTTAGCAGGTGACTCCGCACATGTTACTGCTCCTACAGGTGGTTATGGTGGTAATACCGGAGTTCAGGACGCACATAATTTAGCCTGGAAACTTGCTATGGTGCTTAAGGGAGAGGCCGGAGAAGGCTTGCTAAAATCTTATAACGATGAAAGGCAGCCTGCATCAAAGCAAATGATAGAACAAGGTTACCAGCGTTATGTCACTAGATCAGATCCTGATCTAGGCATGAATAATGTTAAGGAGCAGATACCTGATGTGCATGTAGAATTTAATAGATATAGATCTAATGCAGTTATACCGGATAAAGATTATATAGATGATGGAAGGCCAGACATTGACCCGAGGTTGTCTTTTGCCTTGCCCGGGACAAGAGCACCGCACGTAGAAATTTTGATCAATGGGAAAGTAGGGTCAACCATAGATTTATACGGTGAAAGCTTTGTGTTGATAACGTCATATCATGGCAACGAATGGGACGAGGTAACTAAACAAATTGAAAAGGAAATGAATATTCAGATTAGCGTCAGGCTTATTGCTTCTCCTAGTTCAAAAAGTATGTATGCTGATTTGCCAATACGTAAAAAAGATAATTCAAGCCCATCTACATTTCCATTCTCAGAAGCTTATGACATATCACCAGCTGGAGCAGTCTTAGTTAGACCTGATGGGTACGTCGGTTGGAGAGCAAAGTCTTATAACAAACAAAGCAAATCGAACATGAAGAAAGCTTTGACTCAAATCTTGGGCAATAATTAAATAAAGCAAACTATTTTATAGATCGATAATACGTAGTTAATAATTACGAAAAATTAATACTAAACTAAATTAATTTCCGCTTTTGATCGAAAGCAGACATAAGCTTGTCAAGCTCAAAAAGCGGTTCCATAATTCCTGCAAACAATAAAAACAAAGTAGCCTTATGACTTACGAATATCAACTTCCCATTAAGAACATTCTCCAACACCCCATTAATAATAATCCACTACAAGAAATCGTCTATAAAGGAGATGAGCGTTTCACCTATGGTGTGTTTTATAAGCGAGTCTGCCAACTTGCCCATGTACTGACCAATATGGGAGTAAAAAAGGGCGATACAGTTGCCGTGATGGACTATGATTCAAACCGTTATTTGGAGTGCTATTTTGCAGTACCAATGATAGGTGCAGTACTCCATACAGTTCAGAAATTTAGAATATTCTAGACAGTTATTTCTTGTTGTTCAATAGACATAACTAGTCCAGACTGTATTTAATCGATAAAGAGATAACGCTATAGAGATTACATGGAGCAAGAGATGAAGCCTTTATTTTCAAGATCATTAGTAGTGTTCATTGTTTTTGCATTCTCCGCGTCAATTGCCAATGCGCAATGGCCTATTCGTTTGGACGGAGTTCCATTATCGGCTGATGGGAGCCCTGATTTGAATGCTCCAACACCGAGAACATCGGATGGCAAACCAGATTTGTCTGGTGTCTGGAATATGATTCGGAATACGTCTGGAGGAGGTGAGCAGGGGCGACCTGTTGGAGAGCCCTTTGAACCACCACCAGGAGTACCTCCTTATGCGACTTTTTGGGATCAAGGTTTTGGTTTTGAAAATGGATTACCCTACTTGCCTTGGGCTAGAGAAAAAAGAGAGGAGCGGGTGGCTAATAAGGGAATTGAGAACCCAGATAGCTATTGCTTGCCGTTAGGTCATATGCAATTTCATACTCACAACCAACCAAGGGAAATCGTTCAATCGCCTAACCAAATAGTAATAATATACGAGGCCAGTGCAGGCATACGCCAGATTTTTATGGATGGACGGCCTTTACCAGATAATGACCCTATGGAGTTTTGGTATGGATATGCCGTTGGTAGATGGGAAGGTGACACCTTAGTCGTAGAAACGACTAACTTCCGTGGTGATGGCTGGGTTGACTTCTATGGCAGCCCATCAACGGATCAACTAAAAACCACTGAACGTTTTACCAGAGTGAGCTATGGGAAAATGGAAATTGATATAACGATTGATGACCCAGGCGCTTATACCGAGCCATTCACCATTCGGGTTGAGCACAGCATTATGCCTGGAGATAATCTGGTTGAGTGGGTATGTGAAAACGAGCAGTCGACACAGTATTTTAATGAGTAAAGAGTAAATTATCTCTCGAATATAAACTAGTTAACTAAACATAAGGAGAATTTGAAATGAAAATAAAAAATTATTTTTTTTATGCAACTTTAAGCATTGTGCTGTTTCCAGCGACACTTTTTGCTCATCATAATTTTCAAGCAGAATTTGATCGAGATTTGCCAGTAGTGATCACTGGAACAGTGGTCCGTTTTGAATTGACAAACCCTCATGCACGACTTTATGTCCAAGAGATAAACGATAGCGGTGAAACAGTCAATTGGAACTTTGAGCTTACTGCTGCCAGCAATTTACTTAGACGTGGGTGGAGAAGAGATTCAGTGAATCCCGGGGACACAGTTACAGTCAATGCAGATCGTGCAATCAATCATCCAAATATTGGCAATGCGCGGAGAGTAACGTTAATTAATGAAGAAGGAGAGAATACGATATTTGGTCAAGTACGAGATCAAATACAAGATTAAAAAATCTATTTCTCATTTTCACAGACCTGAATTTTATTTACATTAAAGTAGAATTTGTTAGTTCAATTATCTTTGATAGGTAGAGAATAGATATGAGCAATTTACCGAAACGATACAGTAAGATCGCTATTACCCTGCATTGGTTAATTGCAACTATGGTGATCATTGCCTTATTTATTGGCGGTAGAATGCTTGCTGGAATTAATAACTCCGATCCAGAAAAAGTTACAGCCCTGCTAGGACACATGATTTGGGGATTAGTAGTGGGGGCACTGATGCTGGCGCGTATTGTTGTGCGATTTACAGTTAAGCGTCCAGCTCCCGTATCAACTGGCAATACAATACTCAATCATATTGGTGGTTTAGTCCACACCTTACTTTATCTATTTGTAATTGCCATGGTCGCTTCTGGGATTGGCATTTCCATATTAGCTGGCTTACCTGAGATTGTTTTTCAGGGCATTGGAGAATTACCAACAAACTTTAATGACCTTCCACCGCGAGCCGCTCATGGATTGATTGCAAAAATCCTGATGGGGCTTATCTTGTTACATATTGCTGCGGCTCTATTCCATCAATTCAAGCTCAAAGATCGTTTACTTAGTCGAATGGGGATTGGGAAAGCAATAGATTGAGTAGATCAAAAGCACTTGCTTAATGTCTGCTATTAGACGTAAGCAGGCAGTAGAGAAGAAAATAAGTACTGTAGTAAAACGTACCAAAAAGTACTTATTTAGCTAACTAAGACAGATTTACTCTGACGACCAAGACCGCATACAATTGATTTATTTCAGCTTGTTTTAAATAATAACTGTTTTTAAAACTGAATAAGTTTCCATGTGGGTTAAGGTAAATTTCATGAGTGGCTATAAACATTTTTGGTTAGAACCTAAGGAAAGGGCAAAAAAACTATATAAAGAGCATGGAGAAAGAGTGCAAAATGATCTGTCTGCATTAGAACGAGTGCCTAATAATTTGTTCGAAGGAGATGTGACCTTAGAATATTTCCGTACTAGATTTTTTAAGCCGGTTGCTAAACTCTTTACACTTCTGGGGTTGAATTCAAATCATGTAACGACAATCGGTTTATTAATTGCCTGCAGCGCCTTGTTTATAAATAACGGCATTATTCTTTTATTTGTAATCTCAATGAATCTATTGATTGACGGAATAGATGGAGTTGTAGCTAGGTATCAAAATAAATATGAAGATTTTGGTGCGTGGTATGACATTTTTTCAGACACCGTAGCGTCTATGGTTTTTACTTATGTAACTTTTACTTTGTATCAACCTAATAAAGCCATGCTATATTTTTTGATAATACTTATTCCTTTACAGGTGTTTTTATCGAGCAATAAAAATAAAATTTTGTTTGGTAAGCCTATAGCTATTGGCACAAGAATTTCATCAAGTGCTATTTCAATAGTTTTAGTTTTAGGATCACTTTGGATAGATGACATTAGTCAGCTAAGTAATCTTTATATCAACGGGCTAATGTTAGTATCTTTAGCGGTGATATTTTTCAATATAAGCCATTTGTATTATTTAGAATATAAGAATGGTTAACAGGATTAGGCAATACTAATAAATAAAGGTGTAGATCTGAACCAACGAAGATATTTTATATTTAAAGCCTGCTAATGCAGGCTTTTTTCTTAGATATCTAAACTAATAATCGAATCTGCATGAGCATTAACATCTTCGATGTCTAACCATATTTCTTTGTAGTTAAAGGTATCGTAATACTCTAACTGATTGCCGTAGTACTTGGACTTATTGCCGTCAGGGTCGATGAAACCACTTTGTCCTGGTGGCACTGCTTCTAATGCGGTGATCGTGCCATCTAAGCCAAAGATCACCTGATTATTTTCAGTGCCTCGATTCATAAATATATTTGTACTTACTATTTCATCTTCACCAGCTTGTGGAATATCTAGAAAATTTCTATTACTAAAAGATGATATAGCTACAGGGAAGAGCCAATCATTGATTTCAGATCCAAAACGATCTACTAATTGAGTATGTGCTACTGCTAAGGTTTCACGAATGAGTGTGAGGGGATCTTGGCCATTTAAAAAGTCATGATTTTGTTCAATACCTGACTCGTCACCTAATAATGCTTCGTATACAGTCTTGGTGCCGACACCGATGTTCATTCCAGAATCAAAAATCACCGGCTGTGGATGGCCTGCTCCGGCAAACATAGGGTAAAAATCACCTAAGTCATCTTTGAGTACAGCATCTATCATCGCTGGTAACCAGGCCTGAAAAATGACAGTAGCGACATCGTCATAATAGCCATCACTATCCAGGTCTTGTGATATAAAATTCCAATCTAATAGTTGCATGGACATTTCTTTAATTGGATCATTTGCATCTAAATCAGCAATAGCATGCTCTATATAGGGTATAAAATACCGGGCGTTGGGGTCAGTCATTGCTGTTTCGGCAACAAGATCACGAATTTCTTCAGCGCTAAAACTATCTTGCGCTTCTATTAAATTTGTAAACACTTCGACGCGATCAGCGCGTGACCACGAATACCAAAATTCATCTGGGTTATTTAGGTTTGAGCCACCAGGTCGGTTGTTCCAGTTTGCAATATAGCCGGTCTCAGGGTTATAAACCTGCGGATTTTCACTAAAAGGAATTCGTCCTTGCCATTCCATATCACCTTCACCAGAAGCGGGCAGTCTATTGTCATGACTTGGAAGGCGTTGTGGGTAGGAACCCGTTAAGGCGTAACCGATATTGCCTTCATTATCAGCATAGTAAAAATTTATATTCATGGCACTGCGGGCTGCTTGAGTTAACCACTCGTCGTGATTGTTAGCTTTTGTTGATTCAACCCAGCCTAATAAAGTATCAAGTTCACGTCCTGCCCATGTACGTTTTTTACTGTATGCAACAGCATTTGCTTCGTCCATATTTATGACTAAACCATGAACTGTTTTCAGTACAACAATTTCAAGCGTCTCTTCACCTTTAATGCGAATGATTTCTTTACGATGTTCGAAAGGCATATACCTTCCCATGAATAAATATTCGTCATGGTTTTCAGGGTTTAAAGTTTCTCTGTAGATGTCGACAACATCTGTCGCACCCCAGGTGCTTCCCCAACTAATATTTTGGTTGTGTCCAAATAAAACGGCGGGGTAACCAAATGGGCTATTCCCAACTAAATCAAAACCTGCGCCATGCAAGCCAATAGAGTAGGTGTAAGCAGGGGTATATAAGCCAAACTGAGGGCCATTCAGTAAAATTGCATTGGCGTCGGTGGATTTATCTTTTCCAACTATCACCATATTACTGAATGCTTGTTGTCTGCCTGGATTACTAAGAGGGGTGCTAACTTCTATCGAGGCCAAATTATTAAACCAAGATTCTTCAATCTTGGGATACTCTGTTAGTAAGATATTTGATTTCGGTACGGTGGTTGGCGCTGTTGGATCATAAACTGGGTTAAGTTGGTTGAAGATATTCCAAGCTGTAGCTTCACCATGAATGTCTATGAGCCCATTAACTAATTGCTGATTTTCTAACTCGGTATTGTAGTCACCAAATCGGTTTCCCATCGAGCCAATAAAAATCATGGCAACATCAAAGCCAGTCCAATGTTCCGGCTGGAAGTCATTATCTATGAACTGTTTAGGCATTAAAGATTCTTGATTGGCGATAACTTCATCGATCCAATCGTTCATGCCAGCAGCGTAGCCTTCAAAAATATGTCGATCATCTTCGTTTAGTTGCGCAAGCTGAGACATGATAGAAGCAGGGTCATAATTGGCTCTGGTGCTAACATCGAAATCTACATATTCTGCACCTAAGACTTCAGCAACTGTACCTTGAGTGGATCGCTTAGCCATATCCATTTGGTATAAGCGGTCTTGAGCGATGGAATAGCCGTAGCCATAATAAATGCCATAGGTGTCCTCAGCATAAATATGAGGAGTGCCGTGTTCATCACGGATTATAGTTACTTCAGCTGCGGATATTGGACCCGCTATTAACCCGCCGGAAAATAATATTATTTTAAAAATATTTAGAATTGTTTGGCTTGAGCGAGAAATATTAGTAGGTTGGATCACGGTCGACCTCTTTTTGTTAATTTATAAATGATCAGGCTTATACTATTTTCGTAGGATAACATTAACTTAAAGCGAAAGTAGAAATGGATAAAACTGAAAAGAAAAAAACTACAATTGAATTAAAAACTCCTATGCTTCAATGTTTTTATAAATAGCAATAAAATTAGGATTAAAAAGCTTTATTTAAGATTAATTATAAAAAATCAAAAAGACAGTAAACTATTGATATGAATATATATTTTATTAATATCAGGTATAAAACGTAACGTAAGTGACTAATGCACCGATTGAAGTCATACTCCATAAAGCAAGTGATATATTTGTTACTGTTTTTTAGCATTTGAGCAAAAATGATAACCAGCAATTTTGCATAATAATAACTAGAGGAAACAAAAATGAAAGACTATACAGATGTGTTAGGAAGAGTATTAGTGGCATTGTTATTTTTACTAGCAGGCATTGGGAAGTTGGGTGGAGCCTTTGAAGGCACTCAAGGCTATATGGAAGCTTTTGGTGTCCCTGGAATGCTTTTACCTTTGGTTATATTAGTAGAGATTGGTGGTGCATTATTGTTGATTGCGGGCTATCAAACGCGGTGGACGGCATTGGCGCTTGCTGGATTTTCGATAGTCTCTGCAGTAATTTTCCATAGTGATTTTGGTGATCAGGCCCAAATGACTAATTTCTTGAAAAATCTTAGCATTGCCGGTGGTCTGCTAGTGCTATATGCCAACGGACCGGGTAGTTATAGCCTCGATAATCGAAACAAATAGCTTTTCCATTAAAGGCCTACTGAAAGTAGTAGGCCTTTAATTTCAGTTTGCCTTATTAACTTATTAACTTATTAACTTATTAACTTATTAACTTATTAACTTATTAACTCAATTTAACTGCTTTATCTAATTTTATAGAAGTTATTCATGACTATTTCTCTTAAAGATATTCAACAAGCTGCAAAAAGAATCGAGTCTGCAATAATTAATACGCGTTTCGAAAAATCTCAAACGCTTTCTATAATTGCGTCTACAGAATTATTTCTAAAATTTGAGAATCTACAATTCACCTCATCATTTAAAGATCGCGGTGCTTTGAATAAACTTTTGCAGCTATCTGAGCAGGACAAAAAATCTGGTGTCATCGCTATGTCGGCAGGTAATCATGCCAAGGCTGTTGCTTACCATTCACAACGTTTGGGTATTCCGGCAACAATAGTAATGCCAACAGCAACACCTAATGTGAAAGTTGTAGATACTCAAAATTTTCAAGCTAAAGTGATTCTAGAAGGAAACACTTTAGAAGAAGCTGCCCAACATGCTCATAAAATCGCAGAAGCCGAAGGCCTAATATTTGTTCACCCATTCAATGATGAGCATATTATTGCTGGGCAGGGAACTGTTGCATTAGAAATGCTGGCGGCAGAACCTGATTTAGATTGCATAGTCGCTCCAATCGGTGGTGGTGGCTTAATAGCAGGTGTGGCTACTGCAGCTAAAAGTATAAAACCAGATATCAAAATTATCGGTGTGCAGGTTGCGGGTTATCCCGGTACTTATGACGCCATTTATGGTGATAGTGGCATCCAGGGAGGCAGTACTATTGCTGAAGGTATCGCAGTAAAGGCGCCTGGCAAGCTAACTATGGAAGTTATAGATCGCTTGGTTGACGATGTCATTGTTGTCAGTGAGGAAGCTATAGAAGAAGCCATTAGCCTATTGGTCAATATTGAAAAAACAGTTACTGAAGGGGCAGGGGCATCATGTTTAGCCGCTGTATTAAGTAATCAAGAAGTGTTTGCCAATCAGAAAACTGCATTGATACTTTCTGGGGCAAATATTGACACTCGAATTCTCGCCTCTGTATTAATGCGTCGCTTAGTTAAAAAAGGCCGCATCGTTAGGTACAAAATTCGAATCGATGACTCGCCAGGCACATTATCTAGTGTCTCTGCGGCAGTGGGAGATTTAGGTGGAAATATTTTAGAAGTGTTTCATCAACGTATGTTCTCCAGTTTGCCAATCAAAGAAGCTGATCTATATCTCACCGTAGAAACCAAGGATGTATCCCAAAGCGAAGTGATATTGAAAAAATTAATGGAGTTGGGCTATCAGGCCAGCATGGTAGAGGATTAAGAAAATCCTCTATTAATAAAGCTTAAAACTATGAATGAAAATCTAAACCTCTTAGCTCAGAATATTGAGCCCAGCGGCTCTACAGAAGCAGTCTTTATTTCCAATAAATAACATTAATAAATCAACTTAGCATATTGATTTATATAAATATTTAATTAAATATTATTGTGTTGGATTCATATTCCGGATGGCTGAGATCTTCCAGCGTTCATCTTCCATTACGACTACAAAGCTTGTTAGATAATGTCGGTCAGGACCGTCTGCTCGGTCTACTATGTCATACAAACCATTAACGATTGCGACGTCAGCTTTAATGAAGCGAATTGATTCAACGGTGATTGTGCGCGTACCAGAATTATTGCGTGTTGATGCCAATGAGCCGTTGCTAACTCTGTCACGACCAGATCTTAAATTCCCTGATGATGTTAATTGATCAATATCTTCAGTTAGCAGGGCAAGTAATGCTTGCTCGTCGTTTCGCTCTCTCACTACAAGGAATTCTGCTATCAGTTGCTTAATTGCAGTTTCCTCTAAAAGCGTACTTTCTGTGTTTTGACTATATGCAAGGCCTGAGTATAGACTCATAGATAAAAGCAGGAATAATAGCAGATTACGCATAAAGATTACCTTTAGGTTTTATGGTCATATAAATTTAGAATTCTTTTAGCTATATTGAGTCTTAATAAATCACGAGCAACCAGATTCTCTTATTTTTAAACTGTTGTCTAGAGTGGGAAGCCTAATGAAAAAAATATTAATAGCCTTAATTATTACACTTAGCTTTAGTGTGCAAGCCCTGGCGCAAGCAAATTCAGTAGGACCTCGAGGAGCATCCTTTTGGGATACGCTTCCTAGAGGTATTCCTGAAAATGCCGAACGTGGTGATATTTATTGGATTCACGAGCGCGATGATGCCCCCTCTAATGCAAGAGCCTGGAACGTTATTTATGTCAGTGAAGGGGCAAGCGGTAAATTAGAATATGTTTCTGGTGAAATTTATGTGCCGCGGATTCCAAGCCGATCAGAACGTAAGGTTCTGATCTGGGCTACAGGTACAACTGGAACACAAGACTCCTGTGCGCCTTCCAGAAATGAGCTATATAGGCTTGATGGGTCATCTCGTGTGCCTAGCATAGAAACGTTTTTAGCTCGTGGATATGTCGTCGTAATGAGCGACTATCAAGGTTCTGGTACACCTGGAGCAACAGCTTACTTGCAAGGAGCACAACAGGCGATGGCGTCATTTGATATTGCTCGTGCAGCCAGAAACTTACCTGAAGCAATGGTGGGCACTGATGTTGGCATATATGGTTTTTCACAAGGTGGGCAAACTGCATTGTGGGCTGCACATATTGTTGAAGAATATGCGCCTGAATTTAACCTAGTAGGTGCTGTACCTTTAGCGCCAGCTTCAAGGCATCTTGAATTATCATTCTATGATCTGGATATCCCGGTCAATAGCGGTTATTTCATTATGCGAATGGCAGGCTTACAAGTAGGGCATCCGGAATTAAAACTTGGTGATATTTTAACTGATGTGGGTTTAGAGCAACTCACCGCTCAGTCATGGGGATGTTATGAAATATTTGGATCGGCTGCTCAATTATCAGAGCCTTATGCTAAGCCGGAAGCACTTGAGCCTGGCACAGCATGGCGTGATTGGCTTGAAGTAAATGATGAGTTTTTACCTATTTCCACTTCAATTCCAGTTTTAATGATTCAAGGTGTTGAAGATGTTGATGTTCCTTATTGGCTTTCAAGAGAGGTCTTGGATGATATGTGTGAACAGGGAAACAATGTCAACTATATTGAAATGGAAGGGGCAGATCATTTCGGTGTTTTCTACCCTGGCGGCATTTTAGCGACAGACTGGTTTGATGCTCGTTTTGCTGGAGAAACTATGCAGAATAATTCTTGTGATTAATTAAAGTAATTAGACTGCTAAAACTGAGCGTAGGATATTATGAGTGAATCAAATCATTATGCTGTATTGAATGATCTGAACGAGCATGTAACTGTTCAGATTAACAGCACAGTATTAGCTGAAAGCGATCATGCAATTATGCTGAGTGAAGTATACAACGATAAGGAATATCCCTCTGTAATGTACTTTCCAAGAGTTGATGTAAATATGTCTGTTCTTTCAAAAGTTGAAGGTTTTCATACAACTTGCCCAATAAAAGGCTCCGCAAGTTATTACAGTTTGAAGCTGGTTGAAGAAGAAATAGAGAATGGCGCTTGGAGTTATGAAGACTCTCTTCAAGAAAGCGCAAAAATTAAAGAATATATTTCTTTTGATCTAAGTAAATTTAACCCAAGTATTACAAGAAATTAATTGATGAACATTCGAAAAATTTAAAAAAAAATCTAACACCACTTTCTAATTTTTGAGAGTGGCGTTAGGGTTGTTAACTAAAAATATAAATAGGTTGTCGAAATAGCTGCATTTAGAAGCGATAATCAAAAGCAAGTTGCACTGACCTTCCCTGGGTGTAAAACCCATCCACAAATTGATAATCTTTATCGAAAGCATTAGCAACACGTAAACGGAATCTCATCGCTTCATTTAGACGATAACCCAAGACCACGTCAGTAGTTGCAAAACCTCCAACCATAGATGGCCCAAAAGACATAGGGTCAATATCATGATGATCACTTTGTGCCAACACTTTTACGGCAAAATCATAGTCACCAAAACTGCGCGCAACATTTAATGTAAGAGTTTGATTAGGGCGACGTAATAGTTCTTGATTTGTGCTTTGGTTTTCATGATCTAAGATCGTTAAATCTGCATTTAGGTACCAACCTGCAAGCAGTGTCTCAACTGAAACTTCGAGACCGTTAATACGTACTTTTTGTACATTGGCAAGAGAAGTAAATGTTGAGTCTGAACCAATTAAATCATCAATATCATTACGGAAAGCATTAATTTTCCATTGTGAAGCCAACGCTTGAATTTGCAGGCCTAGTTCCAGATTTTCCGATGTCTCAGGTTTCAAATTGGGGTTAGCGAAAAAGAAAAAAGAGGGGAAATCCACATATAGATCAATCAGGTTAGGCGCTTTAAATGCAGTGCCATAGCTTACCCATGCCCGAACATTTTGGCTTAAGTCTTTGCCCAGCGCGATGCTGCCTGTAGTTTGATTACCAAAGCGTTCATTGTCATCGTGACGCAGCGACAAAGTAAGATCAGCCAAGGCTGAATCGCGAAGATAAACACCGTAGATGCCGCCGTTGTCACGTGTGGTATCGGTTTGCACCGCACCAAAGTTGGCATACTCAAGTTCTTGTTCTACATGATCTAAACCAAATGAAAATTGATTTGTATTGTCCAGAACTAAAGTGTTGTGCCAATTAATTTTGTTGTTTTCTGATTTGCTTTGGGTGGTGCCAAAGGCAGACCTGTCATCATTATCTTCTTTAAAACGTTCGATGGTAATGCTGCTATTCCAAGAATCAGTTAATGCAACAGAAAAACCAGCAGAAAGTTGCTGAGATTCTATGTCAACCATGCCGTCATCATAATCAGAAGTTGAATCAAAGCGCGAGTAGTTTGCAGAAAAACTTACTCTGTTAGTAAATTGATGATTCAGAGACAAGGCTACAGTATCATTTTCGAAACCATCATCGTCCGCGCTACCACTTTCTCTAGAGTTAATGCCGTCCGTTTGGCGATGTGAAAGGTTTAATGCCAGCGTTGTAGAATCATTACCACCCTGAAGCCCTAAGTTGGTGTTGTTAGAACCTTGGGTGCCAGCCGTCACACTTAAATTACCACTAAAGCCTGGTTCTACTGCAGAAGAGGTGATGATATTTAATACTCCACCTATGGCTTCAGAGCCATAAATGCTGGAACGGGGACCACGGACGATTTCAATGCGCTCAATTTGGTCTAAAGGAATTGCTTCCAATCGACCTGATGCACCTGTTCCTGTCGTTATTTGCACGCCATCAATAAGAACAAGTGTATGGTCAGACTCTGTGCCACGCATAAACAAACTTGCTTGGGCACCAAGACCTCCTGATTGTGCAATATGCATTCCGGGCTGACCGGATAAGAGCTCAATAAGGCTTTGCGATTGGGAGCTATTTATAGTTTCACGATTAATAATCGTAGTGGCTGCCATTACAACATTAGCAGGCTGCGACACTCTATTTGCGGTGATTACAACTTCTTGGGGTTCTTCCTGGGCAAAGGCAGAAAGAGATGTGAAACAAATATTCATTGCCAGCAGTGAAATGGGTAAAGATTTCATGGTTTTATCCTCAATGAAATTAATTTTCATGAGGGAGAGGCATAAGTAGCGGCAAGATGTTTAAGCAAGCTTAAACAAAAGAACAGCTAGCGATGAGCCCTCCGCTACATCGGTTATGTCATTGCATGCAATGACTCATCTGTTACAGGCCGGTTTCGGGCTCATCACTTTGAATACTAAAATTCAAAAGGATTTACCGTTGCGGGGGCAGCGCTGATTTTTCATCAGACTTCCCGTTTAACCAATTTTAATTTTCAAATTGGCACCTGAGACAGTGGAGCGAATATAGACAATATAAATGTTGTATACAAGTAAATTTTATTGAATTAGGGAGGTATATTTTTTTCTTAAGAATTTTAAAACTAATCATTAGCTTAACTTATAAATTGTGAGTGAAAACTATTTTTATTCTGATAGGATTGATACTGTTTACCTGATTAATAAAATAAAAATAATATTCTTAAGAGGCGTAATATGAGTAATACTGAATTAAACAGCTCTGTACAAATGGTAAAAAAATGAGAAAAACAATAATTACGATTTTAGTTTTTGTGCTTATAACGCCAATTGCATTTGCGCAAAACAGCTCTGAAGATGAAGTGGCTATCATCGCAGTGTTGAATGATTTTCATGATGCAGCAGCAAATGCGGATGTTGATCGTTATCTTGGGAATATGACCGCTGATGCTGTATTTCTAGGCACTGATGAGTGGGAACGCTGGCCTATGCAGCCTGAGTTCATTGAGTATGTAAATGTTCGCTTTGACGCTGGTGGTTGGTCATATTATTCCACTAATAAAAATATTAGCTTTTCACAAGATGGCAACGTTGCATGGTTTGATGAAAGTAGTATCAGTAATAGTATGGGAGGGCATTTTCGCGGATCAGGGGTGCTTGAAAAAATTAATGGCGAATGGAAAATCTCACATTACGTGCTCAGTGTTTTAGTTTATAACGAAATATCGAACGATGTTATGGAGCTCATTACAGTGGAACGTGAGACTAGAGAGAATCAGGGAAGAAACTAAATTAATTAAGGCGTTTACAATTTAATTGGAGCGGATAATGAAATTTAAAGCCACATCTTTATTGTTTTTAATTCTTTCATTTAGTTATTTTTCGGGTATTGCTTTAGCAGCTGAAATGATAACTGATGTCGGTGGTAATTGGGTTGGAGTAGTCACATTAGAAAACGGACAAGAGTTGCCTTACGACATTACGATAAGCCAGGAAGGAACAACAGCAAGTGGTTTTCTTGCAGGAATTGGTGGCCCAGATATAACTATTACGGATGTCAGATTAGAAGAAAATATTTTATATTATTCCAGTACCCGCCCAATCGGTGGAGCAGAAGTACCTTTTGATTATATTGCCGTTATTTCTGGTGATTATATGAATATAACAATTATAAGAGTTGGTGCAACTGGACCTAATTCAGTATTAAGTACATTGACGAGGCGTCAATAAAGATATTTAGCAGATTGAATTTTCCCAAACTGCTAAATATATAAGCTTGTTAGTTTATTAATTTTTAATTTTAATCTCTAAAACCGGCATTGCCATTCATAACAACTACTAGTTCACGATAAGTACCTTCCATTGACCAATCGCCAACGTAACCTATTGGTACGACAACTGATTGACCTGGGGCGAATTCATGCTTGGTGCCATTTGGTTCAGTTAAGATTAATTTCCCACTTAATACATAGACAAACTCTTCGAATCTGAATGGAAGGTTACGATGTGTTGTGGTTCCGTCTCCGGTTGATTCAAATATAGAAACATCGATTTCTTCACCATCATATAAGGAAGCAACTCTGATATTCATTTCTCCATCCGTAAGGATGTCCGCATAGCTATTGGGCACACTTATCAGATCAATGCCAGCCATGTTGTCTGAGTTTAAGCGGACAGGCGTGGGGCTTTCCTGAGCAATGGCAGTAGAGCTGATTAAACCGAATGAAAGTAATGCTGCAAAAAGTATTTTGTGTAAAGTAATATGCTGATATTTCATAATTATTCCTTTTCTTATTTGATTTATTGAGAATGGTTGAATGAGGACTGCACTAGTTTCTATTCCATAACATTAATGACATGTTATAAGAAGAGTGTTTTATTAAACAACTTAATAAATTGCGAAGGTTATTAAAAAAAGCTAAAAGCTAATGTTGACGATTGTTTAATTTTCTTCTGAATTATTTTCGTCTTCATCTTGATCATCACTATCCATAGCTCCAATGAGTTTAAAAGGTGCCGTGATAATTGCAGCACCGACAGCAATTGTTGCGCTGGTTACGGCTGCGGCCGTCATGCCGACAGTTGTAGCACATGACGTAGAAAATAGGGTCGAGATTAATAATAAACTAAGTTGTATCAGATTTTTCAAAACATACCTCTACCTTATATGGCAGTACATCTTACCGTATAAAGCGCCCAAGACTAAAACTAGTGCAATAACGAACTAGAAGAAAAGCTGAATTTTGTTACAATGTGCGGCTCTTTGCTTAGCTGAAAAGAAGTTATGGATTTCGAAAATATAATCTCAGAAGGTTTTAGCCTGATGCTGATGGGAATGGGGACAGTTTTTGTGTTCCTTACCGTTTTGGTTTTCGTGACTACTTTTATGTCTTCATTAATACAAAAATATTTTCCGGAGATCAACACCGAAGTTCTGCCAGCAGCAGCTACTTCATTATCAAGCGGTAAGAATAATCCAGCCTTACTGGCCGTTGTTAGTGCGGCAATTCATGCTCATAGATCAAACGATAAGCCGAAAGGAAAATCGAGACCTTGATCGAGTAAAAAATACGTTAAAACAATTTAAGAGTACCGTCATGATTCAAGATAGAGATCCAGTTGGAATAACTGAGCTCGTGCTGCGGGATGCACATCAATCCCTTTTTGCAACACGCTTACGTTTAGATGATATGTTGCCCATCGCAGAAAAAATTGATCAGGTTGGATATTGGTCTGTCGAAACCTGGGGAGGAGCAACTTTTGATTCTTGCATTCGTTACCTAGGAGAAGATCCCTGGCATCGAATTCGTGAGTTAAAGAAAGCTATACCTAACACGCCACACCAAATGTTATTTCGTGCCCAAAATATTTTAGGTTATCGCCATTATGCCGATGATGTAGTCATTAAGTTTTGTGAAAGGGCTGCAACAAATGGTGTTGATATATTTCGTATTTTTGACGCGATGAATGATGCCCGAAATATGGAAACGGCTATTAAGGCAGTTAAAGAAATTGGAAAACATGCTCAAGGAACTTTGTCATATACCTTGAGTCCCGTACATGACATTGATACTTGGGTAAGCCTGGCTAAACAACTTGAAGATATGGGTTCTGATTCTATCTGCATCAAGGATATGGCTGGTTTGTTACACCCTTATGATGCGTATGAACTAGTTACTCGATTGAAAGAAGAAACTTCATTACCTATTCATTCTCAATGCCATGCAACAACAGGTTTATCTGTTCCGACGATCCTTAAACAAGTTGAAGCGGGTATAGATAATGTTGATGCTGCGATCTCATCAATGAGCATGACCTATGGTCATTCACCTACAGAGACTGTGAATGCCATGTTGCATAATCGCCCTGGAGATCCAGGTTTTGATTTAGAATTGCTCGCTGAAATTGCCGAATATTTCCGTGTAGTTAGGAAAAAATACGCCAAGTTTGAAGGTGAATTAAAAGGTGTAGATGCAAGAATTTTGTTGGCACAGGTGCCAGGTGGCATGTTAACTAATATGGAAAGCCAATTACGCGACCAGCAAGCCTCAGATAAAATAGCAGATGTGTTAAAAGAAATTCCTAGAGTTCGTAAGGACTTGGGAAATATCGCTCTGGTAACACCGACCTCTCAAATTGTAGGTACTCAGGCAGTTATAAACGTATTAACGGGTGAGCGTTATAAAAGTATCACTAAAGAAACTGCGGGAATTTTAAAAGGTGAATATGGTTCTACACCCTCACCAATGAATAAAGAGCTGCAAACTAAAGTTCTTGATGGTGCCGATCCAATCACATGTCGTCCAGCTGATTTGTTATACCCAGAGATGAAACGCTTGACTGAAGAGTTGCGAGAAATCGCAAAAACTGAGGGAATTAGATTAGAAACTGGTGAACGTGAAGAAGATGACGTTTTGACCTATGCCTTGTTTCCAGAAATAGGTTTGAAATTCCTTAAAAATAGAGATAACCCTGATGCCTTTGAACCAGTACCTACCGGTGAAGAGCTGCAATTATCTGCTAGGGCCGGGCAAGGTACTGATGGTGCTAGTGTTTATACAGTTAATGTAAGCGGTGAATCATTTGTAGTTCAAGTAAGTGATGGTGGTGACGTGAGTGCTATAAGGCCCGTTGCAAATTCTGCGAAAAACTCACCTGCTACTGCAAGCGAGGCGGAAGCTCTAAATTCGCCATTATCGGGTAATATTTTCAAAGTGAATGTTATCGTTGGACAAACTATTACTGAAGGCGATGTGCTAATAATTTTGGAAGCCATGAAAATGGAAACTGAAATTAAAGCAGCAAAAGCTGGTGTGGTGCAAAGCATAGATGTCGCTGAAGGCAGTGCAGTATCAGTCGGCGATGTACTTTTGACAATAGCTTAAGGAAAAACCTTGAATAGCATAACTCAATTATTCCAGGACTCAGGCCTATATCAGCTTGAATCTGGACAGTTTGTAATGATGCTGGTCGGTTTATTACTGATTTATCTTGCTATTAAAAAAGGCTTTGAGCCTTTATTACTTCTTCCCATCGGGATGGGCGCAATACTAGTCAATGTCCCAGGCGCTGGCTTTCTAACCGAACCCGTTTATGATGCTGCAGGTCATTTAGCATCACCTGGTGGTATTCTTTATTACATATACGAAGCCGGTATTGCTACAGGTATTTTCCCATTAGTTATCTTTATGGGCGTAGGCGCAATGACTGATTTTGGGCCTTTGTTAGCAAACCCGAAAACCTTGTTCCTGGGTGCAGCTGCGCAGTTTGGTATTTTCACAACAGTACTAGGTGCAGTGGGCCTAAGTGCAGCCGGGATTATGGACTTTAGTCTCGCTGATGCAGCCGCGATCGGTATTATTGGTGGGGCTGATGGTCCGACGGCTATTTTCGTATCGAGTCGGCTGGCACCAGATTTATTAGGCGCAATTGCAGTCGCAGCGTATTCGTATATGGCTTTAGTACCATTGATTCAGCCACCTATTATGAAAGCTTTGACAACAGTTGAAGAACGTAAAATAGAAATGCACCAACTTCGTCCGGTCTCGCAAACAGAGAAAATAGTTTTCCCCTTAAGTCTTTTAGTTCTGGTTGCCTTATTTCTACCTGCTGCAGCACCTTTACTGGGAATGTTCTGTTTTGGAAATCTAATGAAAGAAAGTAAGGTAGTCGATCGCTTAAGTGATACAACACAAAACGCCTTAATTAATATCACCACCATCTTTTTAGGTTTAGGTGTGGGTTCTAAACTAAGCTCCGAATCATTCTTAAACTTTGAAACACTAGGGATTTTGTTATTGGGCGTTGTGGCTTTTAGTATAGGTACTGCAAGCGGCGTTTTGATGGCTAAGCTGATGAATAAATTATCAGCCACTCCGATAAACCCACTTATTGGAGCCGCCGGAGTATCAGCAGTGCCGATGGCTGCTAGAGTAGCCAATAAGGTTGGCTTAGAGGCAAATCCACAGAACTTTTTGCTAATGCATGCCATGGGGCCGAATGTTGCAGGTGTTATTGGTTCTGCAGTTGCCGCTGGTGTAATGATCTCTTTTGTAGGTGGTTAGTCTAATTAGCTAATTCTAGTTATGGAATGCTAGTTTCTAATTGCTAGTATCTAATTCTAAAAGAACAGGGCAATGATCTGAGCCCATTTCTTGGTCAAGAATATCAGCATTTGCTACCTTCTCAATAAATGAACCCGAGCATAGAAAATAATCTATTCTCCAGCCTACATTTCTTTCTCTTGCGCCGGCGCGATAACTCCACCAACTATATTTAACCGTTTCTGGTTTAAGGTGACGAAAAGTATCGAGTAAATTTGCAGAAGTAAGATTATCGATCCCATCAATTTCTTCTTGCATGAAACCAGCACTTTTATTGTAGTTTGGTTTTGGCCTTGCTAAATCTATATCGCGATGAGCTACATTCAGGTCACCACAAACAACAACAGGTTTAGTTTGCTCTAATTTCTTTAAGTAAGTTAAGAAATCCCGGTCCCATTGCTGCCTATATGAGAGCCTTTTTAATTCGCTGCCTGAATTAGGAGTATAAACAGTGACTAAGTAATGCTCGGGGAATTCTGCACAAATAACTCGGCCTTCCTGGTCATGTTCTTCAATGCCAATATCGTAAGAAACTTTTAACGGATTTTTCTTAGTCAGGATTGCTGTTCCAGAATAGCCTTTCTTAACTGCAGAATTTGTCAGTAGTTGATATTCATCAAGGTCTTGCAATGTTTCTTTTACCTGGTGATCCTGCGCTTTGGTTTCCTGTAAACATAATATATCTGGATTGAGCTGTTTAATTTGCTTTATAAAACCTTTCTTAGTAATTGCTCTTATACCGTTTACATTCCAAGATATTAACTTCATATAAGTCCTTGATTTTAAATAATAATTATCAGCATGCGTGAAATTTTATACAACACAAATAAAGTGTGGAATAACTGTGAATTATGCATGACTTAGATTGTAAAGTGCTAGTGCTTTACATAGTATAAATATCAAGTAAAAATCTGCTTGCATAGCTTGTTATTACTAGAGACTAGAGGGTATCATTGATCGCCTTTAGCAAGCATGGATCAGCTTATTTTATTTGTAGATTGAAGTGGTTGGTATGGTGCCTGCTTTAATTTGTAAAACTAAATCATGATGTTTAATAGCATCTAATGCACCAGACATATTAATCGAGGAGATTGATTATGAAGCAGCGCAAACAAAACTTACTTACAGCGTTTATTCTGTCACTTGGCTTTAGCCTGTTTGCAATTGGTGCAGTGAATGCTCACCATTCTTTTCCAGCGACTTATATTATGGACCAAGAACAAACTATTGAAGGTACTATGGTGCAATTCTTATTCCGCAACCCGCATTCATTTGTACATGTAATGGTTTCTGATGAGGAAACTGGAGCGAATCAGCGTTGGGCAGTAGAGTGGGGCGGTGCGAGTGCATTAGCTGGTTCTGTTGATCGTTCTAGCCTGAAGCCTGGAGACCAAGTACGTATTTCTGGTCAGCCTGGACGTAACCCCGAAGATCATCGTTTACGTATGGTGAGCTTAGAAGTTGTTGATGGCGACTTTATATGGGAAGGCGACTTCGATTAATAAAGCGTTTTAGACTATAAAGAATTCTAAACACTAACGGTTTCCTTATTGATCCGTTAGTGTTTTTTTTATTAAAAACGTATTATTTTTCATCGCTATTGTAAGTATACCTACCTTATGAGGTTTTAAGTTTATGTCCCTTCACTTTAAAAAAGTTTTTTCTGGATTACTGTTGAGTGCTTTAGTTGCTCCAGTATTTCAAGCTCAAGCTGGTATTGCTGGCTATTGGGCACCTATTTTCCATGAAGATTTAGAAGAGCGCCTACCTGGACCGGAAGCTGGCGATTATGCAGGCCTCCCGATTAATGATGCTCAAAGATTACGCGGTGATACCTGGACATCTAGTCTTCTCACTGTACCAGAGCATCAATGTAAACCTCACCCTTCGACCTACGGATTTCGTGGAGTTGGTAATCTTAGAGTGCTGGAAGAGGTTGATCCGAGCTCTCAAGATTTGATTGCTTTACATACCCACATTGAATGGCAAGCCCAGAAACGTACTATATGGATGGACGGTAGGGATCACCCAACAGGTGAAACTGCACGGCATACCTGGGGTGGATTTTCAACCGGTGAATTCGTTGGTGATACCTTAGTTGTACACACAACACATCTTAAAGCTGGTTGGATTCGTCGTAATGGTATGGCTTTGAGTGATGAGGCAACCTTAGATGAATATTTCTTCTTAAATGGAGATGCTACATTGTTAACTCAAGTTTCTATTGTATCTGACCCTGTTTATTTAACAGAGCCCTTCGTTAGAACTAATGGTTTTGAGTGGTTAACTAGAGCTGAAATGGGGCCTTACCCTTGTCGATCTGCTGTAGAAATTGAACGAGAAAACGGTGTTATTCCTCATTGGATGTTAAATACAAATGAATCAAGTGCCGCTAGTCAGGAGTTCGCCGAACGTTGGGATATTCCTATAGAAGCTACTCGAGGTGGTGCTCATACAGCATTGCCAGAGTATATGGATGAACTTTGATAATAAGGTTTTGGAGAGTATAAAAATGATTAATAAAAAATCAACAAGATGGAATAAAGCGACAAGCCATGTGCAGATAATTCTTGGAGCTTGTTTTTTTAGCGCAGCTCTTATTGGTGGTGCATTTGCTCAAGATATGTCTGACGTCGAAGTGAAGTCTTACCATGTTGCTGGGCAGGTCTGGGTCTTAACAGGGGCTGGCGGTCATGTAACAGTGCAGATTGGTGATGATGGTGTATTGGTAGTCGATACTCAGTTCGCAGAAACAGCGCCTAAAATTCTAGCCGAAATTGAACGTTTGGCGCCTGGCAAAATCATCCGCTATGTGATTAATACTCACAGTCACGGTGACCATACAGGTGGAAATCAAATCATTCGTAATGCGGGTGCAACAATTGTTGCTGGAAATGAGGCCAGAGATACCAGTGATACAGGAGCAGAACTTATTGCTCATGAGAATGTATTGCTGAATATGGCTACCGCTAATCCAGAGGTGCCTTTCGATATGTGGCCAACGGAAGTATATCTTGGCGATCAATATGACCTTTACTTTAATGATGAGCCAATTGAATTACTTTATCAGGGGCGAGCTCATACTAACGGTGACACGATGGTGTTTTTCCGTAAGTCTGACGTCATCAGTTCTGGTGATATTTATGTCACATCAGGTTATCCCTTCGTTGATGAATCAAATTTTGGTCACATCAATGGCATCGTAGATGGCTTAAATCAAATTATTCAAATTACCGTTCCTCGTGAACAACAAGAAGGCGGCACTATGGTTATTTCAAGCCATGGTCGTATTTCTGATGAAGCTGATGTAGTTGATTATCGTGACATGATTACGATTATTCGCGATCGTGTTCAGTACATGATTGATCAGGGTATGAGCCTTAACCAAGTTTTAGCTGCACAACCATCGCGTGATTATGACGGTCGTTACGGAAATGGATTTATCTCCCCCGAACAATTTATAACGTCTGCTTACAACACCTTGAGCGAGTAGGAGTAAAATAATGAAATTAACAACATTTACTAAAATTGCCGGCTTTTTCGGTATGACTGTATTAGCAACATCTATTTTTGCTCAGCCTCCTGGCGCTCCTTCTGGTCCACCACCAGCGCCAATAGATGCGGCCCCAATTGGACTTGATGGAATTGAAGGTCAATGGGTTGCGATCGTCAATGAAGATTGGTTATGGCGTATGCGAGTTCCTGAAAAAGGAGATTTCACCAGTATTCCTTACAATGATCATGCACGTGAAGTTGGTGGAGCTTGGGATGAGTCTATGACAGGTTCATGCTTGGCTTATGGTGCTGCTGGTATCATGCGTCAACCTCAGAGATTACGTATTGAATGGGAAGGTGACTCAGTAGTTAGATTGGAAACTGATTATGGCCAGCAAACTCGCCGCTTTGTATTTAATGAACCTGCTCCAGAAAATACTCCTAGCAGTTTACAGGGTTATTCAATGGCTAGCTGGGCATATGATGCAGCGCCACCACTTGGTTTTGCAGGATTCTCTCGCTCCACTGATGATTTACAGCGTGGCTCTATGCAAATTGAAACCAGTCATTTAACAGCTGCTTGGTTACGTTCAAACGGTGCTCCTGTGAGTGCTGATGCGACAGTCACTGAATATATTGACGCATTTTCTGATCCTACAGGAAATGAATGGTTAGTATTTACTGTTATTGTTCATGATCCTGAGTATTTGAATACTGATTATATTACTAGCTCGCATTATAGACGCGATAACAATCAAGGCGATTGGGACCCACGTCCTTGTGGCATGTAATTTAGTAGTTGATTGCAAAAGATCTAGAAGCCTCACATTGTGAGGCTTTTTTTTGCTAAGGGCTTTTTTTTGCGCTGCAATGCATAAATCATAAGCATAAAAAAAGGAGCCAAGTGGCTCCTTTTTTGTTTTCTTAAGGTGAGAGTTAAACTTTTTCGATAATGGTGGCAATGCCTTGTCCAACGCCTATACACATCGTGCAAAGGGCATAGCGACCATTAGAGCGTTGTAGTTGATTCACAGCTGCGATTACTAAACGTGAACCACTGGCTCCTAAAGGATGACCTATTGATATGGCGCCACCATTTGGATTTACATGTGCAGCGTCGTCTGCAATGCCTAAATCACGAGTTACTGCGAGAGCTTGGGCTGCAAAGGCTTCATTAAGCTCTATAACATCCATTTTATCTAAGCTTAATCCGGTTAAAGTAAGGAGCTTTTTAGTCGCTGGAGCAGGGGCAAAACCCATTATCGAAGGTGCAACTCCTGTAGTTGTTGAAGCAACTATTCTTGCACGTGGAGTTAGGCCATGTTTTTTAACGGCGGCTTCTGATGCGATGATCATTGCAGCAGCACCATCATTAATACCAGAGGCATTACCTGCGGTTACCGTACCGTTTTCTCTGACTATAGGTCGCAATTTTGCCATAACATCCATACTGCTAAGGCGTGGGTGCTCATCAGTATCAAAGATGATCGGATCAGCTTTTCGTTGAGGAATCGAAACCGGAGTTATTTCTTCTGCTAATCGACCTGCAGATTGTGCCTCAGCCGTTCGTTGTTGGCTTCTAACAGCAAAAGCATCTTGGTCTTCACGGCTAATAGAGAACTGGTCAGCAACGTTTTCAGCAGTTTCTGGCATAGTATCAACGCCATGCATTGCCTTTAGTTGTGGGTTGATAAAACGCCAACCCATGGTGGTATCTTCTAATTTCATAGTGCGAGCGTAAGCACTTTCTCCTTTGCCCATAACAAAGGGCGCTCGAGACATAGATTCCACACCTCCAGCAATAATCAATTCAGCTTCGCCAGATTTAATAGCTCTAGCAGCGGTAGAAACAGCATCAAGACTAGAGCCGCACAATCTATTCATTGTGGTGCCTGTCACTTCAACGGGTAAGCCCGCGAGTAATAAAGACATTCTTGCTACGTTACGATTATCTTCGCCTGCTTGATTAGCACAACCGTAGATAACATCGTCTACTGCTTGCCAATCGACATTTGGGTTTCTTTCCATCAATGCCTTAAGGGGAACCGCACCTAGGTCATCTGCGCGAATTGAAGATAATGAGCCGCCATAGCGACCAAAAGGTGTGCGGATGGCATCGCAGATAAAAGCGTCAGTCATGTCAGTCATAATGCTTCCTTATATTTCATAATCAGCCATAATTCTTTCAAGTATATATGGGCCTAGATAAGCTTTAAGGTCCAGATGTAATGGGTGGTCGTTGTAGTGGGAAAGAGCATCCCAGCTTTCAAATTCAGAATACAATACAACATCGGCAGAGCTGTCGATACGGCTTTCATCGGTATTGATCTCCAGTGTAATGAGGCCGGCAATTTGCTCACGCATCTGCTGTAATAGAGAGGCAGCACCATCACAATATTGCTTGCTTGAGCCTGGTTTATCAACCTTCCAACACACTATATGTTTAATCATAATTTACTTTAACTAATCTATTTAACTATTTGAAAAATAATACTAATCAGGATTTCCTATATGGGCAATGCCGTCATTAATATCGATCGGGATGATTTCCAATTTGCTACCTTGCGGCGGCCCTTCGGTACAAAAACCATCATTTATTCTGAATTTTCCCATGTGGTGTTGGCACATAAACATAGAGCGATCTAAGTTTAGAAATTTACCTGGATCTAAGTTTAGCTTTATTTGAAAATGCGGACAGCGGTTCAAGTAGCAACGTAGGGTACCCTCATCGTTATAAATAAATACGTTAAAGGGGTACTTCGATTCAGTTGCAAAACTAACTTCTCTGGTATCACCAGGCAAAACATCATCGACTCTGCAAAGCTTTGTGCCAAAAGGTGGGGCATTTCTTTCTTCGTGCCAGCGTCTCATGAGTACGGCTATCCTGCTATTTTACTTAATTGGTCATTATAAATTGAGAACAAGCACTTTACTCAAACTTAAATTTAAGGCTCTAATTTATAAAGCGCTTATAAAAGCTGTATTAGGGGCGAGTGCCGGAATATGCATTTTTTAGTAGCTCTTTAACACCTTCCAGAGTGACTTCACGCGGATTGTAATAAGGTTTAGATAGAGCAATTTCTGCTGCTTTATCTAAGTCTTCTTCTTTCATGCCAATAGCTTCAAGTGTCGTCGGTGCACCTACTTTACCTAAGAGGTCGAAAAGGGCACCAGCGGCATTATCAGGCGTAGTGTTTAAAGCCCGAGCTATAGCTTGCATGGCTTCAGGCGCATGTTCCTGATTATATTTAGTGGCATGTGGAATGATAACGGAGTGAACTTCGGCATGGGGTAAACCAAAAGACCCACCTAAGGTGTGACACAGTTTGTGATGTATCGACATTCCTACAGTTCCTAATGCGGTTCCTGATAACCACGCGCCATACAGTGCTTTGCTTCTAGCTTCCATATTGTCCAATTCAACAACAACGACAGGCAGGCTTTCGGCTAAGGCTTTGATGCCTGATTCAGCCATTAACGAAACAACTGGATTTCTATTTTCTGCATACAGTGCTTCAACACAATGCGCGATAGCATTAATGCCGCTAGGACCAGAAAGAAAATCAGGTAGAGTTACGGTTAATACAGGATCATAGATCACAGTTTTAGCGAGTACTTTGGTATCACGACCGGTGGTTTTTACACCATCTTCTGTAATTCCCCAAATAGGTGTCATTTCTGATCCGGCGTAGGTAGTTGGTACCACTATAGACGGTAGGCCTGTTTCCAGAGCAACAGCTTTACCTAATCCAATTGTCGAGCCACCCCCCATGCAAACACAACCATCATTATTGTTAGCTTTGATTTCAGCCATGATGGCGTTAATAGATTCTCTAGGCACATGCATGATTGCTTGATCAAAAATGCTGCTCTCAAAATCATCACCAAGTAGCTCCTTGGTTTCTACTGCTAGATCTTTTTGAAACTCAGTAGAGATAATCATAGGCCGCTTGATATCGAGTAAAGCAACTTCTTCTGGAAGTTGCTTCATAGTGCCTGCACCAAAAATGATGCGTTGAGAATTTGGGTGGTAAACAAATTGCATTATGCTTTTACCTCAGTACCATTCGTATTGTGATAGCTCTTTACGCTTACAATATTTACAGATTTATCTTGGATAGAATGGTGGAATCTTAGCGTCGACATTAACCCAGACAGATTTAGCGACAGTGTATTCACGCATTGCTTCAAATCCCATTTCACGCCCATAACCTGATCGGCCAACACCACCAAACGGGCTTGCAGGATTTACACGTTTGTAACAGTTTATCCAGACCATACCGGCATGAATTTCGCGAGCAAATTTATGTGCTCGAGAAATATTACTGGTCCATAAGCCGCTACCTAATCCATACTCTGTTGCATTAGCCAGCTCCATTGCTTCTTCATCAGTTTTGAAAGTAGTAACAACAACAAACGGACCAAAGACTTCCTCATGGAAGACTCTATCTGTTGGTTTACACCGAACGATTGTCGGCAATACAAAGCAGCCTTTCTTCAGTGTCTCGTCATCGGGCTGATGCCCACCAGTTAAGAATTCACCACCTTGTTCTTTAGCGATTTCGCAATAACTTAATACAGTATCAAGATGACGCTGTGAAGTTAGCGGGCCCATCTCAGTAGCTGGATCAGTTGGATCACCGACTTTGATGCTTTTAGCTAAAGCGGTGAATTTTTCTAGAAATTCATCAACAACATTTTCGTGAATAATCAAACGTGAGCCAGCAATACATGCTTGACCTTGGTTATGGAAAATAGCAAATGCAGAACCACCTACAGCGGCAGGAATGTTGGCATCTTCAAAAATAATGTTGGCACCTTTGCCACCTAATTCTAATTGTACTTTCTTAATGGTTTTTGCCGAAGCTTCAATAATTTTTTCGCCGACAGGAGTGGAGCCTGTAAAGCAAATTTTCCCTATATCCTCATGTTCCGCCATATGTTGACCAGCAATTCGGCCTTTACCAACAAGAACATTTACGACACCAGCGGGAATGCCAACTTCCATCATTAGGTCAGCAATTCTTAAAGTAGAAAGAGGTGTAAGTTCAGCAGGTTTAATCACAACCGTATTACCAGAAGCAAGGGCAGGGGCCATTTTCCAACTAGTAAACATTAAGGGGAAATTCCAAGGAACGATTTGCCCTACAACACCAATCGGCTGACGTTCCATATAGTTTAAGAAGCCAGCTTCGACTGGAATGACCGAGCCTTCTAATTTATCGGCCATACCGCCGAAATAACGGAAGCAATATGCAGTACGTTTTACATCCAAGTTGCGAGTGTCGCGAATAGGATGGCCTGTATCCATAGTTTCAATTTGCGCGAGTTCTTCTGCATTTTCATCAATTGCATCTGCCAGTTTCAATAAATAATGGCCACGCTCAGAAGCGCTAATAGCTTTCCATTCGACGAGAGCAGCTTTGGCAGCAGCAACCGCTTTATCGACATCCGCTTCTGTAGCTTCTGCGATTTTAGTAATCAGGGAATTGTCATAAGGATTCAAAACATCAATAGTAGTCCCAGCTTCGCCGTCAACCCATTCACCGTTAATTAGTAATTTGTCGATAATTTTCATATTGTTCCAAGCTTATTTGTTGAGAAAAAAAGCTGCTGCCCAGAATTGAGCAGCAGCTATTAGAAGTAAAGAACTTAACTACTAGTAATAAGAGGTATTAAAACTCAACGCCTACCCTAGGTACAGTCCCGTTTTTAATTTTTTCCAATATTTCTGGTGAGCCATTTTCCCATACGACCAACATTGAACGTTTAGGAGAGAAGCCTTGGTGACGGATGTCGGCAGGCATACAGGCAACATCACCAGCGCGCATCACTAAAGAGGCACGAGGCTTGCTGCTTTTCCCATCTTTAATTTCCCAGATAATTTCATCGGAAACCTGCACGAACCATTCAACACGGTCATTACCGTGCTCTACAGGAAGAATGAATTCTTCAGAAGTAGGGCAGAGCAGGCTTTGCTTACAGACAGAAACAATCGATGGATTCCAGGTTTCAACAGATCTTGATAGATGTGCCCAAAGGTTAAAACCATGAATCTGATCTTCGAATCCAGGCTCTGCTTCAACCACAGGTTGTGACTGGTCAACATCTTGAAAGTGACGGTTGACAGTATAGCCAGTTTCATCAGAACGAATCTCGGTGTCACCAGGAATGCCGATCATGCGTTGGGCAACTTGGCGTTTGCGTGAAATCGCCTCATCATTGTTACCATTTTTTGGTCCCCAAGCAGTGCCGGTTTCCTGTGGCGCGGCAAAAGGATCGAAGCCTTCTATGGTCCAGTCAGCAAGCATAGCTTGAAAGACTTCCATTAATTCTTCTGAAGGGAAGTTTTCCATGAAATCTTTGTCATTATTAATATATTCTTCGTTGTGAGAACCAATAAATAGATCAACGTTACCGTAATGGTTCATGGTACCAAAAACTGAATCGAAGTTTACGGTGCCGTAGAAGAAACCCCATGCAACATCACGCATAAGTGCTTTTAAGTAGGCATCGATTGGCATCACATATTCACCATCCGGATAGTCGATATAAGCGAAATACTCGTCACGGCGAAAGTTGAAGCTGCCGACGGGAAAGTCTTGATAACCAGTTTGTTCGTTGTTTACTGCAGCTGTTAGATCTGTCATTGTGATAATCCTATTTTTCTATCGTTATATATTGTTAATGTATGCTTTTGATAAATAAAGTCAATAGCTTACGTTAGGCATATCTCTGGCCATTTCTCGTTAGACTCATCACCTAAAATAGCCTGAAAAACTAAAGTAGCCGGCTTGGCGGATTTAAAGGAATAAGCTGTTTTTTCTGGTAATAACGCCTGATGACCACGACTTAAAGTAATCTTACCCATATATTGTCCAGCAGGCTTATCATCCAAACGGAAAGAGCCGTCTTTTTCATCATCAATAAAGCTGGTGTCATCCATTTTTATGTAGTGAACTTCAATGTCATAGTCAAAAGCGATGGCAAACTCGTCATGTGAACAGGTATACCATGGTGATTCACCTTCAGCTTTACACGATTCAATTGTATAGACTAAGTTTTTTGCTACCACGACGCGTTCGTAGGGTGCATATTTAGAAGCAACCTCATAGACGTTAGAAAAGACATAGTCTTTTATGTTGCCGGCAATCATCTGTACGCCGCCTTTATTGAAATTATCGATAGACGCAAACGTTGTTTTATATTCCACAGACATGCTTATCTCCTGTATTAAATTTTGTAGTTACTAAATTATTCACTTACTTAATTGTACTTACTTAGTTGATCTTGCACAGTTGTTAATACTTAAAAGTTACTGCAATGTTCTGCTTAACCTAATCCAGTCGAAGCTGTAATGCATTGATAGGGATCAACTTTGACCTTTTTCAGTTCTTTAGAGCAATTTAGCCTTACTTTCTTGACAAAGTTCATATAGCGAACTAATGTGGGCCATTGCGAACTTAATAAAGAGATGATCCTAAATGGACTCAAATATGTCAAGTGAAATCGGGACTGAAAGTAAGGATTATGTTACCTCATTAGCCCGTGGATTGGCAGTTATTCGCTGTTTCGATAAAGACCGATGTAAGCTCAGTTTAACCGAGGTTGCCAAATATACTGATTTAGCACGAGCCACGGCCAGAAGGTTTTTACATACTTTACATGCTTTGGGTTATGTGGAAACCGACGGTAAGCTTTTCTGGCTATCCCCAAAAGTATTAAATTTAGGCTTTGCCTATCTGAGCTCTCAGCCCTTAGTTGAGTTGATACAGCCTTATATCAGAGAGGTTAGTGATAAGACTTGTGAGTCCTGTTCCGTCTCAGTACTTGATTTGCCCGATATTGTTTATATTGCCAGGAGTCTAACTCAGCAAATTATGTCCGTGAGTCTGCATATTGGGGCGCGCTTATCTGCAATCAGCACATCGATGGGAAGAGTCTTACTGGCTGGGATGTCGGATGTTGAAATTGAAAATTTTATTAGATCAAATTCAGTAGAAAAATATACAAAACATACACTTACAGATTATATCTCTATTTTAGATAAAGTAATGTTAGCAAGAAAGCAAGGCTACTCGGTAGTTAATCAAGAGCTAGAAATTGGTCTGTGTTCTGTGTCAGTGCCTATTCTAAATAAAGCGGGGAAAGCGCTTGCTGCGATCAATATCAGTTCGCAAACTCAAAAAATGGATAAGAAGCGTTTAAGGGAAGAATTAATACCGAACTTGCAAGCAGCAGCTAAGAAAATTTCTGAAGTGCTGCCTGCAGATGAGAGATTGTTATTCTAGGATTAGTCTTCTAAAGCCACTCGGTAGTTTGCAGTGGTTTTTTCAGCAATTTCTTCAAGGCTTGAGCCTGGCATTACTTTAACCAGCACAATTTCACCTTCGATGAACCGGAACATAGCTAGTTCTGTGATGACTACATCAACCACACCAAGAGCAGTTAAAGGCAGTGCGCAGGAAGGCACGATTTTAGGTGCACCGTCTCGGCTGGTATGAGTCATAGTAACAATCAGGAGCTTGGAGCCGGAAGATAGGTCCATCGCACCACCGACACCCAACAAAGGTTTACCAGGTACTGCCCAATTGGCCAAATTGGCAGCTTCATCAACTTCTAAGCCTCCAATGACGGATACATCAACATGTCCGCCTCTGATCATGCCAAATGAAGCGCATGAATCAAAATAACTAGCCCCAGGCAATTCGCTAACCGGCATTTTCCCGGCATTTACTGGGTAATCCATAGCACCGCCAGAATCAGGACGTGGCCCAACTCCAAGCATGCCATTTTCGGTGTGCATGAATATGCCGTGCTCAGGTGTAATTAAATCAGCTACCAGTGTTGGTATGCCTATACCAAGGTTTACGACATCGCCAGGGTTGAGCTCTGCTAAAGCAGCTTTTGCTATATTCATGCGAGATTCACCAACATTATCGCTTTTAGGAGGAACTGAAGCAGAAGAGCCAAGGTCTTCTATAGTTAGTTCAGCTTCTACTAAAAAATCCACAAAACATCCTTGAGTATGAATAAAATTGGGATCTAGTTCGCCAATTGGCACAATTTCTTCAACTTCAGCAATAACAACTGTTGCTGCAGTTGCAGCCGCTTGGTTGAAGTTGTTCTCAGTCATGCGATATTGCAAATTTCCGGCGGTATCTGCTTTCCAAGCTCGAATTAAAGCGACTTCGCCATAAAGAGGTGGAATTAGTACCATGTCTTTGCCGTCGATATTCCGCGTTTCTCGGCCTTCAGCCAATACAGTGCCAGCAGAGGTCGGTGTGAAGAACCCACCAAGACCAGCACCACCAGCTCGCATAGCTTCACAAAGTGTACCTTGAGGTAATAATTCAACTTCTAATTCTCCGGCTTGAGATGCTTTAACAGCTTCAGGGTTGCTAGTGAAGAAAGAACCAATAGCTTTTTTTAGCTGACCATTGCGTAGCAACCGCCCGCCACCTAGACCTGGCTCACCGACATTGTTGCCAACATAAGTGAGATTTTTCACATCTGTTTCAGCAATAGCATTCAATAAATGCACCGGATTTCCCGTCATGCCGAATCCGCCGACGATTAAGGTATCTCCATTAGAGACTTTAGTAGCAGCTTCTTCTAGAGTAATTTGTGGCACTACCTTCATATTTCCTCGCTTAAATAGATTAAAATACTATTTTTTAACTACCGATTTTCAGTGCTTACAGAGATAGTTTGTCTGATTAAGTGCTAGCTAGGCATCAGCGTGAAATCAAAATCTACTTTTAGAAAAGGGGATTCGATATTTAGTTCACTGGCCAATGCTTCGTCATTGGTTTCTTTATACTCACCAACAAGTGAAGACTTAGTTGCAAAAACAGTATCAGAGTCTAAATACTCATCACCGTTAGTAAAGATGTGAGTAACAAGGCGGTCGTAACCCGGTGCGGTAATGATAAAATGTAAATGACCAGGACGCATGGGATGACGACCGCAAGCATTAAGCATATCTCCAACCGGGCCATCGGTAGGAATAGGGTATGCAGCAGGCTTTTCGGTAACGAATATGTATTTTCCATCTTCACCAGTTGTAAAACGACCGCAAAGATTAAAATCAGGCATGTTTTCATCTTGCATGTGATAAAAGCCTTCGCTGGAAGATTGCCATACATCAAGCACAGCACCGGCTAGAGGGTTTCCGTTATTGTCATAAACAGTACCATTGGCAACTGCTGTTTCACCTTCTTCGGTTGCTTTCTGAACAATACTAGAGCCCATTTCCATCTCTGGTGAGCCTGGTACGTAAAAAGGACCAAGCACAGTATTTTCTGTACCAACACCACTGCGATCATGATTGATCGAATCGACTAATGAAGAAACACCTAATGTATCAGAAAGCAGTATAAATTCTTGACGCACATCATCACACTTATGACCTACTGCAGTTAGAAACGTAATAGCTTTGAACCATTCTTCTTCCGTGGGTTTTACATCTTTAACAAAGCTGTGCAGGTGTGTGATCAGACTTAACATGATCTCACGCGTACGAGGGTCTTTAGTTTTTGCACCATATTCTTCAAGTACGGCTTCAGGCATATTTTCAATACCAAAATCTTTTACATTAACGCTCATGATTTGTGTCCTTTTATTTACAATTATAGAAAATAGTTAAATTCATAATCACAATAAGTTGACTAGAATTAACAGACTCAGCATTCAATCAAGATACCAGCTTCTGTGCAACATTCATTATTGTTTTGTATCAATACCCTAGCAGAGATATTTTGTCGGGTTGGTGTGTTCGAATAGTGAACACTAAATTCTATATGCGAACATTTTCATGAAATACTGGCAAGCTGTCAAGATTAGTTTTGACGGGATACAGTTGGAAGAGAAAGTAGGCATTGATAAGTACACGTTAATAGCTTTAATAATTAGTTTAATACTTTACCCTCTTTTGTATAGCTTAGACTTTTTCAGCAGCATTTTATTTCCGATGCTTTCTGATGAAGTAGTGGTAAATTACTTTGGGCAAACTAACAGAGTAAGTTGGTGGTTATTTTGGTTATCCAACATGTTTTATCATTGGATCCCATTTTTCTTTATTTGGTTAGCAATATATAAAAATAAGGAAAAGTGGTCATCTATTGGGATTGATTTTGGGTGGTATCGAAAAAATAAATATTGGTTTATCGGATTGGGTTTAACCTTAATTATTGCCGCATTAATTTTACCCAATATTTATTACGGTGGTGAATTGCCTGAAACTTCATCTGCTGGTTTTTTTGGCTCGATTGGTTCAATCGAAAGACTTTTTGCAATTTTTATATCATTTACAGCTGCTGTTACGGAAGAGGTTTTGTTCCGCGGCTTTGCTTTTACGAGACTTAAACGATGGATTCCGAATCCGTGGTTTATTTTACCTATAACATTAATCTCATTTTTGTTAATTCATGGTGAGCCTGAAAATATAAATAGAGTGCTTTTTTATATTGTCGGTGGCTGTGCTTTTGCTATTCCATTTATTTTAATGGGGCTAAAAAGATTGGAAATTATTATATTGGTGCATTTCATAATTGATGTATCAACAGTATTGGCGCCTAAATAGCAACTAGTGAAGTTAATTAATCATTAGAAATTAACCCGCTATTCAGCGGGTTAATTTTAAAGAAGCAGCAAATGATTAATTACATTCCGTAAAAATCGGTTGAAAGACTGAAAAAGGTTCTTGATAGGGATCCATTTGAAGAAAACGTGTATCCCAATGTTTTTCGGTTAGCTCCCATCGTCTTCTTTCACCAGCAAGGAATTCATCCATCTGATCACCAAAAAGCTGAGTTATCAATGCAGGCCGGGTTAGTCTTTCACCATCGTAGGATTGAGGCGTTCCATGAAAAACATACATCCCCATGAAATCAAAATCAGGGTCAAGAGCATGTCCGCTTGCCGCAAAAAATTTATAATCAGCAAGACCTTGCGCTTCTACATCATATTCGATAACAGGTAGGTGCCATTTTTTGAAAAGTTCCATCCATTCGTCGTAGTGTCCTGGTTTTATTTTGTAGTAGGACATCATGTAATTGTCTAAACATGCTCCGCGTCCGTTTTGACCCTGAGCAAAAGATAAACTGCTGACAAGTAGCAACACTGAGATTAAAGAAAAATATTTAAGAAATGTTTTCATACTTTTACCCTGTATTAATTATTGAGATGTAGCCAGTTTAACTAGCGAAGTAGAGTAAAACAATTTTTAAAAAATTGAGAGCTATTATGAACAATAGATAATAGGGGGGTTATTTATCCTAATTTCAAAAGTTGTATTATTAACTGCACAGAGTTAACTTATCGACACTTACTTTTAAAATTGAGAGTTTATGAGCCATGAAACATTTTAAAATAATTACATTTATATTATTTATATCGGCTGCATCAACGATGTTTGCCCAGACCAATCAGATGGCGCTCCCATCTGATATAGACCCCGAGTCATTTTCACGCATGCCTCTTATCCTTAAAGATTCACTTAACGAAGAAGGGCAGCGTATCTTTGAGACGATTAATGGTGTTGAAGGCAACGTGCCTCGAATTGGGCCGCCTAATAATTCGATGTATAGCATTGAGCCGTCTGAACCTTACGATGTAATGAACCAATTGCTGCGTAGAGCCAGTGTTGGACCACAATTCTTTGAAATTAGCACCTTGGTACCTGCGAGAGAGTTTAATCAACAGTATGAGTGGACAGCACATGAATTAGCCGCTCAACGAGTTGGTGTGGATCAAGAGATTATTGATGTCATCAAATACAATAGGGCAGTCAGCGGCTTGCCGGAAAGAGAAGCGACGGTTATTGAATTCGGCCGCGCGATGTTAGGTGGAGATCATCAAGTGCCATCCGAGTTATTTGCCAAGATGGTGGATTTGTTTGGTAATCAAGGCACCATCGAGATCACCATGATAATGGGTGACTATACGATGACTGCGATGTTGCTTAATGCAGTGGATCAGCATTTGCCACCTGGTCGGGAAGCTCTGTTACCAATGCCATAAAGTCAGCCTTAATAATCAACAGTTAATTTTTATAAATTAACTGTCGGTTCTTTAGCGGGTTTGACCGTAATGGACCCCATAGCTCTTCAAAATGGTCAACAATGGGGATTACGATTTACGACAACTGAGCAATCTCAAAATTATATGAAAGTCTTGTCAGAGCAGTCGATTGATGGCGGTGAGACTTGGCAAGCTATTCGTTGGCAACATTTGCATCGCGTTTTAGAATAGCAAGCGATGTAATAGTCAAAACTATTTCTTAGTTTTTAATGTGAACTCTTTAAGCGTTTTCTTTTACATAGCTGAAGAATCGATTGTCAGGATCGTATTGCTGACGAACTTGTCCGAGTTTCTCCCAACTTTCTGTTGAAAAACTCTGTCTGATTCTTTCTGGGTATAAGCCGGTGTCAACTTGGTTCAGATAATTTCCTTCACCATATTGTGATGCAACTTCTGCAAATCTATCAGCCCATTCATAAGCCAAAGCATTACGTTCAGGCGTAGTGTCGGTCCAATCAATGTAGGTAGTGAGAAAATGTCGGCCAGCTGCTGAGTATGCATTATTGTCGCCAGTAGAAGGGTAATACTGGTGGTTGTGCCCAATATCCAAATGAATAGAGAAGCCTTCAGGGCGTGACTGCATTAAATGCGAGGCTGCCAATATAGAAGATGTGTCATCGGTAAAAACATTATCAGTATGCGTTCCTGCCGCTGGGTCTGTAGTCATCATGTAAGTGCCCAGTTGTAGCTCTTCAAATTCGTTTTTTTCAAAGGCATTTTCACTGAGACCGGCATCAGCATAATAGGCCAATAGTTCAAGTGCTTGGTTTTCAGCTGGAGGTCCAGGGTCTGCAAAGGCAGTTAAGCGTACTTGAGCTATTGAGTCGGCATGATTGTTTGGGTTTGGCTGGATACTGATTCGGCTTGATACACGCGGATCTTGTCTAGCCGAATGATTATCTAAGAATTCGACGAGTGCTGGCAATTCATCAAATGAATAGCGATAAGTGCTAGCGAAATAGGCGCCAGGAGGATCAAATAGTTGTAGTGTCATGCTTGTCACAATGCCAAAGAAGGCAGGGCCGCAACCGCGCATTGCCCAAAATAAGTCGACATGACTGTTTTCATTTACTGTAACAAGTTCTCCGGTTGCTAGTATCACATCAGCACTTAATAATGCATTGCACACAGGTCCGCCTACCAAATGCATGCAATTGCGCCCAAAGCCACCACCAAGAATAAAACCTGTTAATGCAACTGAAGAGCAATCAGCGGTGGGAAAATCTAGGCCATATTGACTTGCTGCTCCAAACAAACCGGCCATTGTTACGCCAGGTTCGACAGTTGCAGTTCGTGCATTTTCATTGATCGTAACCTTATTCATACGATTGACATGAATCATCATGCCGCCGTTACGCAAAGGGGCGCCAGCGGTACTGTGACCACTCGCGCGGCATACCACTTGTAGATCATTTTCCTTGGCAAACTCTAGAGCATTGCTAAGATCGTCGATTTCAGTCGCCTCGACGATGATATCGGGATAGCGTTGCGGAATATTACTGCGCCATAAAGAGCTAGAACGAAGTGCATTATATTGTTCATCACCACGTTGCACGAAAGAAGTGTCGCGAGTCTGTGCTTGACTCGTGATGACACCACCAGCGGCACCCATTGCACCGAAAGCTACAAGTTGTTTTAACAGGTCACGGCGACTAGGATTGATGAATTTAATGTTAAACATACTGGACCTCATAAACATTCTTTTAAAATTTATTCGATGACTCTATCTAAATAAGTGTCACCCGTGAACATTCGCAGTACTTGCCCATCTTCTTCTACAAAACGTACCACTTCGCCAATTCTGCCGCCGCCTGTGGGGGCATTAAGCAGAAATAGATCATTCCCAAGTGGCTCCAAACTTGTGGAGTCGTCTATGTTTCGTGCATTCGGAGAAATCACGACAAGTTGCTCATTAAGCAATACAACTTGGTTGTCACTAAATACTCCTCGATAGAGTCCTGTAAAACGTTCCCACGAAGGGTCCCAAGGAATCAGCTCAGAGTCTTCATCCGTTAGCTCGGCCACGGCTTGACCGACTGTGCTCATCAATTGCCGAGAAATGTCGACAGGGTTTGAGTCATTAGTATTAGTAAGAACTATCACACCAATCTTTGAATCTAGTTGTATCATTGTATTTGTGGTGTAACCTGGATATCCGCCACTGTGCCCAACATAAACTGTGTCATCCAATCTATAGACGCCAAATCCAATGCCATTACCTCGGCTCCAGTCGTTCTCAAGCATCCGGACTCGATGCATTTCCCTTAAAGAAGGGGTCGAGAGAATTTGTTCACCGCCTCTTGGTCCTTGCCTGAATTGGGCTGAAACGAATTTTGCCATATCTCCAACTGTGGATGTGAGTCCGGTCGCTGCAGCCATGCCACGAGCATCTATAAAAGGTATGATTGATCGTGAACCATCAGGCATCCTGCGGCTGTAACCTGTGGCCAAACCTGGTACGTCCAGGTCAACGCTTGATGCAGTCATTCCAAGGGGTGCGAAAATATTTCCTTGAATATAGTCAGCCCATGATTCACCACTAACTTTTTCGATGACCATGCCAGCTAGGCTGTAGGCCAGATTCGAATATTTCCATCGGACTTCTGGTGAAAATGATGCTTGTCGTTCAGGGAAGAGGTCCATTAATTGCTCTTGAGTTGGAAATTCAAAATCAGACCAATGTGCTCCAGCTTCGCGTGGTAATCCGGACCTATGACTCAATAATTGTTCGATAGTAATTGGTGGGTCTTCATGGTCTGCTGCTTGTAATTGGAACCAATTCAAGTATTCCGATACAGGATCGTCAAGCCTAACTAGGCCTTGTTCACGAAGCTGCATGATTGCTGTCGCGGTTAAGAGCTTGCTGTGAGATGCCATTCGAAATTTTGTGTCGGTAGTCATAGCTTGATTTGTGGCGATATTTGCTAAGCCAAAACCTTGGGACCATATCAACTCTTGGTCGTAAACCACACCGACCGCAATTCCAGGTAATCCACGATAAGTAATTTGGCTCTCAAGCCATGCAGAAAAGAGACGAATCTGACCCTGTACATCAGGATCATCGCTTATGCTATCTTCTTGAGCAGCAGCTGCTGGAATGCCTAATGAAAAAGCTAAGAAAGAAATGACCGTGGCTTTAATAAAGAATAATTTTATTTTTATCATGAGATTAATTCTCCGTTTGAGCTTTTTTGATATGAAAAGTTATATGCGTTTTGTTCCTTGGCAGACACATTATCAATGATAATTTCATAAATCCAATAACAAGCGATTTAGGATTGATAATTTCATGTGTTGAATTTTGCATAACAGAAAGTTAACTTGTCATCCCTTATAAGAAAATTTTCATTCTAAAGGCCGAAAAGAGAAAAATAAAAATGAATAAATCTAAGCTACTAATGATATTTACATTAATTGTAAGCATGGGCTCAATTAACATTTCATTAGCTCAAAGTATTGCCATTGTCGATGGCACTATCATTGATGCAACTGGAAATGCACCAATAGAAAGGGGCGTCATACTAATTGAAGGGTCACGGATTTCAGCTGTTGGGCCAGCTAGCGAAATTCATGTCCCTGATGACGCGCAAATAATTGACGCTGAGGGTAAATATCTCATTCCGGGATTGATTGATGCCAATTTACATCTGTATTTAAATATCGATTTGGAAACAATGATCAAATATGAAGATCGCTATCATGAAATCATTGTTGAAGCGGCACAAATAACATTAAAAAATGGCCTGACAACTGTCTTTGATACCTGGGGTCCTTACGAGCCTTTGGTTCAGGCAAGAGCTTTAGTTAATGCAGGAGAAGCTGTTGGTAGCCGAATTTTTATGGCTGGAAATATTATTGGCTTTGATGGTCCTCTTTCAGCAGATTTCCGAGCAGCTGCTGCGGCTCATGTCAGCAATGCATTTGTAACACGAACAAATGAAGCTTGGGAGCAGGGAGTAGGTCGTGAATTAATGTGGTGGGGGCCAGAAGAAGTTAGCGCTAGAGTGAGTGAATATGCTGAGTCGGAAATTGATTTTCTAAAATATGGTGCTAGTGGTCATGTGGATATGGCATTCATTACTTTTTCACAGCGTGTCCAAAATGCAATGGTAGAAGCGGCTCATGCTGCCGGGAAAAATATACAAGCTCATACTACTTCAATTGAAAGTGTTGATATGGCAGTCAATGCGGGTGTCGATATATTAACTCACTGTGATATAAGCGGTCCTTTCCGAGCAATTCCTGCAGAAACTATTCAAAAAATCGTTGAACAAGGTATTGCATGCTCGATTCTTCCAGTGACCCAAGAGAGGCTTGATGGCCTGCTTGCGAGAAATCCAACAACAGGTGTAGGTCCAGACATGATCATATCTAGGGTGAATATTACTAATCTTGCAGAAGCTGGAGCTAATTTATTGTTGTCGACTGATGGGGGAATTCAACACCCTTTACTTACCTCTGAACAAAGTGACCCAGTGACTGTAGATCCTCGAACCAAATTAGGTGAAGGGCATTTCAATGCTTTAGTTGCACTTGAACAAATGGGATTGGACTCAATGGAAATATTACAAATAGCCACCAGTAATTCTGCCAAAGCCTATAATCTAGATGACGATATTGGGACTCTGAGTGTGGGGAAAATTGCTGATATTGTGATTTTAAATGAGAATCCTTTGCAAAATGCAGAAAATTATCGAGCTATTTATCATGTGATAAAAGATGGCAAAATTGTTGATATCGATGCTCTTCCTGTTGCACCAATAATTAGCTCAATAGAAGTTCCAGCACGAGAAGAATAAATATTTTTTAATTTTCTGGATCGATAGCTTCTAAGAAGCTTTGCAGTGCTGCGGCATATTCTTCAGGTTTTTTACGGTAGCTTGCATGCGCAGCATCTTCAATTATCATCAACTGAGATCCTGGGATAAGTTGTTGGAATTGCATCATGCGTTCAGGTCTTGCTTCGTCAAATTCACCTGCAATAAATAATACTGGCACATCGATTTCATGTAATCGGGGAGTAACATCGAAATCTGTTAGCGTGCCATTTGCGAAGAACTCTGTTGGGCCCCACATATATTCATAGATTTCAGCGTTTCTCGTAACGCCTAAACAGTTTGTCGGCGGGGGAATTCGATCACCACCAAAGACATGTCTACGATAAAATTCATCAGTAGCAGCTTGATACTCATCTGAGTCTAAGGTTCCTGCTTGTTCGTGAGTGTCCAAGGTATTTTGAATGTTTTCAGGTAATAGTGAACGTAAATAATTAGCGTCCTCTATCCAAAGCGGGGTGCTAAGCAGCGGTGAAGAAAGAATCAGTGACGCTATACCCTCAGTGCCTTTTTTTAGCACATAGGCCGCAGCTAGAGAACCACCCCATGAATGACCGAGAAGGTGCATCTTTTCTAAACCGAGCTCCATTCTAATTGTATGTAATTCTTGTACGAATCGATCGACTTGCCACAGTGACATATCATCAGGTCTTCCTGACCGGCCAGAGCCTAATTGGTCATACCGAATGACGGGCCATTCTTCTCCAATGGAAGATAGATTTGAGAATGCACAGGAAGTCCCCCCAGGGCCGCCGTGTAACATCATTATTGGAATTCCAGATCCATCGCCGCTTATTTCATACCAGACAGGACCTCCCTGAACCTCAATAAATCCACTACCAGGCTCTAGACTTTGAGCTAAACTATTAATGCTAAGGCTTAAAAACAAAGCGAAGAATATTGTCTTAATCATTTGTGAGCCCTTTATTTGTAGAAATATAATTTTCAATTAGAGTGATGTCCGTCTATGTGAATCCAATATTTGGTCAATAAAAGGCTTGGTGATTAAGTGGCCACGTACCAAAACTGCATTGATTTGTTGAGTGTTGTTTATGTCTATTAGTGGGTCTTCATCAAGTAAAACAAGGTCAGCTCTTTTGCCTATTTCTATAGTTCCCTGAGAATCTTCTCTGCCAAAAAAAGTGGCTGGATTTATGGTGGCTGTTTGTAAAGCTTCTAATGGTGTTAACCCCGCTTCAGTCATCCAGCGAAGTTCATCATGCAAACAAAAACCAGGCACAAAAAGTAGTCTAAAGAAAATCAATTTAGTGACTTTAGTACTGATTATTTAAAGTACTATCTTTGATTAGATGTGGCATCCCTTATAGCTTTAAATTCGTTACCTCCAAACCATTCAGGGAAGGTAATTTCATCTGCAAGCCTGCTGGCAATATTAAAATACAAAAAGATATCTTCCGCTGCGCCACTTAAGTCCCATTGAGGATTGTATTCATCAGAAACTGCATGATAACGATTGTCAGTATATTCCTGGGCTTGTGCTGAGCCATATTCAATTCCAAATTCGGCATGATCTTCACCTGACTCAGCATAAAGTGCCGGGACTCCCACTTTCGCAAAATTAAAATGATCCGAACGATAATAGTAACCTCGTTCAGGTGTGGGTTCGGATTTTATATACCTTGCTTGCGATTCTACCGATTGTTCCAGATAGTTTTCTAGCTCACTGCTTCTAGCTCCAACAACAACTACGTCCTTCATGCGTCCGAAGGTATTCATATTGTCGATGTTGATATTTGCGACAGTTTTAGCAATTGGATAGATAGGATTTTCGGCATACCACTGAGAGCCTAGCAAGCCGGATTCCTCTGCCGTAACGGCTAAGAAAACGATGGTTCTTTCTGTCGGTGCTTGTTGTGAATGTAAGTGGGCAAGGGCAAGTAAACCAGCAGTACCAGATGCATTGTCTGCTGCGCCATTAAATATATTATCGCCTTCCATCTCGGTGTTTAATCCAAGATGATCCCAATGCGCGGAATAAATAATTGTTTCTTCTGGACGGGTAGTGCCTGGAATCGTAGCAATGACATTTTGAGAGGTGGAAGTTCTTATTGCGTTCTCGATACTGACATTGGCTTTTAAATCAGACATTTCGACAGCTGTAAATCCTGGTTGTGCTGCAGCTAGTTTTAACGTCTGATAATTTAAACCGGCTCCTTCGAAAAGGGCTTCAGCTGAATCTAAGGTAAGCCATCCTTCAATTTTATTTAGGTTGTCGTTAAGATTTGTAGAAGTTAAGCCAATCTGGGGGCCAGACCAGCTATTGCTGACTACTTCCCAGCCATAACCTGCAGGTCCTGTTTCGTGCACAATAAGTGCAGCCGCAGCACCCTGACGAGCAGCTTCTTCATATTTGTACGTCCAGCGCCCATAGTAGGTCATAGCGTTGCCGTTAAAGAGATTAGGATCTTGCGTTGCATAACCAGGATCGTTAACTAATATGACGACCGTTTTTCCATTTACGTCGATACCTGCATAATCATTCCAGTTGCGTTCTGGAGCAACAATGCCATAACCCACAAAAATCATGTCACTATCTTGTACGCTTACAGACGGTATTTGTTGCTGTGTGCCAGCCATCATTTGTTCGCCATAGTTGAAACTGGCTGCATAATCGCTTCCTTGAATTTGAAGTACTGTGCTGCTGTCGGTGATTATTTCAGTGACATCTACTGATTGAAAATAAGATCCATTATTACCGGGAGCGATGCCAAGTGTTTCAAACTGTTGCTGTAAATAAGCAATTGTTTTTTCTTCGCCGGGAGTCGCTGGTGCTCGACCTTCGAATTCATCTGAAGCTAAGACTGCGATATGTTCATGCAAAATTGCTTCAATTTCTGACCTAGAAGACAGCATAGATAATGAGTCAGTTGCAACAGCAGAAATAGTTTCTGTAGCTTCTTCAGCAGCTTGCTCGCTACATGATGCTAGAAATAAAACGGATAAAAGAATTAGCAAGAAGGGTGATCGAATATACATGTCGGCCTCTATAATGAAACGTGGAATTAGAATTTAAATCTGAAAACGAACCAATAAAATTAGAGCTTTAATCTAATTTTATCGAGTGTATGTCGTCAAAACCTTTTGGACTGAGGGCAGTCTGATTCAAGAGACAGATTAGCTCATCTGGTTTAGTTGTTTATCGTAATGCATTTGTTTTCTCATAGCCATTGTATTTTGTTTGATCATCTCACGCTGCTCAAGTATTTCTTCGCTTCTTCCATAATAAACATCTGCAGGGGTCACGTTATCCAAGGACTCATGATAGCGCTCATGGTTGTAGTAATGAATAAACTGCTGTAGATGCTCCTCTAAGTCACCAGGAAGGTAATTGACCTGTTTTACGCTTATTTTCAATGTCACATGGAACGTAACACCGCACTAAATATTTATATAATTTCCCTTTAATTTCAATAAGTTAACTGTTCAATTCAAGACCACCCGTAGTCCTTCCAGGACTATGCGAATCGTTTCTTCGGAGGGATATTTCTTGCGAGTATGCCGACGGATATCACGGACTGTTTTTTCTACACTTCGAGTTTCTTTCATCATCGTTTCCTTTTCAGTGAACGATGAGCTAAAACTATCTCTTAAGCAATCAGGCTAATTGGTCCAACTAGTGCTGAAGGGATACAGTGTATCTAGTTAAATACGGGAGCAAAGTTCACTGAGCAGAGAAGACTCTCAATTTTTATTTTTTCAATTGAAAATTAGACTCATTATCAATGTTGATGCTAAACTAATTAGTAATATGATGAGGCGGGAAAAGTCGTACAGCATAATGTTCTTAACGCTAACGCTGTTTTTTTCAGTCACAGTTTTTGCCATCGATAACATCTCTGTTAACTATCAATTTGCACAAGATCCAGGTGTTGATTTGGGCTGCTTGGTAGAAGAATTGATGATTGAAGAATATTTTTTATTAGAAATACTGGATTGAGAATTGTAACTATTAAATTTATGAACCAACTTAATAAACAGGAAAATCTATGCGTATAGGGATACCTAAAGAAATTCGTCAAGGTGAAAAACGTGTTGCGACCACGCCTGAAGTTGCAGAAATTATTCGAGGCCTTGGTTATGAAGTTACTATAGAAAGTAATGCCGGGCTGGCTGCGAATTATAGCGATGAAGCTTATAAGGAAGCGGGCGTCGAAGTCATTGAAAGCACCAAAGAGCTTTGGGAAAAATCAGATATTATTCTTAAAGTTCGTGCGCCAGAAACTCACCCTGAATTAGCGATAGACGAAGTTGAACTGCTACGTAAAGAACAGGTATTAATCAGCTTTATTCAACCTGGTATCAATACAGAATTAATGGAAAAGCTAGCTGTTCAAGGTGGCAGTGTATTGGCTATGGATAGTGTTCCTCGTATTTCTCGTGCACAGAAAATGGATGCACTGAGTTCAATGGCGAACATTGCCGGTTATCGAGCTGTGGTAGAAGCAGCACAACATTTTGGTCGATTTTTCACAGGTCAGATTACTGCTGCGGGCAAAGTGCCGCCTGCGAAAGTGTTGGTGATCGGCGCTGGTGTAGCCGGATTGGCTGCAATTGGAGCAGCTAAGAGCATGGGCGCAATTGTTCGTGCTTTTGATACCCGGCCAGAAGTGAAAGAACAAGTTGAAAGTATGGATGCTGATTTTTTGATGCTGGATTTTGAAGAAGAGGAAGACGGTTCAGGTGAAGGTGGTTATGCCAAAATAATGAGCGAAGAATTCATTAAAAAAGAAATGGAATTATTCGCAAGGCAAGCCATGGAAGTTGATATTGTTATAACGACTGCGTTGATTCCTGGTAAGCCTTCACCAGAGTTATGGACAGAAGCAATGGTTGAAAGTATGAAAGACGGCAGTGTAGTTGTCGACTTGGCCGCTGAGATGGGTGGCAATTGTAAGCTTACTGAAAAAGATAAAGTAGTAGTAAAGCATGGCGTAAAACTCATTGGTTACACTGACCTTCCTTCACGTTTAGCAGCGCAAGCCAGTCAGCTTTATGCAACTAATTTGCGTCATCTATTAACAGACATGACTCCAGAAAAAGATGGTCTTTTACAAATTGATATGGAAGATGAAGTTATTAGAGGCTGTACGGTGATTAAGCAAGGTGAAGTAACCTGGCCGCCGCCAGCACCGCGTTTATATGCAGTTCCAGAAAAAGAAAAAGACAAGGAAGAAAGAGCCGCTACAGTTCCTGCATCAGAAAAACCTAATCCCATTAAACAACTATTGGGCTTTGGCTTTTGTGGTGTTCTGTTGTTGTTATTAGGCTCGGTTGCGCCAGCAGATTTCATGTCTCATTTCACAGTGTTTGTCTTGTCATGTTTTATTGGCTACATGGTGATTTGGAATGTTTCTCCATCTTTGCATACACCATTGATGAGTGTGACTAATGCTATCAGTAGCATCATCATCATAGGAGCACTTTTGCAAATATCCTCTTCAGATGATCTTAGTAAATACCTGGCTGCATTTGCGATATTGATCACCAGTATAAATATTGTTGGTGGCTTTGCAGTAACGCAGCGTATGTTGGCTATGTTTCGTAAATAGAATCGAAAATAGTTTCATGATTAGTTTGAAAACAATTAAATAAATTTTTTAAAAAGCTCAAAAAATAGTAAAAAAATGAGCAATAAAATTAAGGGGTTTTAGATGTCCGAAGGAATTATCACGATGGCTTATATCATCGCAAGTATTTTATTCATACTTGCATTGGGTGGGCTCAGCAATCAGGAAACTGCTCGAAAGGGTAACTACTATGGGATGGCTGGTATGGCTATTGCCTTGGTAGCGACGATTGCGGGTATTGTTACTGGAAATTATTTACTGATGCTTGGCTGTATAACTCTTGGAGGATTGGTTGGTTTTATCCTGGCAAAAAAGGTTGAAATGACTCAGATGCCAGAGCTGGTTGCCATACTTCACAGTTTGGTTGGTTTGGCTGCAATCTTGGTAGGCTTCGGAACTTATCTGGATCACTCGGTGGAGTTTACCGGCGCTGAATTAACTATTCATAACGTAGAAATTTATCTGGGTGTTTTAATTGGCGCCCTGACTTTTTCTGGTTCAGTTTTTGCCTATTTAAAATTAAGCGCAAAGATTGGGGGTAAGCCGTTAACATTACCTGGGCGTCACTTCTTTAACCTGATTTTATTAATTGCTGCTGTTTATTTCTTGTTTGCTTTTATCGGAGCCGATAGCTCTGATGCAGGCTTAAATTTTCTAATAATTATGACAGGTATTTCATTATTGTTTGGCATACACATGGTGATGGCAATTGGTGGTGCGGATATGCCGGTAGTTGTTTCAATGCTGAATTCTTATTCAGGATGGGCAGCAGCGGCAACTGGTTTTATGTTAAGTAATGATTTACTGATTGTAATTGGGGCACTGGTTGGTAGTAGTGGTGCAATTCTTAGTTACATAATGTGTCGTGCTATGAATAGAAAATTCCTGGCGGTTATTGCTGGCGGCTTTGGCACCTCATCAGGTGGAGATAGTGGCCAAGCATCACAAGGTGATGCTGGCGATGTACAGTCAATTGATGCTGAAAGCGTAGCACTACTTTTAAATGGGGCGAAAAAAGTAATGATCTTACCTGGCTATGGAATGGCTGTGGCACAAGCACAGCACTCTGTATTTGAAATGAGCCGAAAGTTACGTGAGCAAGGTGTAGAGGTTGGTTTTGGTATCCACCCTGTAGCAGGCCGGATGCCTGGGCACATGAATGTATTGTTAGCCGAAGCAAGAGTGCCATATGATATCGTATTTGAGATGGATGAGATAAATGAAGACTTCCCTAATGTGGATGTCAGTATAGTCATTGGTGCGAACGATATTGTGAATCCAGCAGCCCAAGAAGAACCTAACAGTCCTATCGCTGGGATGCCGGTGTTGGAACCATGGCTTGGTAAAACAACTGTTGTTTTGAAACGTTCTATGGCATCTGGTTACGCTGGTGTTGATAATCCGCTTTTCTATAAAGAAAACACACGCATGCTGTTCGGGGATGCAAAAGTCAGTATAGATGATGTGCTTAAAAATTTGTGATCCATAAAAGTGATCTAATCTAGATTGTGTTTAAAGAATAAAGAGGCCAAATGAAAAAAATAATAATAGTTTTAACAATAACTGTAATTTCGTTGGGCACTGCTGTAGCAAGAGATTATTTAAATCGTGTGCCTAAAATTACCAGTGAAGCTGAATATGATGCGGAAAATGGGGGTAGAGCAGATGCTCAAGGTCAAGTAATCCGACTGTTGTTGGGCGCTGAAGATACAGAAGGCCAATTTTCAATATTTTCAGATACTCACCCAAATGCAGGAGCAGAGGTTCGCGCTCATAAACATGAATAGCATGATGAAGCTTTTTATATTATTCGAGGAAGCTATGAAATGCTAAATGGTGAGCTGGATGATGAGTGGGTAGTAGTAGATGAAGGCACAGCTATATATTCTCCTCGGGGTACTATACATTCCTTTCGAGCCCTTGAAGACAACAGTAAAATTTTGGTCTTTTATACGCCAGGGGGCTGGGAAAACTTCTACACTGCCTATCGTGAAGCATTGAGTACTGCGACAGAAGAGCAGCTTAATGATGAAAATTATGTCGCAGATTTTTTACGCAGTTATGACGAGATTTTTGTTGATTAGCAACGTGCTTCTTGAAAACATAATTTGGGTAAAAAGAAGTGAAACTTTCACCATTTAGATTTGCCATTGTTGTAGTTATTACCTCTCTGTTATGGGGTTGTGATAGCCAGGATCAAAATTTAGGTCTAAATGCTGATGAGGAAAGTTCTTCTGAAGTATCTAATCAAAATGCTGCTCCAAATATTTTGGTAATAATTGCTGATGATTTAGGCGTAGAGCAATTGGCAGCGTTTGGTATCGGTACTCAACCAGCTAGTACACCTAATTTGGATCGTTTGGCCCAGCAAGGGATGAGTTTCTCAAATGTCTGGGCACAACCCATTTGTTCCCCAACACGTGCAACGCTTCTAACTGGACGTTACGGGTTTCGGACAGGAATTGGATCTGCTACTCCGGAGAGAGTCGCTGGGGAATACCCAGAAATCAATAGATCTGATAGTGATGAACCCGAATTATCTTTTTTTGAAGGTGCCACTGATAAACCGGTAGAAATATACGAGGATCTAGGGCCTGTTTTTCAAACTTTTCGCAGTTTTTATATCAATGATGGTTTATTAAATGGGCCGCCATTTCCTTCGGCTTATGGGCTTAAGTTAAATGAGCTTGGGTTACCAGCATTGCTTAAAAATTCTAATTCTGAATATTCCACAGCAGCTTTAGGGAAGTGGCATCTCGGTGATAATCGCAATGGCTGGTTGCAACATCCATCTAATGTCGGTTTTGATTATTTCTCTATAAATATGCTGAACCAGCCAGAATCCTATTTTACTTGGTTTGAAAATGTTAATGGTCTGATCGAGAAACGAACTGGCTATACGCCAGAACAAAAAGTTGATGATGCTATTAGCTGGGTAGGCTCGCAGGGCAATGACAAGCCATGGCTTCTCTGGTTAGCCTTTAATTTACCACACTACCCTCATCATGTGCCTGAAGTAGAAGGCTTAAATAGCAGTGAAATAGAAGCGTCAGACCCTAGAGCGGCTTTGGATGTAATGACTGCACGTCTGGATCAGGAAATTGGTCGCTTATTAGCGGGTATTGATGAAGAAACTTTAGAAAATACAATTGTAGTTTTAATTGGTGATAACGGTACTACTGGCGAGGCGAATGATCCTCCATTCCACCCAGAGCGAGGTAAATTTACGCTTTATGAAGGTGGAGTGAGGGTTCCTTTAATTATTACTGGTCCTGGAATTCCGCAAGGTGAGCAGTCTTCTGTTATGGTTAATAGCACAGATTTATTTGCGACTCTTATCGAGCTGTCCGGAAACGAAGTGCCTGAAAGTCTTGAGCATGATTCGGTATCTTTGGCACCTTATTTTGCAAACCCTGCTGCCAGTTCAGTTAGAGATTTTATATATGCTGATACCTTTTATGAGGGCAGTGGTTTTGAAGAGGGTGTATTTGCGATACGCAATGACAGGTACAAACTTATTCGCTGGAATGACCATCAAGAGCTTTACGATCTTGCTGAGGACCCTTATGAAAACTCCAATCTTCTGCTGGACGGAGAATCGGAAGCTGAAATTGCTATCATCGAAGGATTAGAAAATAGAGTATTACAATTACGCTCAATATAAATTTTATAATTTATATTACAATCAATAAGTTATATAATTTAATTAATGTTAATTATATTATAAAAGTTAATTAAATTTACTCGATTAAAGAATACAAAGATATAACAAAAGGTGTAAAAAGAAGGTATAAAAAAAGCGGCTACAGCCGCCTTTTTTATTATTGAACTAACTATTGATTGTTTTGAATCTGTTGTAACTCGTCGATACCACCAACAGCTGTCATATGTGTTTCTGCCGGTGGAATTCTACCAGCCAGTTCTTCTTTGATAGATGCATAACGAGGATCATTAATAAGATTGATGTACTCATTTGGATCAATAGCATTATCGTAGAGTTCTTCTTCGCCGTCTGAGTAGATAATATAGCGATGATTGTCACCACGAACACTCCAGTTACCATAGTCACCATATGTTGTGATGGCAACATCATCCCATTCCATATCAGGATTTTCCAATAAAGGCACTAAGCTGCTGCCATCAACCCATTCTGGGCGATCTAAACCTGCCAATTCAGCTAAGGTGGCATAAATACTTTGTGTTGAAACTACCTCGTCTGACACTGAGCCAGGAGTTGTGATACCTGGTGCGACTACAATAAAGGGCACGCGAGTTGTTTCATCCCACAAGGTCATTTTACCCCACATGTCCTTTTCACCCAGATGGAAACCATGATCGGACCATAGGACTATAATGGTGTTGTCTGTCTGGCCACTGTCATCCAGGGCATCAATCATCTTGCCAACCATGGCATCAGCAAAACTGACACTGGCGAGGTAGCCCTGCACGGCTTCTTGCCATTTGCGGATTCCACGTTCCAACACCCACGCCATAGTGCTTGAATCCGTATTTGGTTCAATACCAAAATTGAGTGCATTATATGCTTCAGGTACATCGTCCAAATCATTATCCAGATATTCGGGTAGCACGATATCTTCAACAGGATACATGTCAAAATATTCTTTAGGAGCATACCAGGGCAGGTGGGGGCGGAAGATTCCGGCAGAAATAAAACGAGGACCTGTGCGTGCAGCAACCAGTTGTTGACTAATCCAGGTTGCTACTTGGCCGTCAGCCATGGCTTCTGGAGTGGTAATGGTCGGTGCGAAATCGAAATGACCTGTGCTGATCCCACCTCCTGCTGCATTTTGCCTTGCTGGAGTGGGAGGATAGATCTCATCAGGCATCTGACGTTCGAGTGAAGGGAAATAGGCATCCCATGCATTCACATCTTGCTGACCTCCGAATGCACTGGCCACATAAGTATGCGCATGAAAGAGTTTGCCACTACCTAAAGTCAGATAGTCATTTTCCCTGAAGTATCGAGGAAGAGATAATTTGTCAGCAAATGTAGGGTTATTACGCCAGTCGCCAAGCTGTGTGTATACACCACTGTTAAATGGGCTCATACCAAATAATAAAGCTGTTCTAGCAGGTAAACAGGCAGCTGCGGGCGTATGGGCATTGGTAAAAAGCATGCCGCGTGCAGCCAAAGCATCAATATTGGGTGTTTGAGCTTGAGGATGGCCGCCTAATACACCAACCCAGTCATTCAAATCATCAACATTGATAAATAAAATATCAGGTTTTTCTTGGGCATAGGCTGGTATTAGAAAACAAACAGAGGCGAATAAGAGAACTATCTTTTTTAACATTTAACTAACTCCATTTTTTTACTTATAGATTGAGTGGGAAGTTCAAACACTTATCATTCCCATTTTTTGGCTTTAGCTATTAGCAGGGCAATTGTGTAAAACCGTTGAGCCGGAAATCGTACTATAAATTAAGGTTATTGACACTATAAAACTAAGATAATGCAATATCCTAATAGTTTCTCATTAGTGGAGTGTGGGATAATTTGACGCAGGATAAATTCAATGTAAGAAACTGTAAATTAAGTCTTATAGATTATGTTTTTTCTTGCATTAAAACCATAAAACGCATGTAATTTACAAAGTTTAAAAAAGATTCCTCGAGGTTTGAAATGAAAAAAGAAATTATTGGAAATACTAATGTTGCTTCTGAGCCGGCAGAGAAAATAGAACGCAGGTCTTTAGTTAAAGCAATGGGAGCAGCTACGATTGCTGGATTAGCTGTTAACGCTTCAAAGGCTAATGCCCAAGCTGATAACAGCAATAGATTTATGCCAATGCGTCATAGTGAAGATGCTTGGCTAGATGAATTATCAGGTAGTCATCGTGTGTTTATAGATACGTCTTTCCCTTTAGGCGGAAGTGACGGTTTGCTTTACTCAGCCAACCTTATGAATGCTCATGCGCAAGCTTATAATGGTTCTGATAGTGACTTTGCGATGGTGCTTTGTTATCGGCACATTTCAACGCCTTTGGCTTATAACCATAATATGTGGGAGAAGTATGGAGAGATTTTCAATGGCATTATGAATTATCCTGACCCACAGACCGGCGAAGCACCTAAACTTAATATATTGAACTCAGATGAGCATGCAATGTTCCCAGGTCTAACCCTTGATGCTATGTCAGCTAGAGGTGTGAAAATTGTGATATGCGCTAATGCAACTGGTTTTTTCGCGGGTCAAGTAGCTGCAAGTACGGATCAAGATAGTGATGTTGTATTCGATGAATTGGTTGCTAATGCAATGCCTGGTAGTCGTTTTGTAGCTGCTGGTGTTATTGCTACGACTCGTGCACAAGAATACGGATATAGCCTGTTATACGCAGGATGAGTTCAAAATTAAGTTCAGCTCCTAACTCAGCTGATTCTTTTGCAGATAAATTAGTTGATACGGGACTAGTCTATGCCCATAGTATGGCGGCATTAGGCACTTTGTTCCTGGCCGTGATTTTCGGCATTATTGTTTCTTTGCAATTTTTCATGCCGGAGATAGGTGCTGAGTCATCAGTATTCACTTGGGGCAGATTGCGTTACGCCCATACCCAAGGAATTATGCTGGGTTGGTTGGGCAATGCATTTCTGGCTTTTCTCTATCATGCGGTTCCAATATTAACGGGTAAACCAGTCAGCAGTAGAGTACTCGGGCGCTGGCTGTTTGGCCTATGGAATTTTATTGTTGTATTGCCAGGTTTTGTTCTAGTGCTGGCAGGATACAGCCAGCCCATAGAATGGGCTGAATTTCCACTCAGCATTGATGTCTTCGTTATCGTTGGATTCATACTTGCTGCTATACAGTTTTTACCGGGATTTTTTCGCCCCGGGCTTGATGATCTTTATGTCTCCAGTTGGTACATCATTGGTGGATTAGTTTTCACTCTTTTAGCTTACCCCATGGGTAATATTATTCCGGAAATTGTACCTGGTGCAGAAAGCGCAGCATTTGGAGGTTTATGGATTCATGATGCGGTTGGCTTATTTGTCACACCTTTGGCATTAGCGATTTTATATTTTGTTATTCCGGCTGCGACAGGTCGGCCAATATTTAGTCACTTCTTATCTATGTTTGGTTTTTGGGGCTTGTTCTTTCTATACCCTTTAAATGGTACCCATCATTATGTTTTTTCAGTCATCCCTATGGCGGCACAGTTGGGTGCTATTGCGGCTTCGGCATTGCTTGGGGTGATTGTGGTTATTGTTGTGACTAATCTGCTTCTCTCTTTACGAGGTTCTGGCTGGATTCCTAAAGATGTTGGTTTGCGTTTTGTCGTCATGTCGATTGTGTTCTATTTAATTGTGAGCATCCAAGGTTCGTTTCAAGCACAGATGAGTTTAAATCAAGCTGTACATTTCACTGATTGGGTAGTGGCTCATTCGCATTTGGCTATGCTTGGTTTTGCCACCTTTGCTGGAATAGGCGGAATTATTCATGCTTGGCAGAGAATTCCATGGGCTCGATACAACGTTAAAGCATTGAATTGGTCTTTTTGGTTGTTGGTGCTTGGAATTGGCATAATGTTTACTGACCTAACGCTTGCAGGCATAGTCCAAGCAAACTTATGGTTAAGTGGGGCTCCATGGCTTGATTCAGTTCAGGCTTCTAAACCTTATTGGGTGATTCGTACCTTGTCCGCAATTCCTATAACTGGCGGGTTTATTGCTTTGTTTGTTGGCTTAGTTACTGGGCCTCGCGGAACTGGAGCGAAAGCAATTAAACTGGATAGTAAACAACAAAGTTCTTTAGAAGTTCGTCCTCGTCTTGCATCTACTTCTTTTGCTAAAGAATTAGGTGTCGCTAGTTCGGAGCATATTTTAAGGATGTCTTATTTAGCCGCATCGGTTGCAGGTCTTACTTTTTTTGCAGTTTCAGTCTTCTTACTTGGTTATTTGCCAGGTCGAGTCTTAGACCAACAAATTTCCTTAATGACGCCAGCTTACGTTCTCAGACCAAGCGTTTCAGAACAACGTGGACGAGCTATTTATGCGCGAGAAGGTTGTGCTTATTGTCATACCCAGCAAATCCGTTATACAGAAGCAGACATTAAGCGCTTTGGAGCACCAACATTAGCATGGGAAGGTCAGTTTGATTTTCCACATCTCTGGGGCACTCGACGCATTGGTCCTGATTTGGCCCGTGCTGGATCAACACGCAGTACAGATTGGCACTTACTGCATTTATATTCCCCACGCGCTGTTTCACCCTTATCAATAATGCCTTCTTACCAATCACTGTTTGACGATGCGCCAGATAAACCCAAACAGGAAGCTTATGATCTTCTAGCATTCATAGAATCACTAGGTCGTGCCAGAGAAATAGCTTGGCCTGATGGTGATGTGGCAGCACGTGAACTTTATCTGCAAGATAGATGGGCATTAATGTCTTTTGATGCGCCATTGTTAAATGCGCATCCAAATAAAACCCAGCCAAAGGGAGAGTTTCCTGAATTTGGTGAAGCAGCCACGCCTGAGGTTGGTCAGCAGCTTTGGACCGAAAACTGTGTCAGTTGTCACGGTGAGAGTGGGCAAGGAGATGGTCCTGCCGCTGAATGGTTGCAACCTCGGCCGGCTAACCTGGTTGAGCATGAATATTCGTCAGATAGTGTTGCTGATGTACTTTGGAATGGTGTAGAAGGCACGTCAATGTCTGCATGGCGTGATATGGCTCCTCAGAATTTAGCTGCTTTGATTAAAGTCGTACAGGGATTTTCGAATGTAGGATCAGTTATAGATGTTAATGCTAATGAGCTTTCATTAGGTGAGGAGGTTTATACTGATAATTGTATTCAGTGCCATGGTCTAAGTGGTGATGGTAATGGCTTTGCGACAAGTGAACTACCAGTTGCGCCAACTGATTTTATTAATCAACGCTCAAGCGTGGCCCAAAGCATTAGTGTTTTGCAAAATGGTATTGATGGGTCATCAATGGCGCCTTGGAACGACCGTTTGTCTGTTGATGAAATGATGGCTGTAACATTTTATATACGTGAGTTTTATAATGACTAATTCAGTGAATGTAGCTAGCTCAGGAAGAAAACAATGTTGACGAATGCGATTGTATTTGGATCTCTCATTATAGCGCTGGTTTATTTCATTGCTTGGTTTGTTCGTCGTGATTTTAGAGAACAGATTGAGCGACCTAAACATCGCTTTCAAGACCAAGTTGAAGAGTATGACAGTCAATTAATTCAGCAAGAAAATAAAAGTTAAAAAAGGCAATAAGCCTAAAGGGTTAAGAATGTCTGAAGGTAAATCTAAATTCGGATCTGCGATTATAATTATCGTGCCTATGGTATTGGGAATATTACTCATTAGCGGAACCTTATTTCTAGATGATATTGATAATTCTGAGCTTGCTGTTGAAGCCACTGCTGAATATGGTCAAAGGTTATTAAGAGATACTGTTTCTTTACTAGGCCCTGATCAAGCAAACCCGGAAATGCGTTATTCAGGTAACCGCCTAGACTGTGCTTCTTGCCATTTAGATACCGGAGTTGAACAGGGTACTTTGTCTTTATTACAATCAGCGGCTCGTTATCCCAGGTTTTCGGGTAGAGACGGTGGGGAGCGCGACCTTAAGGATAGGATTAATGGCTGTATGCAGCGCAGTATGAATGGCAGGCCATTCTCACGAGACAGTGTTGAATTAGCCGCTATGGAAACTTATATCCTAAGTTTAGGTGCACAACATGCAGCGATGAGTGAAAGTAAAACAGTGGCAGTTGAGCCGCCTGCTTTTGTTGAGCCACAACGTAGAGCTAATGTAGAAGCAGGTCAGGTGGTTTATGAGCAGCATTGCCTAATATGTCATGGCGAAAATGGAGAAGGGCTTAAAGAAACCACTGATATTCTTAATGGTTATTTATTCCCGCCAGTTTGGGGAGTAGATAGTTATAACAATGGCGCCGGGATGAATCGCGTATTAACGGCAGCTCGTTTTATTAAGGCACGTATGCCATTAGGAGAAGCGGTTTTAACGGATGCTGAAGCTTATGATGTATCTGCTTATATCAACTCTCAACCGAGACCGGTCAAAAGTAATCTTGAACAAGATTATCCAGATTTAACGCGTAAACCTATTGATAGTCCTTATCCACCTTACGCTGATCCATTTACTCAAGAACAGCATAAATACGGACCCTTCGATCCTATTCGGAAATATTATGAAAGTCTGAGCTCAAACTAAATCTAAAATATCCATCATGTTGTTTGCGTGGTGCTGTTTCAGAAATTATTATCTGATGGCATTAGAAAGTTGAGTAGCATTAATTGGAATCATAAGATGAGCATCGGAAGTGCCTTCTAACATCATCCAAGGCAGGCCTATTCCTGCAATAGCATTTGCACGTTGACTTGCAGTTGGCATACCTAGGTTTTCTGACAGGGCATACGGCAGTGCAACTACCCATAATAGGTTAATTTGATCATTCTCTTCATAAAGGTAATATCTCAGTGACCCAAATTCTTGAGGAGGGATTAAGCCATCACTTTCAGCTTGGTCTATAGCTGATTGAAGTTCTTCGTCTGCTAAGCCCTGTGCTGTCATTCTGGCAATGAAGTCTGTCCTTTGCGAACTAGCGGTAGGGGTGCAGCGTGTATAACCATCCGCATGCTTAGGTTGGCATTCAACGTGGTTAGTGCCTGCACGTAAAATAACACGCTCAATGTTTTCATCATAAGTGAAAACAGTAGCATCAGCATGCAACTCAACTGGCAAGTGTCAAACAGCTCTTTGAATATCTTCAGCGCTGAATTGAGCATTAGCTATAACTGGTATGAACAAGCTGGGAAAAATTAATGTACTGATTAATTTAAGATGTTTCATGAAAAGCTCCGAAGGTTGTTTTTATTCATTTAAAGCAATAACTAGTTCATCAAGCAATTCATATAACAAATTTATTTTTTCATGCCCAAATTGCTGCGTAATATGTTCATAACGTTCAGCAGATTTTGGCGCAATTTTTGTATAAAGCTTTCGGCCTGAGTCTGTTAAGAAAAGCTCAGATCGGCGTTGATCTGTGGCTACTATGCGGCGCTTAATTAAACCGCGAGATTCTAGATTTTTTGAAATGCGTGACATGCTCGGCACCATTAAAAAACAGCGCTCAGCAAGCTCAGTCATTTCAAGACCTTCTTCTTGCTCAAGAAATCGGATTACTCGCCACTGTTGTGGCGAGAGCTCATGCTTTTTTAAAGTCGGTATGAATTTCTTCATCACTGCTTCGCGAGCACGAAGTAAAGACATTGGTAAGGATTTGCCAAACTCGCCTAATTTAAGGTCCAATTCAATGTTGCTTGAATTAGATTTTTCGACCTTAAGAGTTGATTGGCTCATCAATGACACCGTTCACCAATGTTCCGATACCTTCAACACTTACTTCAATAATATCACCAGGCACCAAATACCTAGGTGGGTCAAAACGTGCTCCTGCACCATTTGGTGTGCCGGTAGCAATAATATCGCCGGGCTTTAGTTGGAAAAATTGGGAGCAATAGCTAATGATGTATTTTAACGGGAACATCATGCTAGCTGTTGTATCATCTTGTCGCACTTCGCCATTAACCGTTGTGGTGACGCGCATATCTTCGTATTGTTCAGCGCTAAATTCATCTGCACTAACTAGCCAAGGACCAAGCGAACCAGAGTTCACAAAGTTCTTACCCTGCGTGACATTGAATTTTGCATGGCGTACCCAATCGCGGAGAGTGCCTTCATTCATGATGGTTAAAGCGGCTATATGCTCGTAAGCATTTTCTTCTTTAATGCGTCGTCCGCCTTTACCAATAACAATAACTATCTCACCTTCGTAATCAAGTTGATCTGATTCGGGTGGACGCCAAAGTGGCTGATCATGTGCTGTTAATGAATCAGGTGTTCGTATGAACAGGCTAGGGAATTTTGGTGCATCTGAGCCGTCTTTATACTCGGCATTACGATTTGCATAGTTAACACCGATACAGGCTATTTTCTCAGGGAATGAGATGGGTTTAAGAATTTCCACATCGGCTAATTGCATACTAGGGGCTGTGTTTTCAGCTAGTTCTTTTGCCTCATTAAGTCGATCTTCTTGAATGATCGACATTAAGTCTCCTCCAAGAGTGTTTCCTAAATCAATGACCTGGTCATCTATTACCGCACCCCAGGAGGTTGATCCTTGGTGATTAAAAGCTATGAATCGCATTAATATTGCTCCTATTACTTATAAGTATGTTCAAAGTTTTTGTGAGTGTTGCATTAATTTTAAATATAACTTAACATGTTAAGTAATTTAACACAAGTACGAAATATCACTAACTTAACCAATAAAATAATTCATCAATAGAAAAGGTGCCAACATGAGCGAACTGGATACAAACCTAAAACTTGCAAATGACTATTTACAAAAATTTAAAGATAAGCCTATAGGTCATTTTATAAATGGCAAGATGGATTTTCCTTCAGGATCCGAAACCTATACCAATATCACACCTGTCGATCAGAGTGAATTAGGTGAGATAGTTCGTGGTACAGCTGATGATGTGGATCGTGCTTGTAATGCTGCAGAGGCAGCCTTTACTGATTGGCGTGATATGCCAGGTGCTGAGCGTAAAAAATTACTAAATCATTTTGCCGATAAAATCGTCGAGAGGGCTGAAGAAATAGCCCTGGTAGAATCCATGGACTGTGGTCAGGCAATTCGTTTTATGAAGCAGGCTGCGGTACGGGGTGCTGCAAATTTCCGCTTTTTCGCCGATAAGGCACCTGAAGCGCGCAATGGGAAATCCTTACATCAAGATGAGCATACCAACTATACAATCAGAACGCCGATTGGTCCTGTAGGCGTTATTACCCCCTGGAATACACCATTCATGTTATCTACTTGGAAAATTGCACCAGCACTGGCAGCAGGCTGTACTGTGGTGCATAAACCGGCCCAACAAACCACCTTAAGTGCCATGTTGTTAGCTGATATAGCTAAAGATGCAGGCTTACCTGATGGAGTCTGGAATACAGTAAATGGTTTTGGTGAGGTTGTAGGTAAAGCGTTGACTGAGCACCAGGCCATTAAGGCGATAGCTCTGGTCGGAGCAAGCGTCACGGGTAGCCACTTAATGCGCCAAGGTGCTGATACATTAAAGCGGATGCATTTTGAATTAGGTGGTAAGAATCCTGTCATCGTTTTTGATGATGCGGACTTTGATAGAGCACTTGATGCTGTTGTATTTATGATTTACAGCCTGAACGGTCAACGCTGTACATCGTCTAGCCGCCTGCTGATTCAATCGGGTATAAAAGAGAAATTTATGGCTGCATTGCAAGAGCGTGTAGCAAATTTACGTGTAGGACATCCCCTTGATCCGCAAACCGAAGTAGGGCCATTAGTGCATGCCGAACACTATGAAAAAGTGATGAGTTATATGGATATCGCCAAAGAAGATGGAGCAACCACACTAGTGGGTGGTACCTGTCGTGAAGATCTGGGTAGTGGCAACTATGTTGCTCCAACACTTTTCACAGAAGCTAATAATACTATGCGGATTTCCAGAGAAGAGATTTTTGGCCCAGTGTTAACAGCCATCGATTTTGAAACAGAAGAAGAGGCACTTGAGATAGCAAACGATAGTGAATATGGTTTAACCGCTTATATTTGGACTGAGAATAATGGGCGTGCCATGCGGATGGCAACTAAAGTTGAAACCGGCATGTTATGGGTTAATTCTGAAAATAACAGAAATTTACCTTCACCATTTGGTGGCATAAAGATGTCTGGTATTGGTCGTGATGGTGGTGATTATAGTTTTGATTTCTACATGGAAACTAAAAACGTTTGTATTGCGCATGGTACTCACCGCGTACCTGTACTTGGGCGATAATTAAAAAAAGCACTTCACTGTTATTTAGGAGTAAACACTATGGCTCATTTTGTTCTTGAATATTCTGATAACCTTGAACAGGATCAGAATTCTATTCAAAATTTATTTAGTGCTTTGCATGAAGCGGCAGCAGAAACGAAATTATTTCCACTCAAAGGTATTCGCAGTCGTGCTTATTGTTGTGAGCAATATCGTATGGCAGATGGCAATTCACAACATGGTTTTGCTCATCTACAATTTCTACTTGGAACAGGACGTACGATGGAAGAAAGGCAAGGCGCGGCTGATTTATTTTTTGAGGTTTTCACTCAGCATTTTTCGTCGCAGTGTGAGGAGCACGGAATGGCCTTGTCTTTTGAAATGAAAGAATTAGAGCCTGTGTTGAAATTCAACAAAAACAATATTCAGGATTATTTATAAATGTTGACCGAACAACAAATACAAGAAGCAGCTGATAATCTGTATGCAGCTGAACAAGGGCGTGAGCAAATTGCACCTTTAACTTTGACTCATCCCGATATGGACATGGATGATGCTTATGCAGTTCAAACAGCTTGGGTGCAGCGTAAAATTGAAGATGGGCGCAAAGTGATTGGTTATAAAATTGGTCTGACTTCTAGAGCCATGCAGCGCGTTATGAAAATTGAAACACCAGATTATGGCGTGTTGTTGGATGATATGATTTTCGAAGATGGTAGCGATATTGTTACAGCTGATTTTCTTGATCCGCAAATTGAAGTTGAATTAGCTTTTGTTTTAAAGAAAACCTTATCCGGTGAAAATGTCACCGTTGAAGAAGTAATGGATGCTACCGATTATGTTATCCCGGCTTTCGAACTTATTGCAGCACGCAGTGTTCGTGCAAATCCAGAGACAGGTTATACCCGCAAAGTTTTCGACACGATTGCTGATAATGCAGCGAACGCTGGCATTATTACAGGCGGAAGCAGAGTTGATCCAAAAGAAGTGGATTTACGTTGGTGTGGGGCGATTGTGGAATCGAATGGGGTGATTGAGCAAACAGGTTTAGCTGCTGCAGTGTTAGGACATCCAGCTAAAGGTATCTGTTGGATTGCTAAACGTTTTGCGCCACATGGCATTTCATTGGAGCCTGGTCAGGTATTGTTATCAGGGTCATTTACTGCACCGATAAAAGTTAAAGCTGGCGATAAAGTTACTGCTGATTATGGTGACCTAGGAAAAATTTTAGTAAATTTTGTGTAAAGTTTTTAAAAACTTCTTTAAAAAATATTTATAAAAATAAGTTGAGTGAACCTTATGGAAATTCCAAAGAATAAATTTAAAGCAGCATTGCAGGGTGAGAAAAAACTCTACGGTATGTTTTTAGGTATTCCTAATACCAGTGTTGCTGAACTTTGTGCCGGTGCGGGTTTTGATTGGTTAATCATTGACGGCGAGCACAGTCCTTTTGATATTCAATCAATCATGGCCCATCTGCAAGCTATGTCTTCTTTTTCTGTCTCAGCGATTGTGCGTCCAGTTGAAGGGCAAACAGCTATTATCAAACAAATGTTAGATATTGGTGCTCAGTCATTATTAATACCTATGGTCGATACGCCTGAACAAGCAAAGCTGATGGTTAAATCTTGTAAGTATCCGCCAGAAGGTATTCGAGGTCTTGGTACGGCAATGGCAAGAGCGGCGCAATGGAATCGCATACCAGATTATTTACATAAAGCTAACGATGAAGTTTGTTTAATAGTGCAAATAGAAACTGTTCTTGGCTTAGAAAATATTGATGCAATTTCTGCCGTTGATGGAGTGGATGCTGTTTTTGTTGGGCCGTCTGATTTGTCGGCTTCTATGGGCTATGTTGGTCAGCAAGACCACCCTGATGTAGTTGATGCAGTTTGCAAAGCAATTGCGAGTATAAATGCTTCTGGTAAAGCTGCAGGTGTACTTGCCGTTAAAAAAGAATTGATAGATAAATATTCTGCAGCTGGTGCAAAATTTATTGGTGTCGGCGTTGATACGGCAGTTTTATCTAATGCCACTAAACAACTTGCTGCTAGCTATGTTGAAGATGCGGACAGTAATGAGGTTGCCGGTTATTAATTGCTTGCTAAATTCTAGAATAGCTCGGTTGTGAAAAAGTTAATGAGATAGCTAATGTTATAGGTGCTAATAATGAAAAATAAAAAACCTGACACTAAAAGCAATTTTTTCAACTCTGTCTATAAGCGTCTTTTTTCAAAGGCTTCAAGACCTCAGCATGATTCTAAAGTTGATCGACGGCAATTCCTAGCCAATACTGCTGGTACTAGCGCGGCAGCATTTATGGCTAATTGGCCATTACAAGCAATGGCGGCTGAAGGAAGAATGTCTGCGCTAGGCCAGGGTGATTGGGATCCGGGTAATGTCCGACATTTATTGCCGACGGTTAACGATACCCGAATGCTTATCAAAGTATCATTAGAAAGACCATTGGCAACAGCACCACTATTATCAATTGAAGGAGCAGGAAGTAATCTTCGCGTGCAAGGTCGTATGACGGATACTGCCGGTGAATTTTGGGAATTCTATGCTGAGGATTTATCGCCATCAACAAGCTATCAATTATCTCTGTCTGAAAATAATGGCGATTCTTTGTGTGAGTCATGGCCCTTAAAAACATTTCCCGCACCTGATCAAAATCCTGAACAAGCTAGAATTTTATTTTATACCTGTGCTGGTGGGCCGCAAGGGACTTATAACGGTATCGCTGATCGTTCTGGTAATTTACCAACTTTGATTCGTAATCGTATTTTAAGACGAGCGTTATCATTTTCTCCTGATGCAGTCGTGGCAAATGGTGATCATATTTATTGGGATTTGCATCAATGGCTGCCTAATGAGGACATTGGTAATCTAAGTGCGCGTGGACGCGAATCTAATTTTAATTTTAGTTTAGGTGTGTTTAATGATAATAATGAATTGGCCTTAAAGATGGCTGTGGATCAACAAATCGTACCTGTCTACGGCACGGATTTTCGTTCTACCCCTGTGTTTTTTTTACAAGATGATCATGATCATTGGGAAAATGATCATCCGACCACTTATCCGGTAACGTTATTTCAGCTAGAACTTGCCCGAACAACTCAGCAAATGTATTACCCAGAGTTTCTGGCTGATAATAATCGCCCAAAAAATCTACCCTGGTCTGCCAATTCAGCTCGGGGCGATCTATCAGAAAGTTTTGGCACGCTGCGTTTTGGAAATTTGGCGGAAGTATTACTATATGACGTTAGAAGAACTTTGGATGTTAGTGAACACAACGCTGTATTCCTTGATTTTAAAGTTGAAGATTGGTTAAAGCAGAGGACGGCATCGAATGATACGACTCATTTAGTACATGCACCTTCAAACCCTTTCGGTTGGTCGGCGGGTAAGTGGGGAGAGTGGTACCCTGATCAATTAGATCCAGAAAGTAATCAGCTTTCAATTGATATCCCGAAACCGTTGTGGCGCCAAGGTTGGTTAGAGCAGCATGATCGTTTAATTCAGTCTCTCACTGATATGCGGCATCGCTCTCCATTAGTTATAAGTGGCGATCTGCATGCGATTGGCGCTGGTGAAATTCTGCGTTCCGGTAATATAGATTTAAATGATAATCCTGTTACTGCTATATTGAGCGGGCCAGTTGGCACTACACCTGGAGGTTGGCCGTCGGTTGCTAGGGGAGCGCGATCCATGCCGTCTTTGCATCTTGATATGGTAGAAGAAGTCGAGCAAATCGAAGAGCACGGCTTTACGATAGTCGATTTTTTACAGGATAAAATAGTGATCCGCTTATTTAAGTGGGATGTTAACAGTCAGCCGCTAGATGACATTGATACCATGGAAGTTTTCCATACTATTGAGCTAGAAACGCCTGCCTAGGCGTTTCTTTTTTACAAACGGCTTTGGTTTAATGAGCAGCTTAATTATAAACGACTATCACCAAAAGTAATTTTACCACTGAGCGATTTGCTATCTAGTAAGGAAAGTATGAACGCTGAAGTGCTTTATGGAAATGTAAAAAATAGTTAAAAAATTGTACTTTTCATTATTTCTTAATTATTGAAGGATTTTTCTCTAGTATTGCATATTTAATTAATTATAATTTATATAAATCAAATATATATATAAAATAGTTAATGTATATTATAGAATAATTTATCTTCTTTTGTATAAGTATTGCACAAAAAAAACACCCCAAGCTGAAAACATTTAAAATGTAGTAGCTTGAGGTGCTTTGTATACTTTTACTTGAGCGTAGTAACTCTTGTAATAATTGACTCTTGTGGTAACTAGTGCTGATTCTTAAGCTTCTTCACCTTCACTTTCTTCAGAAGCAGGTTCAACATACTCTTCGATGGCAACACCTTGAGTATTCATGGCTTCAGTTAATATAGCAATTGTAGTTTCATAGATTGGGGTTTCGCTAGCCATTTGACCGCCATTATTCATTTCTTCTTCCTCAGCACCAAATTTAGGTACGCCGCTAGCAACGTCTAAAGCTGTTCTATTGCTGTCATCCTTCAAGGCTAAATCAACACCTAATTCTAGCAACAACTCAACGACTTCATCGTTACCTAGAGAAGCCGCATGATGCAATATACTGCTGCCATCTTCGGCGGTAATATTAACATCAGCACCATTAGCTAATAGCGTATCAACTATAGGCCTTTTCTCTTCAAAAGTTGGTTCAATTCTTTTATCCCGAGTAGGGTCAGCTGGACGGAACCCAGCATAAACATTTAAAACTGCGGCAAGCGGAGTGGCTCCTTTACTGCTTAAGGCATTAGGGTTAGCGCCATATTCAAGTAGTAACTCCAAATCTTCAATGCGATCACCTAAAGCTGCGTTATATAAAGCTGTTTGACCAGAGGTGCCTGCTTCACCGACAAAACCAGTACTGAAAAGCGGAATACCTTTTTCTGACGTGGCATCTATAGATGCACCCATCTCAAGCATCAACATGGTGAGTTCTTGTACGGTTGTCGTATCTTCGTAATTGCTTGCAGCAAACTCAAATGCAAACCTCTTGTATGGAATTTCCATAATATCCACTAGAGATCCATCACTAAGGTCCGCTCCGCCTTCAATTAATAATTTAGCCAGGTCTAAATTTTTATTAGTTGCAGCGACTCGGAGAGGGGAAATACCTTGAGGGTCCAACACGCTTGGGTTGGCTCCTGCAGCTAAAAGTAATTGAGCAGATTCTATCGAATTCTCACGAGCTGCATGGTGAAGAGAAGATAAGCCCCCATTGGGGAAGTCACCTTGCACACCACCTTGTTGTATACCTGAAAAAACAATTTCAGCAGAGCGTGCATTAACATCAGCGCCACTTTCAATTAATAAGCTGACTACAGCAACACTATTAGATGCCGTAGCCCACATTAGTGCTGTTTGGTATGCATGAGTGTCTCTGGCATCAACGTCGGCACCGGCATCAAGTAAGCTCTGGACGCCGTGCAATGTACCAGCCTTAGCGGCATTCATTAAAGCGGTGTCGCCCTGTAAGCTAACTGCATTCGGATTGGCCCCTGCATCTAATAATAATGAAATTATTTGCCCATTGCCGTTAAGTGAAGATTGAATGAGAGGTGTTAGGCCATAGCGGTTTGCTACATTAGTATCAGCGCCAGCATCTAGCAAGAGTCTTACGATATCTTCTTGCTCATGATATACAGCCCAAAATAGCGCGCTCATGCCGTCAGCTTGAAGAGCATTAATGTCTTCGGTAGAAATTGAAGACTCAACCCCATCCCAGTCTTGGTATTCGGCCATATCGACGAGTGCTGCAAAACTAAGGTTAGATAATCCCAGCATTAGTATAAAAGAACTTATTAAAGTTTTAATTGTTTTCATGATGTCCCCTTCGAGGTTTGGTTTTTTGCACGTAAAGTAAACCTTAATAATTACGTTGCAGCGCTTATTTTCTAACTATCTATTCTCGGGTTTTTATATTCGAATTTAGCGACTCAATACTACTACCTTATTTTACCTGTGCAAAGCGTATTTTAAGCAAAGAGCTTAATTTCACATTTAATCCTTTATCGAAATAAATTAATTTATAAAACAAATAGTTATTTAATATAATTAATGTTAATTATATATGTAAAGCTAGTAAATTTGTTGAAATAATGACGAGAAATGAAAGTTCTATTAGAGATTCTGAACGAGTAATTCAAAATGATGGAACCTTTGTATTAAGCGGATTCACGCGTGAGCAATAGGGCAAAAAAGCTTGCCAAACCACATAAACCAACAAGAAGAGACATATAAAAGGCTGTGCCATCATACAGGTTACTAATCATGATGCTCAGAAGGGCGCCTAACCCAAACTGCGTAGCAATTGCTAAACTTGTAGCGGCTCCTGCATTTTCGGGAAAAGTTCTCATTAAACAGGCTATGCAGTTTGCTCCTAAAACGCCGGTACAACTGACATAACCGAGCAATCCTATAATGATCAACCACATACCCCCTTTACCCGTGATTGCTGAAAAGATCAGTAAGAGTCCAGACAATGCGAAAAGTATTGCGAAATAATAGAGCATTTTTTGTGTGCCGACTTTACCGACCAATTTGGCATTGATGATAACTAAAGCCATAACACCCGCTATGTTTAAACTAAATACCCAAGTGTATTGTTGAGGTGATAATCCGAAATAGTCGATAAAAACAAAGGAAGAAACTGTGATATAGGCAAACATTCCTGCGAAGCAGATAGACATACAAAGAATATAACCAAGCGCTTTAATTTCACTCATTATCTTTATGTAAGCCAGGAAAACATTGCTTAGGCTGCTGTTACGGCTTATTCCCTGATGAGTTTCGGGAATTTTTAACACTGTAAAGCAAAGTAAGATTGAACTATAAATGATTAATCCTGCAAACAACCAACGCCAGGGGCCAATCAATAGAATATAGCCAGCTAATAAGGGGGCCAGTAAAGTGGCAAACATAGTTACAAAATGCATTAAAGATAAGACTCTTGGGGCTTCCTGGATAGGGAAAATGTCACGCACGATGGCTCTCCCTAACACTGAAGCAGCAGCTCCACCAATAGCTTGTACAAATCGCCAAACAAGCAATTCTTGTGCTGTGTCTACCAACAGGCAAAAAATGCTGGCCACAACGTAAAGAACAATGCCGCCAATCAGTAGTTTTTGCCTGCCATATTTGTCTGATAAAGGGCCATAAAAAAGCATGCCGATAAACAAACCAAGCAGAAAAGAGCTTACTGATTGCTGGGTTGCTGCCTCTGTTGTGTTGAGGTCCTGAGCAATAGCCGGTAGTGCCGGCAAATACATATCAATACTTAAAGGTCCAAAGGCCTGCAAACCTGCCAGCAGGGGAATGAGTCGATTGGGTTTAGTAATGATAGACATCTGTTCAATACTCGGTGTGGGGTAGCATTAATGTAAAGCTTGTTTCTTTCTGTAGTTGTGAGGGGTGATATTTGTCTGAGACTTAAAAAATCTCGAAAAATACGCCGGGTCATTAAAACCAAGTTGATAAGAAATTTCGTTACTGGTTAAAGAGCTGAATGTCAGCATACGTTTGACTTCCTGAAGCAAGCGCTCTCTGATAATTCTTTTAGGTGAGCTATTGGAGATTCGTTTGCATATTTGATAAAGCCGGCTTTCTGAAACTCCGATAACTTGAGTATATTTAGCAAGTTGCCAATGTTCATTTAAATGAATCTCGATTTCATTACAAAAGCGATGGAAAAGTCTGAGATCTTCGTTATTAACCAAGCTACTTTCAACCTGGCGACTACTTAGTCTTGCAATCTGAATAATGAGCAGATAAACAAAATTCTCAAGTACCAATGGTTTCGCTAGCGATGTTGCAAGCCATTCGTCTTTTATATTTTGTAATAACTGTTGAATAAGTTGCCGCTGTTTTTGTTGTTCTTCTTGCATATTGCTTTGAGTCAGGCAAATGCCTAAATTTAGATTTAATTCTGACTCGAGCTGTAAACCACGTTTCATTAAATCCCAAATAATAGATTGCTGAATAGTCAAGACATGGCCATTGGCATCATCCATCGTTTGGAAAGAGTGGGGGATAGCAGGAGGTGTAAAAAAGAGACTAGGACCCTTAACTTGATAGAGCTTGTCATCTATGTGGAAGTTTATATCGCCAGTTTCAATGTAGTGAATTTGGAAGTATTGTGCATGACGATGAACCGGCATATCTCTACCAAAAAATACCGCTAGATTTTCTAGAGCGTCATAATGAACAGGAGCATCTATATAGCGCCGGTCATAATCTTCTCCAATTATGATATTTGGTATCCAGTTAGAAGAGGTTTGTCGAGCTTCTTTATCTTTAAATTTTTCCAAAATAATTCCAGCATAATAAGATGAAGAGTGTTGAATTCTTTATTTTAAAGCAAGCCTAGGCTTGGGTCTGCTTCTGCTCCATTATTTTTAAAACTGATTTAAAGTAAAAGTCATACTAATATTTGTCATTCGAAAATTAAATAATGTCATACCGCTATCAGCATATGGTTGAGAGTACTAATAGTGGGCTTTTCTAAAATGAATCAGAATTTTCAAAAAAGTAATTTTAAAATTTGAATGCAGAAAGAAAAAAGAAGCAATAGATGGAAAGAAGAGTGTAAGTAAAAAATGAAGGGAAATATCCCCTCCCTACGAAACAGGGAAGGGATAGGGATGAAAGGTTTATTTCACTTCATCATAAGGCAGGCCTACATAGTTCTCTGCGACAACTCTTAATCCAGTTTCAGTACTAGTAAAGTAATCAAGTTCACTTTTTTGTACGCCTAGCTCAAAGGTATTGTCTGATAACTTATGCATCATTGAAGTCATCCACCATGAAAAGTGTTCTGCCTTCCAGATTCGTTTTAAACAAAGTTTTGAATATTGCTCAATTGCTTCGGGCTTGTTTTCTTTATAAACCTTGAGCATTATTCGATAAAGGTAATTCACATCACTACTTGCAAGGTTAAGACCTTTAGCGCCTGTTGGTGGAACAATGTGGGCAGCATCACCGACTAAGAAGAGTCGGCCATATTGCATGGGTTCACAAATAAAACTGCGCAATGGTGCAATACTTTTTTCTAGAGAAGGTCCAGTAACTAATTTGTCTTTTATGCTTTCAGGTAAGCGGTTTCTTAACTCTTCCCAAAAACGATCATCTGACCAGTCTTCAACTTTCTCATCCATGCTGACATCCACATAATAACGACTGCGAGATTCAGAACGCATGCTACAAAGGAAAAAGCCTTTTTCGCTGGTGCCATAAACAAGCTCATCTGAAATTGGCGGAGTGTCAGAAAGCATTCCTAACCAACCCCTATCATAAAGTTTTTCATGTTCTGTTCTCAGTTCTTCTGGAATTGTTTTACGCGAGACTCCATGGAAACCATCACAGCCAGCCACATAATCGCAATCAATTCTTTGTTCATTGCCATCTTTATCGGTAAAGGTGACATAGGGAGAATCAGTTTTAGGGTCATGTATTTCAACATCACTTACTTCATAGATAGTTTGAGCATCAGTGGCATTACGAACATCCATGAAATCTCGAGTGATTTCAGTTTGCCCGTAAACTAGTACTTTTTTTCCGCCACTGTATTTTTCTAAATCTACACGTCTTATGTCGCCATCGATGGCAACTTCAAAACCGTTATGTACAAGGCCATCTTTATCCATTCTTTCGTTTGCGCCAGCTTCGCGAACCATTTCAACAAAGCCTTCTTCTAGAAGACCTGCGCGAATTCGGCCAAGCACATGATCAGGTGTCACTCTTTCAATAATAATATTGTCAATACCAGCATTATTTAATAACTGTCCTAACAAAAGTCCTGAAGGACCAGAGCCAATAATAGCTACTTGAGTTTTCATATCTTGATTATCTCCGTAATATTTTTAATTCAGTGTTGAATGTTCTGTTCACTTAGCTGAATTAAGTTGCTGTTCTAAATCATGCAATACCTTATAGCAATTTAGAACTTTGCCGACACTTGAATTGGGTTCACGTTGTTCTTTAATAGCAGTAAAAAATTCTCGATCTTGTAACTCTATACCATTCATAGAAACATCTACTTGAGACACATCAATGGACTCTTCTTTGCCATTAAAGAGGTCGTCATAGCGTGCAATGTAAGTATCGTTATCGCAGATGTAACGAAAGAAAGTACCAAGCGGACCATCATTGTTAAAAGATAGCGATAATGTGCAAATTGCACCTGAAGTTGATTTCAACTGTATAGACATGTCCATAGCGATGCCAAGGTCTGGGTGGATAGGGCCTTGGACTGCATTTGATTGAATAACTTCTTCGCCGGTTTGATAACGAAATAAATCAACCGTATGCGCAGCGTGATGCCATAATAAGTGGTCAGTCCAAGAGCGAGCTTCACCTAAAGCATTCATGTTAGTGCGTCTAAAGAAATAGGTTTGTACATCCATTTGTTGAATGTTGATATCGCCAGCTTGAATCTTGTTGTGCACTAATTGATGTGAAGGATTAAAACGGCGCGTATGACCTACCATGCAAATTAGACCTGTTTCTTCCTGTACCTTTTGGACTTCTTGAGCTTCTTCCCAGCTATCAGCAAGCGGAATTTCAACCTGAACATTGACGCCTGCTTTCATACACTGAATAGCTTGAGATGCATGAACCTGAGTCGGTGTACAAAGTATTACTGCATCTAGATCTGGTAATTCTAGTGCTTCTGCTAAATCAGTACAGGCATGTGGAACATTATATTTATCAGCGACTGCTTGAGTTTTCTCAAAGTTGCGCCCTATAAGTGAAACCACATTTACACCATCAATTTTGGCGATGCCATCAATGTGTTTAATTCCAAATGCACCAGGCCCAGCGATTGCAACGTTCATTAGTTCTTAACTCCTATTCATTTTGTACGACTAAAATGTGCGATTAGATTAAGCGCTTATTTGTTTTCCAGAATCATATGACCGACAGCAGTATTGGATGCAGGCACATGATAAAAGCGATGCTTCTCTATGACTTCTTTATTTAGGGCGCCACGCATGATTAACCACATAACTAACTCTACGCCCTCTGAGCCAGCTTCACGCACATAATCTATATGCGGTACTTTTGCTTGAGCTTCTGGCTCGTTTACAAGTTTATCTAGAAAATCATTATCAAATTCTTGATTGATTAGGCCAGCTCTAGGGCCTTGTAATTGGTGGCTCATACCACCTGTGCCCCATATCTGAACATTGAGATCTTCATCAAAACTTTCAACGGCTTTACGTAAAGCTTTGCCAAGATCATAGCAACGTTGTCCAGATGGTGGAGGGTAAAGTACGACATTCACGGCTAAAGGGATTATATTGCAAGGCCAAGCATTCGGTTGACCAAACATAAGTGATAATGGAACAGTCAGACCGTGATCGACATCCATAGTATTAACAATGGTTAAATCGAAATTATCTGTAATTACTGAATGAGCAATATGTGAAGCTAATTCTGGGTGGCCAAAAACATCAGGAACAGGACGGGGACCCCAACCCTCATCTGCGGGTTTGTACTTTTCTCCAGTTCCCAAGGCAAATGTTGGCACCAAGTCTAAGCTGAAAGCTGATGCATGATCGTTATAGACCAAGATAACAACATCAGGTTTTTGTTCTGCGATCCACTGTTTTGCGTATTCATATCCAGCGAAAACCGGTTGCCAATAATCATCCTCAGTTTTGCCGTTATCAATTGCTGCACCTATGGCGGGGACGTGAGAAGTTGCAACGCCAGCAGTGATTTTAGCCATTAGACTTTCCCCTTACCTTGTTCATTTTTATACCGATTACCTTCTGGAGACCTGCCTCCATCTAACATCATTTGCGCGTATTCTGGTTGAGTCATGCCGGTCATGCTGGCAGCGGCTTGCTGGAAACTGATGCCGTCAGTAGAAAATATCTTGGCCAAGAAATACACATTCCCGCCTAGTGACATCATTCTATTGTAGTCTCGATCTAATACCGCTTGCTTTTGATCTTCCGTCATTGGCCATTCATCAAGGTAAGCGCGTTCGTCTGCTATAAAACTTTCACGGTTTTCAGCTTTCATTAGCGACATGGAAAATTGATTTATATGAAAACCAATACGAGCCATGTCTGCATCGAAAATCGTTGTTCCTGGAATATCTGCATAAGGCTTGTCTAAGGCCATCACTGTTTTCCTCTATTTTGTTACTTAATGTTTAAATTGCTATTCGTTTTCAGCAGACCAATAAAGTCGCATTGGGTTATCGATTAATAATTTTTGTTGAAGCTCAGTTGTTGGTGCAATATGCGGAATAATATCGACTAAATGACCATCATTAGGCATATGGTTTTTCATGTTTGGGTGAGGCCAGTCGGTTCCCCATAAAACACGATCTGGAAAAGATTCAACTATTCGTTTTGCAAATGGAACGACGTCACTGTAAGAAGGGGGGCCTTCGAGTGAAAGACGTTCGGGGCAGCTAACTTTAGACCAGAAGTTTGTGTTCTCTGTCATTAATTTCACGAACAATTCAAATTCAGGTCCATCAACGGGTCTGCCGACATCAGGTCTACCCATGTGATCGACCACTACTGTTGTAGGTAAAGCGATAAAGAAATCATAGAGCTCTGCAAGTTCTGTTGCCTCAAAATAAATCACAATATGCCAGCCGCGTGCTTTGGTTCTTTCAGCAATTTCAGTAAGGCTGTCAAAGGGTAGAGAGTCTACTAAACGTTTAACAAAATTAAATCTGACGCCTCTTACACCAGCTTCATGTAAAGCATCTAATTCAGCATCAGTAATATCCCGCTCAACGGTAGCTACGCCGCGCGCTTTCCCATCAGAGTGTTGCAAGGCATCAACTAGAGCACGATTATCTGAGCCATGACATGTTGCTTGAACGATTACATTTCGAGTGAAGCCTAGGTGGTCGCGTAATCCCCAAAGTTTTTCTTTTGGTGCATCAGAAGGCGTGTATTTTCGTTTTTCTGAGAAAGGAAAAGTATCGCCAGGTCCAAATACATGGCAGTGTGCATCCACAGCGCCAATAGGTGGAATGTAAGTTGGTTTGCTCGGGGCTGAGTGGAAATGTAACCAGTCAGCATCCGGTGTAAATTGACTCATTTTTATTTTCTTATAAGTTTGTTGTTTTAAATAGTATCAAGTCGTAAAGCGTAAATACCTTGATTTGAAATAAATTATTTCTTGTTTCTAAATGCTATTTACCTTGTTCTTTTAACAAAGCATCAAGTCGTGGGTAAACACGTCTAACGTTACCTTCAAATACTTTATGTCGGTATTCTGTAGAAAGGTCGAGAGCTTCGATATAGCGTTTTGTGTCGTCGAAATAATTACCAGTTTGAGGATCTATGCCTCTTACTGCACCGACCATTTCAGAACCAAAAAGAATATTATCGATATCGATAACTTGAAATAATAAATCAATACCTGGCTGGTGATAGACACAAGTATCAAAAAAAACATTTTTCATAATGTGTTCATTAAGAGGCGGTTTTTCCATCATGTCGGCAAGCCCTCTGTATCGGCCCCAATGATAAGGTACTGCACCGCCACCATGCGGAATGATAAAACGAAGATCGGGAAAGTCTGTAAATAGATTTCCCTGAAGGAACTGCATGAAAGCAGTGGTATCTGCATTTATATAATGTGCGCCTGTGGCATGGAAATTAGGATTACACGATCCTGAAACGTGGACCATTGCTGGCACATCAAGCTCGACCATTTTTTCAAAAAAGGGATACCAGCTTGGATCAGTTAAAGGCTGTGATGTCCATTTTCCACCAGAAGGATCAGGATTAAGATTGCAACCAATAAATCCTAGTTCGTTAACACAACGCTCTAATTCAGCAATTGATTTTTCAATAGATACGCCTGGAGATTGAGGTAACTGACAGACACCAACAAAATAATCTGGATAGAGATCCACTACGCGTTTAATTAAATTATTACAAGCTTGAGTCCATTGTTGTGAAACTGCATTGTCACCTAAATGGTGAGCCATGGCGGAAGCACGGGGTGAGAAGATAGTCATATCTGCGTCACGCTCTTTTAACAATCTTAGTTGGTTTTTCTCAACGCTTTCTTGAATCTCTTCATCACTGATGCTGGGAATGTCTGGTAAAGATTTACCAGACGCGAAAGCATCTAATTGAGATTCCCTAAATGTTTGATGCGGCTCTGGGGCCGTAGTGTAGTGTCCGTGGCAATCTATAATCAGGGTCATATGATCAATCTCAATTTAATTTTTGATTAATGTCATCAGGCACTAAGACTTCCCCACGCATGAGTAATCGTGCTGTGCGTAAAAGTGCGACTCGTTTAATATCTGGCAAAGCTACGTTGTTATCAAGTTCTATTTCCACACTAAAAGCACCTGTTGGATGTTCAACATCTATAAGCTGTACAACATCTTGACTATTAGTATTAACAATCGATTGGGCGATAGTGCCTGGTAGAATACACGCTGTTGCGACACTTGCTGCGCCGAGTACGCCAATGGCTTCATGCACTCGATGTGGAATAAAAGTACGCGTACATATCGCGCCGCCATTTCTTGCTGCAGCAATTAATGACATTTTGGGTACAGTTTTCTTACTTACATCACCAAGATTCATCATCTCGCCAAGCTGTAAACGGATGCTTTCAATACGTTGTTTTAATTGCTCATCATTTTCTAATTCTTGTGGCGTTTCATAGCCGGTTTTACCTAAATCTTCTGCTCGGATCAATACGACGGGCATACCATTATCTATACACGTCACTTCAACACCATCTATGCTGTCTATGGTGTTGCCGGTGGGTAGAAGTTGTCCGCAGCTAGAGCCGGCTATATTAAGAAATTCTAAAAAAATTGGTGCGGAGTTGTTTGGTACGCCATCAATTCTGGCATCGCCGCTATAGTCGACTTTCCCTTCAGGTGTTTGAACCTTAGCAATAGCAATTCCGCCAGTATTTACCATATGAATGCGCACAAAAGTTTCATCTTCTGTGGCTTTAATAATTCCTTGCTCAATAGCAAAAGGACCCACACCAGCGAGCATATTGCCACAATTTTGAGTGTCACTGACTAAAGCTTGATCAACTGAAACTTGCAAGAAAAGGTAGTCGACATCGGCATTTGGGAGTGTGGATGGTTTTACAATAGCGATTTTGCTGGTTAAAGGATGGGCACCGCCAACACCATCTATTTGTCGTTCATCGGGAGAGCCCATTGCGGCTAACAAGATACTGTCACGTAAAGCTGTTTCTTCTGGCAGGTTATCTGCCATAAAGAATAAACCTTTAGACGTGCCTCCACGCATCAATGAACAAGGGATAGCAGATTGCATGTTTATTTAGATTCCTGCCATTTCTCATAGTCGATATATGTCAATCCTTTATCTACAAGGCGTTCACGCATGCCATAAATGTCTAGGCCAAGCTCACCGCTTGCCAATCGATCTCGTTTAGCACTCTCATTTTCTTCACGGGCTAGCGCATTCTTCAGTGTGCTGTCGACTTCACTTTGATGCACGACAACAACGCCATCATCATCGGCAACAATTAAATCACCTGGATTCACTAAAGCACCACCACAAACGATTGGGGTGTTCACATTGGCAATAGTTTCTTTCACAGTGCCTTGGGCGTAAACCGTTCTTGACCAAACCGGAAAATTCATTTCAGTTAATGTGGCGATATCACGAACACCTGCATTCATAATGAGTCCGCGAACACCTTGAGCACGTAAAGATTCTGCGAGTAAATCGCCGAAATAACCATCTGAGCATGGGCTGGTAGGAGTGACCACTAAAATATCACCTGGCCGACATTGTTCAGCGGCTACATGAATCATCCAGTTATCACCAGGAGCAACCTCGCAAGTTACTGCTGTCCCAACTATTTCAGCTGGCCGGAAAATGGGTTTTATTTCAGCTGACATTAAGCCTTTACGGCCTTGAGCTTCGTGCACTGTGGCGACACCTAACTTAGCAAATTGATCAACTATTGCAGTATCTACGCGTGGTGGGTTAGTTACGACTATTGACATAAGAGTGCTCTTTTTAAACGTAATGTAAGGGCTTAATGTGATAAATGAATCTGTTCACATAAGATTCTTTAAAAAATTGCTGTATTACTTTATAGCAAAACTTTTGCTCATTTACTGCAAGGCCAATATAGTTGGAGGACTAGGACAATTCAAATACAATTTAGGCTTTCTATTATTACTTTTTGATATAGACTGTTAAAAGATAAAAGCTAACAGAGATATTGTATGTCAGTAGAACAGTTGAATTTAAGACACTTAAGAGTTTTTCTTGAAGTGCTGGATTCAAAAAGTATTAGCAAAGCTTCTGTGAAAGTCTTTCTTTCGCAATCAGCTATCACACAAGCAATAGCGAAACTAGAAATTGAACTAAGTACGTCATTATTTCATAGGCAAGCCGAAGGCATGCTGCCGACAGAGTCAGGTCTAATTTTTGCCTTTAGGGTTCGCCGGGCGCTCAGTATGATTTTATCTGGATTGCAAGGGGTCTCTCGAATTAGCGATGGCCAGTTAGTTAAACCATCAAAGCTTATCCAGGCTATTACAAGTACTCAATTACGTAATTTAATCACGATTACCCAATCTCAGAATTTCAGTATTGCTAGTCGAGCGCTTAAGGTTTCGCAATCATCATTGCACCGTGCAGCGCGTGGATTGGAGAGTCGGCTCGGTACAATTTTGTTTGAAAAAACAACTAATGGGATAACTTCTAGTAAAGCGGCTTTAAGATTGGCGCGAGCTGCAAAATTAGCCTTTAACGAGATAACGCAGGCCAGACAAGAGATTAATGCTTTTCATAATCGGGAATTAGGCAAGATCACTATTGGTAGCATGCCTTTGGCCAGGGCTTCAATTTTACCAATAACAATCATAGAGTTTAATAAGCGTTTTCCTAATTTTAAAATTAGTGTTGTCGATGGCATTTATGATGATCTACTTTCTCATTTACGTAATGGCGACATTGATTTATTGACTGGAGCACTTAGATTGCCTAATTCTAACGATGATATTAAGCAGGAAGATTTGTTTGCATCTTCTATTGAGGTGCTAGCCAGAGCGGACCATCCCTTAGTCACTGATTGCGAAGTGTCACTAAAAAAGCTGTCGGTATACCCTTGGGTGGTTCTCAGGCGTGAAACACCCACCCGAGCGTTGTTCGATACTGTTTTTAGTAGTGATGGGGTTGAGATGCCGGAAAGAATTATTGAATCAGGTTCGCAAGGGCTTATTCGCTCATTATTATTAGGTGATGACTGGCTGACAATGAGTTCAGAGCATCAGTTTCAATATGAGCTGGACAGTGGCCTTTTGAAGAAAATTAATTTTGAGCATAGACAAACACCAAGAAGAATAGGCATTACCACAAGAAAAAGTTGGAACCCGACAGGCACACAGTTAGCTTTTGTAAACCTGCTAAGAGAAAAGGCTCTATTACTTAACGAGTAAGTCACATTGTTTTGAAAACACATCAAACTAAGCTGTGTAAAATCACCTGTTGTATTAGCTTGATTAGCAAAGAATTATTGGGGTAGTCTCTTAAATTGCAAAATATTTTAATAGGGGGAAAGGTTTTGGTTAATAACAAAAAAACTTCATTCAACAGGCGTTCATTTCTCGGTTCTACTGCTGTGGGTGCAGCGGGGGTCTATCTTGGAGCCCAGGCTCCTTTGTCACTAGCACAGGATCTTCGGATAAGTGAAGTTGGGGATACTGTATCAACTCACCACGGCCGCGTTAGAGGCTTAATGCGTGAAGGTGTGCAGCAGTTTTGGGGAGTCCCTTATGGTGACAATACCGCTGGTGCTAACCGTTTTATGCCGCCACAGGCACCACAGGCATGGTCCGGTATCAGAGATGCTTTTCAGATTGGGAGTCGTAGTTACCAGGGACCTTATGCATTTGAGCCAGCACCAGTAGTACTGGCAATGAATCGACTAGAAGATGATGGGGAAGACTGCCTTAATCTAAATGTTTTTACGCCGCGAACTGATGGTGAACCCATGCCTGTAATGGTATGGATGCATGGGGGCGGGCATCGCTATGGTTCTGGAAATTATCTGATGTATGACGGCACCTTATTGGCGAAAAAAGAAGATGTTGTGGTGGTTTCAGTAAGTCATCGGTTAAATATATTTGGGTACATGCACTTAGCCGACATTGGGGGTGATAAATGGGCTGAGTCAACCAATGTAGGGACTCAAGATTTAGTCGCTGCTTTGCAATGGGTGCAAGACAATATTGAAGAATTTGGTGGAGACCCTGATCGTGTCACTATTTTCGGACAATCTGGTGGCGGGGGTAAAACTTCTTCATTGATGGCAGTCCCTTCAGCAGCAGGACTTTTCCACGGGGCAATCGCCCAGAGTGGTTCCACAATAAGAGGGATAACATCTGATGCAGCTAATGAAGGCGTAGAAAGGTACTTAAATAAATTAAATATCAGTGCTAATCAACTGGATCGTTTACAAGATTTGACGCCTCAACAAATTGAAGAAGCATTATATGGGGAACCGGCGGTTGAGGGCTTCCCGATGGGACCAGTTATTGATGGAAACTTTATTCCCAGACATCCCTGGGATCCATCTGCACCTTCTTATTCAGCGGAAGTGCCCTTCATGGCAGGTTCAACAGAAACTGAAGGAGGCTGGGTAGGGCCTCCTCCTTATGAACTTTCAGATGTTGATATGCTGGAATCGTTCAAAACTCGTTTGAGCAATAATAATGAAGGACAAGCCAGAGAATTAATTTCGCTCTACCAAGGCAAATTTCCTGATAGAAGAAATCAGATGCTATGGTTGACTGCCGCAGCGGATAATTCTGCACGCTGGAATGCTCAAGAACTGAACCGCCTGAAATATGAACAGGATTCAGCACCCAGTTATCTCTATTTCTTTGATTGGCATTCCCCGGTGCATGATAATCGTATGGGCTCATACCATACCCTTGAAATTCCCTTTGTATTCAATAATGTAGATGTAGCTGCTTCCATGACCGGGGCAGACTCTTATCGTTATGAGTTGGCGCATGTCATGAGTGCTGCCTGGGCTGCTTTCGCAAGAACGGGCAACCCAAATCATAGTGATATGCCAAATTGGGCACCTTTCAGTACAGAAAATTACCCGACAATGATGTTTGGGGATGAAGTCAGACTCAGCAATGATCCTAATAAAGAAGAAAGATTGGCTTTAGCAGGAATCAGAGAGCAAACCTGATCTTACTAGCTGAAATGCTTGGCAGGGATGCTCAAATCTCTTTATAGGGTATGTTTTATATTCTAAATACGTCTATATGTCGCTCAAATGGCGGCATATTGGCGTAACTGCCAGTAATTCATTCCAAGTAATACCCATATATAGCTATATAATAGTACTTTAGTGAACTTTGGTGAAGGTTGGTGAATAGTAATATGGCGGAAGAGGTAGGAGTCGAACCCACCAAACACTTTAACAGCATCTCAATGGCTTTGAAGGCCATGCATCCCACCAGGGATGTCGCTCTTCCTCACTTTCAAATTGCTGATAACACTATACTATCTTTTAGTTTCCATTTACCTTCTTTTGCATCCATTAGTCAGTTACTAAAGTGTTAATTATTAAATAGTTTATCTGGAACTATGTTGCTCAAAATAATTCGTTCGTTACCATGACGCTGAGTAAAGCGAATAGAATCAAAATACTCAAGCAGTTCTATTGCTAAGTTTCTACCGATACCTGCATGGTTTTTAAAATCTACTGCAGTAAACCTTTCTTGATTGATTGCTAATGTATTTGCCTCTTCACAAAACTCGTGCAAAGTTTTTGTCAAAGCGAAGCGCTTAATGTTAATTCTATATAAGCTTTTATTTTTAATTGCAGTATTAATAACTGCATTTAATTTATTGATATCTAGTTGTGTTATTTCATTTAATTCAGAAATTGAAGGTATTTGTTTGCCGCGTTCTATTAAGGAATTTTTTATAAGCAGCCATTCTTTTTGGTCAACTTTAAAAGTTGTAGGGCTGAAATCACTCAGTCTTAGCTTACCGCCACTGCGTAATATTTTTTTATCGTTTACTAAGATGTGTAAGAGCTCGAGAAAAATAGTTCCATCTATTTCTTCTGCTAAAATTTCCTGTAATAGTTTTTGTCCAATACCGTTTTCATTTACATTGGTTTTATGGAAGTTGCTAATGGCATCTAGAATTAATTCTGTGTAAATTGAAAAGAGTTCTTCTGAGAGCTTATAGTTCGTTTTATCACTTTCCAATATTTTATATTTAGCTGGTAGCTTGGATGCTGCCAGTAAATTTTCAGCTTCTTTAATACTAAGATTCCAGGCTAGGCAAAAACGATTAAAATCAACGACTTGCTGTTGATTGAATAGTAGTTCATTAAATGAGCTGATAAAGTCGGAAGCAGATATGGCCTTGAGATAGTTTAAATATTTTTCAGTTATTTTGTGTTTACGTGACGAAAAGGGATCAAGTACTGTGCCTCCACCTATGGTGAAACTTTCACTGTCATCGCGAATTAAAAAATTCTCTGTGTTGAAACAACATACAGGTTCATCGAGTAAAAAGCGGACTAGGCGCTCGTCTCCAGCTTGCATACGTTTATTGGCTTCTCGATTTTCTAAAAAAGAAATTTTTGCAGATAAATGGCGAGCTCCAATATGTAGTGTTACCGGCGACATATGTTTTAGAGCAACAGGTGATGATGTTAGCAATCTGCAACGTGCACTAAAGCAATCCCGTGCTTCAAGTGCTGCGGGTTCAAGTAGCCAATCACCTTTATGTAAATCTTCTTTATCGATGTCTCCGCTTATATTTAATGCGCAACGTTGACCAGCCCTAGCAATTTTTGCTGGCTGGTCGTTAGCATGAATGTCGCGTACTTTTACAATTTTACCTTTAGGCTGTAATTGGACAGAGTCTCCAAGAGAAATTTTTCCAGAGCTGACTGTTCCAGTTATTACAATACCTGCTCCTTTCAAACTAAAAACTCTATCTATAGCTTGGCGAAACAGGCCTTGAACTGCTCTAGCTTGATGAGTTAATGAGGCTTTGTTCAAATGAATTTTTAATTCGTCGATGCCTTTATTGGTTGTATTTGAGATTTCAAAAATATTGCAATCTTTTGCTATGCCTTCAGGTAATAGCGCTAGTGTTTTTTCTCGAACGGTTTGTATACGCGCATCATCGACTTTATCTATTTTACTTATGACTACACTAAAAGATTTGATGCCTAAAACAAGTAAGACTTCTAGGTGTTCGATAGTTTGAGGCATGGGGCCATCATCAGCAGCAACGACTAACAAGGCCATATCAATACCTGAAACGCCTGAAATCATAGTGTTGATAAAACGCTTATGGCCTGGGACATCGATAAAGCCAAGCGAAGTGTCGCCTATTTTCCGATAAGCAAAACCTAAGTTGATGGAAAGTCCGCGGCGTTTTTCTTCTTCCAGGCGATCCGTGTCTGTGCCGGTAAGTTGTTTAACAAGTGAGGTCTTACCATGGTCGACATGACCAGCCGTAGCAATTATCACTAAGCGCTTTCCTGCAGCAGAGAAAGCTGCTCAATAAATTCCGCTTCCACACTAGAATCGGTTTCTAAACAGCGTAGATCGAGTATTATTTTGCCGTTTTGTATTCGACCAATTACGGGTTTTGGTAGCTTGCGTAAGGCCAGAGCTAAACTGCGTATTTCATTGTCAGATTGATTGATAGAGTTAATGGCAAAAGCTGTTGAGCTAATTCTTTCAACAGGTAAAGCACCGCTACCAATCTGACTGGTAGTCTCAATTATGCTTACATCGTAGAGCTTGGGTATAACAGGTTTAATTAATGCTAATAAACGTTTCGCTTGTTTGTTGATGTTTGCTTGTGAGCGGGTTAAAGACTGCAATGTAGGAAGAGAATCCATAAGTTTTTCGGGGTTGCGATAAAGTTTTAACACTTCCGATAAAGCTGCAAGTGTTAACTTATCTATACGGAGTGCTCTTTTAAGCGGATTTTGACGAATCTTTTCAACCCATTCTCTTTTACCAGCGATGATTCCACATTGCGGTCCACCAAGTAATTTATCACCGCTAAAAGTAACTATATCTACTCCTTCTGCAATAACTTCAGCAACTGTGGCCTCAGCAGGTAAACCAAGTTGACTAAAATCTACTAGGCTACCGCTGCCCATATCATAAATAAATGGCAAGTTATGTTGCTGAGCCAGCAATGTTATTTCTTGCGTCGACACTTCATTGGTAAAACCTTCGATATGGTAATTGCTGGTGTGAACTTTCATGAAAGCGGCAGTCTCGTCTGTAATAGCTTTTTTATAATCCTTCAAATGAGTGCGGTTTGTGGTGCCTATTTCTATCATTTGAGTGCCTGCTCTTTCCATTACTTCTGGTATACGAAAAGATCCACCAATTTCTACTAATTCGCCACGAGAAACTGGAACCTGTTTGCCCAGAGCTAGAGAGTTTAAGCAAAGTAATACCGCTGCAGCATTGTTATTAACTGCTGTTGCAGCTTCAGCACCAGTAAGCTCGCAAATGAGTTCTTCAAAATGAGAGTCACGCTCCCCACGCTGGCCGGTGTTTAAATCAAATTCTAAGTTTGACGGTGAAGCAGCTGCCACTAATAATGACTGAATAGCTTGTTTTGGCAATAAAGCACGCCCTAAGTTGGTGTGCAAAACTGTTCCTGTAAGATTGAAAACAGGTGTAAGTGAGCTTTGATTGTTAGACTCAAGTTTTTGTTGAGTCGCACTAACAATGCTTTCCAGGTCGGGGGGGGAGAGTGATTCAAAAGCTCCACTGCGGATTAATTCTCTTACCAAAACTAATTCAGATCTTATGATGCTGACAACTTGCTCATGACCATATTCTTTAATCTCTGTAGTGAGCTGCTTCAATAACTGGTCAACAGATGGTAGGTGATTATATAAATTAGGCGCTTTTTTGTTCATGAGTTCTAAGTGTTGTTATTATGCTGTTCCCTGTGAGAGATAGGTGAGATATTGACAAGAAATAGTTAAGAGTGCAGAAGGGTAAACACTCTTATTTATAAAAGCAAAAACTATGATTAATTTACATTTTTTTTTTCAACTTTGAACAGGCAAGTTTGTGAATCTTTCTCCAATCTTCAAAGAAATAGTTTTAGTCGGTGGTGGCCACACTCATGCCTTACTGATAAAAAAATGGGGAATGAAGCCATTACCGGGTGTACGACTGATTCTTATTTCGCCACAGGTGCTGACACCATATTCCGGAATGTTGCCGGGATTAATTGCAGGACATTATAGTTCTGACGACATCAATATAGATTTACCTAAACTTTGCCAGTGGGCTGGTGTTCGTTTTATTCAAGATAAAGTAATCAATATTAATCAAGAATTAAAAACAGTTAATTTACTGGGTAGGCCAGCGTTATATTACGACTTGTTGTCGCTTAATATTGGATCTACACCTGATCATTCGATTCCAGGTGTTGAAGAATTTGCCACAGCGGTAAAACCTATTGCTGAGTTCTATCAGCAATGGCAGAAAAAAAATGCCTTAGCTGAACAGGAAAAGAAACCACAAGAAAAGATACAGCAAAATATTACCGTAGTTGGCGGAGGAGCAGGATCTGTTGAAATTATTTTGTCAATGGCACATTTCTTAGAATCAAACTTGGCTACGCAGGGTAAGACTCATTATAAATTAATCTATCAAAGTAAGAATTTATTGCCGGAATATCCAAAAGCTTTTGTGAAGAAAGTTGAGCAAGCATGCAAGAAATTTGATATTAAATGCCATGCAGATTTTCCTGTGATAAAGGTTGATGAAAATACTTTGTATAGTGGTGATGGAGGCAAAGAAAACTTTGATCATTTGTTTTGGTGTGCGCATGCAAGTGCCGCAAAGTGGGTAGCAAGTAGCGGCTTTAGCTGTAACGATTCAGGTTTTTTTAGAGTTAATTCTTTTCTGCAAACAATTAACAACCCAGACGTTTTTGCATCTGGTGATATTGCACACATGGATGCAAGCCCTCGACCAAAAGCTGGTGTGTATGCTGTCAGGCAAGCGCCATATCTATATGTAAATTTACGTAAGCGTTTATTAGGAAAAGCTTTAGTTGGTTACAAACCTCAGAATCATTTCCTTAGTTTATTGTCTTTAGGCGAACGTAAAGCAATAGGCCTACGCTTTCCTTTGCCAACTATTTCTGGTGATTGGGTTTGGCGTTGGAAGAACAGTATCGATCAGAAATTCATGCAGAAATTTTCAAGCTTGCCCGCAATGAATATTTCATTACCCGAAAAGGCTGATTCTATTTTGATTCCAGATATAGAGAAGCAAGAAGAACTAGATCCAATTAAACGATGTGGAGGCTGTGGCGGCAAAATTGGCAGCCAAACATTGTCAGAAGTGTTGAAAGAATTGACAGGTGAGTACAAGCCTGAAGATGCTATTTCTACAAAGTGGGACAGGGCTGATTTGGTCCAAAGCGTTGACCAACTGAAAACATTTCTTGACGACCCATATTTGTTTGGGCGTATAACGGTATTGCATGCCTTAAATGATATCTATGCCATGAATGCACAAGCTCATTCCATCAATATAGCGCTGAGCCTGCCTTATTCAGGGCGTAATATACAGAAACGTGAATTAAGACAATTGCTGCAAGGCGTACTAAATGCTTGTGAAGAAGAGTCTGTGATTTTGCTTGGTGGCCACAGTGCCGAGGGGCATGAAATGAGTTTGGCCGTTACCGTAAATGGCATTGCAAGCAACAAAATGTTTTTAAAACAAGGTTTGCAAGAGGACGATTTACTTATTGTTAATAAACCTCTTGGTAGTGGATTGATATTGGCAGCTTTAATGGAGCAGAAGTCTCAGGGCGTTGATTTAGCAGCTGCATTGCTGTGGATGAGTCGGAGCAACAAAGCAGCTGCAGAAAAGTTATCTTCAATGGATGTGTCATCCTGCACAGACATAAGTGGATTTGGTTTGCTTGGGCACCTGTCTGAAATGCTCGAAAGAAGCGAGCTTTTGGCGGATCTATATCCAGACAAAGTACCAGTGTTACCTGGTGCTTTGAATTTAGCTAAGAACGGTGTCAGAAGTTCATTGTTTTTACAAAATGAATTAGCATTGATAGGTGATAAACGCTGGTCTTACCTGAAAGAGCAGGCAATTTGGCCGATCTTAGTTGATCCGCAAACTTCCGGTGGCTTAATTGCAGGGATAAAGCCGCATCACGAAAAAGCTGCTGTAGCAGCAGGCTTTACAGTGATTGGAAAGATTAAAAAAGCTTAGGTTTTACGGCTTAGATTTTGCAGATTTTAACTAGATTATTTTAGCCTAAGAAAATATTTTCCTAGGCTAGCTTAATTTATTATTTAGCCGGGTAATCTCTTTTGGTTGCGCCAGTATAAAGCTGTCTCGGACGACCAATCTTGTAGGGTTTACCAATCATTTCATTCCAATGAGCAACCCAACCTGGAGTTCTACCTGTAGCAAAAATAACCGTGAACATAGTGATCGGAATGCCGATGGCTTTTAAGATGATGCCTGAATAGAAATCTACATTTGGGTATAAGTTTCTTTCAACAAAGTACTCATCTTCTAACGCGATTTTTTCTAATTTCATTGCAATTTCTAATAAAGGATCATCTTCAATACCGAGTTCCGCAAGTACGTCACTGCACGCTTCGCGTAAGACTGTAGCGCGAGGATCGAAGTTTTTATATACCCTATGGCCAAAGCCCATTAACCGAAAAGGGTCATCTTTATCTTTGGCACGAGCTATGAACTTATCTATTTGAGATGCATCACCAATTTCGTTCAGCATTTTCAATACAGCTTCATTTGCGCCGCCATGAGCAGGTCCCCATAGAGCAGTTATTCCGGAAGAAATGCAGGCATAAGGATTAGCGCCAGTTGAACCAGCTAATCTAACAGTCGATGTTGAGGCATTTTGTTCGTGATCTGCATGCAATAAAAATATTTTATCCATGGCATCAACTAAAACAGGACTGATCTTTGTTTCTTCGCAAGGAGTGCTGAACATCATATGCAAAAAGTTTTCAGAAAAACTTAGGCTATTGTCAGGATAAACGAAAGGTTGGCCGACAGAATATTTGTAACACATTGCAGCAAGCGTTGGCATTTTTGCAATAACTCTTAACGCTGCATCCATACGATGTTCTTCATTGCTGATTTGTAAATCGTCATGATAAAAAGCTGAAAGGGCACCGACGACACCAACCATAATAGCCATTGGGTGAGCATGTCGTGGAAAGCCGTTAAAAAAGCTGTGCATTTGTTCATGCACCATAGTGTGATATTTAATTGAGTTGTCAAATTCTTCTTTTTGCTGTGAGTCAGGTAGCTCTCCATTGAGAAGGAGATAGCAGCATTCTAGAAAGTCTGACTTTTCGGCCAATTGTTCAATTGGATAGCCACGATAAAGAAGTACGCCTTTATCACCATCAATGTATGTGATTTTGGATTCACAAGAAGCGGTAGACATGAAGCCTGGGTCAAAAGTGAATAAGCCTTTTCCTGCTAAGCTACTTACATCTACTACATCTGCGCCGGTTGAGCCCTCATAGACTGGTAAGTCAAGGGTTTCATTCATGCCATCAACTGACAACTGAGCTTTTTTCTCAGCCATAAGAACTCCTGTTAAGAGAATTTTACTTTGAAAGTTGCGTTTTAGTGGGACGCACCATCACGGAAGATGCACACTATCTTCTGATAAATATTTTGTCAAATTAACCTTGTTTTTAATATGCCATTTTCTAATCAAATTCGGACAAAATACATAATTTTTGAATAATAAAAAAAGCCTTATAAGCCGGTTGATTAAAGGGACTTAAGAGATTACTATGCACACGTTTCGTTAGTTTTATTGTTATGATAATAAAAAACTATCAGTATAAAAAAATTGATAGCTAAAATAATATTTTAGAGGTTGTTCACTAGTGAAAGATAAGCGACCAGTAAATCTAGATATCACCACCATCAGTTTGCCCTTAGCGGGCTACACTTCATTCCTCCATCGAGTATCAGGCATCATTGTCTTTGTCGGCATAGCTTTCTTGCTTTGGGCATTTGATATGTCACTGAGCAGCGAAGAAGGTTTCGATCAATTAAAAGAAATCTCAGGCTCTTTTATAGCTGAATTCATATTATGGGGAATCTTATCTGCATTGGCCTACCACATAGTTGCTGGAGTTAAGCATTTACTGATGGACTCGGGGATAGGTGAAACCAAAGAGGGTGCACCTATAGGTGCCAAGATTACAATTGTCGTGAGTTCAGTTCTCATTATCGCTCTGGGAGTATGGATATGGTAACTAATGTCACAAGTTTTGGCCGAAGTGGGCTTTCTGACTGGCTCGTGCAAAGAGTTTCAGCTGTTTTCTTGTTGCTCTATGTATTATTCCTAGTTTATGTATTTATTTCAAAACCAGACATGCAGTTCCAAGAATGGCAGGCCTTGTTCGCTAATAATGCCGTACGTATTTTTAGTTTGATTGCGCTTTTGTCGCTTTGTGCACATGCATGGATAGGAATGTGGACGATTGCAACTGATTACCTCACTACGAGAATGTTAGGCGCAACTGCTAATAAAATACGTTTCATTTTCGAATTACTTTGTCTAATCGCTCTGTTTGTTTATCTAGTCTGGGGCGTGCAGATTTTATGGAGTATTTAAACCGTGGCTAATATCAGAACACTTTCATTTGATGCCGTAATTGTTGGTGGCGGTGGAGCTGGAATGCGAGCGGCACTCCAGTTAGCACAGTCAGGTTATAACACAGCTGTAATCACTAAAGTTTTCCCAACTCGCTCACATACTGTTTCTGCCCAGGGAGGAATTACCTGCGCTATTGCCAGTGATGACCCTGAGGATGATTGGCGTTGGCATATGTATGACACAGTAAAAGGTTCTGATTACATTGGAGATCAGGATGCTATTGAATATATGTGCAGTGTAGGACCAGAGGTTGTCTACGAATTGGAGCACATGGGACTGCCTTTTTCTCGGACAGAAAGTGGCCGTATATATCAGCGTGCTTTCGGCGGGCAGTCAAAAGATTATGGTAAAGGCGGGCAGGCATCAAGAACATGTGCTGCTGAAGACAGAACCGGACATGCATTGCTTCATGCGCTTTATCAAGGGAATCTAAAGAACAATACAGTATTTTTTAATGAGTGGTTTGCGACTGATATTGTTAAGAATCAGGATGGAGTTATCGTAGGTGTAATAGTTATCTGTATGGAAACAGGTGAAACGGTTTACATTAAATCTAAAGCAACTGTTTTTGCTACCGGTGGAGCTGGGCGTATTTTTGCCTCGACTACTAATGCGCTCATTAATACAGGTGACGGTATTGGCATGGCATTACGTGCAGGTTACCCAGTACAGGATATTGAGATGTGGCAGTTCCATCCAACCGGGATCCATGGTGCTGGTGTCTTGGTTACAGAAGGTTGTCGCGGTGAAGGTGGCTACCTTATTAATAAAGATGGTGAGCGTTTCATGGAGCGGTATGCCCCCAATGCAAAAGACCTAGCAGGCCGTGATGTAGTTGCTCGTTCTATGGTGTTAGAAATTTTAGAAGGGCGCGGTGTTGGGCCTGAAGCTGATCACGTTTTATTGAAATTAGATCATTTAGGTGAAAAAACCCTAAACGTAAAATTACCTGGCATTCTTGAGCTATCACGGACCTTCGCTCATGTTGATCCAGTGAAAGACCCAATTCCGGTTATCCCAACATGTCATTACATGATGGGTGGTATTCCTACTAACGTTAATGGGCAGGCTTTAACCCAGGATGCGAAAGGTAATGACACAATTATTGAAGGCTTATTTGCTGTTGGTGAGGCAGCTTGTGTATCCGTTCATGGGGCTAATCGTTTAGGCGGGAATTCCTTACTAGACTTAGTTGTCTTCGGTCGTGCTGCAGGTATTCATATTGAGAAGATGTTGAGTCAAGGTGTTGAAATGCGTGACGCTTCTGAGACAGATATCGAATTGGGTATGCAGCGTCTTAACAGATTGAACGAAAGTACTTCAGGTGAAAAAGTACCAGTACTGCGTAAAGAGTTGCAGGGCATTATGCAAAATCATTTTGGCGTATTCAGACGCGGGGACTATATGCGAGAAGGTATAGAAAAACTATCTAGTTTACGAGAACGTGTAGCCAATATAAGTCTTGAAGACAAAAGTAATGCCTTCAATACAGCTCGTATAGAGGCTTTAGAGCTTGAAAATTTATTTGAAGTGGCAGAGGCAACTGCCATTGCAGCAGAAAAGAGAGAGGAAAGTCGCGGAGCGCATGCGCGCGAAGATTTCACTGAGCGTGATGATGAGAATTGGCTTTGCCATTCTCTTTATATGCCTGGCAGCAAAGCTCTCTCTAAGCGGGGTGTTAACCTTAAGCCGCTTACTGTGCCAACTTTTGAACCGAAAATTCGTACCTACTAAGACTGTACTCTAGTGCAAAATAAAATATAGGTGACTTATCGTGTTAGTTAGTGTTTATCGTTACAACCCGGAAAAAGATCTAAAACCTTATATGCAGGATGTAGAGGTTGAGCTGCCTGAGGGTAAAGACCTGATGGTTTTAGATGTGCTGCAACTGGTTAAAGATGAAGATGATAGTGTTTCCTATCGTCGCTCTTGTCGTGAAGGAGTTTGTGGTTCTGATGGTATAAATATGAACGGCAAGAATGGGTTGGCATGCATCACTCCGGTTTCCACTATTATTAAAAACAATAAGCTGGTTTTACGTCCATTGCCAGGCTTGCCTGTGGTACGTGATTTAGTTGTTGATATGGGGGCCTTCTATAAGCAATACGAAAAAATTAAACCTTATCTACAAAATGACGAGCCTGCTCCTGCCATTGAGCGTCTTCAGTCGCCAGAAGATAGAGCCAAGTTAGATGGTTTGTATGAATGTATTTTATGTGCCTGCTGTACAACAAGTTGTCCTTCCTTTTGGTGGAACCCAGATAAATTTGTAGGCCCCGCAGGGCTACTGCAAGCATATCGTTTCCTTGCAGATAGTCGCGATACTTACACTGATGAACGCTTAGCAGACTTGGAAGACCCTTTTAGTGTTTTCAGATGCCGAGGAATTATGAACTGTGTAGCAGTTTGTCCCAAAGGCTTAAACCCTACTAAAGCAATTGGCCATATCAGATCTATGCTGATGGAGCGAGCCACTTAAGCGCTCGAAAGAAGGCAATGTCCTCTACCGAAAATTTCCGTGAGTTAATGCTCGCTTCCAGCCATATTTCTGGTGGTAACCTGGAATATGTTGAAGAGCTTTATGAATCTTATTTAGCTGATCCTGCTTCAGTCTCTGAGCAATGGCAGAGATATTTTAACGAGCTTCCTAGTTTAAATGGCGATGCTGCAAGTCAATCAGAGATAGCTCTTTCGTCTATCGAAAAGCAATTTAAAGGTTTGCCACGGCGCATTGATTCGCCTATTGTTATTCAGCCGGCTGTAAGTGGTCAGCAAGTTTCTTCAGCTCATGAGGCTAAGCAAGTAAGCGTAGTTCAGTTGATTAGCTCCTACCGAGTTAGAGGTCATCAGCAAGCTAAGCTTGACCCCTTAGGAATTATGCACCGTGAAGAAGTGCCCGATTTGAAACTTGATTTTCATCAGTTATCTTCGGCAGATATGAATACTGCTTTTAAAACTCAGCCCTTATACGTTCCTCAAAGTGAATCTTCGCTTGCAGATATTATTGCCATGTTGGAACACATTTATTGCAATTCAATTGGCTATGAATTTATGGGTATTGTCGATTTAGAAGAAAAGCAATGGATACAACGCCGCATAGAAAGTAATGCTGGCAATCCTGGTTTTTCCAATAAGGCAAGATTGCATATTTTGGAGCGTTTAAGTGCTGCTGAAGGTCTCGAAAAGCATTTGGACTCAAAATACCCCGGCACAAAGCGTTTTGGTCTCGAAGGTGGCGAGAGTCTAATTCATGCCTTAGACGATATTATTCAACGTGCTGGTGAGCAAGGAGCTAAAGAAATCGTTATATCTATGGCTCATCGAGGGCGACTGAATGTCCTTGTAAATACTTTAGGGAAAAATCCTGTGGATTTGTTTGATGAGTTTGAAGGAAAAGTGGCGTATGCCGGATCAGGTGATGTGAAATATCATCAAGGATTCTCTTCTAATGTTTTGACGCCAGGTGGAGAGGTGCATTGCAGTTTAGGCTTTAACCCTTCACACCTTGAAATTGGGGCTCCAGTGACAATAGGTTCTGTTAAAGCGCGACAAGATAGGCGCCAAGATTCAATTGGAGAGACTGTATTGCCTCTGTCTATTCATGGTGATGCGGCGTTTGCCGGGCAAGGTGTAGTAATGGAGACTTTGCAAATGTCTCAAACTCGTGGTTATGGGACGGGTGGAACTGTACATATCATCATAAATAATCAAGTTGGCTTCACAACAAGTCGGCAAGATGATGCTCGATCTTCTGAGTATTGTACCGATGTGGCTAAAATGGTGCAGGCTCCGATATTCCATGTAAATGGCGATGACCCTGAAGCTGTTTTATTTGTTACTCAATTAGCTTTAGATTTTCGTAATAAGTTTAGAAAAGATGTTGTAGTTGATTTAATTTGTTATCGACGTTACGGTCATAATGAAACTGACGAGCCTGCTACTACTCAGCCTCTAATGTATAAGGTTGTTAAAAAGCAGCCAACAACTCGAACACTTTATGCCAAAAAATTAATTGTAGAAGGTGTTTTGTCACAAGCTGAAGCTGATGAAATGAACAGAAGCTATCGTCAAGCTTTAGATGAAGGCACTCATGTGGTTAAGAGTTTAGTGCATGCTCCAAATACAGCTCTTCATGTCGATTGGCGTCCTTACCTAGGGCATGCCGCTGACATGAAATGTAATACCACTATAAATTTAGTTAAATTAAAACAACTAGCTCATAAGCTTGTTGAAATACCAGAAGGCTTTAAAGTTAATCGTCAGGTTAAGAAAGTTTTAGAGTCGCGAACTGCAATGGCAAATGGTGAGCAGCCATTTGATTGGGGAGGCGCTGAGCTTTTAGCTTACGCTAGCCTCGTTGATAATAATTATAAAGTAAGACTCACTGGTCAAGATGTAGGACGTGGCACTTTCTCTCATCGTCATGCTGTATTGCATGAACAAGAAACTGGCGAAACTTATGTGCCTTTAAGTTATGTGTCAGAGTCTCAGCGTAAATTTGTCATATTCGACTCAATACTTTCTGAAGAGGCTGTGCTTGCATTTGAGTATGGCTACTCTACTACTCGCCCAGATGCTTTGGTTATTTGGGAAGCGCAATTTGGTGACTTTGCTAATGGTGCTCAAGTAGTCATTGATCAATTCGTTAGTAGTGGAGAAATTAAATGGGAAAGACTATGCGGTCTAACATTGTTTTTGCCGCATGGCTACGAAGGACAGGGGCCAGAACATTCTTCGGCTAAGTTAGAGCGTTTCTTGCAGTTGTGTGCTGAAGGAAATATTCAGGTTTGTGTGCCTACTAATCCAGCGCAAATTTTTCATATGCTACGCAGACAGATGATCCGGCCTCTTCGAAAACCATTAGTCGTAATGACTCCAAAAAGTTTGTTAAGACATAAAGAAGCTATCTCAAGTTATGAAGATTTGGCTGATGGGCGTTTCCATAGAGTTTTACGCGAGACTGATGATCTTGATCCTAATAAGGTTAATCGCGCTGTATTGTGTAGCGGGAAAGTATATTACGAGCTGCGAGCCAAACGTCGTGAAGAAGGTCTGGAGAATGTAGCTATATTACGTTTAGAACAGTTGTATCCATTTCCAGAAGATACTATGGGAAAAATGTTAGCCCCCTATGAGAATCTAGCTGATGTTGTTTGGTGCCAGGAAGAGCCACAAAATATGGGCGCTTGGTATCCGAGTCAACACCACATGAAGAATGCTCTGCGTAGACTTAACCCTGAGTTGGTTTTGGCTTATGCGGGTAGAGAGTTGTCAGCTTCACCGGCTGCAGGCTTTACATCTTTGCATGTTGAGCAACAGAAAAAACTAGTTCTAGATGCATTAGGTCTCAAAAAAGACTAATTGTAATCATATAAGCCTAAGGTTAGGCATAAGCAAAATATAAGTATAAATAGGTAAGATCATGGCTATAGAAATTAAAGCTCCTGCACTTCCTGAATCAGTACCGGATGGCACTATTGCAACTTGGTATAAGCAAGAAGGTGAATCTGTTGCTCGTGATGAGCTATTGGTAGATATTGAAACTGATAAAGTTCTTTTAGAAGTTGTTGCTCCAGATAATGGTGTTTTACAAAGTATTAATAAAGCTGAAGGTGACACTATTGTCAGTAATGAGTTGTTAGCTTTATTTGAAGCCGGTACTGCCGCAGCGGCAACCAAACCTAAAAAAGAAGCTGCTGTTAAAAGTAAAACTGTTGAAGATAATAGCAGTGTAGAAGTGCTGATGAGCCCTGCGGCAAAAAAACTTATTGAAGAAAATTCGCTAAAGCCAAATGCTATTCAAAGCACCGGTAAAGATGGACGCATAACCAAAGAGGATGTATTGAATCATTTAGAGCAGGGAGCGACACAACCACCTGAAGTGTCTATTGTCTCGGCAGACTCTGCAACTCCAGCACCGGCAAAAGGTGCAAGGGCTGAAGAAAGAGTTCCGATGACTCGGTTACGAGCAAAAGTAGCTGAACGTTTGTTGGAAGCAACTAATACAACGGCCATGCTGACAACTTTCAATGAAGTAAACATGCAGCCTGTTATGGATATTCGCAACAAATACAAAGACATGTTTGAGAAAAAACATGATGGGACTCGTTTGGGCTTCATGTCTTTTTTCGTGCGTGCAAGTATTGAAGCGCTAAAGCAATACCCTGCAGTTAATGCCTCGATTGATGGCAGTGATATAATTTATCATGGCTACCAGGATATTGGCGTTGCAGTATCATCGCCGCGTGGGCTTGTAGTTCCTGTGCTCAGAGATGCCGATGCAATGAGTCTTGCATGCATTGAGAAAAGTATTAGAGACTACGGGCTTAAGGCGAGAGATGGAAAGCTGTCTATAGAGGAAATGACAGGCGGCACTTTTACAATATCTAATGGCGGAGTGTTCGGTTCATTGCTTTCTACGCCTATATTAAATCTACCGCAAACTGCTATTTTAGGAATGCATAAAATTCAAGAACGCCCTATGGCAGTAAATGGGGAAGTGAAAATATTACCAATGATGTATCTAGCTTTATCTTATGATCATCGCATGATCGACGGCAAAGAAGCCGTGCAATTTTTGGTAACAATTAAAGAATTGTTAGAAGATCCAGCTAGAATTCTTCTTGATGTTTAATTAGAGCTTAATTGAGTTTTATAAAGTTTAAGCGAATAAAATAAGAACAGGGAAAAACCATGTCAGCAGATTATGACGTAATAGTAATAGGAGCAGGCCCAGCAGGTTATGTGGCAGCAATACGTGCAGCCCAGTTGGGTTTTAACACTGCTTGTATCGAAAAATGGTTAGATAAAGATAACAAGCCTGTTTTCGGTGGTACTTGTTTAAATGTTGGTTGTATTCCTTCTAAAGCTTTATTGGATTCATCACACAAATACTTGGAAGCTAAACATGACTTTGAGGCTCACGGCATTGATACAGGAAAAATAAATATTAATGTGCCGACTATGATTGAGCGTAAAGATAAAGTTGTTAAACAAATGGCCGGTGGTGTAGGTGCATTGTTTAAAGCCAATAAAGTTACCCCAATTTCTGGAACTGGGAAATTACTTAAAGATAAAAAAGTTGAAGTCAGTAGCCATGATGGAAAGTCTCAAGTATTAACGGCTGATCATATTATTATTGCGGCAGGATCTGTCCCAATAGAAATTCCACCGACACCTACAGATGGCGATGTTATTGTTGATTCAACCGGCGCCTTAGAATTTCAGGAAATTCCAAAGCGTTTAGGCGTAATAGGTGCTGGCGTCATTGGTCTTGAATTAGGATCGGTCTGGTCACGTTTAGGATCAGACGTGGTAGTGCTGGAAGCAACAGAAAGTTTCTTGCCTATGGTTGATCAGCAAATTGCTAAAGAAGCCAAAAAAATACTCACAAAACAAAAGCTAGATATTAGGCAAGGTGCAATGGTAACCGGAAGTAAGCTTAAAAAGGGCAAGTCACCCTCAGTGGCTGTTCAGTACAAAGATAAAGATGGTGAGCAAGAGATTATTTTCGATAAATTAATCGTTTGTGTTGGGAGAAAACCTTATACAGAAGGGTTACTATCTGATGATTGCGGTATCGAAAAAGATGAGCGTGGTTTTATTAAAGTTGATAATAGCTGCTCTACAAATGTTGCCGGTGTTTATGCCGTTGGGGATGTTGTTCGAGGACCAATGCTAGCCCATAAAGGATCTGAAGAAGGTGTAATGGTGGCCGAGATTATTGCTGGCCAAAAGGCTGCTATGAATTACGACCTTATCCCTTCAGTTATTTATACTCACCCTGAGATTGCCTCTATTGGAAAAACCGAAGAAGATTTAAAAGCCGAAGGTGTTGAATATAAAGTCGGTACTTTCCCATTCTTAGCAGTTGGTCGTGCAGTTGCAGCAAATGATTCAGACGGCATGGTGAAAATGTTAGCTGATGCTAAAACCGATCGTGTTTTAGGCTGCCACATTGTTGGCCCTTCTGCGGCTGATTTAGTGCAGACAGTCACCGTTGCTATGGAGTTCAGTACCAGTGCAGAGGATATTGGCATGACAGTTTTTTCACATCCAGCACTAAGCGAAGCAGTACATGAAGCTGCTTTGGCGGTTAATGGACATGCTATTCATATGCCAAACCGTAAAAGAAAGAAAAGAACAAATTAAGAAAACTAAATAATTCCTATTTCTATAACCTCTATCCAACTGACATAAAGGTGGTCTTTGAATGAATTTACATGAATATCAGGCAAAACAGCTTTTTGCTGAATATGGTTTACCAGTATCTATAGGCTATGCCTGTGAAACACCAGCTGAAGCAGTTGCCGCTGCGGATAAGATCGGTGGTGATGAATGGGTTGTGAAGGCGCAAGTGCATGCAGGCGGCCGTGGTAAAGCTGGTGGAGTAAAGCTAGTTAAGAACAAAGATGAAATTAAATCTTTTGCTGAGCATTTGCTTGGGAAAAACTTAGTCACCTATCAAACAGATAAGAATGGCCAACCTGTGGGTAAGATTTTAGTAGAGTCATGTACTGATATCGATCAGGAACTTTATTTGGGTGCAGTCATTGATCGATCATCAAGACGCATCGTTTTTATGGCCTCTACAGAAGGTGGCGTAGAAATTGAGAAAGTGGCTGAAGAAACTCCTGAACTAATATTAAAAGCTACGATTGATCCTTTAGTAGGAGCGCAACCTTACCAAGGTAGAGAGTTGGCTTTTAAACTTGGCCTTAATTCTGATCAAGTAAAACAATTCACCAAGATCTTTTTAGGCTTAGCCAAGATCTTTGAAGACTGTGATTTAGCTTTGCTAGAAATTAACCCTTTAGTAATTACGTCTGAAGGTAATCTGCATTGCTTAGACGCAAAAGTAAATATTGATGGTAATGCCTTATATAGGCAACCAAAGATAAAAGAAATGCATGACCCTACTCAGGATGATGAACGAGAAGTGCAAGCAGCTGTTTGGGATTTAAATTATGTCGCACTGGAAGGCAATATCGGTTGCTTGGTGAATGGTGCTGGATTGGCTATGGGGACTATGGATATTGTTAAATTATACGGCGGGGAACCAGCAAATTTTCTAGACGTTGGCGGTGGTGCAACTAAAGAGAGAGTGTCCGAGGCATTTAAAATTATATTATCTGATGGCAACGTTAAGGCTGTATTGGTGAATATTTTCGGCGGAATAGTTCGCTGTGACCTTATTGCAGAAGGCGTTATTGGCGCCGTCGAAGAAGTGGGTGTAGAAGTGCCTGTAGTTGTGAGACTCGAAGGAAACAATGCCGAGCTTGGGATTAAAGCATTGGCTGAAAGCGGATTGAATATTATTGTTGCCACCAGTCTTAATGATGCTGCTGAGCAAGTAGTTAAAGCATCGGGGGGAGAGTAATGAGTATTTTATTAGATAAAGACACTAAAGTTATCTGTCAGGGTTTTACTGGCTCGCAAGGCACTTATCATTCAGAGCAGGCAATTGAATACGGCACTTTGATGGTCGGTGGAGTTACTCCCGGCAAAGGTGGTCAGGTTCATTTAGACTTGCCTGTATTTAATACAGTAGCAGACGCTGTTGCCGAAACTGTTGCAGAGGCCTCTGTGATTTATGTTCCAGCCCCATTTTGCAAAGATTCCATCTTAGAAGCTGTTGAAGCTGGTATTAAGTTGATAGTTTGTATCACTGAGGGTATCCCAACCTTAGATATACTTGAAGTTAAAATAGCTTGTGATAGAGAAGGTGTGAGCTTAATTGGACCTAACTGTCCAGGAATCATAACTCCAGGAGAATCTAAAATTGGAATTATGCCTGGTCATATACACTTGCCCGGTAAAGTCGGTATTGTTTCAAGGTCGGGTACGCTAACTTATGAGGCGGTTAAACAAACCACTGATGCAGGTTTTGGTCAATCTACATGTATAGGCATTGGTGGCGACCCAATTCCGGGTTCCAGTTTTATTGATATTTTAAGCTTGCTTGAAAAAGATGAGCAAACTGAAGCTATCGTAATGATTGGTGAAATTGGAGGAACTGCAGAAGAAGAAGCAGCTGCCTTTATTAAAGATCATGTTAGCAAGCCAGTAGTTTCATATATAGCGGGAGTTACAGCGCCTGCTGGTAAGCGGATGGGCCATGCTGGAGCCATTATCTCTGGCGGAAAAGGTACTGCAGATGAAAAGTTTGCAGCCCTGAATGATGCCGGGGTAACGACTGCAAGAAGTCTGGCAGATATTGGTGATGGGTTGAGAAAAGCAGCAGGTTGGTAATAGGTTAGATACAATTTCACATTAACAACCAAAATTAATGCATTTTTTAACATTATTCAGGTTCTATATGCTTACAGTATTTGATATGCTCCGCTCCGCAGCTCTGCATTGTTAAGTAGAGAGAAATAGAATTTGAATTGTCTTAGCGTTATTATAATAAATATTCAAAAGATCATTGTCGCTGTATCAGGGTAATTAAAAAATAAAAAAGTTATTATTTTCATAAATAAATGGGATGACTCATGAAATATCAACATTTTAAGAAGCACATGTATACTTCATTACTGGTAGCACCAGTAATTCTTAATATTAATTTTGCTTCGTCACAAGACACTGTAATTGACACTAGTATCCTAGATGAAATTTCTGCCGAATCAGCAGAAATTTTTGCTATGGGCGCTGAGATGCAGGTACAGATAAATCAATTATCAGATGAAGCTTCTGAGCTAACATTTGAATTTAGAGACCAAGCTAAGATTGTTGACGGTCTGGAAATTTATAATGCGGGCATGAGACGCACCATTTCTGAGCAAGAAAGAACAATTGCAGAATATGATGAGTCGATTGCTCAAGCAGCTGAACTGCAACGCCAAATAGCACCTTTGATGGAAAAGATGATGGTTTCATTGGAGAGTTTTGTTTCATTGGATATCCCATTCCAGATTGAAGAAAGACAAGACCGCCTTAATACAATTAGAGGCACCTTTGATGATTCTAGTGTAAACGTAGCGGAGAAGTTCCGTTTAGTGCTACAGGCTTATCAAATTGAGAATGATTACGGGCGTGGTATTGCACATTATACAGATACGCTTGAAATTGGTGGTATTGAGCGTGATGTAGACCTTCTTCGTGTAGGTCGTGTTGCCTTGCTTTATCAAACAAGTGACCAAAATTCTACTGGCGCTTGGGATAAGTCTACTAATCAATGGGTGGCTTTGGATGATGACTATAGACGTCCAATAGCGCTAGGCATTCGTATGGCGCAGCAGCTTGAAACAACTCAATTATTAGATTTACCAATCTCGGCTCCGGAGTAAGAAGATGAAATTTATAAAAACAATTGGTTTAACATTAGCTTCGGCGGCTGTCTGCTTAACTTCAATACAAGTAAGTGCGCAAGATTCTGATCCTCGAAGTTTAGATGAATTATTGCAGTTAGTTGAAAGTGCAACTTTAACTGAAACACAAGAGCAACGTGATCGTATAGCGCGGTTCGAAGGCAACGTTAACCAACGTCAGCAGTTGCTAAACAATATTGTTTCAGATCGTGAAGAAGAAGAAGGGATTAGTGGGCAGTTAGAAAATACCTATGATGAAAATGAGATCATCAAAGCTCAGCGCAATGAAACCTTGCAAGAGCGTATCGGTGACCTGACAGAGCTGTTTGGTACGATTTCAGGTGTAGTGGGTGACACGCGTAGTAACTTTGAGCAGTCACTGATTAGTGCTCAATTTAGCGGTCGCGATGTTTTTCTGACTGAGCTTGCTGACATTATGGGTAGTGACTCTCAACTTCCTAGTATTGAAGAGTTAGAGCAGCTTTGGTTCTATTTGCAACAAGAAATGACTGAATCATCTCGTATTGTTAAATTTGATACTTTAGTTGCAGGCTCTGATGGAACTCAAACCACTCGCGAAGCTGTACGTATAGGGTCCTATAACATTGTTTCTAATGGTGAATACTTACAATATGATTCATCAACAGGCCGTTTAAGTGTTTTACCTGCACAGCCTTCCGGCGGTGTATTGAATGCAGGGGTGTATCAAGATTCAGCCACTGACTTCCAAAGCTCTACTTCTGGTTTTACTCGAATAGGCATTGACCCAACTGGACCAACAGGTGGATCTTATCTAGCTGCTTTGATTAGTAGTCCTGATTTCCAAACGCGTTATGGTGAGCAAGGCGGAGAGATTGGTGCGATTATTATTGTAGTTGGTATCTTTGCAATGCTTTTTGCAATTTATAAAATGATCTATTTGACAATGGTTGGAGTAAAAGTAAATTCTGAGCTGAAAAACCCAGGTAAGCCTAATAAGGATAACCCTCTTGGCCGAGTGTTAAGGGTTTATGAAAATGATAAAAATATGGATATAGAGACATTAGAGTTGAAACTGGGTGAAGCGATCCTGCAGGAAACTCCTGCACTTGAAAGGTTCCTTACTTTAGTGAAGATCATTTCAACAGTTGCACCTTTGATGGGCTTATTAGGTACGGTTACCGGTATGATTGAGGTGTTCCAACAGATTACCTTATTCGGTACTGGTGATCCGCAAATTATGGCCGGTGGTATTTCTGGCGCCTTGGTTACTACTGTGTTGGGTATTTCAGTGGCCATACCGACAGTGCTAATACACACTTTAATTAAGAGTCGTAGTGATCGAATCCTCCATATTATGGAAGAGCAAGCGACTGGAATTATAGCTAGAAAAGCTGAAAGTAGCGGCTCAAACGCTTAAGTTACACTTTTTAGGAGGATAACTTATGTTTGACTTATTTCAGACTAGTTTTGAGTCCATCTCTGATTTTATGGATAGAGGTGGCCCTGTGCTCTGGTTGATAGCCTTATTGTTATTTGTGAAATGGACTCTCATGTTCGAGAGACTCTGGTTCCTACATACCGTGCATAAAAGTAATACAGCAGCTGCGCTTTCTGAATGGGAAAAACGTCCCGATAAAAAGTCTTGGCATGCTCATGCGATTCGCCAAGAACTGATATCTAGAGTTTCCCTAGATTTGAAATCCCCTATATCAATGATAGAAGCACTAGTGGTGGTTTGTCCGCTGCTTGGATTATTAGGTACAGTAACTGGTATGATTGAAGTCTTCTATGTGATGGCTGTAACTGGTGGTGGCGACGCTAAACAAATGTCTGGAGGGGTAGCAAAAGCAACAATACCCACTATGGCAGGAATGGTAGGTGCTTTATCAGGTATTTTTGCCAGCACTTGGATTAAACAAAAAGCCAATAGAGAAATAGAGCTCTTAGAAGACCGCCTAACAGTCCAACATGCATAGTAATAATTAACTATATATTACTGCTATAACAAACTGATTTTAAAAGAAAATATTATGAGAAGTTTAGCTAAAGATAAAACAGACGGCCAAGCAGGTGAAATCGACCTAACACCCATGTTAGACGTTGTATTCATCTTGCTTATTTTCTTCATTGTGACAGCAGTTTTTGTTAAAGAAGCAGGTTATGACGTGGTTAAACCGCAAGCTTCGATGGCGGTATTTACTAATTTAGACCCAATACTTGTAGCTATCTCACCGGCTGGAGAGATATTTATGGATGGTGATATCATAGAGCCTCGCAACTTGCGCTTTCGTTTGGAGCAACGCCTAGCTGATGCACCAAATGCACCAGTGATTATTCAAGCGGATCAATCTGCGACAAACGAACATATAATTACAATTATGGGTGCAGCTCGAGAAGCGGGTATATCCAGTATACAAGTGGCAGCGGAGGAATAATCATGACTAGAACTGTTAACGGCTTAGTAGCATTATTATTTGGTGCTGCAATTACATTTTCACTTTTTTATTTGATGCAAGCTCTTATTGCAACAGGCTCAGGTGAGCCTGAAACGCGCACATCAATTCGTATCGCTGATATTACTATCCCAGAAATGGAAATCGAAGTTACACGAGTAGAACCAAAGCCTGATGAACCTGATGCTCCTGAAGAAGTGCCGGATCTACCAGATATGGATGTTGATGTCATGGATATGAATAGTGGTGACAGTATAAATGTGGCTCGAGTTAATGTTGACGTAGGAGGCATAGACGCTACTGCAGTAGTTGGTATTAATGACTCTGAAATGTTGCCGATCGTGACAGTACCTCCTCAATATCCAAACAGAGCTTTATCTCGTGGTATTGAAGGCTGGTGCTTGGTGATGTTCACGGTTACAGAAACGGGTACAGTGATAAATCCAATAGTGGTAGATGCTGACCCACCTGATGTATTTAATAACGCATCCGTTAGGGCAGTTACTCGCTTTAAATATAATCCAAGGATTGAAGATGGTGTAGGTGTGCAAGTTCCAGGTGTTCAGTATTTATTTAGATATAACGTGGATGAATAAGGAGAATTTATGAAATTATTTATCTTAAAGTTATATGTTGCATGTGCTACTAGAATTATTCGAACAAGTATCCTGTTAGCCACTTTACCTTTAATCTTAACTTTTTCTAGTGTCACGAACGCGGCGGAAGAGAGAAGGGCTCCTCCAGCAGCTCGCTCAGCGCAAACGCTTTCGCGCCCTGTTTACCAACGCTTAGAAGAAATAATGGAATTAAGAGATGTGGGTGATACTGCTGGGGCTGATGAGGTATTGCTTGAATTGCGTGATATGTATGATCGTGGCCGTTTAAATGGTGCTGAAGAACTAAGTATGTGGAATTTTTATGCAAATTTTGCAGCTCTTGAAGAGCGATACGAAGATGCAATCATCTACCAAGAATTGATTTTAGGTATGGACGAAGATGATTTAGCGATAGAAAAACGTGAAGCAGCGTTGCTCCTATTAGGTCAGTTGAAATTTGCGGTTGAAGACTACAATGGCTCAATTGATTCCTATTTGGAGTATTTAGGAATGGCTTTTGAACCAAATATATCGGCATACCAAAGAATAGGTTACGCATATTACTCTTTAGATGATTTCCCTAATTCATTAAATTATATACTTGAATTTATGGACCAGACTCGCGCAGAAGGGGAAGCCGTCGATAAAAGCACTTATGACCTTGCGCGATCTTTATATACTATTATTGAAGATCTAAATAATGCGCTGCAACTGACTCGAGAAATGATTGTGTTGTTTAAAGAGCCTGATGATTGGGCGTTTATGGTCAATCTATTGGGTGCTTTAGAGCGGTTCGAAGAGCAATCTCAATATATTTATGCGATGAATGAATTTGGTTTTGTAGATAATGAAGGGCAAATTATCAATCTGGCTGGTCAATTATTTAATACTGCGTATTATTGGGGCGCGGCAAAAATCTTAACACAAGGCATTAATGATGGCCTATTAGACTCTGAAGAAGATATTTGGTCGCGACTTGCGCAAAGTTATCAACTAGCGCGTGAAGATGAATTGGCAGTTGCCCCCTACATTGAGGCTTCAGAACTAGCTGAAGATGGTGAATCTTATTCGCGTTTATCATCAATTTACATGAATCTTAACCGTTTTGAAGATGCAGTAGATGCCTTAGAGGATGCGTTTGATAAAGGTGACTTAGACAGAGCAGACCAGACTTATTTACGTCAAGCTAGAGCGTTTCTAGAATTAAACCGCCATGATGAAGGAATCGCAGCTGCTAGGCTTGCCGCTAGAGACGAAAGAAGTGAAGATACTGCTGCTACATGGGTGCAGTACTTGAACAATGAGAAAACCGTTTACGAGACTAAACAACGACAAAGAGAGCTTTACCGAGGCTTTTTCCGCTAAGTTTAAAACTCTAGAAAAAACGCATCTTCAGATGCGTTTTTTTTTGCTCTTGAAAAGTCAAAAAATGCCCTTATTAAAAGCAACTATCAAGACATCAGTAAAAGAAAATTCAATAGGAGATAACTGAATGAGCGCTGCCCAAAAAGAAACTCTGGGTTTCCAAACTGAAGCCAAACAGCTTCTACATCTAATGATTCATTCTCTGTATAGCAACAAGGAAATATTTTTGCGTGAATTGATTTCAAACGCATCTGATGCAGCTGATAAACTTAGATTTGCCGCCTTAAAGGATGATTCACTTTATGAAAACGACCCTGATTTAAATATTATTATTGAATCTGACAGCAAGAAAAAAACCATTACCATTAAAGATAATGGAGTAGGTATGACCAGGGATGAGGTGGTTGAAAACTTGGGCACTATTGCCAAATCAGGGACTGCACAATTTCTTGAAAGCTTAACAGGCGATGAGAAAAAAGATTCTCAATTGATTGGACAGTTTGGTGTTGGATTTTATTCGGCATTTATTGTTGCCGATAAAGTAGAAGTGTTATCTCGTAAAGCAGGAGAATCAGTAGATCAAGGCGTGCATTGGGAATCTGAAGGTGAGGCCGACTTTAGTATTGAGAATATTGAAAAGGAGGGTAGAGGAACAACAATCATTCTCCATCTGAAAAAAGACCAAAAGGAATTTCTAGAACCATTTCGTTTAAAAAGCATAGTTAAAAAGTATGCGGATCATATTTCAATGCCCGTAAAGATGGTCAAAGAAAATATTGGTGAAGAGGGCGATAAAAAGAAAAAGAAAAAAGAAAAAGAGTTTGAAGTAGTCAACTCTGCTAAAGCGTTATGGGCAAGGCCAAGAACAGAATTGAAAGAAGAGGAGTATCAAGAGTTTTATAAGCATGTCAGCCATGATTTTGAAGACCCAATGCAATGGAGCCATAATAAAGTTGAAGGCAAATTAGAATATACGTCTTTACTGTATCTACCTGCAAAGGCACCTTTTGATCTTTGGAACCGCGATTCAGCAAAAGGTTTAAAATTATATGTTCAGCGCGTATTTATCATGGATGAAGCTGAACAGTTTTTGCCTTTGTATTTGCGTTTTATAAAAGGGATAGTCGACTCTAATGATATCTCCTTAAATGTCTCAAGAGAGATCTTACAAAAAGATCCTATTGTAGACTCCATGAAGAGCGCTCTCACAAAGCGTGTGCTTGATATGTTGGCTAAAATTAAAAAGAAAGACGCAGATAAGTACCAATCATTTTGGCAAGAGTTTGGTCAAGTGATTAAAGAAGGCCCAGCAGAAGATGCTAGCAATAGTGAGAAGATTGCTAAGTTGCTGTTGTTTGCAACGACTCATTCAGGCGAAGCGAAACAGGATCAATCATTGACGGAATATTTGTCTCGCATGCAAGACGGTCAGAGTAAGATTTATTACATTACCAGTGAAACTCACAATACAGCGAAGAACAGCCCCCACCTTGAAGTGTTTAATAAGAAGGGGCTGGAAGTATTGCTGTTATCAGATCGTGTTGATGAGTGGTTAATGAATCACTTAATGGAGTTCGATGGAAAGCAGTTTCAGGATGTTACTAAAGGTAAGTTAGATTTAGGTGAGCTTGATAGTGAAGAAGATAAAAAGCAGCAAGAAAAAGCTGACGAAACGGCTAAACCTTTATTGGAGCGCGTAGAAAAATCCCTAGGTGAACAGGTCTCAGAGGTTCGTACTACGAATAGATTAACAAATTCACCCGCCTGCATCGCTGTTGGTGAATTTGATATGAATCAGCAGATGCGCAAAATTATGGAAGCTGCTGGGCAAGATGTGCCCGACTCGAAACCTATTTTCGAATTAAATCTTGAGCACCCTTTGGTTAAAAAACTTGATGAAGAAAGTGACGAAGATCGCTTCGCAGAATTAGCCGCTATTCTTTTCGATCAAGCGAATCTGGCCGAAGGCGGTCAGCTAGATGATCCGGGTACTTTTATCAGGCGTCTGAATAAGCTGTTATTGGATTTAAGCCAGTAGCAACTCTGCATTATTCAGAACTGATCAATTATCCCATTCAGAGTTGCACTTGGGCGCATAGTTTGAGTGCATAAAGTACTGTCAGGCTTATAGTACCCATTTATTTCAACAGCTGGGCCTTGTACAGAATTAAGCTCGTTGAGGATAATTTCTTGATTCTCTGCCAAAGCTGAAGCCAAGGGTGAAAATAACTCTTTCAGTTTCGTATCTTCAGTTTGCTTGGCAAGAGCTTGCGCCCAATAAAGGCCAAGATAGAAATGGCTGCCGCGATTATCTAATTCGCCAACTTTGCGAGACGGCGACTGATTTTCCATCAGTAATTTACCAGTAGCGCTGTCTAGTGTATCTGCAAGAATTTGAGCCGAGCTATTATCTTTTGATTGGCTGAAATGCTCGTAAGAGGCTGCTAGCGCTAAAAACTCGCCTAAAGAGTCCCATCTTAAATGGTTCTCTACAACTAGCTGTTGCACATGCTTTGGGGCTGAACCACCAGCACCAGTTTCAAATAGACCACCACCATTCATTAAAGGGACTATCGATAGCATTTTGGCGCTTGTGCCCACTTCTAGAATAGGGAATAGGTCAGTTAAATAATCTCGTAACACGTTCCCTGTAACCGAAATAGTGTCTTCACCGCGCTTCATTCTTTCCAATGAAAAACGAGTAGCATCTACAGGGGTCATTATTTGGATATCGAGGCCTTCAGTATCATGATCTAATAAATACCTATTCACTTTTTCAATTAGTTGACTGTCGTGTGCTCGATTAGAATCTAGCCAGAATATGGCTGGGCTACCAGTAGCGCGGGCACGATTTACAGCAAGTTTCACCCAGTCCTGGATAGGTGTATCTTTTGCCTGGCACATACGCCATACATCACCAGATTCAACTGCATGCTCAAGTAATGCCTCGCCATTCTGATTTAAAACACGGATTGTTCCAGCTTCTTCAATTTCAAAAGTTTTATCGTGAGAACCGTATTCTTCAGCTTTTTGGGCCATTAAGCCAACATTAGGAATTGTGCCCATTGTTTTTGGATCAAAAGCGCCATGCTCTCTGCAAAAAGCGATAGTTTCCTGGTAAATGCCAGCATATGAACGATCTGGAATAACAGCTTTCATATCCTGAAGTTGGCCGTCTGCATTCCACATCTGACCACCAGCTCGAATAGCTGCTGGCATAGAAGCATCGATTATGACGTCACTAGGTACGTGTAAATTAGTAATTCCTCTATCTGAGTCAACCATAGCGAGTGGAGGGCGGCTTTCATAACAAGCCTGAATGTCTGCTTCAATTTCATTTTTTAAATCAGCAGGCAGTTCCTGGATTTGCTGTAATAGACTGCCAAAACCATTGTTAGGATTTACACCTAAATTTTTGAAAGTATCAGCATGTTTTTCAAATAAATCTTTAAAATACACCGAAACAACATGACCAAATAATATGGGGTCAGAAACCTTCATCATGGTAGCTTTTAGATGTACTGAATAGAGCACGTCATTATTTTTGGCGTCCTGCATTTCCGCTTCTAAAAAACTTCTTAACTCCTTACAACTAATTACGCTGCTGTCGGTGACTTCACCGGCTAATAATGGAGATCTATCTTTGAGGGTTTGCCGATTACCATTAGTGTTTTCAAATTCTATGCTGAAACTGTCGTTTTGGGGCAAAGTGACAGAGAGCTCGCTGCCAAAGAAGTCGTGACTCTCCATGCTAGCAACGTGAGTCTTAGAGTCTTTGCTCCATTCACCCATAGAATGAGGGTTATTGCGCGCATACTCCTTAACCGCACTAGGCGCTCTTCGGTCAGAGTTGCCTTCTCGTAAGACTGGATTTACGGCACTCCCTTTTACTTTGTCATAGCGAGACTTTATATCGGTTTCTTTATCATTGTTGGGGCTTTCTGGGTATTCAGGTAGAGCATAACCCTTAGTCTGTAATTCTTTGATACAGGCCAACAATTGCGGCATAGAAGCACTGATGTTAGGTAGTTTTATGATATTTGCTTCAGGCGATTTTACTAGCTCGCCTAATTCTGCCAGGTCATCAGATTGTTTTTGTTCGGTTGAGCAATAATCCGGGAAAACAGCGAGTATACGGCTGGCTAGAGAGATGTCCCGAGTTTCAACTTGGATATCTGCCGCTTTAGAAAAAGCATTAACAATTGGTAAAAAAGAATAGGTCGCCAAAGCCGGGGCTTCGTCAGTAAGGGTGTAAATGATAGTTGCTTTGTCAGACATGCTGTTCCTTTTACTTTTTAATGGTTTTTAGAAATAAATGTTAACGATAGTTATAGCTAAGCAGGGCTATGTATTTTGAGGTCGGCGATTATAGCAATAAGAGGCTCAGCCTAATAGTAGAAATAAACAGCAAAATGAGCATTGGACTACACTGAAACTCAGGCGTTTCACATTCTGTCTAAGGTATTAATGCCTAATAGTGATAGGCCTTGTTTTAAGGTTAAAGCAGTGAACTGGCAGAGCCCCAATCTAGACTGTTTTATTTCACCCTCAGATTTTAAGACCGGACAAACTTCATAAAAACTCATAAAAGTTCCTGCGAGTTCATAGAGGTAAAGACAAAGCTGATTGGGAAAGCATTCTACTAGCAAGGCGTCAACCACTTCAGTAAATTGAAGGAGCTTTAAGGCTAGTTCTTTTTCTTCAGAGCCATCCACGATGACCTTGTAATCGGCATTAATATCAAGTTCTGCTCTTCGAAATATACTGCTTATACGAGCATAGGCATAAAGCATATAAGGTGCAGTATTGCCTTCGAAAGAGAGCATGATATCCCAATCAAAAACATAATCACTATTACGGTTTTTAGCGAGATCGGCATATTTTATTGCTGAAACACCGACGACTTCGGCAATTTCTTGTTTTTCCAATTCACTTAAATCGGGGTTTTTTGCCTCTATTTGGCTATAGGCTCTTTCAATGCCTTCTTCAATAAGGTCTATCAGTTTTATGGTATCGCCGCTTCTGGTTTTGAAGGGTTTGCCATCTTGACCCATCATGGTGCCATAGCTTAAATGCTCAAGTGAGCATTCTTCATTTGTTAAACCAGCTAATTTGGCAACAGCAAAAATTTGTTGAAAATGCAGTCCCTGACGGGCATCAACTACATACAGCACGCGATCAGCATGCAAATCCTGGCAGCGGTATTCTATGCCAGCTAGGTCGGTCGTCGCATAGAGATAACCACCATCGGACTTTTGTACGATGGTAGGTAGCGCTTCACCTTCTTTATTTTTGAAATCATCTAAAAATACGCAACGTGCGCCATCTGATAATGTCAGTAAGCCTTGGTTATCTAGGTTTTCTATTACGCCAGCTAATTTATTTTTATAAAAGCTCTCAGGAACAACATCATTTTCGGTGAGAGTAATATTGAGTTTCTGATAGAGTTCCTGACAATGCTGGATTGACACATCTATGAAAGATTTCCAAAGCTGCACACACTGCTTATCGCCTGATTGAAGCTTTACTACGTTTTCACGGGCCCGACTTGCAAATTCAGTGTCATTATCAAAACGTTGTTTAGCTGCACGGTAAAATACTTCTAGATTGCTTAGTTCAGTTGTCGCGCCATCTTGTTCTGACATATGAGTGATTAACATCCCAAATTGGGTGCCCCAATCGCCAAAATGATTTTGCCTGATTAATTTATGGCCCATCCATTCAAAGGTGCGAGAAATTGCGTCGCCAATTATGGTGCCGCGTAAATGGCCGACATGCATTTCTTTAGCAAGATTTGGCGATGAGTAGTCAATGACGATTGTTTGTGGAGCGTTAGTTTTATCAACCAATTGAGATTTATCTAGAGCGTTTAATTGTTGAGTTAAAAACTCATTACTAATGAAAATGTTTATAAAGCCAGGCCCAGCAATCTCAACCCTCTCTGCAAATTCATCTAATTCTAGTTTTGCATTTACTTGTTCAGCGAGCTCTCTAGGGTTTTGTTTTAAACGCTTAGCGAGTGCCATTACGCCATTAGCTTGATAGTCGCCAAATTGAGATGATTTGGAATGGTTAACTAGCGCTTGGCATGCAGTTTCGCCAGCAAGGTCTGATAGTGCTAGAGAAATGTTCTGTTCGAGGGTTTGTTTGAGATTCATGTATGCCAATATGCTTATAAAAGAGGGCGAATTTTACACGAAAGGTGTTGAAGGGTCAGTAGATAGCTAAGCAATAGATCGGTTTTTGTATTGGATTCAATTAAGTCTAATATAAAAGCATAATTTCTGCTTACTAATCAGAGCCTAATTCGTTAAAGTAGCTTGAAAATAAAACTACATTGAAGAGTGACATGAAGACAATCCTGAGCAAAGATATTTCTTTTATTGAGAATAATGGGACAGTTTTTGAGTCTGCTAATCCTTCGCTACAAAGTTTTAGTCGCCGCGGCTTCTTACAAACGACTAGTGCGACAGGTGCAGGGTTCTCCTTAGCTGCTTTTATGCCATCAAAAAATATTCAAGCTGCTGAGATTGAAGACTCAAATCACTTGGAGTTGAATGCCTTTGTTGAGATAGATGCGAATGGTTCTATCCGGCTTTATGCGCATACCCCAGAGAAAGGGCAAGGCATTAAAACATCACTGCCTATGATAATAGCCGAAGAATTAGGGGCTGACTGGAATGATGTAACAGTTGTTAGAGCGCCAATGAATGAAGCGCGTTATGGTGCACAAAGAGCAGGGGGCTCGACATCTACTCCCCGAGAATGGAACCCCATGCGTCGTGCTGGGGCTGCTGCACGAGTTATGTTCATTTCTGCCGCTGCCAAACAGATGGCTGTTAGTCCTAGTTTACTTTATACCGAAAGCAGCCAAGTTATAAATCGTGAAACGGGTCAAAGTATAGCTTTTGCCGATTTAGCGCTTAATGCTGCACTTGAGCCTATTCCAGACACTGATTCATTGGTTTTCAAGGATCGTAGTGATTACAAAATAATTGGAACCAGTGTCGGTGATGTCGATAACCATACAATGATAACTGGTGGTGGTGGGCTATATGGTTCTGATATTCAGCTTCCAGACATGCTTTATGCTGTTTATGAAAAATGCCCTGCAACTTATGGAAGAGTACAGAGTGCGAATTTAGGTCATATAAAAACAATGCCGGGAATTGTTGATGCTTTTCTGGTTGAAGGGAATGACAATGTAGGTGAGTTGCTTGACGGTGTTGCGATTGTTGCGCGCTCTACTTGGCAGGCTTTCCAGGCGAAACAGGAGCTAGAAGTTGAATGGGATACATCAAGTGCATCGGTAGATGACAATGAAGAAATTTATTCTCGAGCATTACAAATTGCTGATTCCCCTTGGCCGCAAGAGATGCAAACAGTAGCATCAGGCGATGTAGAGCGGCAATATCAAGATAATAATACGGAAGTTATTCAAAGCAATTATCGATTCCCATATTTGGCGCACGCATGTATGGAACCCATGAATTGTACTGCACATTATCATAGTGATAGTAACAGTCTCGATATTTGGGCGCCGACCAGGCAGCCTGGAATAACCTTAAGCTCTGTAGAAAATGTTTTTGATATTCCGCAGGAAAGTATAACGCTTCATCAAATGCGCATGGGTGGCTCATTTGGTCGTAGACGTTTGCAAGATTATTCCTGTGAAGTGACGGCAATAGCTAAACGTTTTGATGTACCAATAAAGCTACTTTGGACACGTGAGGATGATTTTATTCATGATCAATATCGACCTGGAGGTGTTTATGCCTTTAAAGCTGCTGTGAGTCGCGAAGGCCGAGCAGTGGCAATGCAAACTCATCTTATTGGCCCTGCAGTAAGAGGCCGCGCCACTGCAGGTACACGGCTGGCAAATAGCGAATTTCCTGCGCTAAATATTGATAATTTCAGAGCCGCAACTTCTCTGATCGATACGAATACACCAACAGGCTCCTGGCGTGCACCGGGTTCAAATGCTACAGGCTGGGCAGTGCAAAGTTTTATTGCAGAATTAGCGCATGCTGCGGGTAGAGATCATGTTGATTTTTTAATCGAAATGATGGGTGAGCCACGTTGGTTCGAGCCCGGGAATATCTACTCATTAAACACCGGTAGAGCTGTTGATGTAATTAAACTCGCTGCGGAAAAAAGCGGCTGGGGGAAAGATTTGCCAGATGGTCACGGTATGGGTGTTGCGTTTCATTTTAGTCATGCAGGACATGTTGCTGAAGTTGTTGAACTCAGTGTTGACGATAACAAACAGATTGCTATTCATAAAATTACAATAGCAATTGATATTGGGCCTGTAATCAACATGAGCGGAGCCTTGAAACAGGTTGAGGGAGGAGCGACAGATGGCCTAAGCTCTATGTTAGATCTAGAAATAAGTATGCTAGATGGGATAGTCCAGCAAGAAAACTTCCATCAATACAATATAATGAGAATGCGTAACGCACCCATAAATATAGAAGCGCACTTTATTCAAAGTGAGTTTGATCCAACGGGCTTAGGTGAGCCGGTGCTGCCACCATTAATGCCAGCTGTTAGTAATGCTATCTTTGCGGCCAATGGTGAAAGGATTAAAACACTACCGCTAAGTAAGGCCGGGTATACTATTTAGTATGGGTTTAAGTAGTATTAATAGAAGGATTGAGAGATTAACCAGAATATAAAAAAGGCGCCTGATAAATTAATATAGGCGCCTTTTTTGATTCAAGTGATAATTCTTATCTTATTGCGCAAAGCAAAAGAAATAACCATTACCACCAGTTGCAATCAGATTATCTTGTCCACAACCTCTTGAAGGGTGAGCAGCGTTCCATGATTCTGGAATAGCACCACCGCCTCTGCGGTCAAAATGGCCTACATTGGCACTACCGTCTTCGGAATTAGTCATCCAATTATTACAAGTATTCTCTGAAGCGGTTCCATCTGGGTTTGAACCAGTTAGGATATCGTGCTGGTTTGGAGTGTCTCCGGCACCATTTACAATATTTCCTTGTTCATTTAAAGCTGTTTGCTTGGTGAAATTAACATTACTGTAATGTAAGTCAGCAAGATTGCGAGCCACCAGTTGCTCATCTGAGTTATACCAGGGGCCCTGGCCAATACGGTCTCTAGCATCAATGCCGTTGATCCCGTTAGTACTTAGATATGCGCGCCAAGTTTTACCGTTAGAGCCAACGCTTGAAGCGAGTGATTCACAATGTGCGTCTGCCCCGACTAAGCCGCCTAAGTTAGCGCCATCGCCACCACCAACACTAGTGATAAAAAAGCCCATGCTGGTATCCATATCTTCTTGCGCGGTAGCTGACATTGAACTTAATGCAAGAATTCCAGCTGCAGTTAATAATTTTAATTTCATGCCTTTCTCCTGAGAGTATTATTGTTTTATGCTTTCAAATGTGAATGCAGGAAATTCACATAACACCAGAGAAATGTCAATAAAAGTGAAAGGTTTCCACACTTCTTGCACGTACCAAGCTAGCTTGAATGTGGCGAAATTGAATGTGCGGTGGGTTATTTTTTATTAAGGCCGGCAATGGAAATTATATAAAATATAAATATTATAAATCAATTATTTATAGTAAATACTTAAACTAAAATATAGTTAAAGATGAAGCGATGGTTAACGATAAAGGCTTGCTTGGCCTTTATGATGTTTAGTCTGCTGAATTTAAATCGTGATTCATATCGAGAGCAGGTTGATCTACTCTAGGTTTGCCAACGACTATAGCTGGAATCCCTGCAACAGTGGTATGTGGGGCTACATCATCAAGCACGACACTACCTGCGCCCACTTTCGCGCCTTCTCCTACAGTAACATTGCCAAGAATTTGAGCGCTGGAGCCAATTAATACACCAGAGTGAATTTTTGGGTGTCTGTCCCCACTCTCGTTGCCCGTACCACCCAGAGTTACACCTTGCATAATAGAAATATTATCTTGCAGGATGCAGGTCTCACCAATGACAATACCGGTTGCATGATCAATCATAATACCCGACCCAATAGTAGCTGCAGGATGAATGTCCACAGTAAATACCTGAGAAATTAGACTTTGTACATAAAGCGCTAGATTTTCTCGTTGTTGGCGCCATAACCAGTTTGCTATTCGGTATGCTTGAACAGCCTGGAAACCTTTGAAATAAAGCATAATATCGGCATGAGCTCTGACCGCAGGGTCGCGCTGCTTGGTTGCAACAAGATCATTTAAGACTGATTGAATCAGAGTGTCTTCCTCTAAAAATGCTTCATGAAACTGCTGTCGAAGCGTACTGACAGGTATATCGTCAGAGGCAAGCTTACTAGCAAGTAGGTCGCTAATAGCTGATTCTAGGCTGTCATGCTGATGCACTCGCTTGCTAAAAAAACTAGCGAGTACTGGTTCATGCAAGATTTGCTCGTTTATTTCAGCTTTGATCGTAGACCAGGTTTCTTCTGGCATATGTGCACCTGTTAATTTCGTCCTTTATGCGGGTGTGGGATTCTATAGTATGAGGCATTGGCTCGCAATTAAGCTATGCTGGTTTTGTCATCATAGAGCTGTTATCTTCCGCCCAAAATCAGACTTCTTTATGAGATTTCTGTCGTTAAAAATAGTCATTGAGGAACTATGGAAGCTAAAAATGTAGCGGTATTAGGTGGGGGTAGTTTTGGTACCGTTATAGCCAGCATCATTGCGCAAAACGGGCATAATACTTTGTTATGGATGCGCGATGCAGACCAGGTTGAAAGTTTAAATCGCGATCGTGAAAATTCCACTTATCATCCCGGGTTTACCCTGCATGACAAAATAAATGCTACCGATAACCTTGAATTAGCTGTCGCTGAAGCTGATATGGTATTTGTTGCTGTGCCTAGTTCTGGCTTTAGACAAGTTGTCAGGAAGGTGCAGCCCTTTGTAAAAGAAGGCGTTATCTTGGTGAGTTTGACGAAAGGTATCGAAGCAAAAACATTTAAATTAATGAGTCAGATTCTGACTGAAGAAGTGCCGTCTGCAAAGGTGGCAGTTGTTAGTGGCCCTAATTTGGCAGCTGAAATTGCAAATTCGAGCCCTACGGGTACCGTTGTCGCGAGTATAGATGCCGAAGTAAGAAAAACAGTACAAAAAACACTGCGTTCTCTAACTTTTCGTGTTTATGCCAATGACGATATGTTTGGTGTAGAACTTGGAGGCTCTTTAAAAAACATTTATGCCATACTGGCAGGAATGGCTGAATCTAGGGGAATGGGGCATAACACTAATTCTATGCTGGTAACACGTAGCTTAACTGAAATGGCGCGTTTCGGGATTGCATTGGGTGCTGATCCGATGACATTTTTAGGTTTAGCGGGGGTAGGGGATTTGATCGTCACCTGCTCCACGCCACTGAGTAGAAATTTCAGAGTCGGTGAAGCGCTTGGGGATGGTAAAAGCCTTAAGACAATTTTAGCTGAGCTGGGGCAAGTCGCAGAAGGCGTTAATACTTTGAAACAGGTAATAGAAAAAGCCAAGAGTTTGGAAATTGGAATGCCCTTAGCGCAGGGACTTTATGAAATTATCTATAACAATCAGGATATAGAACATATAATAATCGCATTGCTGTTAGAAGAGGGAGGTTTGGATGTTGAGTTTGAAGCAGGCCAAGCCAAACAGTTGGATCATTAAAGAAGAATCTATCTGAAATTATTTTGATACTATTTAGATAACCGGGAGTTTGAGATGAACGATCAAGGCGAACAAATAAAAAAGAATTTTATAGAACAATGGATCAGGCTAGCTTTTGTTGTGCTATACATTATTGTATTCGGCTTGTTGTGGCGGTTTATAGCTGTCCTGCTCCTGGTTGTAATTATATTGCAGTCTCTGCATAGAGTAATTGCTGCGGAAAACAACCCTACATTACTTACTTTTAGCGAGGGCTTAGGAAATTTCTTATTAAAAGTATTGAACTACGTGCTGTATTTAAGTGATGAAAAGCCGATAGATTTTGATTCGTTTTTTGGACACAAAGAAGGTGATTCTATTTCATTAGAAGAAAGTGCTGAAGAAAGCGGAGAAGAAAGTGCAGCTAAACCTGAAGATGTTGCGGTACAACCAGAATCAGAACCAGAACCAGAACCTGAGACAGCAGATGAAGACTCAATCGAAACTTCTGCTCAGTCAAGCGACGCAGCTGACGATGTTTTTGCTGATATCAGTTTTACGGATCAAGCTGATGAATCGGTTGATGATGAAAATGAGCAAGATAAAAAATCTGATTAATTTATTTGTTTAGTTGGCTGCAGCATTTAATGCTAAGAAAAGATTAGCGTAAGCTAGGTTTAGTTTGAATATTTATCTATTAAGGCACGGACAAGCCGAATCTCATTTGTCTAGCGATTCTTCACGTCAACTAACAAGCACAGGACGTGAAGATATAAGTCTCTTTGCAAGATCCTTCTTAACAACAAGCCGCACTGTTGACCGATGTTTTGTAAGCCCGCTTGCAAGAACACAGCAAACCGCAGAAATATTTATAAAATTCGCTAATTTAAATTGTGCATTAGAAAGTGAAGACAGACTTAGGCCTGAAAATAGTGCGCTAAGCGTGATTCGTTTCCTCGAAACTCTTGAAGAGAAAAACATTTTACTGATAGGTCACAACCCGCTTCTGTCTGAGTTATTCTCACTATTAACAACTGGCAAAACTGCTTCAATAAAAGTTATGGCTGCCGGTGAGCTGTGTTGTGTATGTTTTGATATTTTTGGTTTGGGAATGGGTAAAGAAGTTTTAGATATTCTGCCGGACAAAAACTAAAGCTAGTGTTCTAATTTACCAAGGAGAGGAACTCAGTGCGTGTGCTTTGTTTTTCTCTAAAAGCTCCTAACATGCAAGAAGTTGTCATGCTGGAGTTTTGCTTTTCTACGCCGCGCATCATCATACACATATGTTGAGATTCAATAATCACACCGACTCCTAAGGCTTCAGTTTTGTCTTGAATTGTTTCAGCAATTTGGCGAGTTAAATTTTCTTGTATTTGGAGACGTCGAGCAAAAACATCCACTATGCGTGCGATTTTAGAGAGCCCAATTACTTTGCCATTTGGTAAGTAAGCAACATGACATTTACCAATGAAAGGAAGTAGGTGATGTTCACAAAGAGAATATAGCTCGATATTTTTCACTATAACCATCTCATTCGAGTTGGTAGGAAATAACGCGTTATTAACTACTTCATCAATATCCTGATCATAACCTTTAGTTAAAAACTTCATAGCTTTAGCTGCCCTTGAAGGGGTGTTGACAAGACCTGGTCGGGTCAAGTCTTCTCCAAGTTCTTCAATGATGTTTCGATAGGCATTTTCTAAATTTGTTTTCATAGGTTTTAGGCTTGATTCTCAGTAAACTGCGCACCCTACTTGAATGCATTTCTTAGGTAAAGGCATCTATGCTTTTTAACACACATCAAACATTAAAACAGATTGTGACTCTAGCAAGCAAAGAGCTAGAGCAGGCTGATTTATTTTTTGGTCATGGTACTGACAACCCATGGGATGAGGCTTGCTGGTTGGTGGAGACGTTGGTGCAGCGTAGTGGGGCTAAACAAATAGACGCAGAGATGAAACTTGATGAGGTCGTTTTAGAGCAAATTCAATCTTTATTATCTAAACGTAGCAACGAAAAAATCCCACTCGCTTATTTGTTAAATGAAGCCTGGTTTGCTGATTTGCCTTTTTATGTAGATGAAAAAGTCATAATACCTAGGTCGCCAATTGCTGAATTAATCAAAAACTGTTTTAAATCCATAGTTAAACAAGAGCCAAAAACGATTCTAGATTTGTGTTGTGGTAGCGGTTGCATAGGTCTGGCAAGTGCCATGGTGTTTCCTGAATCGACAGTAGTGTTGGCTGACTTGTCAGTAGAGGCATTACAGGTGGCAGCAATAAACAGTGAAAAACTTGAATTAAGAAGCCGTGTGACTTTGCAGCCAAGTGATTTATTTACTGACATTGAAGGGTGCTTTGATCTGATTGTGAGTAATCCACCCTATGTAGGTGAGCATGAATATCTAAATTTGCCAGATGAATATAAGCATGAGCCTGCGTTAGCTTTGCTTTCAGAGCATAATGGTTTGGCAATTCCTATTGAAATATTACGTCAAGCAGCTAATTACCTTAATGAAGATGGCATCTTGCTTCTTGAAGTGGGAAATAGTTGGCAAGCTTTAGCAGATATATACCCTGATGCTCCTTTTCTCTGGCTTGAGTTTGAGAATGGCGGTGAAGGCATCTTGGCTTTAAGTTATATGCAATTGCGTCATTATAAATTTTAGAGTTGTAGGCTTATTGCTAAATGCTTGATCCTAGCTTGTATTAGACGCCGTGGTGAAAAAAATCACTAGAAACCGAGTAAAGCCCTGGAAGAAGAGACTTTTTTGCACTAATGCTCTATAATACTGCGCCTTCATTTAGTCTGTAGGCCTTTAAATTCGGGAACAAGCGGCATGTCTGGGAATACCATAGGAAAACTTTATTCAGTTACAAGTTTTGGCGAAAGTCACGGGGCTGCTTTGGGCTGCATAGTTGATGGCTGCCCCCCAGGGCTTGAGTTGGATGAGGCATACATTCAAATTGATTTAGACCGCCGTAAGCCCGGCACTTCACGCTTTACCACTCAACGCAAAGAAGATGATCAAGTTAAAATCCTGTCCGGAATATTTGAAGGTAAAACTACCGGAGCGCCTATCGGTATGCTTATTGAAAACACTGACCAAAAAAGTAAAGACTATAGCAATATTAAAGATATGTTTAGGCCTGCGCATGCTGATTACACTTATGCCCATAAATATGGTATCCGTGATTATCGAGGTGGTGGACGGGCATCGGCAAGAGAGACTGCAATGCGTGTTGCAGCAGGATCAATTGCTAAAAAGTACCTTGCACAACAATTTGGTGTGTCGATTCGAGGCTATTTATCACAGCTTGGGCCTATTAAAGCTGAAAATATTGATTGGGATGAAGTGGCTAATAACCCTTTCTTTTGTCCAGATGCTTCTAAGGTCGCTGAGATGGAAGAATATATGAATAAATTATCAAAAGAAGGCAATTCAATTGGGGCTAAAATTACAGTTGTTGCTAGTTCAGTCCCTGTTGGTCTGGGCGAGCCGGTTTTTGATCGTTTAGATGCAGAGCTTGCTCATAGCCTGATGAGTATAAATGCCGTGAAAGGTGTAGAGATAGGTGCTGGGTTTTCATCGGTTGAGCAAAAAGGCACTGAGCATCGTGATTTGATGCGTCCTGAAGGTTTTGTTTCGAATAATGCCGGTGGCATTGTTGGGGGGATTACTACAGGACAAGATATTATCGCCCATATTGCGCTTAAACCTACTTCGAGTTTACGTATACCCGGTGAAAGTATCAATGTAAACGGTGATCCAGTTGAAGTGGTAACCACTGGCAGGCATGATCCTTGTGTGGGTATAAGGGCAACGCCTATTGCTGAAGCTATGCTAGCAATAACCTTAATGGACCATCTGCTGCGTCATCGCGCGCAGAATTTTGATGTGGATTGTAAGACACCAATCTTGCCCGCAAGTATTTAAGAAACTTATAGTTAATAAAATTTGTAATCTGTTAGTAAATTTTGGAATGCCTTTATGGTTGGAAAAACTCTTTATGACAAATTATGGGAAAGCCATCTAGTCAAAGACTTAGATGATGGAACCTCATTAATTTATATCGATTTGCAATACATACACGAAGTGACGTCACCACAAGCCTTTGGGGGCTTGCGCTTGGCTAATCGCCTGCCATGGCGTTCAGAAGCGAATTTGGCGACGCCAGATCATAATGTTCCTACGACAACATCTGAGCGAGCGCAAGGTGTTGAAGGTATTGTCGATCCTGTTTCAAAGATTCAGGTTAAGTCTTTAGATGCTAATTGCAATGAGTTCGGTATCAGTGAATTTACAATTGATGATCCGCGTCATGGCATAGTCCATGTGATTGGGCCAGAGCAGGGCAGAACTCAGCCTGGCATGACCATAGTTTGTGGTGATTCACATACCTCAACCCATGGTGCGTTGGGTGCGTTGGCACATGGTATAGGAACTTCAGAAGTGGAGCATGTGTTAGCAACACAATGCCTTCTGCAAAGAAAAGCCAAGAACATGTTAGTCAAGGTGAATGGGGTGTTAGGAACAGGCGTTACTGCTAAAGATATGGTTCTGGCTATTATAGGAAAAATAGGCACTGCTGGTGGAACTGGATTTACTATAGAGTTTGGCGGTGAAGCAGTAAAAGCACTTTCTGTAGAAGGCCGCATGACGGTTTGTAATATGGCTATCGAAGCAGGAGCTAGAGCCGGCGTGGTAGGCGTTGATGAAGCGACTATTGCTTACTTGAAAGACAGGCCGTTTTCACCAAAAGGTGAGCTTTGGCAACAAGCAGAAACAGCATGGTTGCAATTGCACAGCGATACAAACGCAGAATTCGATAAAGTAATTGAACTGGAAGCCAGTGATATTGAGCCACAAGTAAGCTGGGGAACCTCACCTGAAATGGTTGCCGCGATTACTAAGAATATTCCTGACCCAGCTTCTATCGATAATGAAGCTAAGCGCGGAAACTATCTGCAAGCCCTGAAATATATGAATTTAGAAGCAAACACTCCAATTCAGGATATTAAACTTGATCGTGTATTTATTGGCTCTTGCACTAATTCTCGTATTGAAGATTTGCGTGCTGCTGCAGCCGTCGTCAAAGGACATAAAATAGCTGAATCCATTA
>JAQWMX010000004.1 GCA_029246545.1 Gammaproteobacteria bacterium
TGTATCCCGTCAGCACTAGTTGGACCAATTAGCCTGATTGCTTAAGAGATAGTTTTAGCTCATCGTTCACTGAAAAGGAAACGATGATGAAAGAAACTCGAAGTGTAGAAAAAACAGTCCAAAAGGTTTTGACGACATACACCGCCATATTTAGAACTATACGGTTCGATTTATTTCTCTAAGAATCAACTCTACCTGTCTTAAATAAAAACAGTTTTTGTAGTTTTATTTGAGGAATCTTTGGGGAAATTTATAATAAAGACAGGATTTCTTGTTCAAACTGTTCTTTAGTTGCGAATCCAATATGTTGATGACAGATGTTGCCAGTCCTATCTATCATGAAAGTGGTTGGGAATCCGACTAATGGCCCATAAAAATCTTTTATGTCATCACGTCCATCTCCAATCAACACAGGATAGTCCATTTTCATATCTTCTATATAGATTTCCAGTGCAGGTACAGCATCATCAATAGAAACGCCAAGCACAGTAAAGCCTTGATCTCCATATTCATCAAGCAATTCAATAAAACCAGGAATTTCTATCCGGCAGGGAGCACACCACGTAGCCCAAAAATCCAGAAGGATTACATCACCTGCATAATCACTGAACTGAACATCCGCACCACTGACATCTTTAAGTGTAAAATCTAGGTCAGCTACGCGATCCTTTACGCTACAGGCAGAGTTCTGAGCATAAAGAAAACTTGAGCACAGAAGTAACACGAAGGTAGTTAAGAATGTTGTAATTTTTTTTAACATAGACCCCTCCTTAATTAATCCTGTTTTCTTCGCACCTATAAGAGTAGTTTTTGGCTCACTCGAAAATATCGATTCTATCGCCGCCAAATGACATAACGAAACCATACCAGCGAGTGAACACTTGCAAAGGCCTGGCAACATCAAGTTTATTCATCTCAGCATCATAAATAACGCTATCACGTATAATACGGCCGTCATCAAGTACCACATCTGCACCTTCAACACTTGCAGAATCAGCATCAACAAATAAAGCAACCGGTACAGAGATCACTGGATCTAAATACACAATTAGACTTTGATCTCCAAACTGATCTAAGACAATACGGCCATTTTCACGCAAGACATCACTTGGGTAAAAACGATAAACTTCGTCGTCTATCCAGACACCGAGCCCCATTTCCATACGCGGTCGTCGATCATCTTCTGCTCCTAATGTCACAGAGAATGGATCGGATAAGTCAAAATCCATGTTCACCATGTCACGGTCTATGCCATCACCTCGGCCTTCCCAATCAGAGATTGCTATTGCCATTGTGGGATCCATTACCAGCGCTTGGGAAACATTCATTTGCATGAGATTAGACACCTGCATGCGATCACCAATATGTGGGCCATACATAGCTTCACCGGTGAAGTGATTCCAAAGTGATTTGGTTTGTTGATCTTCCATGACGAACAAGGCGTCGTAGAGACCTGAATTAACAAAGTTATACATATTGCCGTTATCGTCTTCCTGAGGAGCCAAACTGACCCCTGAATTACAGATTACTCAGAAAGTTGCCATCCAGTTTTTCCCATCGGCGCTGCCTTGGGCAATATGATGAAAGGACATTTGGGATTTGAGCATGGCTAAATTACCAAGCGCTGTTTCTGTCACCAGTAAATCCATTTCAGCGTTTACGATTCCTGCTTCTAACAATGTCTGCAGGCTCTGCATGTCGTCTTCAGTTACATAGTAAGTTTCAAACCAGCCTTCCCCATAAGTGCTGTAGCGATCGATATCAAAGGTTTCTGCAGATTGCGCTTGGGCCAAGTTTATACTCGACATTAACAATGCTAGAGACCCCAGTACTGAGTACAAAAACCCTGAAAATTGATTCTTTTTACTCATCATGAACTCCATTTATTATAGTAATCGAGCAATACTAGAAATTATTATTTGCCTTCTAAGCCCTTTGACGACGGGACAACTTGAATAATTCTAAAATAGAAGGAGTATCGAGTATAAAACGCTACTACACTATATGCTAGTTTTCTGTCTGAGCTGATAATGCCTGGAATTTAGAGGTAAAACGGCTGGTACAACCCCGCTACAAAAAGGGAAGGCCAGAAAAGCAAAAGGCCAACATTAAGTTAAACAATGTTGGCCTTTAAAAGCTAACTACAAATCAACATAAAGTATGTTGAATCATAGCCGAATATGGCGTCCCCTAGGGGTTTCGAACCCCTGTTGCCTGGATGAAAACCAGGTGTCCTAGGCCTCTAGACGAAGGGGACATTTTTGTTTTGCAAATCAGATTGAAGGTGGGTGGTGGAGCCAAGGAGGATCGAACTCCTGACCTCAACGCTGCCAGCGTCGCGCTCTCCCAGCTGAGCTATGGCCCCGCTTTTTCACCCTGCAAACAAACTAAGTATTGCAAGTATTTGCTGACTAGAAGCCAGCAAAGACGCGCATTCTAGACAGCACCCTGCACCCTGTCAAGAAATAAAGAGATTATTAAGATTGTCCTGACTTTTGTTCTAGAGCAGCATATTCTTTTTCGAGATTCTTAAGCTGTTTTTTGGAAACTCCACCAAGAATTGCAATGGCGTGCCTTAACCTCGCCCTAGTTATATCTAGACCTAGAACAGCGATAGAATCAATCACTGAAGTTGAAACTGAACTTCCTGCTATTGCAATGAAAAGCGGAAATAAGAAATCCCGAATCTTTATACCCATTGATTCAGCTAATAGCATAAGGGCTGTTTCAATTCGGTCTCGATGCCAAGCATCCAACCCTTCAATGCGCCAAGCTATAAATTGTAAAATTTTCTTAGCATCTTCATGTTTAAGTTGTTTATGTTCAAAGCTTTGCTCATCAATAGTCGGCATTCCAGAAAAAAAGAATGCAGCTAAGGGCGCAATATCACTAAAACGTTCTACTCTTTGTTTAATTAAAGGCACGATAGCTTGTAACATATCAGGTTGAAACGCCCATTGAGAAAAACGTTGAATGAATTCATCATCAGATAAGGCTTCACGCAAATAACGTCCGTTTAACCAATCCAGCTTCTCTGCATCAAATACAGGGCCACCCAAAGAAACCCGGTTAATATCAAAATTAGATATCATTTCTTCCAAAGAAAACATTTCTTGCTCATCAGGCATTGACCAACCCATCATGCCCAAAAAGTTACATACTGCCTCTGGTAAATAACCCATGCGTTGATAATAGCCAACACTAGCTGGGTTCTTACGTTTACTTAGTTTGCTTTTGTCGGCATTCCGCAGCAAAGGCATATGGCATAACACAGGGGGTTCCCAACCAAAATATTGGTACAATAACAAATGCTTTGGTGCCGAGTTAATCCATTCTTCGCCACGAATCACATGCGTAATTTGCATTAAATGATCATCAACAACATTAGCCAAATGATAAGTAGGTAAGCCATCAGACTTCATTAACACTTGCATATCAATTTGCTGCCAATCGATAGTTACATCATCTCGTAACATATCTTTGACTACGCAGCTCCCCGTTTCTGGAACTTTCATGCGAATAACAGGGGGAATGTTTTGTTGCAGTTTGTCAGCTCTATCTGAGTCACTAAGATTCAGGCAATGACCGTCATAACCTAATGGCTTTTTCTCGGTCATCTGCTGCTTACGTAATTCGCTCAGTCTTTCCGAGCTACAAAAACAATGAAATGCATGGCCTTCATCTAAGAGCTTTTCAACATGCGTCTTATAGATATCGGATCGTTCACTTTGACGATAAGGTCCAAAATCTCCACCTTTATCAGGACCTTCATCCCAGTTCATCCCCAGCCAACTTAGTGCAGCCAATATATCGTCTTCAGATTTTTGATTACTACGCACTTGGTCAGTATCTTCTATACGTAATATGAATTTGCCGCCATGTTGTCGCGCATAGCAAAGATTAAATAATGCTATATAGGCTGTGCCAACATGAGGATCACCAGTTGGTGAAGGGGCAATTCTGGTTCTTACTTCGGACATTTAGTTCCTACTTGAACAATCGGGGCAATCTTTGGTTAACATTATACTTGAAGAAAGTACTCAAGGGTTTATTGATTAATGTATCTAGAGGCTTCAAATTAAGACTACTTAGAAGAAGCAAAATTAAGCAGTTTTTCACCGCTAAGGCGATAAACTGTCCATTCGTCTTGCACACTAGCACCTATAGATTTATAAAAATCAATTGCAGGCGTGTTCCAATCAAGCACTGACCATTCGACACGACCACACCCTTCTCCGACCGCTATAGTTGCTATATGTTTCAGTAAGGCCTTGCCTATCCCTAGCTTTCTATATTCTGGCGTTACATAAACATCTTCTAGATAAATTCCATTCTTACCCAGCCAAGTTGAATAGTTATAAAAATAAACAGCGTAAGCTGCAATCTTTCCATCTAACTCAGCAATCAATGCTGAAGTTTTAGAATTTTCGCCAAACAACGTTTCCTTAATCTCAGCAACAGAGGTTAAGACTTCATGTTCAGCTTTCTCATAGATTGCTAATTCTTTAATTAAAGCAAAGATAATTTCAGAATCTTCGCTATTAGCGACACGGACTTGCATATTTTCCATTATTTCCGAGAGCCTTGTGTTAACGCATAGCATTTAGGTTATATTTTAATTTTTAACTAGACTTATCCTGATAGTCTTAACCCTAACCTCCTGAGCCTTAAGAGGTTATTTTCCTACTTATGCAATTAATTTTAAACAATTTCTTCACTGATTACTTTAAAGTAAAATGTAGATCTAATTTTCACCGACCACCCAGACAAGGAGTATCATTTTTTGAATTGCCTGGTTTTTAATAAGCTAAAACATATCTGACATTGAAGTTACTTGCTCTGATAAAAGACTTTTCCCTTGCTAACAGGTATCTTGAATGTGACATTTTAGCCCCATGCGCTTTACAAAATCAGATCACAGAACAGAATGCTCCAAACTTAAAATGGTAGCAGAAGGAGCTAATGGCCCTACTTCACTTGAAGCCGACAAAATTATGCGGGAACGAGATATTTTTGTGCTACCCGACATTTTGGGTAATGCTGGAGGTGTTTCTGTTTCATATTTTGAATGGGTTCAAAATACTCAAGAGTATGCTTGGAGCCTTGAAGAAGTAAACAATCGACTTCATAAAATCATAGTGGAAGCTTTTCAACGAACTTTGATTCGTAGCCAGCGTGATAATATTGATATGCGCACAGCCGCATTAATTGAAGGCATAAGCCGTGTAGCTGAAGCTAAATTATTAAGAGGCGTATTCCCTTGATAATCTACTGGCTGTATAAAGCATATATTATGTATATACTTTAAGTACCTCTTTGTGTTATAGTTCTCGGACACAGAGAAAGAGAGGTCATTAAATGTCATACAATAACTGGGAATCTAGCCTACTTACTAGGGCTATAAACAAAACTTTGAAGTGTGAGCCAAAACACCCTGCTAGGCGTAAAAGCATTAAGCAAAGCGATACAGTACGTAGTGCTGTAACCATCAAAAAGCAATAAGCCTAAATAATCTAAAAAGAGCCTGCTTATGCAGGCTTTTTATTTTGAATTGAGTTTATCTCGTAGCATGCTGATAACCTTCCCGTTTGTTACAACCTCATAATAAGGCTCAGCGTTCTCATCACCCCGAATAATACTTTCATCTTTCCATATGCCTACGCGGCCTTCTCTGATGACGATATCGTGCCTAAAATATATTTTCTGACATAAGCCTACTGCTTTTAAAGCTATTAAGTTGATATTACAAAGCCAGCATAAAGATAGTCCAAGAGTTAATCATATAATGCCGGATAGTTCTCATTTCTTTATCTTAATAAATACAAGTCTTATGGGTGACTACCAGCTTAGTTTCTCATGTAGAGCGACAACTTCTCCTACAATAATCAATGTTGGCGCCTGCACATCTTTTTCTCGAATAATCTCAGGTAAGGTATCCAGAGTCCCTATATATATTTTTTGCTGTGGTGTGGTCCCTTTCTGTATTAAAGCTATAGGAGTATCGCCAGGTCTACCATGAATGATTAATTGCTCACAAATATAAGGCAAACCTATCAAGCCCATATAAATAACTACAGTCTGTCCTTCTTGAACAAGGTGGCTCCAATTTAAATCACATTGATTATTTTTCATATGACCTGTCACAAAAGTAACAGATTGCGCATAATCACGATGAGTCAATGGTATACCGGCATAACTGGAGCAACCTGATGCGGCAGTGATGCCTGGAACAACTTGAAATGGAATATTTGCCTCCGCTAATTGTTCAATTTCCTCACCTCCTCGACCAAAAATAAAAGGGTCTCCACCTTTTAACCTCAACACTCGCTTTCCTGACTTTGCCAATTTAACTAGCAGTGAACTGATCTCACCCTGCTCCATTGTGTGCTTTTCTCTTTGCTTGCCTACATGAATTTTGTCGGCATCCTGCCTAGTCATATACAGTATTTCTTGTGAAACCAAGCGATCATAAAGTACAACATCGGCTTGCTGCATAAGACGTAAAGCTCTAAAGGTTAATAAGTCAGGATCTCCTGGACCAGCGCCTACTAAGTAAACTTCTCCTTGCGAAAGTTCCTTTTCATCAAAATCACTTAGCATAGACTCGACTATAGTCTCTGCCTGTTCGGGTTTACCTGCCAGCAATAACTCCGCTGCTGGACCATTAATTACTTTTTCCCAGAAACGCATTCGCGCTGACAATGAATTAATTTTACTTTTTACTTTGTTTCTAAAATCACCTAAGAAAACAGACAATGTTCCATAACCAGAAGGAATAAAGGTCTCAAGCCGCGAACGCAATAAACGTGCAAGTACTGGAGACTTACCGCTGCTCGATACTGCAACTATCAATGGCGAGCGATCAACAATTGAGGGGAATATAAAAGAACACAGTTCTGGTTGATCTACGACATTAACGGGGATGTTTAGCTTAGCAGCTGCATCGGCAATCTGCTTATTTAACTCTATATTATTAGTTGCAGCGACAATTAAAGAGGCTTCATTTATATCACCATTTTGAAAAGCACGCGAACTTACCTCATGCTTTTTATCTGCCAATAGTTCTTCTAATTCAGCACAAACTTCAATAGCAACCAGTTTAATTTTCGCCTGCGCTCTTAAAAGAAAATTTGCTTTGCGCAGTGCTACTTTTCCACCCCCAACCAATAAAACCTGGCGGTTTTTTACTTTATAAAAAAGCGGTAAATAATCCATTAGGGATTAAGAATTGTTTCAGCTTGCCCCATAAAAGGTCGTAACACTTCAGGTATGCTTACACTACCATCCGCATTTTGATAGTTCTCAAGAACTGCAAGCAAGGTGCGCCCAACAGCCAATGCAGAACCGTTCAAAGTGTGTACTAATTCAGGCTTTGAATTTTCTGCATTCCGATAACGCGTCTGCATTCTGCGGGCTTGAAAATCACCATAGTTACTACACGAAGAAATTTCACGATAAGTATTCTGGCCCGGTAACCAAACTTCAATATCATAAGTAAGCTTAGCGCCAAAACCAATATCACCAGCACAAAGTGAAACAGTTCTATACGGCAGGTTCAATAGTTGTAATATTTTTTCCGCATGAGCAGTTAGTTCCTCATGAGCACGTTCAGAGTCATCTGCCTTTACTACTTGCACTAATTCAACTTTTTCGAACTGATGCTGCCGGATCATGCCACGTGTATCTCTACCATAACTCCCAGCTTCACTTCGAAAACAAGGCGTATGACATACATATTTCATCGGCAAATCAGATTCGTCAAGAATTTCATCGCGGCTTATATTAGTTACTGGCACTTCGGCAGTAGGAATAAGATAGTATTCCTGCTCTCCTTCTAGCTTAAACAGGTCCTCTTCAAATTTCGGCAACTGACCCGTGCCAAATAGCGATTCTTTGTTAACCATAAAAGGCACATAAACTTCTGTGTAGTCATGCTGCTCAGAATGTATGTTTAGCATGAATTGTATTAACGCCCTATGCAGGCGAGCAATTTCCCCACGCATTAAGACAAAACGTGAGCCTGTTATTTTTACTGCTCTGGAAAAATCCAAAGCTTCACCACGATCGCCTATATCTAAATGATCCTTAATCTCAAAATCATATTGACGAGGCTCTCCCCAGCTTCTGATTTCGACATTGTCACTTTCATCCTGGCCGGCTGGTACTTTATCATCGAGCAGATTAGGCATGGCATGAAGAATGTTATTGAACTCTTCTTGGACTTCATTTAGCGCTTGTTTTTTTTCATCTAACTGCGCCTTAAAAGATTCTACTTCTTCCAATAATGGTGCTATATCTTCACCCGCTGCTTTGGCTTTTCCTATATTCTTAGAACGAATATTTCTTTCATTCTGTAGTTGCTCAGTATCCACTTGCAGTGTTTTTCGCTGCTCTTCTAACACTTTAATTTGAGCAACATCTAATTTAAAACCTCGCTTACTTAATTTTTCAGCGACAGTTTCAAGCTCACTTCGTATTAATTTTGGATCCAACATCTAAATAACTCTCTTTATAAATCTTGTAATAACTCTGTTAATTCTTGATCAAAGCAATAATCTTGTCATTGATAAACCTAACCAAGCCGCCAATATACAAATCACTACACTAGCCACAATATATATTGCGGCTAAGGAAATTTGCCCCTGCTCCAATAAACTCAAAGCGTCCATCGAAAATGTTGAAAAGGTGGTAAATGCCCCAAGAAAACCCACGCTGATTACATTGCGCAATTCCAGCCCTATCAAATTTCGCTCTACCAACAGGACAAAAGCAACCCCAATTAGCAACGAACCAATAATATTAATTATTAAGGTGACGTAGGGGAATTGATTCTCTGCCAACTTTATCCAAGTATTATACATCCAGTACCTGGAAAGCGCGCCTAATGCTCCGCCAAAGGCTACAGCCAAATAAGCCATATTTTTCACTCCATTATGAAACAAATACAGATCGATTTACCTAATATAGGCAAACGCATTTTAAATTAAATAAATTATTTATACCTGAGAAAGTCGCTGTCCTTATCCAGCTTGCGAAGATAAGCCATCTTTTCTTTTATCTTTGCTTCTAAACCTCGTTCCGTCGGAAAATAAAAGTGCTTATCTTTAAGCGCTTCTGGCATGTAATTTTCACCCGCGAAATAACCTTCAGGGCTATCATGAGCATATTGGTAGTCTGCACCATAGCCCATGTCCTTCATTAAACTAGTCGGCGCATTACGCATATGCATAGGCACCTCATGACTCTCGCCTTCTTGTACTGTTGCCATTGCTGTTTTAAAAGCTTTATAACTGGCATTACTTTTTGCTGCTGAGGCCATATATATAACCGCCTGAGCCAAAGCAAGCTCACCTTCAGGACTGCCAAGCCTTTCTTGTACATCCCAGGCACTAAGTGCAATATTCAACGCTCTTGGATCAGCATTGCCAATATCTTCGCTAGCCATTCTTACCACTCGGCGCGCTATATAAAGTGGATCACATCCACCATCGAGCATACGACATAACCAATATAATGCACCATCAGGCGAGGATCCTCTTACAGCCTTATGCAAAGCTGAGATTTGCTCGTAAAAAACATCTCCACCCTTATCGAAACGGCGAGTATCACTTTGAATAATCTGGCTTAACTCTTCGTCACTAAGGCTATGACTATTCTCTGCATTCGCGAGTTCTCCTGCTAACTCCAACAAATTCAACAGTCGCCGAGCATCTCCGTCAGCTGACTGTACCAAAGCCGTTTGTTGTGTTTCCGTCAAAGCTAAACCATGTTCACCTAAGCCGCGCACCTTATCATCTACTGCTTGCTGCAATATTCCCTGTAAGGCCTGATGACTCAAACTTTTAAGTACGTAGACCCGAGCCCTTGAAAGCAAAGCGTTATTCAATTCAAATGACGGATTCTCAGTGGTTGCCCCTATAAAAATAAAAGTACCATCCTCTATATATGGTAAGAATGCATCTTGTTGGGACTTATTAAACCGATGCACTTCATCTACGAAAAGAATGCACTTTTTACCTTGCTGATCTCGAATAAGCTGAGCTTTTTCAATGGCAGCGCGTATATCCTTCACACCGCTGAGCACTGCAGACAAAGCTTCAAAGTGAGATTGTGTCTTATTTGCTAACAAACGAGCCAGTGTGGTTTTTCCGGTGCCGGGCGGTCCCCATAAAATCATGGAATGTGCCTGGCCATTTTCCAAGGCTTCAAACAATGGCTTACCAGGACTTAAAATGTGTTCTTGCCCGATAAATTCACTGAGCTGAACGGGTCGCAGACGTGCTGCTAAGGGTTGGTAAGGTTGTTCAACAGTAAACAGAGATTCGGTCACAACATGCCTCTACTGGGGCACTGCCTGTTGATTATCTATTTGCCTACTGTCAATCACCTCAATATCGGTGGGAATTGCGAAACTAAACTCAGCAGGATCAATCACTGCGTTATTAATGATATTTGTAAAAGAAAAACTGGTCAGTTGACCAACACTAGACTCGAACTGCATTTGGAGCAGATCTACGCCTGAAAAAGTCATACTAAAGCGTTCATATGAACTAGACGCCGTAAGTGGCAGCAAGACATATTGTTTAACCTCTTCATCAACATAGCCCAGTGATACTTCGTAAGCCTCTGATATAGCCTGTAAATCATCATTAAGTAATAAAATAGGATTATTCTCTACATCATCTGGGAAATCTTGGATGCTGACTTGTTCTAAATCTGGTTCATAGTACCAAAGCGACTCACCATCACTAATCATCAATTCTTCATAGGGCTCAATAACATGCCAATTCAATAGATCTGGCTTTTGCATGATTAACACTGCTTGTAGTGCCTGGATTTGCCTGCCATCTTGAGAAAGTATCAACTGCTCCACGTCAGCCTTTATGGATGAAGTCTCGGCAAGAGTAGCGACTAAATTATGTAACGGAGTCTGAGGTGATTCTTCTTGCCCATTTATCTGCATTGAACCGCTTGAAAACAAGCAAAATAGGCTAAATATTTTTATATATTTTACTTTAATTAATGCATTTAACTTACTGTATTTAAAATACATTATTTTATTCTTTAGGTGGCTCTGGGGCTAACACTTCTCGACTGCCATTAGCATTCATTTCAGTGACTACCCCGGCCATTTCCATTGCCTCTATCATACGAGCAGCCCTGTTATAACCGATCCTCAGTTTACGCTGCACAGCTGAAATTGAAGCCTTGCGAGATTGCGTCACAAAATACACAGCTTCATCATATAAGGCATCACTTTCTTCACCACCCTCACCGCCGCCAGAGCCACTTATTCCAGGAATATCGACTGTCGACTCTGAGGTAATGCTCTCAATATAATGTGGCTCACCACGAGCCTTCCAATCAGCAACTACCCTATGCACTTCGTCATCACCGACAAATGCGCCATGTACACGTTGTGCCACTCCACCACCAGGAGGTAAAAACAACATATCCCCATGACCTAGTAACTGTTCTGCACCACCCTCACCAAGAATGGTGCGTGAATCAACCTTAGATTGCACCATAAAGGAAATTCGGGTCGGTATATTAGCCTTTATCAAACCTGTTAAGACATCTACTGAAGGGCGCTGAGTAGCCAAAATCAAATGAATGCCAGCAGCTCTCGCTTTTTGTGCAATTCGAGCAATTAATTCTTCGACTTTCTTACCCACCACCATCATCATGTCTGCAAGCTCGTCAACTACTACAACGATGACTGGCAATTCTTCTAGGTCATCCTGACTTTGGTCTTCTTCAGCTATTAAGGGGTCAGGTTGCCACAAAGGATCGCTAATAGGCTCACCGGCTTTAGCTGCATCACTGACTTTTTTATTAAAACCCGCAAGATTTCGAACGCCTAGGGCAGACATCAGCCTATAACGCCTTTCCATTTCAGCAACACACCAGCGCAAACCGTTTGCAGCATCCTTCATGTCGGTGATAACTGGGGTTAGCAAATGCGGGATGCCGTCATAGACCGACAACTCTAGCATTTTAGGATCAATCATTATTAAACGGACATCTTTCGGGCTGGATTTAAATAAAAGACTTAGGATCATGGCGTTAATCCCTACAGATTTACCTGAACCTGTGGTTCCTGCAACTAACAAATGCGGCATTTTCGCGAGATCAACCACTACTGGGTTGCCGCCAATATCATGTCCAAGAGCCATGCTTATAGGTGATTTAGCACTATCAAATTCTTCTGCGGATAACACCTGACTTAACTGAATCAACTCTTTCTTTTCATTCGGAATCTCAATACCGATCACAGTTTTGCCGGGAATAACTTCAACTACGCGAACACTGCTAAGCGCCAATGAACGGGCTAGATCTTTCACTAAATTTGAAATACGACTAACTTTAACTCCAGCTGCCGGTTGCACTTCAAAACGAGTGATTACCGGACCAGGATTAATCGCTTCAACCGTAATATCTATACCGAAATCTTTCAGTTTGATTTCGAGCAATTTAGACATCGCTTCTAAGGCTTCGGTTGAGTAACCCGAATTTAAACTTTCAACCCATTCATCTAAGAGAGAAATTGGAGGCAGCTCACCTACTTCTCCCGCACTGAATAACTTGCCTTGTTTTTCTTTTTGTACACGCTTACTTGGTTCCGGTGCTTTTTTCTTGACTGGCGCTATTTTAATAGGCTTGCGGCTCTTTTCTTTTTCTTGAAAAGTATCCAATGCTTGCTTGCGTCGATTTATCACACTTTGGGTTTCTTGCTTTTCTTTGCGCTCTTCGCGCCATTTTTGAATAAGCGAGCTACCATTTTGCCAGGCGTTTAAGCAGAGTTTACCGGTCAAGTCGACAACATTGATCCAGGAAAGACCAGTGGCGAGGGTTATTCCCACAAACAAAAATGTAAGCGATAACAATGTGGAGCCAATTAGGTCAAGTACAGGTAAAGTCAAACCCGTTAGTGCACCACCTAATATACCTCCAGCAGATTCAGGTAAAGTTGTAAGGAAATGCATATTCGCCAGCGCTGTTGCTCCAACCAGCGTTAATACAAAGCCAGTTCCGCGTAGAGTAAACATTGACCAAGAGAATGCTTCGCTTTGCTTACGCTCACGAAACAAAACAAAAGCCCTATAAGCCAACATAATGGGTATAAGATAAGAAAGGTAACCAAATAAAATTAGCAGCACATCAGCAATCCAGGCACCACTACTACCAACATTGTTAGCTATATTATTGGGGTCGCCTGTCCGAGACCAGCCCGGATCTCCAGGTGAATAGGAAAATAAGGCCAGAAATAAATAGATCGCTAGAGCCAGTAATACCAGCAATAAGCCCTCTTTCAGCAACATGCTTTGCATGCTCCTGTCTACTTCCGCAGTTGCGGCTTTTTTTAGTCTAGATTTAGCTGTATCCAAAAGGTCGCCTGCTTTAGTTAAATTGGCATATCTTGGGGCTGTATGATAATAAATTATCCATATAAGGGATACATCTAGCTTATTAAATTATGAATTTCATTGCAGTTTTCTGCTAATATTCAGCCTTCTTTTTTAGCCAGTATTGAGACCTTACCACCATGAGTGAACTACAACACCATCGTTTAATTATTTTAGGATCAGGGCCTGCGGGCTACACCGCTGCAGTTTATGCCGCACGCGCTAACCTTAAACCCGTCATGATCACTGGCATGCAACAAGGCGGCCAATTAACCACAACAACAGATGTCGATAATTGGCCCGGTGATGTCGAAGGTTTACAAGGACCAGACTTAATGGAAAGGATGAAGAATCACTCTGAACGCTTTGATACTAATATAATTTTTGATAACATAGAGTCCGCAGACCTCAGCAAAAAACCTTACCAATTAAGAGGCAGTGTTGGCGAATATACCTGCGATGCATTAATCATCGCAACCGGCGCATCTGCACAGTATTTAGGTCTAGAATCAGAAGAACTGTATATGGGCAGCGGCGTAAGTGCCTGCGCGACATGTGATGGTTTTTTTTACAAAGAGCAGAAAGTCGCTGTTATTGGTGGTGGTAATACAGCAGTAGAAGAAGCTCTGTATTTATCCAATATTGCCAGTGAAGTTGTATTAGTACACCGTAGAGACAGTCTTAGGGCTGAGAAAATTCTGCAAGATAAACTCTTTGATAAAGTGGAAAATGGCAATATCAGCATTCGATGGAACCATACTCTTGAAGAAATACTAGGAGAAAATGGAGAAGTAACGGGCATGCGCATTAAAAGCACACTAACAGATGATGCTGAAGAGGTGCCTCTAAGTGCCGTATTTATTGCAGTTGGCCATAAACCCAATTCTGATATTTTCCAGGACCAATTGGATATGCAGGATGGGTATATAAAAATATATTCTGGTACAACAGGAAATGCTACTCAAACTAGCGTACCTGGAATTTTCGCTGCTGGCGACATTGCAGATCACATCTACCGACAAGCCGTCACTTCTGCTGGTTTTGGCTGCATGGCAGCGCTAGATGCAGAGAAATACTTGGATGACTTAGGTCAATAGTAAGGGCAATAAAGCACATACTTCCTCAAGGCCTTTATGCATGAGCACTATTTATGTATGAACCAGTCCGATATGAATGAACTAGTTTGTTATGAATGAGCCAGTTTGGCTTAATTTGGACGACTTAAGCTTTCCAGCACCGGAACACGCTTTAAAAGAACCCAACGGCCTCCTGGCTATAGGTGGAGACCTCAGCCCTGAAAGGCTTTTAGCTGCATACAGGCTAGGCATTTTCCCCTGGTACGAAACTGGCCAACCTATTCTATGGTGGTCTCCCGATCCTCGCATGGTGCTTTTCCCTGAAGACTTACATATTTCCAAAAGCCTGAATAAAGTCATAAATAAACAGGTTTTCCACCTTAGCTCTAATCAAGATTTTTCAGCAGTCATCGCTGCTTGCTCTAGCCAAAGCAATAAAAATCGAGATGGAACTTGGATAACTGACGAAATGCAACTCGCGTACATCAATTTACACAAAGCAGGCTGGGCCCATTCTATTGAAGTGTGGCAAGACGACGAGCTTGTCGGAGGACTTTACGGCATTGCCATAGGAGAAATATTTTTTGGCGAGTCCATGTTTGCAATAAAGGACAATGCATCCAAGGTGGCTTTTGTACATTTAGTCAACAGTTTAATTAATAAAGGTTATAAGCTTATTGATTGTCAGGTCAGCAGCGAACACCTAGCAAGCTTAGGCGCTAGAGAAATTAAGCGAGAAGAATTTATGCACTGCTTATCGGGCCTATCTGATTTATCAAAAAGTATAAACACTAGCCCAAAAGATACATTTTCAGTATGAACTATCTAACAGTACAATAAAGCTTATGGCATCTTTAAAAGACTTGAAGCTTTACACCACTTCTGAGCATGACTGTAGCTATCTGCCGAACAGGAAAGCTAAAACTCTGTTTGTTGACCCAGAATTCAGTATCGACAATGAATTTCACACTCGCCTTAATGAAATTGGTTTTCGTCGAAGCGGAGCACACTTGTATCGGCCACATTGTGAAAATTGTGAGCAATGTATTCCATGCCGGGTCTTAGTAAATGAGTTCGAATTGAATCAACGCTTTCGGAGAGTGATGAAAAAGAATGATGATTTAATAGTCACGCCAGTCGACAGTATTGCATCTGATGATCATTTCAAACTATATGAAGAGTATATTAATACTCGCCATAGTGACGGAGATATGTTTCCTCCTTCATTAGATCAATATCAATCATTCTTATTAACAAAACGCGAAGACACAATCTATCTAGAAGTAAGGTATAAAGATTCGTTGATTGGCGTCATGATCTGTGATCGTTTACTGAATGCCTTATCAGCAGTTTTCACCTTTTATGACCCAAAGCTTGAAAAAAGATCATTAGGAACTTTTGCTATTCTTTGGCAAATAAAAGTAGCAAGCCGCCTTAAACTCTCTTATTTATACTTAGGCTATTTTATAAAAGACTGTAAAAAAATGAATTACAAAAGCCAGTTTCAACCTTGTGAACAGCTCTATTCAGGCGGTTGGACCAGACAATAAATCTTCAGAAACTTTGCCAATCAAACATAATTCAGGCAAAATGCGGCGCTTCCGCACGAAGTCTACTAATTAAGCTTAAAACAAAACACTAGAACAAAACACAAAGAGGAATGCATGGCAAAAGAAGATCAAATTGAAATGGAAGGAGAAGTCATAGACACCCTTCCTAATACTATGTTTCGAGTTGAGCTTGAAAACGGTCATGTGGTTACTGCTCACATTTCCGGCAAAATGCGAAAAAACTATATCCGTATATTAACTGGCGACAAAGTCACTGTTGAATTGACACCTTATGACCTTAGTAAAGGTCGCATCACCTACCGAGCTCGCTAAGCTTCCTGGCCTTCTTGCTGCTTATCTTTAGCACTTTTAGTAGCTTCAATTTCTAAGCATATTTTGTCATCTTGTACGGAAATACGCACATCACCACCATCTACCAATTTACCAAAAAGAATATCCTCGGCTAGAGGTTTTTTGATTTCCGTTTGAATCAATCTAAGCATTGGCCTTGCGCCCATTTTCTTGTCGTAACCATGAGACACAAACCAGTCGATTGCTTCATCTTCGACATGTAAAGAAACGTGCTTTTCATCAAGTTGAACTTGTAACTCCACCAAGAATTTATCAACAACAGTCTTAATAACCTTGTCATCAAGCGCTTCAAATTGCACGATGGCATCTAAGCGATTACGAAACTCGGGGGTAAATACTTTTTTCAGCAGTTCCATTCCATCAAGACTATGATCTTGCTGCGCAAAACCAATAGAGTTTCGACTCATTTCTTGCGCGCCTGCATTGGTTGTCATAATTAAGACAACGTTTCTAAAATCTGTTTGACGTCCATTATTATCAGTCAGCTTGCCATGATCCATCACCTGCAACAATAAATTGAAAACGTCAGGGTGTGCTTTTTCAATTTCATCCAAGAGCACAACGCAATGTGGATGTTTATTAACGGCCTCAGTAAGTAAACCACCTTGATCAAAACCTACATAACCTGGTGGCGCACCAATCAAACGAGAAACCGTATGGCGTTCCATATACTCGGACATATCATAACGAATCAGCTCAACGCCCATTATTCCAGCTAGCTGTTTACTTACTTCAGTTTTACCAACACCTGTTGGACCCGCAAACAAATAGGAACCAATAGGTTTCTCTGCTTCTTTCAAGCCAGCTCGAGACAGCTTTATAGATGATGCTAGCGCTTCGATTGCAGGATCCTGTCCAAATACAACCATTTTAAGATTTTTCTCTAGGTCTTGTAGTAAGGACTTATCTGAAGCAGAAACATTTTTCGCCGGAATACGCGCAATTTGAGAAACAACTTTTTCAATGTCTCCCACTTGAATTAAATTTTTACGTTTACTAGCAGGCTGTAAATTTTGGTAAGCCCCAGCTTCATCAATAACATCAATCGCCTTATCTGGCATAAAGCGGTCGTTAATATAACGACCAGCAAGCTCAGCTGCTGCTTTTAAAGCGTTATTCGCATAACGTAATTTATGGTGTTCTTCATACCGAGTTTTTAAGCCTTTTAGAATCTGGAATGTTGTATCAATATCTGGCTCTGTAATATCAATTTTTTGAAAACGACGAGACAAAGCACGATCTTTCTCAAAAACCCCACGGTACTCTTGATAAGTCGTTGAACCAATGCAACGTAATCTTCCAGATGTTAGTAGAGGCTTAAGTAAATTTGAAGCGTCCATAACGCCGCCAGATGCAGCGCCTGCACCAATGATCGTATGAATTTCATCTATAAAAAGAATTGCATGCTCATCTTTTGTTAATTCGGCTAATAAAGCTTTAAAACGTTTTTCAAAATCCCCTCGATATTTGGTTCCTGCCAATAAAGCACCCATATCTAAAGAATAGACCGTACTTTCGTTTAATACTTCTGGCACTTCTCCATCTACAATTTGTTTTGCAAGACCTTCAGCAATTGCAGTTTTACCTACACCCGACTCACCAACAAACAATGGGTTATTTTTGCGTCGTCGAGATAAGATTTGCACTAAGCGTTCAATTTCTTCTGAACGACCAATCAAAGGATCTATTTTGCCAAGCTTTGCTTGTTCATTTAAATTTTGAGCAAAGTTTTCCAAAGGCCCAGCATCTGCTTTAGGATTTTGCGAATCAGAATTTATCTCTAACCCTTCATCGTGCCCTAGTCCTGGTTTTTCTGCTGAACCATGAGTAATAAAATTCACGACTTGCCCGCGTGACACGCCTTGCTTATTCATAAAATAAACAGCATGGCTTTCTTTCTCACTAAAAATAGCAACAAGTACATTTGCACCACTTACTTCTTGCTTCCCAGAAGATTGCACATGAAACACTGCTCTTTGCATTGCTCTTTGAAAGCTTAATGTTTGTTGAATATCTTTATTGTCAGTGGTTTCTTCTATTATTGTTGGCACATACAAATCGAGATGCTGCTCTAAATCTACTCGCAAATCTTCAATATCAATATTACAAGCAAGTAAAACTTCACTAGCAGCAGTATCTTCTAAGAGCGCCAAAAGCAAATGCTCTAAAGTTAAAAACTCATAGCGCTTTTGTCTAGCTTCTTTAAAAGCCCTATTAAGGGTGAATTCTAATTCTTTACTTAACATAAATATAACTCTTCTGCTTTTTTACAATTATTTAAATGATACTTTACCAATTTTCAAGCTTCTATATCTACAAATGAGTTTGATAACTAAAAATCATCATCAACTTCAATATCACAGAGCAAGGGGTGTTCAGATTCACGAGCATATTCATTCACTAAAACTGCTTTAGTTTCAGCAATCTCTTTTGGGAAAACACCACAAACACCTTTACCCTCAGTATGAACTTTTAACATTACTCCAGTAGCAGACTCAACGCTCAGTGAGAAAAATTTACACAAAATATCAACTACAAACTCCATCGGCGTGTAATCATCATTTAATAAGATCACTCTAAATAATGGTGGAGGTTTAACTTCTAACTCTTTTGGTGCTAAAGCTTCACTTATTGCACCTTCACGCTCAGCATCTTTATCATTAGATAAAACTACTTTCAACAAATTAGCAACATCATTTGCTATTTCTTTAAACATCATCGCCCGCATAAAAAATCAACAAAATGAGTAATAAATAAATCTTGAAAAACCTGAATAACTAGAATAAATCACTACCTAAAACTATAACACGCTTCTTTATATAACGATGCGATTTAACTAAAATATACCTACATTCTTAGTAGATGGAGGCAAGCTTTATATTTTCAAGTTTTTTGCACAATTCAAATTGACTTGACTTTGAAAAAGGGTTTATATCTGGAAGAGCTTAATTTTTATAAAATATAATTCTGTTGGGAGAGCGAATGAGTACCGGTCAAGTAAAATGGTTTAATAATGCTAAGGGTTTTGGCTTTATCTTACCCGATGATGGAGATGGTGATTTATTTGCTCATTATTCGTCTATCGGCATGGAAGGTTATAAAACTCTAAAAGCAGGCCAAATGGTTTCTTTTGATATCGCTGAAGGCCCAAAAGGATTGCACGCGGCAAATATTATGGAGCTTGACGAAGCAGATGCGCCTCAGCAAACTGACGAAACTGAAAAGGAAGAGGCAGTCAAAGTCGACTCTTTGGAACCTGCTGAATCAAATGAAGAACCCGTAGAAGTAGAAGATGTAGAAGTAGAAGATTTAGCAGTAGAAGAAGCAGAACCGGAAGTCGTAGAGGAAGCAGAAGTCGAAGTAGCAGAAGAAGCAGAAGCAGTAATATCAAACGATGAAATTGTAGAAAACGAAGCTACTGATGTAGAAGGAAATTCCGCTCCTGAAGAAGCTGATAAGGCCTCTTAGAAATCACCTTATTATATTTACCGCCATAAGCTATTTTATCTATTCTCTTTTCTATATCCTACTTATATCAATTAGCTAGATCTATTGTCACTCTCTGATATCTCTTACCATAATAAGCACCAAACAATTTAACCCTAGTATTAATTAATATGTCTGATCTTGTTTTATTCAACAAGCCTTATAATGTGCTTTCTCAATTCTCTGATACTGATCCATCTGCCAAAGCTTCTCAAACACTTGCTTCATTTATAGATTTACCGAATTTTTATCCCGCTGGTAGATTAGATAAAGATTCAGAAGGTTTATTACTGCTTACTAATAACGGCCAACTCCAGCATCGTATTGCCAATCCTATAATGAAAATGCCCAAATCTTATTGGGTTCAGGTAGAAGGCGAAATCGATCAAGCAGCTTTAGATAAATTAAAAAGTGGTGTTGAATTAAAAGACGGAATAAGCAAGCCTGCTACAGCCACTAAGATTAATGATCCAACTATCTGGCCTAGAGTGCCTCCGGTTAGAGATCGCAAAAATATACCGACCTCATGGCTAAATTTAACAATTCGCGAAGGTCGTAATCGCCAGGTAAGAAGAATGACAGCCGCAGTAGGTTTTCCAACATTACGCCTGGTTCGTCACCAGATAGGAGAATGGCAGTTGCAAGATTTACTTCCTGGTGAATACCAAATACTCAAGGTATAACTGCAAGACATCAAATGCCAAATCAAGAGAACATTATCAAGCCAGCAAGACTAAGCTGGGATGATTCTGGCAATCCTTATTCAGAGGATTATCAGGATATATATTATGCCAAGGCTGATGCGCTAGCTGAAAGCTCTTATATTTTCCTAGCAGCTAATAATCTGGCTGAACGTTGGCAGCAGCTCTCTAACAAAAACTTTATTATTGGCGAGTGCGGTTTTGGTGGAGGATTAAATTTCTTAAACACTTGTAAGCTGTGGTGCGAAATCTTTAAAAAAAATTCGACTAACTCTACGCTTTATTACCTTACTTGCGATTTGCACCCTTTCACTAAAGATGACTTAACTTACTTACACCAAAAATACCCTGAGTTGGGAACATATTCTGATGCTCTTTTAAAGATCTACCCCCCTCTTCTCTCAGGCATACACAGTAGAGATTTAAATTTTGGAGATAAAAAAGTTGTTTTAATATTTATGCTGGGTAATGCCACAGAAATGTTTGAGCAAATCTACCAAGCGAACGGTTTTCGTGTTGACGCCTGGTACCTTGATGGCTTTTCTCCTTTATTAAATTCAAATATGTGGGATAAACTTTTATGTTCAGCTCTCGCAGCTTTAAGTAAAGCTGAAACCACACTCAGCACTTACAGTGCTGCCGGTCTAGTGAAAAAATCACTTAGAAGAAATGGCTTTACTATAGAAAGGAAAACGGGCTTTGCCAATAAAAGACATATGCTTGTGGGAAAATATAATCCTATCGATCAACAAAACAACAGTCGGCAACCCGCATGGTTTCATATTCCAAATATAAACCAAGACGACAAAAGAGCCATCATTATCGGTGCTGGACTTGCAGGCTGCTCGACAGCCTCAGAATTAGCCCAAACGGGCTGGCAAGTCACCTTAATTGAGCGTGAGCCTAAAATAGCCAATAAGGCCTCTGGCAACCCTAAAGGCATAGTTTATTGCAAGCTATCCAACAGTACTGATGCAATTGCAAATTATTATCTACATTCATTCCTTTTTGCTGTAGATCACTACGAGCAATTTTCAAAGTCCAATGATATAGGATGGCAATCCTGTGGCCTAGTGCAGATAGCATTTGATGAGCGTGAAAAAAAACGCCAAATACAAGCTATTAATAAACTTTCTAATTTGAGTTTTGTAAGGCACCTTAACTCACAGGAAGTTAATAAAATTTCCGGGGTAAATATAGACAATGAAGGTTTATTTTTCCCCTATAGCGGCTTTTTAAACCCTCGTGCCCTTTGTAATGCTTATACTCAACACAACAACATTTCATGTCTAACAAATACAGAAGCCCTCAATTTAAATTTTAAAAATAATATCTGGCAGGTGGAAGATTCATCTGCGAATATAGTTCAAGCACCCATAGTAATTATTGCCAATAGTCATGACGCCTCAAATTTTCAACAAAGTCGACACTACCCTTTAACTAAAAGTTTTGGCCAGATAGACCAATACCCCGTAACTGAATTAAACAGCTCATTAAATTGTGTTGTTTGTGGTAAAGGTTATGTTTTACCAGGCAGCTCAGATTCACAATTTATTGGTGGCATCACTAATACTGATAAAGCACTAGCAACAAATATAAGGGCCGTAGCTGAAAAAAATCTTGAACTAGTTAAATCGATGAGCCCTAGTTTGGCTAAAGATTATGGCAAGAATGTTTTGACAAAAAGTCGTACAGGAGTTCGCTGCAGCAGCCCTGATTATTTACCTTTGATCGGACCAGTTGAGAATAAAGAGCAGTGCCAAGATATTTATGCAGGGCTCAGTCGTAATGCAAAAAAAGACTTTACTCAGATGGCGGAGCACCAGACAGGCTTATTTATCAATGTTGCTCACGGGTCTCATGGGCTAAGTAGCACACCTGTAGCTGCCAAATATTTAACAAATCTCATCAATAAATCACCCCTACCTCTATCAAACGCAAATGCTAATTGCTTGCATCCGATAAGATATCTAATCAGTAATTTAAAAAAACAACTATTATGATTTACTAAAAAATGCGGTCAGAACTTGCAGCAGAAATTCAGTATCTTTACTGCCGGCAAGTTCACGAATTGAATGCATAGCTAAAGTAGGCACTCCAAGATCAACTGTTTTAAGCCCAAGCTCTGCGGCAATAATAGGCCCAACGGTTGAGCCACAAGCCATGTCACTGCGTACTACAAAACTTTGCAAGGGCACATTTATCTCAGCACAAAGGGATTCCAATAAAGCACTGGTTTCACTATTACTGGCATATCCCTGATTAGCATTAATTTTTAATACCGGTCCTTGATTCAAAATTGGGCCATGTTGCTGGTCATGCTTTTCAGGATAGTTAGGATGGATGCCATGTGCATTATCCACTGAGATCAGTATGGAGTTTTCTAACAATCTGCGTTTAGCCTCTTGTTGTTTGCCACTAGCTTCAGAAGCCAAACTTTCTGTAACTCTTTCTATTACAGCCTCTAAAAATGAACCAGCAGCACCTGCAGCTGAGACACTACCCACTTCCTCATGATCCGAACACACAAGCAATGCAGGCTGATCATTGTTACTTGCTATTAGCGACTGCAAGCCAAGATAGCAACTTAATAAATTGTCTAACCTAGCACTAGCAATAAACTCTTCTTTCATCCCAATTACAGTAGCTTTCTGGTTGTCATAAAAACTTAATTCATAGCTTAATATTTTTTCTGCATCTATAAGCCCAAGGTTTTCATGCAAAAAATTGAGTAACAAAGCATTAAAATCAAAATCATTATTATTGCTGGTTTGTAAAAGCACCGGGGCTAGATGTTTTTGTTTATCAATGCTGCGCTTACTATTTGCTTCTCGATCAAGGTGAATTGCTAAACTAGGAATACTTGCTATCGCTTTTTCAAAATCAATCAAGCAAGGAGCCACATCGCCACTTTTATGCTTGTAATGAACTCTACCTGCAAGAGAAAGGTCGCGATCAAACCATGGGTTTAGTAATACTCCTCCATAAACTTCTACGCCGCATTGAGCATAGCCTTTGTTAACTAAAGCAGCCTGTGGTTTTACTTTAAGGCAGGGACTATCACTGTGTGCCCCTACTATTTTAAACCCTGAATCCTGCAAGTTCCCGTCGCCAGTTCTAAAGGCTATTAAAGAAGACGAATTGCGGCATACAAAATAACCTTGGCCAGGTTCAATATGCCAAGCATCACTTTCATGCAATAGATTATAGCCAGCTTTGATTAGTTCTTTACTGAGATTTTCAACCGCATGAAATGGAGTTGGTGAGGCTTGTATAAAATCACACAAGCCTGCATTTAACTCTTTTTGTTTTGACATTTTAGAAAGATCTATTAAGTATTTTCTTAGTTAATCCCTAATAGCTCAACTTCAAAAATTAACGCAGAATATGGAGGGATTGGGCCTGCGCCTGCAGCACCATAAGCTAATTCAGAAGGAATAAAAAAGCGATATTTATCACCGACTCTCATCAACTGTAATCCCTCTGTCCAACCGGCTATAACACCATCAAGAGGAAAAGAAATAGACTCACCTCTGTCGACAGAGCTATCAAAAACACTGCCATCTATCATAGTACCGTGATAATGAACTTCTACTTCATCAGTCGCCAATGGCATCGCTGCATTATTATCGGCACTCTCTTCAAGTACTAGGTATTGCAAACCAGATGGAGTCGTCACAACGCCTGCTTGCATCGCATTGTCGTTTAAAAATTCCTCTCCACCCTGCGCCATTCCGGCCAACTGTTCTTGAGCTTGTTGCTCCATTAACAAACTGTACTGCTCCAAAGCAGCTACAATTTCTTCATCACTAAGCTGGATAGAGTCTTCTAAAGCATCACGTATGCCCTGTATCAAAGCAGCATTATCTACGTTATCACCTAAAATACCTTGGCTGGCTAAATTAAGACCTATATTTACGCCAATGCTATAACCCGTTCTGATTTCTGTATTCTCAAGATCAAGTCCTTGAGCAAAAAGTGATGTGCTAGCTAATAAACTTAATACCAATATCGAAATTATCTTAGTAACTCTCACTTTCACGAAACTATTCATTGTATTATCCCTACCTCTTATTTGATCGTTGCTTTCAGCGTGTAAAAAGATCAATATTACCGAGACTGAGTTTGAATTACTACTGCCCATAAGCCTGATAATGATGCTGAAAAATTTAATTTATTTATTGATTGCGACATTACCTATAAATGCCTGCAGTTTTAATCCATATGCGATTTCTGTGAATGAAAATGTTCTATATTCACCTTCAGGAAATATTATTGAAGAGGTGGTTGAAGATCCTGGCTTACAAGCTTGTATTAACTCTTATTTGAATAATAACCCAGATTCAACGCTAGATTCTATTTCACAACTTTCTTGCACAGAAGCTGGCATTACTTCTTTGATCGGACTAAACAACGTTCCTAATCTCAACTTATTAGATGTAAGTAATAATAATATAATCGATCTTAGTCCAGTAATTTATCTCGGAAATTTACGTGTTTTAAGAATAGCTAATAATTCGATACGTAATATTAATACTCTATCCAATCTCAGCTTGCTGAACTTCATTGACCTTAGCGGAAATAGTTCTATTTCTTGTCGACAACTAGACCAACTAGAATCAAGCCTAGGATCTTCATTACGCAGACCGCTAAGCTGCGATTAAGAGGGCAGTTAAACTTATAGATTTATTAGTGCTGTACTGTTAATTCTGGCGTACCGCTGTGAAAACGAAACTGGCTGTCCTTGCTTGTTATCAACTCGGCCTCTTGTTCTGCAAAGAAAGCCACTCTCTCACTGATATCTTCTCCAGCATATAACCCAGCTAAAGCTATATAATCTTCAAAGTGCCTAGCTTCTGAACGTAATAATGAGACATAGAATTTTTTTAAATCATCATCCAATCTTGCTGCTAACTTTGCAAATCGTTCACATGACCGAGCCTCAACAAAAGCACCAACAATTAGTGTGTCAGTTAATCTAGCCGGCTCATGCGATCTAATGTGTTGTCTGAGTGAAGAAGCGTAACGCGATGCACTTAAGTGACTATAGCTCACTTCTTTTACCTGCATAATTTTCACAACCTGCTCAAAATGCAGAAGCTCTTCACGTGCTAATTGGGACATCTTTTGAAGTAATTCACAACGATCAACATAGCGATACATTAGATTCATCGCAGTCGCTGCAGCTTTCTTCTCACAATTTGCATGATCTATTAATAGTATAGATTCATTTTCAAGCGCAGTATCAATCCAAGCTTGCGGTGTTTCACATTTAAGGAATTCTAATAACTGAACTGGGACAGTAATGCTTGAAGTGCTCAATGCACTTCCCCTTCCCCATCTCTTTTAGCTTTAATTTCGCGGCCAGCATCTTCATCGATTTCATTCTTGTTCTTAATAGCGGCGGTGTTTTTTGAATTCTCAATTTTCTCGCTGAGTAAGTTCTCAGGCAATGATTTTTTAGTATTAGCTCCAAGTGCTTTTAGCCTCTCAACCCGACTAATCAAATTACCTCGGCCTGTATTAAGTTTATTTAATGCAGCATCATAACTATCCTGGCTACGTTGAATATGCTTCCCTATCTCTTCAAGGTTTTCTACAAAATTCACAAACTTATCGTATAACCGTCCGGCACTCGTAGCTATTTCAATAGCATTTTTATTTTGATGCTCAAAACGCCAAATATTCTGTATTGTGCGCAAAATAGCTAATAAAGTTGATGGACCAACTAAAATAATGTTTTTATTTAAAGCTTCTGTGAAAAGATCATTGTCTTCTTGAATAGCTAAAGTGAAGGCAGCTTCGATCGGTAAAAACAACAAAACATAATCCAGGCTTTTTACAGCACTGATATCTTCATAACTTTTTGAGGAAAGGTTTTTTATATGCCCTTTTAAAGATTGCACATGTTGTTTGAGTAATGTCTTACGATCTTCTTCTGAATCAGCGTTACTATATTTTTCATAGGCTACTAATGAGACTTTTGAATCAATAATGACATCTTTATTTTCTGGTAAATGAACAATAACATCTGGCTGTTTTTTTTCTCCCGTATCGGTAGAGAAACTAGCTTGCACTTCATATTCTCGACCTTTATTGAGTCCTGACTGTTCTAGCACCCGCTCCAAAATCATTTCCCCCCAAATTCCTTGGGTTTTATTCTCGCCTTTTAAAGCATTCGTTAGATTGATAGCATCCTGGCTTATTTGCACATTTAATGTTTGAAGATTTTTTATTTGCTCAGTAAGTGAAAACCTTTCTTTAGCTTCCTTGTCATATGTTTCCTCAACCTTTTTCTCAAATCCCTGAATTTTTTCATTTAAAGGCGTTAATATACTTTCTATATTCTTCTTATTACTTTCTGTAAACGCTTTACTTTTTTGTTCAAGGATTTCATTGGCTAGATTTTTAAATTCAGCAGTCATTTGCGCCTTTGAGTTTTCCAATACTTTCAATTTCTCAAGGTGATGATTACTTTCTTCTTGCAGCAAGGTTTCTTGGCGACTTAGCTCAATTTTTAAATCGGTAGATAAATTGCGTTCTTGATTTAAATTTTCCTGCAAATTTTGATTCTTTTTATAAAAGAAAATTATTACTGAAAAACATAGCAACAGTAAAAAGAATAACAGGAGGACAATCATCTGTGTAGCAGGCATTAAAGCTCCTGGTGAAAATGACAGGGATAGGCGGGTCTAATTTAAATCAATACCTAAACGTTGAGCAACTTCTTTATAGGTTTCAATAACATTACCTAATTTTTGACGAAAACGGTCCTTATCCATTTTATTTCGAGTAGTCTTATCCCATATTCTGCAACCATCAGGACTAAACTCATCACCAAGGGTTAATTCACCATTGGACAGACCAAATTCCAACTTATAATCAACCAGAAGCATATTCGAATCAAGGAACAGCTGCTTAAGGATAGAGTTAACTTTAATGGTTAGAGTCTTCATTGCCTCAATATGTTCAGGCTCGGCCCAACCAAAAGAAATAATATGCGAATCATTAATCATGGGGTCATGCAATTCATCATTCTTTAAAAAGAACTCAAAAGTGGGGGGAGTTATCTTGATACCCTCATCTATTCCATAACGTTTGCAAAGACTGCCTGCTGCATAATTTCTGACCACGCACTCTACTGGAATCATATCGAGCTTTTTAACTAAGGAATCAGTATCCGACAAGCGTCTAACAAAATGTGTTGGAATGCCTGCAGCGGCAAGCTTTTCCATAATATAGGCATTAAAAATATTATTGACTTTACCTTTGTCAGCTAACTGCTCAACTCTTTCACCATCAAATGCTGAAGTATCATCTCGGAAATGCAAAACAAACAATTCTGGATCATCAGTTCGAAAAATTGACTTAGCTTTTCCTGAGACAATCTCTTCACCCATTTGCATCAAATTACCGCTCCACAACGCTGTTCAATCACAGCTCAATTATTTAATAAGATTATTAGATGAAGTCTCTTATGGCTTGAATCAAGTCATTAATAAGCTCTATATCTTGTTGCTCTTGAATGTCTAGTTCTGCTTCGCTGAGGTCGTCACTATAACTATTATTTATGTCAACCACTCGTAGTGCTAGCACATCTATACCGTTAGCAGACTCCTCTAAAAACACATCAAATGGTGTAGTCTCTTCGACACTACCAATAGATAACAAACGTCCAAAAATACCTGCATCATCATTTTCAGATTCTTCACCAAAAATGACAGAAAAAGAACCTGCATCAACATCTTCTTCAATGATCTCAATTTCGGCACGCTCTAGTGCCCTACCTACTGCTGCCCAACTACGCTCATATCCTGCTGTGAGGTGGAGCATATTTATCCCATCTTCTGTGAGCATTTTTGCTTTACCTTCGGACGAAACATTGCCTGCTAGAAAAGATACTGTTGAAGCTTGGTAATTCCGTAATTCATTCGCTAAATAAATAGATATCTCATTTAATATTTCATCAGAATATTCAGGGTTTATAGATGTTTCTGGCCAGGTAACTTGTTCGAATACTTCTTGATCTTGTGGTACAGAAATATGGATCAAACTAACTTCCGCACTTTCATTCTGAAAGCCTGGCTCAACTAAAACTCTGAATTTCTCTTGTGTATCAACATTTCCATCCTGAATAAACCAGTTTGTATCGAGCGATCCTTCGCCTGCGTTTTCCAACGATAAATCAATGTCTTGCTCAAGCCAGTACTGCCTAATCCTTGGCCAAACCTGGCTTACAGCTGAATCAATCACGGCCCAACTACTTTCATTCATTCGTTGGATAACAACTGATTGGTCAGGATTTCCTTGCAAAGGACGCGGCCTGGGTACTTGCAAAAAAGCATCACCATCCGCACTTATTAAATCTGGAATAATTAACAGATCATCTATAATGTAAGAGTCCTTGTCAGCCGGAACATTAATGCGAGGAATTGATTCAGCTTCAAGGTAATCGCCCTGTCGATCACGGAAGAAACCTTCTTCGCCAAAGAGGTCTAATCCAAGCATGCTACAAGCAGACAAGCTTATTAGCATGGTTAGAACCCAACTAGTTTTTATTACTTTCATGGCTTGCATATAGCTTAGTCTGTCTCTTCGGGTTAGTTTGTTAAGTGTAACTTATGCCAGCCTGCTCTAGGGTGGAACGGAAATAATCGTGAAACATTTCATCCAACGGCGTTAAAGGTAAACGAATACCAGGCCCAATTTTTCCCATTGCATGCAAGGCCCATTTAACCGGTATGGGACTAGCTTCTAAAAACAGGCACTTATTCAAAATAACTAAACCTTCATTTAAAGAATTAGCCTGTTCTTTATCACCAGAGATTGCAAAACGGCAAAGATCATGAAATATTTTCGGTACAATATTAGCTGATACAGAAATACAGCCTTGGGCGCCCATAAACATCAGAGCCATCGCTGTCGGGTCATCACCGCTGTAAACCTGAAAGTCTTCAGACCGACATAGTTCGATGACTTCTTTACCACGTACTAAATCGCCAGTCGCTTCTTTTATCCCTATTATATTTTCAATAGATGAAAGCTCTTTAACCGTCTCAGGTAGCATGTCACATACAGTCCGTCCTGGTACATTGTATAAAATCTGTGGGATATCAACAGCTTTGGCAATCTCTGTATGATGAGCAATTAAGCCCTTTTGTGTAGGCTTATTGTAATACGGCGTGACCAATAGACAGGCATCTGCACCAGAATCTTTCGCCGCTTGGGTTAATTCAATGGCCTCTTTAGTCGAATTCGATCCAGTACCAGCAATAACTGGTACACGGCCATTGACAGTTTTAACGACATGGTCAACCACGGCTGAATTCTCCTGAATAGACAAAGTCGGAGACTCACCGGTAGTTCCGACAGCCACAATGCCATCAGTTCCTTCTTGAATGTGCCATTCAAGCAAAGTGTCTAATGTAGGCAGATCGATTTCACCAGCTTCATTCATTGGTGTAACCAGTGCCACTATGCTGCCTTTAATCATTCTGCCCCCAAGAGGAATAAATTTTCGAATCAAACTAAACCAATAATTTTATCGTAAGTAAATGCAAGATAATAGAAAGACTATTGCTTTGATTAACTATTCTTGAACTTGATCGTTTATGTTTTCAGGCACTGGCCATGCCCTGATAATAGCCTTGATAAAAGTGGCGAGAGGGATTGCAAAAAACACACCCAAAAAACCCCAAATGCCGCCAAAAAACAAAATTGCTGTAATAATTGCTAGTGGATGTAATTTAACCGTTTCAGAAAAAATTAGCGGCACAAGCAGATTCCCATCTAATATTTGAATTACCACGTAAGCGAAAAGCAGAAAATTTAAATCTGAACTAAAACCCCATTGAAACAGGGCAACCAAAAAAACAGGAATAGTCACGAATGTCGCTCCAACGTAAGGAATAATCACAGAAAAACCTGTCATGAATGCTAGAAGTACAGGGTAGTTCAAACCGAACATTGTAAATACAACATAGGAGCTTAGCGCCACAATAACTATTTCGAGCGCTTTACCGCGGATATAGTTAGCAAGCTGCCCATTCATTTCTTGCCATATCTGAGCCATGATAGGCCTTTTCTCAGGCAGCCAATTTTCTAACCAGTTCAGTAATTTATCAGCATCTTTGAGCATGAAAAAAACCATTACGGGGACTAATATGGTGTAAACCAATATAGTTACTAGGCGTGTAATACTACTTACTGAATAAGAAAGAACGCTTTGTCCCATTTGGCCTAAGGCGTTTTGCAAACTATTAATCCAACTTTGTATTTGTGTTTCAGTAAATAGGTCTGGATAATTTTCGGGCAACAGCAACATAAACGTGCGTAATTGACTCATCATGTTTGGCAGTTCATCGATAAATAAACCCAATCTAGCCCAGGTAAACGGCAATAAAATAAGTATGATTAGTAGCATCAGGCTGATAAAAAACAGATATGTCAGGTAAACCGAAAGGCGATAGGACAAATTCAGTCGTACTAAAGAATTGACTAAGCCTTGTAAAATGAAGCTGAGCACTAAACTCCATAATAAGGGCGCAATTACACCGCCCATGGTCATCATTACAATAATGCCGACTATAATCAGGATTGTGAATATTAACGCTTCCTCTTCAGAGAAATAGCGTTTATACAAGTCATTAAATATTCTCAGCATTGAGAATCCTTTTAAGTTCTAACTATTTGATAAATATATATTATTTCTTAATGGGTTTTATCTTTTTTTGAGCAGGTAATAAAACTTTCCATCTAAATGCTGCATTTCCAGTAAAGTATTACCGCTTTGTTCAGCAAAAACCTGAAAATCTCGTTCTGAACCAGGATCGGTTGCTAACACTTTGATTTTCTGGCCGCTATTCAGTCGGTTAAGGGCCTGCTTCGTCTTCAAAAGAGGGAGCGGGCAAACTAAACCACTCAAATCAAGCTCTAAATCAACTGCAACATTCATAGCTACATTCTAGCAAGGGCTTGCTAAAAAACCGAGTTATTACATAGTTTTGGTAGTATTATTCATACTTAGGACAGTTTAGTAATATAAGTTATGTCAATTGGATGAACATTAGACTCTTACAATTAGCCAAACACTGCATACTAGTATCTAGTATTTGTATTAGTTTATGCACAAGCACGGCAGTTTCAGCACAGATTGATAATCTTCCTGTCCTAGGTGATGCCGTATCTGGAACAATTACCACACAACAGGAATATGAATTTGGTCGTGAAATCATACGCTCAATGCGTGCTCAATCACCCTTGTTACAAGACGCTTTAATTGAAGAATATATTGCTAGCCTAAGTTACCACCTAGCCGCAAATAGTGAACTAACTGATCACCGTCTTGAATTCTTGTTAATCGATAGCGATCAATTAAACGCATTTGCAGCGCCTGGTGGTATTGTTGGAATAAACGCAGGATTGTTTTTATTTTCAGATAATGAAGGTCAGTTTGCTTCAGTTGTTTCTCATGAGCTGGCTCATTTAAGTCAACGCCACTATGCTCGAGGTGTTGCTCAGTCACAATCAAGTCGACTTGCCACAGTTGCGGCAACTTTAGCTGGCATATTGATTTTGGCTGCCGGTGGAGCAGAAGCAGGTCAAGCAGCACTTGCTGCATCGCAAGCTGTTATGACGGAAAACCGCCTGCAATTCAGTCGATCCAATGAAGAAGAAGCAGACCGTGTTGGTATGCGGACACTTTTCAATGCTGGTTTTGACCCGGAAGACATGCCTGGTATGTTCGAAAACATGATGCAAATGCGTAGCTTTTCAAGGCGCATGCCAGAATTCCTTTCATCTCATCCTCTAGATGAAAACCGCGTGGCAGACAGTCGTAATCGTGCACTCGGATTGCCCCCAGTTGAACATATTCAGAATGTTGAGTTTTTACTCATGAAACAGCGCGCCTTATTACATTTTGAAACTAACTATAGCGCTTACGTTGACAATATAGACCGCGATCTCCCTCAATTAAACGGGGCTGAAGCAGATGCAGCAACATATGGTAAAGCCCTTGCTCAATTGAGAGATGGAGCATTTGTGGCAGCTTCAGAGTCGCTTTCCCCATTATTAGTTAAAGATCCAAATCGTATAAGTTATGCTGTGCTTGAAGCTGAAATAGCCAGTACTTCAGGCAACTTTGAAAAGGCAACAGCTATACTGGAAGATCATTTGGATATAAACCCAGATAACTATCCGCTTTCTTTAAGTTATGCTGAGATGCTTGATACCAATGGTCAATATGCTGAAGCTATAGTTGTTTATAAAGAGTTGAGCCAACAACGGCCGAATGATACAAATATTTGGTATCAACTTGCCGAGCTACAAGGTCTTGTTGGTGATATTTCAGGTGTACATCAAGCTCGGGCAGAATTTTTTTATGGTACTGGGGAGTTTGGCCGTTCTATCGATCATTTAAATTCAGCCCTACTTGAGAGAAATGATACTTTGACAACTGCAAGAATTCGACAACGTTTAGAAGATATACAAACTACTATCGATCGCTATTACCAATAGCCCACCAGTGTCCCAAAAAAAAGCTAAAAGTAATTTCGGCCAGCACTGAGCTATAACCGAAGCATGCCTTTCTAGTTAATCAGCTTGAAATCCAACATCCGTTGTAAAGGCATCATTGCTTGTTCCCCTAATTTAGGGTCAACGTGGATTTCATTACTTCCTTCTAGAAGCGACTCATATAAATTTTGCAAAGTATTCATTCCCATCCACGGGCATTGTGCACAACTTCGGCAGGTCGCTCCTTCTCCTGATGTAGGCGCCATAATAAACTCCTTTTCAGGAGCAGCTTGTTGCAACTTATAAAATATTCCACTATCCGTAGCTACAATAAATTTTTGTTCCGGGCGGCGAACGGCCGCATTAATAATTTGTGTTGTAGAACCAACAGTATCAGCAGCATTCAATATAGCCAAAGGAGACTCTGGGTGAGCCAATACTGCGGCGTCTGGGTAAAGATGCTTCATATCTTCCAATGCTTTTAACTTGAATTCTTCATGCACAATACAAGCACCATCCCAAAGCAGAATGTCATCACCTACTGCACCTAATTTATTTTGAATATAGCGACCAAGATGTTTGTCGGGAGCCCAGATAATTTTTTCGCCCTGATCCAACAAATGTTCAACTACAGCAACAGCTATAGCTGATGTAACCACCCAGTCAGCGCGGGCTTTAACTTCCGCTGATGTGTTCGCATAAACAACAACCTTATGATCTGAATGTTGGTCACAATAAGCAGAAAAAGTTTCTATAGGGCAACCAATATCTAATGAGCAAGTAGCTTCTAGGGTTGGCATAAGGACAGTTTTATCAGGACTTAAAATCTTAGCAGTTTCACCCATAAACTTAACCCCACAAACCATCAGAGAGCTGGCAGAAGTGGTGCTTCCAAATCGAGCCATTTCTAAGGAGTCGGCCACACAGCCATCAGTTTTATCTGCTAATGCTTGTAATAATGGGTCGGTATAGTAATGAGCAATTAAGGCTGTGTTTTTCTCAATAAGCAAAGCAATGATTTTGCTTTCATGGTCCGCGTTTTCCTGATCAGATAACTGCCTGTTTAGAGGAATTTTATCTAAGTATTCGCGGACAAATACCCTGTCTGTGATTAATTCATTTTTTGAATCATCTTTTAAGATATGGTTTTCAACATTACTCATAAATACAGGTTGCCGATTGTTAATATGATCTTCAAGATCGGATGATAACGGCTAAAAACGAAAAGGTAAAAAGCTAAAAGAAGAAATAAAAAAAAGGGGCTTAGCTTTAAGCTTCGCCCCTGTATTTGGTGGGTCGTGTGCGACTCGAACGCACGACCAATTGATTAAAAGTCAACTGCTCTACCGACTGAGCTAACAACCCAAATAGAAAGGCGCACATACTACTGTTTTCAGCGAAAAATACAAGTTTTTAGTGCTACAAACCCTTATAAAACGTTGGGTCTGCTATGCCTGCATCCAAAAAGCCTTTCATCCGTAGTCGACAACTATCACAACGACCACAAGCCTTCCCTTCTTGGTCAGCCTGGTAGCACGAGACCGTTTTACTATAGTCGACACCTAATGTTATTCCTTGCTGAATTATTTGTGCTTTACTTAAATGAATTAAAGGCGTTTCGATCTTAATCTCCCTGCCTTCAACACCTACTCTGGTTGCTAAATTGGCCATCTTTTGAAAAGCCTCTATAAAATCAGGGCGGCAATCAGGGTAGCCGGAATAATCCAGTGCATTGACTCCAATGAATATAGCATCGGCCCCCAAAACTTCTGCCCAACCCAAAGCATAAGATAGAAAAACCGTATTCCGAGCTGGTACATAAGTTATTGGTATTCCGTCAAATTCAAGTTCTGCTTCAGGCACAGAAATATCAAAATCAGTCAGCGCTGAACCACCTATTCCAGACATATCTATAGGAATAGTTTTATGTTCTACAACTTGCTTATTCTTGGCTAGGTATGCAGCAGCTTTTAATTCACTAAGATGACGCTGACCATAATTAAAACTCAGCGCGTAGCACTCAAAACCTTGTTGCTTTGCTATTGCTAAACAAGTGGCAGAATCCAAGCCTCCGGATATCAATACAACTGCTTTAGCTGCTGTTGATTTTGCAGTGCCCATATTAAAAGCCTGGTTTATTTCCCCATAAATATTTGTGCAGTTGAATTTGGAATCTAACTTTTAAATGGTCAGCCAATATCCATTCAGCTAACTCCTTGGCAGGTAATTGCTCATTACTTGGGGAAAATAAAACATCAGCCACCTTATCTTGAAGCTTATATTCTTCAACCTTATCCTTTGACCATTCATAATCTTTTCTATCGCAAATAACGAACTTAACCTGATCGTGAGACGATAAATGTTGAATATTAGATTCAAGATTTTTACTCAACTCACCAGAGCCCGGTGTTTTTAAATCCATCACTTTAACAACTCTAGAATCAACTGCTTCAACGTCAATTGCACCTGATGTTTCTATAGATACTTTATAGCCTTTATCGCAAAGTGCAGTTAGTAATGGCAAACAAGCATTTTGTGCCAGGGGTTCACCTCCCGTGACTGTGACATATGAAGCTGAGTGCGATTCAACTTCTTTCAACACCTGCTCAAGATCATAAATAACACCGCCAGTAAATGCGTAGGCAGTATCACAATATTGACAGCGCAAAGGACAACCGGTCAGGCGAATAAATACAGTCGGGTGGCCTACTGTATTACTCTCCCCTTGTAAGGAATAAAATATTTCTGTGATACGTAATGCTTTGCTCATTACCGGACGGCAACCGCTCTATCTTATTAAGTTTAGGGGTTTTAATTATTCTAAGGTTTCAACGATTGTAACCTTCACGTAAATATACTTCTGCTAAACGCAATGAAGCACTTCCACTATCCGCAAAGTCTTCTAATAGCTCTCGCCAAACTTGTTGTGCGCGAGGTTCATTTTCCATCAGGCTGTAAACTATGCCTAATTTCAACATTGAATCAGGCGCCTTTTCGTGTGTTGGAAAGTTGTTCACGACCTGATTAAAAACATTAATTGCTTGAGAATAACGATCAATCAAGATTAAGGCTTCACCCTGCCAATAATATGCATTAGGTGCCAATCTTCCTTGTGGGTAATCTTCAATCAATTGTTGAAATATTGAAATGGAAGCCTCAAATTCACCGTCATTCAGCAATAAATTTCTAGCATCTTGATATAACTCTTCTTCAGACTTAGGTTCTAAATTTACAACTTCATTCAGCAAAGCAGGTGTTTGAGTGTTGTTATTAACAGTGCCAGGGAAAAAATCTTCATCTATCGCTAAATTAATGACACTGTTATCTATAGTTGGGTTCAGAGCTGTTTGTGCTTCTAACTCCAAAGCACTGGGCTCAATAATTGAGCCTGAGTTACTTATAACTAGGCCATTCACTCCTAAAGGAATGCGCTGATTCAATTCGCTCAGCCGATTATCGACGTCCAGATAGCGGTCTCGTTGTTCATTTTCCATAAGTCGAATTTGATAAGATTGCTCTTCAACCAAACCACGAAGAATTTGAACTTCTCGTTGTAAAGCTTCAACCATGTTGTAGAGGGTAACCACAATTTCATTGCCGTTACCCGAGTTTTGATTAGCCTGTGGAGTTCCTGTAGAAGCGTTAGTATTATCAGCATTGACAGCACCAGCTTCTACTACCTGCACTTGAGAAAACGCAGTGCTAGCCGTCAATATATATACTAGACTAAATAGAAATAATGCTTTGAGTTGAGAAGCATATTTGCGCATATGGACATCCCAAAAAATAAGCCGGGCGAACCCGGCTTGATTATTTAGCTAAAAATATTTTACTGTATCTCAACGCGACGATTTCTCGCGTGAGCAGCGTCAGAAGTACCTGGATCTATCGGCTGTTCTTCGCCATAACTGATAACTTCTAGTTGATTTGAAGATACACCTTGTACTTGTAGATAACGCTCAATTGCTTGTCCACGACGTTCGCCTAACGCAAGGTTATATTCCCTAGTGCCACGCTCATCAGCATGACCTTCTATGCGATAACGCAGTGAAGAGTTTTCCATTAAACGATTAGCATGATAAACCAAAGCTTCTCGAGCTTCGGCGCTTAAGTCAGAACGGTCAAAATCGAAATAGAACACAGTAGTAGTTAATGCTTCGTCTCTGTCTCGCATTTCAGCGGCAGAAAGTCCGTCCATATCATCCATACCATTTGCGTTGCCGCGGCCCATAGAATCGCCATTGTCACCATTCATAGAGCCATTATCGTCATCACCCATACCGGAATCAGAACCATCACCCATGTCATCAGTAGATGATTGACACGCTGCTAAAAAAAGCGCAAATACAGCAACCATACTTAATTTATAAAATTTGTTGTTTCGCATATCTTCCTATACTCCTCTTAAATTTCTTATTTCTAATGCCCGTATTTTAGAATTTTGGTTAAGAAAAATTTATATAACCCATCAAGCCCAGCATGATACATTACCAGAAGCCGCTAATCCAGAAATGGAGACCAAGCGGGTTCCCTTACATTACCTTGCGCGGATGGTATCTGGAACTTGACTCTGCCGTCAATGGATACTGCATTTAAAATACCCCTATCACCCGATTTTGAGGCATATATCACCATGCTGGCATTTGGCGCAATACTTGGCGATTCATCTAAAGCAGTTTCAGTTAAAATTCTAATGGTGCCACGCTCCAGATTTAGGACTGAAATACTGAAATCATCGTTATTATCATAGCGGTGAACGACGATCATATTATTCCCATCACTGAGCATTCTGGCTCTAGCGTTGTAGTTGCCTTCGAATGTTAGACGCTCTTCCCAACGTGTTTCTAGATCCACTTGATAAATTTGAGGTGTATTACTTCTTTCTGACGTGAATATCAGTGAAGAGCCATCAGGAGTCCAACTCGGCTCAGTGTCTATCGCAAAATGATTTGTAATTCTTTGTAAATCACGAGTACGTAAATCCATTAAATAAATATCAGGATTACCGTCTTTCGATGAGACCATAGCTAGTCTATTGCCGTCTGGAGAAAACACTGGCGAACTATTAATTCCGGTAAAATCCGTTAACTGCTCGCGAACGCCACTGCTAATATTTTGAATAAAAATTTGTGATCGTCCAGTTTCAAAGGAAACGTAGGCTATCTGACTGCCGTCAGGTGACCAGGATGGCGACATAATTGGTTCTTCTCCTTCCCAAAGAATTCGAGGTCTGCCTCCGTCGGTATCAGCCATCTCTAATCGAAAGGGATACTGAAGTGATCGATCCTCTGTTACGTATAGAATTTTAGTGGAAAATGCACCACGCACACCGGTAATCTCTTCGAAAACCAAATCGCTTATTTTATGAGCAATATCTCGTAGCTGTGATTCGTTTCCAGTTATAACCTCTCCAAACAGCCTTTCTTCGCGCAACACATCAAACAACTCATATTGCACTTGAATTAACTCACTATTCTCATTGCTCGAAATTTTACCAACCAGCAAATAATCAGAGCCTAAAAAACGCCAATCACGAAAATACACCTCATCTTGTTCATGAGGTTGACTCAGCATGTTTGTCGAAGCGATTGGAGCAAACTCACCAGTATTTCTGAGGTTATTACTAATCACTTCATCAACATTTTCATCTAATACGCCAAAGCCATCCCACTCGAAAGGTACAATAGCTAAAGGAACAGGGTTATCAACACCTTGGGTAATAACGATGTTTAACTGTGCATTCACATATGCTGGCAAAAACAAGCAACACAATAATACAGTGCGATAAAATTTAATTATCAACGTAACAAATCCTCTGGTCTGAAGGTTATAGTCAGATTTCTAAATGTTGTCTCAAATAATGTTGTCGACATATCCTGCAGCTCTGGAAAACGTTCTGCCCGCCTAACCGCCTGTTCTACCGACCTATCAAAAGCTGCATTCCCACTACTTTGTATGACATTTACAGATATTACTTCTCCAGTAGGTACAAGCCTGATAGCTAATATAGTTGTCATTCCATTCCTGGCGCTTGGGGGTATATCCCAGTTACCGGCAACTGTGTTATTGATAATAGCAACATAAGTGTCAACGGCGCGAGCATCTGCAGTTGCTCGCCGGGAAGCCAATGCTTGTTGTCTTTGCAGCTCGGCTTGTCTTGTGATTTCTTGTTCCCGGTCAATTTGAGCTTGCCTATCTCTTTCTAAATTCTCCTGATTAATTCTTTGCTGCTCTCGCGCTTGCCTTTGAGATTCTGCGTCAGCCTCTTCTTGTTGGCGTTGGGCTAATTCTCTTTCACTGCGTTGCTGTTCAAGCCTATCAGCTTCACGTTGAGCTTCTTGTTGCCGGGCCTCTTCTTCTTGTGCTCGTTGATTAGCTGCATCCTGTTCACGTTGCCTTTGAGCTTCAGATTCTCGTGCACGTTGTTGTTCAATTTCTTGAATCCGGCGCAAACGCTGTGGGTTTTGTTCAGCTGTTATGGCATTTATATAAATAGGCTCATCCAGATCAACAAGTTCGCGGCTCATAACTGGATTATAGAAAATAAAATATATAAGTATCCCATGAAGAAAAGCAGCAGCTACCACAGCAGGCGGGTAACCTTCATGTTTAAGTAATAATGCCATAGGGTGGAAAGAGAGCATTCTATATATTCCTGCTTTATCTATGGTTTTTTATACAGTTTTTTATACAGTTTCTTATATGGTTACTTATATGGTTTCTACAAGATAACTCTTAACTATAAGCCAAGAGTTGGCGGCTGCGTAATTAAACGCACGCTTGGCGCACCCGCGTCTTCTAATGTAGCCATCAAGCTCATGACCAAACCATAATTTACAGCCGCATCTGCCTCTAAAAAAACTGGTACATCAGGGTTTTGATTCATTATCACTCTGACATTTTCGCCAATAGTTTCAAGTGGCACTGATTCTGGCTCTTCAGAAACTTCACCTAAGCTTATGAAATAAAGCCCATCTGAATTAATAGATACAACCAATGTAAGATCATCATTATCGTCTACTATCTCAGCATCTGCCTGAGGCAAGTCTACCCTGACACCTTGCGTTATTAGCGGTGCAGTAATCATAAATACAATCAGTAACACCAACATTACATCAATCAGTGGTACTACATTGATTTCTGCCATCAAAGGCCTGCGCCGTCTACGTGAGTCCATGATTAAGCCCTAGTCCTCGGATTCCTGGGGTTTACTATGAGCCTGCCTATGCAGAATACTAGAAAATTCATCCAAAAATGTGTAATAACTATCAGAAATTGAATTTACACTGGCGGAATAACGATTAAAGGCAAGTACTGCTGGTATCGCGGCAAACAGGCCCATTTCAGTTGCAAAAAGTGCTTCAGCAATACCCGGAGCAACAACCGCTAAACTGGCTTGACTCTGATTAGCTAGATCAAAAAAAGCATTCATTATTCCCCAGACCGTACCAAATAACCCTATATACACAGAAACACTGGCGACAGTTGCCAGTATCGGTAGATGCTTTTCTAATACCCGCTCTTCACGTGACAAGGCAACGCGCATGGCGCGCTGAGAACCTTCCATTACTGCATCAGAATCAATACCTGGCTGCTGCCTTAGTCGAGTAAATTCTTTGAAACCGGAACGAAATAGGTTTTCCATCCCAATAATTGTAACGTCTTCCTTTTTTAATTTATTGGTGCCTTCTCGAAATAATTGACTTAAATCCATACCAGACCAAAACAGTTTTTCAAAATTAAAAACCTCTCTCTCGGCATCTTTAATAATGATCCACTTCTGCACAATAATTATCCAAGACATGACAGAGAGCGCAAACAAACTCAGCATGACTAGCTTACCTATCCAGGTTGCATCTACGATCATGCTCCAGATATTCATTGATTCGCCCATGCTTTTTATCTCTCCCCTTTTATAAAACGTTTATATTATTTTAAATATAAAGTGCTTATTGATCCTGCGAAAAAAAGTCTTTGCTGTCACGAGCTTTCAAACCAAAATGTCTGTATGCATATTCTGTGACCATACGGCCTCGTGGAGTACGTGTAATAAAGCCCTGTTGAATTAGGTAAGGTTCAAGCACATCTTCTACTGTACCTCGCTCTTCACTGATAGCAGCAGCAATACTGTCTATACCTACTGGACCACCATCAAACTTCTCGATTAAGGTCATCAAAAAGCGTCGGTCTAAATGGTCAAAGCCATTTTTATCGATACTCAACATATCCAATGCTTCCGTGGCTATTTTAAAGTCTATATTGCCGCTGTACTTTACCTCTGCGAAATCTCGAACTCTTCGTAATAAACGATTGGCGATTCGAGGCGTCCCGCGTGCACGCTTAGCTATTTCTTCTGCCCCAGTTTCATCACACTCAACTTGCAAAATACTGGCTGATCGAGAAACAATACTTTTAAGATGCTCTACTGAATAAAATTCTAGTCTTTGTACAATGCCGAAACGATCACGTAATGGAGAAGTCAATAAGCCTGCTCGTGTAGTCGCGCCTACTAAGGTGAATGGGGGTAATTCAAGCTTTAAAGATCGTGCCGATGGGCCCTCCCCAATCATAATATCCAACTGATAGTCTTCCATAGCTGGATACAAAATTTCTTCAATAGCCGGATTCAACCGGTGAATTTCATCAATAAATAATACATCTCCAGATTCTAGATTTGTCAGCATAGCTGCTAAATCACCCGCTTTTTCTAACACCGGGCCAGATGTGCTTTTTAAGGTCACACCCATTTCATTCGCGACGATATGCGAAAGTGTTGTTTTACCTAGGCCAGGAGGACCGAAAATCAAGGTATGGTCTAGAGCTTCATTGCGTTGACGCGCGGCAGAAATAAATATTCCCATCTGCTCTTTTACAACTTCCTGACCAATATAATCTGCCAGTTTGTTTGGGCGAATAGCAACTTCCTGTTGAACTTCAGTTTCAACAGCTTCACCGGAAGTTAATCGATCTTCTTCAATCATCTCTTTACCATTAAATAACTTTAACCTGTCATACCTTTTAGTGCGACTCTTACTAATAAACTAGTATCGAGAGTCTGACCTTCTTCTTCCAACTTTATTGCCACTTGATTAATGGCCTTACTCGCATCTTGTGGTTTATAACCCAAAGAAATTAATGCATCTTCAGCTTCACGAATAGTACTTGAATTAGTTTGGCCCGAAACCTGCCCAGAAGTTCCATCAGAAGCACTTTCATTGTCTTTTTGGTACCAATCTTCAAGCTTATCTCTTAGTTCAATAATAAGGCGTTCGGCGGTTTTTTTCCCAACACCTGGCAAACGTACTAAGGCATTAATGTCGTTACGACGCACGCATTCAGCTAACTCTCGAATATTCAAACCCGACAATATCCCTAAAGCCATCTTAGGACCAACTCCATTTAGCTTAATAAGAAGTCGAAATAATGTGCGCTCATGCATTTCATAAAAACCGTAAAGCAACTGGGCGTCTTCTCTGACTACTAGGTGTGTATGTAAGACTGCTTCACTACCCGCTTCTGGTAATTGAAATAATGTGCTCATCGGCACTTCTACTTCATAGCCAAGACCATTCACATCAATCAATATTTGATTAGCTAATTTTCCTACTAATATGCCTTTGATTCTACCTATCATCTTCTACCTTTTAATTTCTTCTTGTAAACGTCTCCGTCGGCTACCTTCAACACCTCTTATCCGATTCAAACTCGACTGTGTGTGCACATGGCATACTGCCACACATAAGGCATCAGAAGCATCACTTTGAGGAGTGGCAGATAATTTAAGAATGGAGGTCACCATATGTTGCATTTGGCTTTTGTCTGCGCGGCCTTTACCTACTAAAGCTTTTTTAATTTGATTCGGCGGGTATTCATACACAGGTAGCTTTTGATTAGTACAAGCAACAATAATTGCTCCACGTGCCTGGCCCAGTTTAAGTGCAGAAACGGCACTTTTGCCAACAAAAATTTCTTCTATAGCGACTTCATCAGGCTGGTATCGTTCAATAATTTCAGACACACCTTCAAAAATAGTTTGCAATCGGTCTATGAAAGCTAGATCAGCAACTTTAATACAGCCAGAGGAGATATATTCCAGCTTATTACCTATAGTTTTTATTAAACCGTAGCCGCATACTCGTGAACCAGGATCTATACCTAAAATTAAGGCCATAAGCTAATATGATCTCCCCTTCTTGCTATTAAGGTTTCACACTTAAGTCATCAGTAGAACTTAGAAGTATGTATAAATGTTAGCTTAGTTATTCACTGTCTAGTTGCGCCAGAACTTCATCGGAAATGTTGGCATTAGAATAAACATTCTGAACATCATCTAGGTCTTCAAGACTATCGACTACATTCATCAGTTTTTCAGCATCTACTGCATCTAAATCGACCTCTGTTGAAGCCAACATAGTAACCTCAGCGTTCATTGACGACAAACCTGAAGCATCTAAAGCATCCTTAACTGAACCAAAATTTTCGAAACTAGTATGGATATCTATACTGCCATCAGAGTTATTAATAATATCTTCAGCTCCGGCATCAAGAGCAACATCCATTATGGCTTCTTCATCCACATCCTGTGAATAAGAAATAACACCGGCCTTACTAAATAAATAGGCTACCGAACCACTTGTCCCCAAATTGCCACCGGCTTTAGTGAAACAATGTCGTACTTCAGCCACTGTTCTATTTTTATTATCAGTTAAAGTCTCAACCAATATTGCAGCGCCATTTGGACCATAACCTTCATAAACCAACTCTTCCAGGTTTTCATTTTCTCCACTACCTGCACCGCGTGCTACTGCTCGGTCTATCGTATCGCGCGTCATATTCGAACTGAGAGCTTTATCAACAACAGCTCGCAGTCTTGGATTATCGGCAACATCTCCGCCACCCAGTTTCGCAGCAACAGTGAGTTCTCGAATTATCTTGGTAAACACCTTGGCTCGTTTTGCATCTTGTCCTGCTTTACGATGCTTAATATTGGCCCATTTACTATGACCTGCCATAGCTTATTTTATCCTCTGTGTTTCTGTGCATGTGCTTGCGACACTTTAATTATCATTTTATGAGCTTTGTTCAGTCTTGGGTAATTCACGCAAGCGTATATTTAGTTCACGTAATTGCTTGTTACTTACTTCACCAGGCGCATCTGTTAACAGGCAGCTGGCTGATTGCGTTTTTGGAAATGCAATTACTTCACGAATAGACTGAGAGCCTGTCATCATCATTATCAATCTGTCTAGACCAAATGCAATTCCACCATGTGGTGGACAGCCGTATTTTAAAGCATCCAGTAAAAAGCCGAACTTTTCTTCTGCTTCTGCTTCATTAATGCCTAAGACTCTGAATACCGATTGCTGCATATCTGCATTGTCGATACGAATGGAACCACCGCCCAACTCTGTACCATTTAGAACCATGTCATAGGCGCGAGACAGTGCTTTTAAAGGCTCCTGTTCCAACTCTTCAGGACTACATGAAGGCGCAGTGAAAGGATGATGCACTGAGGTGTAATTGCCATCTTTATCACTTTCAAACATTGGAAAATCAACAACCCAAAGTGGCGCCCATTCTCCATTAAGCAAATTCATGTTCTTGCCAACAACATCCCTAAGGGCTCCCATTGCTTCATTAACCACGGAAGTTTTATCAGCACCAAAGAATAGTATGTCACCGGTTGCAGCTTCGGTAAGAGAAAGCACGCCTTGAATTACCTCTTCTGGCATGAATTTCAATATTGGCGATTGTAAACCTTCTACACCAGCCGCAAGATCATTCACCTTGACCCAAGCTAAGCCTTTAGCACCATAATTAGCGATATAACTAGTGTAGTCATCAATTTGTTTGCGACTAATTTCAGCTCCACCTGGCACCTTCATTACTACAACACGTGACTCAGGATCATTCGCTGGCGCATTGAAAACTTTAAATTCAACTTGTTGCATTAAATCGGCAATATCAACCAGGCTCATTGGGTTACGTAAATCAGGTCGATCTGTTCCATACTTTAAGACAGCATCGGCATAGGTCATGCGTGGGAATTCGTCCAAATCTACATCTAAGTGCTCTTTAAAAACTGAACAGATCATCGTCTCAGCACTTTGCATAATGGTGTCTTCATCCAAAAAGGAAGTTTCTATATCAATTTGGGTAAATTCTGGCTGTCTATCTGCACGAAGGTCTTCATCACGAAAACATTTAGCAATTTGATAATAGCGGTCCATGCCAGAGACCATTAACAGCTGCTTAAATAATTGTGGCGATTGCGGCAAAGCAAAAAATTTACCTTGATGTGTTCTACTCGGAACTAAATAGTCTCTCGCACCTTCTGGAGTAGCACGGGTCAAAATGGGAGTTTCTATATCAAGAAAACCATTCTCATCCAGATAACGCCTGATACTACTGGTGACTTTCGAGCGCAAACGTAATTTATTCAACATTTCTGGACGTCGAAGATCAATAAAGCGGTTACGCAACCGCACATCTTCACCAACTTCCATATGCTCATCTAACTGAAACGGTGGTGTCTCAGCAGCATTTAATATAGAAAGCTCTTTACCCAACACTTCGATCTTACCGGTAGCCATGTCCAGGTTCTGGGTTCCTTCAGGACGCGATCGGACCAGCCCTTGAATCTGAATTACAAACTCGTTTCGAACTTGCTCAGCCAATGCAAAACTTTCAACAGTATCAGGATCAAACACCACTTGTGTAATACCATCCCTATCACGCATATCTAGAAAGATCACTCCACCATGATCTCGACGACGATGCACCCATCCACATAAAGTGACTGTTTCATCAATATTACTTTCGTTTAATTCACCACAATAATGGCTACGCATAGCTCTTACCTTCTTCAACCTTTACTTTTAATACTGAATATAAGCCTGTTAGATGAACTCTAAAAGGCTACGATGATGATTCTTTTTTTGCACTGTTATTCTTTGCACTGTTATTCGCACTGTTATTCGCACTGTTCTTGGCAGATTCACCGGTCTTACTAGACTTTTCAGTAGAGGCCTTACTCTCGATAACAGTCTTATCTTTGGCTTTATCTTCTGCACCATGCTTCTTCGTGCCGGTCTTAAAATCGGTTTCGTACCAACCAGTACCTTTTAATCTGAAGCTGGTTGCCGATATCATCTTTTTTAGACTTGCTTCATTACACTCAGGGCAATCTTTTAGAACAGGGTCACTGATCTTTTGCAGCTTTTCCAGGTGCGCACCACATGCTTCACATTGATATTCATAAATAGGCATTTCACACCCCACCGTAATCTTTAATTCTACAAATAATTCTTTAGTGATTTTGCAAAATCAAAAGCGGAGCATTGTACAGTATTTATTTAGCGGACAACATTTTTGATCCAAATCACTTTATTAAGAAATAATTGTAATTTTATTTTACAAAACACTCATAAAACCCTTGCCCGTCCAGAGTGAAAAAGATATAAAGACTCCTCAACTGAGAACACTAGTTTTAAGAGTCTTTCACTGTTAAATAAAAAAGTATTCAACTGTAAAAAGAAAGAGTCCTCAACTTTAAAAAGTGTATTCAGCATTATTTGAACTCAATCAACACGCTAATTCTGATTATTAGTTTTGATTAATTGTCGCAATACAATGTTTGAGTTTTTTATTAACAAGTCTAATTAAAAGAGATGAAGGTATGGCTGTAAAAAAATCCGCAAAAACTCCTGTAAAAAAAACCACCGCTATCCAGGATAAATACACCAAGACAGCAATCCTCAGCACTATTTCTGAAAACACAGGTCTAAGCAAAAAAGAAGTCTCCAATGTATTGGATGAGCTGGGAGATTTAATAGAAAGACACATTAAAAAGCGCGGAGCTGGTGAGTTTACTCTTCCCGGCCTATTAAAAATCAAAGCCGTTAAGCGTCCTGCTCGTCCGGCCCGTAAAAATGTTCCAAACCCATTTAAACAGGGCGAATTTATGGACATTCCAAAGAAACCGGCCACTACCAGAGTTAAAGTCGTACCTCTGAAAAAGCTAAAAGAATATGCCCTTTAAGGCCCAGCTTTAAGTACTTTAAAAAAGCAGCCCTAAGGCTGCTTTTTTATTGAATTGCGCTTTAAAAGAAACAGTGAAAGCAACATTAAAACAAAACAGTTATCATCCCTAAGCATATGCGTACTTCTAAATATCTTCTAGCTACTACCAAAGAAACCCCTTCTGATGCCGTCGTAATCAGTCATCAATTAATGCTAAAAGCTGGCCTAATTCGGAAGCTCGCTTCTGGACTCTATACCTGGATGCCAATGGGGCTTCGCGTACTGAATAAAGTTAGCCGTATCATTCAACAAGAGATGGATGCCGCTGGCGCGCTGGAAGTTTCAATGCCAGTAGTTCAACCCGCAGAACTTTGGCAAGAATCCGGACGCTGGGAGCAAATGGGTGATGAATTGCAGCGTCTGAAGGACCGACACGAGCGTGACTTTTGTCTTGGCCCGACTCATGAAGAGGTAATTACAGATCTAGTCAGAAATGAAATTAGCAGCTATAAACAATTGCCTTTAAACCTATATCAAATTCAAACTAAATTCCGTGATGAACGTCGCCCGAGGTTTGGGGTCATGCGTGCTCGTGAATTCATGATGAAAGATGCCTACTCATTTCACATAGATCAGGACTCTTTAGAGCTAACCTATGAATTGATGTATGAAACCTATTCAAAGATATTTACTCGCCTTGGTTTCAATTTTCGAGCTGTAGAGGCAGATTCAGGTAGTATTGGTGGCAATAGCTCTCATGAATTTCATGTCTTAGCAGATTCAGGAGAAGATGAAATTGTCTTTAGTTCAAAGGGTGAATATGCCGCTAACATCGACATGGCAAGTTCATTAGACCCTGCAACAAAAAGACTAAGCCCTGCCCTTGATAAAACACTGGTCGAAACACCTAACACTTCTACTATCGAAGAAGTCTGCACCTTGCTTAAAGTACAAGCCAAACAAGTCTTAAAAACCTTGATTGCACTTGGTGAAAGCGCTGATGAAGATGCAAATCAACGTCCTTTGGTCGCCCTTGTATTGCGTGGAGACCATCAACTTAACGAAGTGAAAGCAGCAAAGATTGCTGGAGTTCACTCTCCTTTAAGCCTTGCTAATGAAGACCAGATTGCTGCTTTATTAAATTGCAAACCAGGTTCTATTGGGCCAGTCGACATACCAGAAAGTATTACTGTTATTGTTGATAGAGATGCTGCTGTTTTAGCAGATTTTGTTTGTGGCGCGAATCAAGATGACCACCATTTAACCGGCGTCAATTGGGATAGAGACTGTAAAATAGGTAAGATAGCAGATTTAAGAAATGTCGTTGAAGGCGATCCTTGCCCTGATGGAAACGGCACTTTATCTCTAAAACGTGGTATAGAAGTAGGCCATATTTTTCAGTTAGGCAACAAATACAGCCAAGCAATGGGCTTATCTGTATTAAATCAGAATGGTAAAAGTGTTATCCCAGAAATGGGCTGTTATGGCATTGGGGTTACTCGAATTGTTGCCGCTGCAATAGAACAATGCCACGATGAAAAAGGCATTATTTGGCCAGATAATATTGCACCATTTCACATAGCCTTGATCCCGCTTAATGCTCATAAATCAGAACAAGTATCTCAGCTTGCTGATAAGTTATATCGTGATTTAACCGATGCTGGTGTTGAGGTGCTTTATGATGATCGCGACAAGAAAACAAGCCCTGGCGTAAAATTTGCTGATATGGAATTAATCGGCATTCCACACCGACTTGTCATATCTGATCGCAGCCTCGAACAAAACAAATTAGAATATAAACACCGATCTGACGAAGATAGTCAGGACATCCCTCTGGAAAATGCTTTAGAATTTCTAACCAACAAAGTAATGTCTTAAGACTACGCCCGCATTATCCTCATTTGCCCTGATAAAGAGTGGCAAATGGGGCAGCAAACTCTTTTTGAGAAGCACTTTCCAGCTCCGCAAAGCTATTTTTTAAACTTTCCAAATTCGGTAAATGTTCAACTACCAAATCAGGCAGATCTTCAAAAGCTATTGATAAGGGCAAGGCAATATTTAACCAGTCAAATACCTGTTTAATCGACAAGCTTTGAATATCGCGAACTAAAACAAATTCGTCAGTACCACAATTACGGATGATTTGCTGTTTTTGCAATATCAATAAAGCATCAGACATTGAAAGCTCATTAAAGGGCCATTTTTCTTTTATAAGACTGTTTAATTTGACACTTTTACCACTTTGTTGAGATACCCAAAATTTATGCACTAAAGCCAACAGCAAAATATGAGGGTGAACTTTATTGCTCTTATATTCCGTTCTGTAGGCTGGTAAGGCTTTAACAAAATTAGCCCCTAATAAAATCACCATCCAGCAGATATATATCCATAATAGGAATATGGGTATTGCTGCAAAAGTACCATAAACAAATTGATAACTAGCCAGAGCAATAAACCAGGTAAACACCTGCTTTACCACCGTGAAAGAAATAGCCACGACTAAACCACCGAGTACACCGTGAAAGAAACGCACTCCACAATTCGGTACAGCTATATACAATAAAGTAAATGCTCCCGTAGTTAATAACAATGGAAATACTCCCAGCAAGAAACTTGTCGTTCCTAAGGTCTCCGAAATATCAAGAAAACTATCAAACATGTTTAATGAAGTAATGTATGAGCTAATAGCAAAACCCAGCCCTAGAAGAATCGGTCCTAGACTCATCACACTCCAATAAAGCAAAAATGAATTCAGCCCTTTGCGCGATTCACGCACTTCCCAGATACGATTAAAACTTCTCTCGATATTTACCAACATTAAAAACAAAGTAATTAATAACATCGCAGCCCCAACCCATGTCAGGTTTCTGGCTTGTGCGCTAAATTCGGTGAAATAATTCTCCAATTGGCTACTAGAACTTGGCAATAAGCGTTCAAAAACCATCGCCTGAATCTCATTACCAAAGACCTAAAACGCCGGAAAAGCAGAAAGAATTGAGAATAAGAGCGTTAGCAGTGGAATCACTGCAAATAGACTCATATAAGTTAAAGACTTTGCATTCTCCATACCTTTATGGCGACTGAAGTTTAGATAAACAAAGTGAATAAAGTGCCAAAGGTCCGCTATGCGTTCATTGAATCCTGTCATTTGCCTAGTCACTGCATATTTTTCTGGAAGTGCATAAGCTATAGCCCTTCTCTTGTTTAATCAATTCTAAATGTCTACTATTGCCCAGCATTGATATAGCGCTAAGTCTTAGTTTTACTCAAGGTATTTTATATGTCAGATTTTACCATTTATCATAACCCTCGTTGTTCCAAGTCGCGTCAGACTTTGGCTATTCTTGAAGAGAACAATATTCAAGCTGAAGTAGTGCTTTATCTAGAAAATGTACCGAGTAAGAAAAAATTACAGGAATTGCTGCAGCAATTAGGTAAAACCCCACGTGATTTACTACGAAAGTCTGAAGATGCTTACAAAGAGAACGGTCTTTCTGATACTACAATGTCAGATGATGCTTTATTAGACGCTATGCTAACCGAACCTAAACTTATTGAGCGTCCTATTGTAGTATCTGGAAGCAGTGCTGTATTGGGTCGCCCCCCTGAAAACGTCCTTGAGTTAATCAAATGAGTTCACCTTACATTCTTGTACTTTACTACAGCCGATATGGCTCAGTTGCCAAAATGGCTCAACTTATTGCCCGCGGTGTTGAAAGCATCGATGGTATAGAGGCCAGAATCCGTACTGTTCCTGCTGTTTCCCCTTCCACGGAGGCAAGTGAGCCTGAAGTTCCAATAGAAGGCGCTATTTATTGCACTGAGGAAGACTTTGCCGAATGCGCCGGTCTTGCTCTAGGCAGTCCAACCCGCTTTGGCAACATGGCTGGAGCTATGAAACATTTTTTAGATGGTACTGGTGCACAGTGGATGAGCGGCAGCCTGATTGGTAACCCTGCGGGCGTATTTACCTCAACGGCTAGTCTACATGGTGGTCAAGAATCAACCTTGCTGAGCATGCAAATTCCTCTTTTACATCATGGCATGTTGATTGCTGGCATACCTTATAGTGAAACCGAATTGAACACCACAACAAGTGGCGGCACTCCATATGGTCCTAGCCATGTTGTTGGCCCTGATGGAAAATCTCCTATAAGTGATGAAGAGGCTGCACTTTGTCAGGCATTCGGAAAACGTCTTGCTGAAATAGCACTGAAATTAAGGTCATAACTAAGATGTCCTCCCTTGCCCGTATTGGCGTATTAATAAGTCTCGTTGCCCTGATTTTGACCCTTACACTGGAAAATTGGTTAAGTGAACCGCTAAGTATTTCTCGTTGGCTAGTACAGGTTATTCCTTTGTTTGCTTTTCTCCCAACCTTACTCAGCAATAAGCTACGCTCCTACCAGTGGTTATGTTTTGTTATTTTGGTTTATTTCATCATTGGCGTTTTAGATATCTTCACAGTAGGAAAATTAATTAGTGGAATTATGCTAACCTGTTTTTGTGTGCTTTTATTCTGTTCTGCAATTATCTATATTCATCAGCAACAAAAAACCTTGAACTCAAAGAGCTAACATTTAATACAAACCAATATCGAACAATAAATAATTCAGGGAAAAAACATGTTTTCTAAACTTCTTAAAGGATTACTCACAGTTTATCGTTGGATTCGAAGTTTCTGTCTCAACCTGATTTTTATCATCGTCTTAGTTTTTTTTCTAGCTGCAATGTTAAGTTCTGACCAATTGGAAATCCCTGAGGGAGCAGCCCTTTTAATCAATCCAACCGGCAGCATTGTCGAAGAGAGCACAATAGTTGCATCATTTGGCGATTTATTTGGCGGCAATCCTGCCGATAATGAAGTTTTATTACAAGATCTAATTGATAGCATAGAAATAGCTGGTCGTGATGAAGCCATCAGTTCAATAGTATTGCAATTGGATAATCTACAAGCAGCATCTTTGGCTCAATTACAGGAATTGGGCAAAGTACTAACTGCCTTTAAAAATGACGGCAAAACTATCTACGCAATCGCTGACAACCTAAGTCAAAGCCAATATTATCTAGCTAGCTTTGCTGATGAAATCATTCTTAATAGTATGGGCGCCGTAAATCTTCAAGGAATGAGTAGCTACCAATATTATTATGCTGATGCCTTAGAAAAACTCGATATTAACGTTCATATATTTAGAGTTGGTGAATTTAAATCTGCGGTAGAGCCTTATGAACTAAACGCCATGTCTGATGCTGCCAAAGAAAATTATGCAGAATGGCTTAACCAAAGCTGGCAGCTTTTTGTTGATAGCATAGGCCAAGAACGCGATCTAGATGCAGAGCAAGTAAATGACTTTATTAACAACCTCGATCAACAATTAGCCCTAGTTAATGGTGATACTGCAGCTTTAGCGTTGGATGTCGGCTTAGTTGACCAGCTTTCCAATCGTCCAGAAATTCGTAATTATTTAATTGATCAAATTGGCCTAAATGAAGCTGGCAACAGTTTCAAACAAGTTTCATTTAAAGAATATTTGCTTGAACGTCGTGTTCCTCTACCCTCAGTCTTAGGTGGGAATCAAGTTGGAATTATCGTTGCTAGCGGCACCATTTATGACGGCGAGCAGGCAGCTGGCAGTATAGGTGGCGATACTTTAGCTCGACTTATTCGACAAGCTAAATTAGATGAAAATATTAAAGCTTTAGTCCTTAGAGTTGATAGCCCTGGTGGTAGCGCCACTGCTTCAGAAGTAATTCGTGCTGAGCTACTTGATTTTAAAAGTAGCGGCAAACCACTAGTAGTTTCGATGGGGGGTGTTGCCGCATCTGGAGGGTATTGGATAGCCACTGCTGCCGATGAAATTTGGGCCAGCTCAGCGACAATAACAGGTTCTATTGGAATATTTTCGATATACCCCACCTTTAAAGAAACTATTAATAATCTAGGTATTTATGTTGATGGCGTAGGAACAACCACACAATCTGGGGCATATGGTATAGGCGTTGAGCTCCCTGAAAGTACTCAGCGCGCTCTGCAGTTAAATGTCGAAAGAGGGTATCAGCGTTTCTTAGATATTGTCTCTGAAGCCAGAGATATGACAATCGATGAAGTTGATGCCCTTGGTCAAGGCAGAGTTTGGTCTGCAAATGATGCTTACGAGCAAGGACTAGTTGATAGTATCGGCGACATGGAAAATGCTATTGAAGCGGCTGCAAGTCTGGCAGGAATCGAACAATATAGGGCTCAACAAATCACTACACCTCTCTCCCCAACTGAATTATTTATGCAAGCTATATCCGAAAATTTTAATATTTCTAGCAGGTTCGGACCTGCAACTAGCATGAGCGTTTTCTCTTCTTTCTCCTCCCCTTTAAATAGTCTCTATCAACAGATAAGTGAAGATATTAAGCAGTTATTACTTTTGAACGACCCAAATAACTTATATCTGCAATGCTTTTCCTGTGTAAACACTCTTTAAGAGTGAGCTTTTTATAGCTCACTCTTAACGGCTTCACCACTGCATAATTGTTTTCACAAACGGTATGGTGATCTTGCGCTTTTCGGCAAGAGAAAGTTTATCTAATTGCTCTAGCACCGCAAATAATTTCGACATACTGCGCTCACTGCGTAAATAAATGTAATTTAAAACTTCATTTTTTAGTGGCATTCCAGAAAGTTCTGCCCTATTTTTAAGTGCCAGTAGTTTTCCAGGCTCATTCAATTCATGTAATTGATAAGTCACACCACTACTGAACCGAGACTTTAAATCGTCTAGAACAAAATTTAATTCTAAAGGCGGCAGTACTGAAGTAATTATCAGCCGGGTTGCATTTTCCTGACAAGCATTAAACAAGCTGAAAAGCTTTTCTTCCCAAGCTGGCTTAGATAACACCAAATGCACATCATCTATACAAAGCCAATCCAGCTGATCTAAATTTTCTAGTACATGCTCACCCTCTTCTACAAAAACTTTTAAGGGTAAATAAGCTGAATTTTCTTGTTGCGCACAACTCGCTTGTAACAAATGACTTTTGCCACTGCCTTCTACTCCCCAAATAAAATAAAAAAAATCAGTCAATTTAGCCGACTGCAATATGCTGAGTAACTCTTGGTTTTCGTCCGTTACAACAATATTTTCAAAAGTAAATTCGTTATACAGAGTGAAGTTAAAAGGTAGCTGGCTAGAAAGTGGCATTAATCAATAATTAGACAATAATTTAGTTTTTAATCCAGCGATAATGCATAGAAACATCATCGCCAGCACGGCTAAGTTCCGTCACTTCTTGCAAAGTTGGCTCTAAAGCTATGGTTTCCACAAGCTGCCTTAATTGGCCACCAGTTTCCAGTTGTAAACTTAAGCTTGACGAGACGACTCTTGTTAATTGAAATGAACTAACACCTTCTAGTGCATTTAAATAGCTTAGCAATGCTGCATAGTCTTCTGGACTATCAACCCCATCTACTTGTAAATTAATTCTTACGCTGTTTTCTGTACCTGAAATCAGTACAGCATAATATTGTGACAATTCATTAGTTGCGAGATTGACACTGCCACTTATAAAATCTTCTTCATTCAGCTCAAACTCTTCATAACTAAATACATTATCTCTAAAGAAATACAAGCTTTTCGCCAATACCTCTCCACTCAATGATCGATATATTCTCAAAGCTAAAATACTTTCCGCTTGATAACGCTGTGAAGCATTTAAAATTGCAGCCTCATCAAGCTCCCATAGTTTGTTTACATTCAAGCGAAGCTGGTCTTCAAGGTCGAGCAAAGGGAATAATAAAGGCAAACCCCGCATATTTGCTGAATCTTGTATAACAGCGATTCTATTAGCTTCTTCTCTACTGTCACTGCTCAGCATTTGACGCTCATCCAATTCATCCTGTACAACTAACCAGACTAATGTTTCTGGACGATTAACCGGCCAGATTGGCATATTATTTTCATCGAGCAAGCGCTGTATCTCTGACTCGTAAAAATTGATTTCAATCTCGATAAGCTCTTGTAACTCTGATACTTCAGCATCAGGATCAACAGGCATTAGACTTGCTTGAGTTCTCCATGACTCAACATAGGGTTCAGGGTTATTTAGTGCACGACGAATAGAAGCTGAATTTGTTGTGGTCCTAAAACCACTTACTTTAGCCAATACTTCACGCATAGCTGCACCAAATGCTCTGCGCCTTTCTTGTTCACTATTACGTGATTCCACACTAATAGTCGCTTGATACAGACCGTCTATTTCGATAGCAAAACCAGGAGGCAGGCAAAGCATTAAGCAGAGTGCTAATAACACTTCTAGTGCTTTGCTTGAGTAGCGTTTGGCTAATTTCATAATTAAGATCATAAACGCTATCATAACCGATTCAGGTATTGGCTAACCAGCAAGCAGCTTAAACAATGCTAACGGAATTTAGACAAGAGTTAAGAAAAAGTTAAGCTAACATTAGGATAATACCCATATGCGTAACTACCCAATAGCAAAGATATTTTTAGTCATAATTTCACTAATGCTCTCTGAATTGAGCACTGCGGAACCGCCTTTGCCTTTTTCTGCCTATTACGATGCCCGTTTTCAGGGACTAAAAGCACAAGCTGAAATTTCATTAACCCAGCTTAGTGACACTGAATTTATATCTAATTCACAAATTAAAGTTCGTTTATTCGGCGCAACAGTTTCAACCATTACAGAAAATAGCCAATTTGAATGGCATAACGACGCTCCTCGTCCTCAGCATTATGAATATGATCAAAGTGGTATTCGAGGACGCAGTCGAAAGATCAATTTTGATTGGCAGAATAATTTAGCTATCGCCACTGTAAAAGATGAAAACGTAGAACTTCAACTTGCAGGCAATACTTTAGATGAACTCAGCATGTATGCCTTAATCAAAAATGAACTCAGCAATGGCAAGGAAGAGATAACATTCAGCGTAATCGACAGCAATGTAGTTGAAGATTATCACTACCGGGTTATTGGGGAAGAAGATGTAGCTACAGATTCTGGAACCTTAAGCGCTATCAAGGTTGAACGGATAAGAGAAAATAGTGATCGTTTAACTCAATTATGGTTTGCTAAAAATAACGACATGTTATTAATAAAATTATATCAACTAGACCCTGACGGCGATGAAATTGAAATTACTCTCAGTGAAGCACTAATCAATGGCCAAGCCGTAAGGCCGCAAGCAAACTAATTTCAATCGTTGTTTTAAAAGCTCTACTTTTATGCAGCCTACATATTTAGGCGCAAGATTTATAACAGGCTTTTTAAATCCTCTGGTGTATCTATATCCATTAAAGGTGGAAGGGTAGAAAATCCTATGCCCTCTGCTTGAAGCTTATTCAGTGTTTGCTTTAAAACAAATTCAGTACCCCAATCTATGTCTTGGAAAATTTCCAGCTGTGGCAGCTTCATTGCTATCAGCACATAACCACCATCTAAAGCCGGGCCTAATACTACGTCGTTTGTCTTTGCATTAAGCGCTTGTAGGGCCTGTTCTAAATAAACCTCATCAATTCCAGGGCAGTCACTGCCAATAATCACTACCTTATTGAACTTTTGTAAAACTACCTGAGCAGCATAAAACATTTTTTCGCCTAAGCTATCGCCTTGCTGAAGTTTTAATTCACCTGAAAATTTATTGAATGCTTGATGATCGATGCTCCGGTCCACCCACAGTTGCACAGAGCATAGAGAGCTTTCATTCAACACTTCAAATTGCCGGTTCATTAATTGCAAGTGCATATCCAATGCGCCTTGTTCACCCAAGGCTGGAATCAATCGAGTTTTAACCTGCCCTAAGATTGGCGCTCTAGCAAACATAGCAATACAACTATTAGGGTACCGGTATGTGGTTTCAGACTTAGACATAGTTTATAAATCAGACTTATTTTGAATCAGGATAGTATTGATCTGCCAATTTTTCAGGACTAGCCCCAAAAAAATAAGCCAATCTTAGACGCCACATAAGAAAAATTGTCTTCCAGACTCCATTTTTTTCCCAACGTCGACTGGATGTTCTAACTGTTTCTTTCAAACAACAAGGTTTACCCAGCTTTAACAATTTTTTACTTAGCGCGACATCTTCCATTAAAGGAATTCGATCAAAAAAACCTACGTCTTCAAATATTCTTTTTTCAACAAAGATCGCTTGATCACCTGTTGCTACGCCACTTAAAGTGCTTCTCAGGTTCATTGCGCTGCCTATAAACTTAAAAATTAACTTTTCGTTATTAAAGCTAACATTAAAGCGACCCCAAACATGTTTTTCTGAATCTAGTGACTGCAAAATTAAGTTATCGGCCAGATTGGGCAAGCCTGTGTCAGCGTGCAAGAAGAGTAAAATATCGTTTTTGGCAACATCGGCACCTTCATTCATCTGATGAGCGCGCCCTTTCACTGTCTGAATAAAACGATCAACCAAAGGTCTTGCTACTGCCAAACTTTTATCGTGGCTACCACCATCAACCAAGATGATTTCATGTCCACGCTGGCGGTAAATCTGCAATAAAGGTAAATGCTGCGACAAAGCTGTTGCTTCATTAAGCGCAGGGATAATGATACTTATTTTAGTAGAAGCTAAGCCCACTGATCTGATTCAGCCTTGAGTATTCTCAATCACTCAAGGCACCACCACAACTACTGCCTTGACCTGCAGCACAGCCATAACAATGCTCGCCAATTGCTATGGGCTTATCAGTCAGGTCTGTATCAAGAATATCTTTAAGGTGAGGCCTTGGTTTACTAACTGCAATAAGTGGCATCTCTAGCATTTGATTAAAGTCACAATCATACACATAGCCTTGGTAATCAATGCTAAGAAGGCTTCTGCACATCACTGTTTCCAAATTAGAAGCTGAATAGGCGCCTTTCAATATATCCATATATTCTTCGTACAAATCTTTTGCCAACAACCATCCACCAAAACGGCTTATCGGCATATTCGTAATGGTGTATAACTGATTGAATTCTATGTTGTAGTTTTCTTTCAAAATACGTTTGTAATCGGCTTCTAGTCCTACTTGTGCCGGCGGCAAATTCAAATCTTGTGGGTTATAAACTAGATTTAATTGCAACTCAGAATTAGTTCCATAGCCTAAATCATTTAACATTTGTATAGCCGAAATGCTGCCTTCGAAAATCCCTTTTCCGCGCTGCTTTTCAACATTCTGCTCTGAATAACAAGGTAATGAGGCGGTAATTATAACTTTATTATCCAACAAAAATTGAGCCGTATCTTCATAACCCGGTTCATGCAAAATCATAAGATTACATCTATCAATTACTTCAATTCCAAGTTCTCTAGCGCTACTGACCAGGTAGCGAAAATGAGGGTTCATTTCCGGTGCACCACCGGTTAAATCAAGAATGCGGATATCGAGTTTTTTCAAGGCTTGAATGATGAGATCAACCACCTCCAGGCTCATAATCTCCTTGCGGGTTGGTCCGGCATTAACATGGCAATGCACACAGGTTAAATTGCATAGATAACCAAGATTTACCTGCAGAGTATTTAGCTCACCTCGATAAAGCGGTGGAAAATCTGTTTCTAGTAATAACGGTTTCGTGTCTAACATTGATATTTTGTATTTAGAGTGAATTCAATTGATGACACTGCTTTTTTAGTGTCATTGGCATTCTATGCTCTGCCCTGCAGATTAGCAAAATCCACAACTTATATTCTTATTAAGAGCACGGTAGAATAGAGACTTAGTTAAACGAGTTGTTACACATGTCAGCTATCTATTCTCTAGACGCCTTAAAGTTCGACAATAGCTTTTACAATAAACTACCTGCAGACCCTGTTATTAATAATAACAGCCGTCATGTTGATGCTGCTTGTTATTCAAAAGTAGCCCCTATGCCCTTCCCCAAAGCTAGTTTAGTTGCCTATTCACGTGAAATGGCACATGAACTTGGCTTAAACCCTATGGAATGCATGACCCAGCGCTTCACAGAAGTTTTTAGTGGCACCAAGCCCTTAAGCGATATGCAAACTTTCGCAGCTTGCTATGGTGGACATCAGTTTGGTAATTGGGCAGGTCAATTAGGTGACGGCCGGGCAATTAATCTCGGCGAAGTCGTCAACTCAAAAGGTCAACGCTGGGCATTACAATTGAAAGGTTCAGGACCAACACCCTACTCTCGCCATGCAGATGGTTTTGCCGTCTTAAGATCATCAATTCGAGAATTCCTTTGCAGTGAAGCAATGCATTATTTGAGAGTTCCTACTACTAGGGCACTGTCTTTATTGAACACTGGCACTCAAGTTGAAAGAGACATGTTTTATAACGGCCAATCCAAGATGGAACCAGGTGCAATTGTTTGCCGTGCAGCACCTACTTTTATTCGCTTTGGAAATTTCGAATTATTCACATCACGCAATCAAATAGATATAACAAAACAGCTTGCAGACTACACAATCGAATATTTCTTTCCCCACCTTGGCAAGCCTTCAAAAGAAGTTTATCTGCAATGGTTTAATGAAATATGTCTTTCAACTGCACGTATGATTACAGAATGGATGAGAGTCGGTTTTGTACATGGCGTGATGAACACTGACAACATGTCTATTCTTGGCCTTACTATTGATTACGGTCCCTATGGTTGGCTAGAAGATTACGACCCTCAATGGACACCAAATACCACCGATGCCGGCGGTCGCCGTTACGCCTTTGGCAAGCAACCAGAAATCGCATTATGGAACCTATTGCAATTAGCCAATGCCATTTATCCAATAGTTGAAGAATCTAAAGGACTAGAAAACGCATTAGAAAATTTTAAAAAAGTTTATGACATAGCCTGGCGCGATATGATGACGAGCAAACTAGGACTGCTCAATTTTGAGCCAGAAACTGATGAAGTATTATTTCAAGATTTAGTGCGTAATTTAAAAAATACCGAAACAGATATGACATTGTTTTATCGTCATTTATGCAATTTGGAAATAAAGAAAGTAACTGATGCCGATCAGCTTTTAACAATAACTCAACCTGCATTTTATAACGAAGATATTGAACCTGAAGCAGCTGACGAAATTAAAACTTGGTTACTGCAATATGTAGAAAGGCTAAAAAAAGACGGCAAATCAGATAAAGACAGACGCCAACAAATGAATGCAGTAAATCCACTTTATGTGCTACGAAATTATTTAGCGCAAGAAGCCATTGAACAAGCTGAAGCCGGTAGTTACACCATGATTCATGAACTACAAGAAGTGCTCAAAAACCCTTATGAAGAGCAAGTAGGTAAAGACCGTTACGCAAAGAAACGTCCAGAATGGGCCAAACAAAAAGCCGGCGCTTCAATGTTGTCTTGTAGCTCTTAAACCAATGTTTTTTATAATCCTAAAAACCTGGCGCAATTGCCCCTTCTGGTGGCGCCCAGGTTTCACAGTCAGATGGGCTCCACTTTGAATTATCGAGTTCTCGACGAAAATGCGAAGTCGTAACATATGGCTGGAATAAGTACATAGGATCGTCAACTATTGTTGTGACAACAAACCACTCTTCCCCAGTAGGAGCTGTAAAACGATTAAAATATTCTGTAAGAATGGTATCTGCGCTGTACGGAATACCATTAGGCCTGAGGTAACCAGGTAACATTTGAGTAGTAATCACTTTTAATGTACCACTAGGGGGAGGTTCGCCATTAGGATCTGCATTACTGCCGCGGTTAATTAAAATATTTTCCCAATCGGCCACGCTATAACCCTGCCAAGTTCTATCAAGACTAGCCGCCTCCAGCATCATGCTCATTAATGGTCTACGGCCCGTAGAAGAAAAATTTAATAGCCTGGTTTGCGATCCAGCATCACTGTCAATTCTCAAGATGTAGTCGTCCTGCCAACTTATTTGCAGACGAGTAGGAACCCGCATAATTCTAGCCGCACCAAATGCTTTGCACTGAAGGCCTGCCGCATTATCTGCTTGAAGATCCCAGTTGTTAGTAACAACATTGCCAGCCTCATTAACGGGCACACTCATGGTATCTCCAATAGCAGGAGTCACCATACGATATGCCCAGTCTTCAGTAACTAAGGAAACCCAAGTGCCTGTCAAGTCGATTGGCGCTTCGGCTCGACCCGGCGCTTGAGCCGATACCGGGCCACCAAAACGCTGAGCATAAGAATGTGTTCCACTAATTAGTAATACTAAAAAGAATAAAGTTTGGAAAATCTTGTTAGAAAATTTTTGTAATCTTTGCTTAGCGTAAATCTTCATACACCGCCTCCAAAAACATTGTTGTGGTCCACTCACCTGATTCGTGACCATATATTCCATCATATTCAAGTGAAGGCTGAGCTGCCAAAACTTCCTCTAAAGAAAGGCCCTCATCAATCATTATTTCTACTCGGTCACGTATGATAGTGACCATGTCTCGATATTCCACTACATCCGATTCGCTGGCTATACGCCCATGCCCCGGAATAATTAAGGTCCCACCCTGTTGATTGAATTCCGGCACAGTAATGTCAATAACTCGATTAAGTGCATCAATAAGCCCTTGAAGAGAGCCACCATATTCAGGGTGAAAATGAGGATAGGAGGTCGTGTCAAAAATATCACCAGTCACTAAGACATCCGACCTTCGAAAGTGCACAAGAACGTCTGATTGTGTTATTGCAGCAGGTATATGCATTATGTCAATAGGCTCGCCATTTAGATAAAGGGCTTTGTTTTCCCCAAAAAAAGTACTATTCGGCCATATTTCATAAGGGATTTCGTCAGAGAACTCAGTGACTAATATGCTTAAGCCATTGGCATGACCAACAATTGGCATCCCCATTCCGCCTGCTGTCGCTTGTGTTCCTGGAAGAGCCTCCCCAATCCCATGAATGGCAAGGTTGCCTTCTAGATGTGTTGGCAAAGCTGCTGTGTTAATAAGATATCGTGGTGGCAAAGAACTTAACTCACTAATTGCATTCACTACATTTTCAGATGCTTCAGTATTTCCGCTATCAACGACAATCAAACCCAACTCTCCAATCATGACTGCTATATTGCTGCCGCCCGTTGCAATCATGTAAATATTTTCCTGAACAGGCAAAATTTCAATATTTTCGCTATCAGCTGAAAGGAAAACTGGCCTTTGACTACTAGCATTTTCAACAAATAAAGCGTTACTTATTGGCAAGATAATAAGCAACAGACGGCAATATTTTATTATTGATGTCATATTCAGCCTCCTATTCTCCAGCACGATTATTCTCAAAGTCATCGCGCATTTGACGCAATGTCTCGCGATATTCTGGATAGATTGTGACACTTCCACCCACTGTAGCCTCAACAGCAATACCAAGACGATTAGCCATATCTAAATGTTTGGTGCCAAGCGGCCAATGTGGCACCCACCCTGGATCCATAGCAACTTCTTCTACAGGCTCAAAAGGCTCTCTTTGCCCTACTATTTGTGGAGGGTTCCATATCCAAGTTTGGCTGCGTACTAGGGGTTCTTCTAGATATATTGGATCTTCTATATGACTCACCATGCTGAGGTATTCACCATTTCGAAACCAGTATTCAGTCATTAAGGCATAAGGGCTGGCTGGAACACCATTACGCTGATAAACCCCATATTTCATATGAGTTGTTGTCACCACTAACATACCATCAAGCCATTCACCTGTAGAAAAACCATTCCATTCATGCAGTCCATGCAATGCAGATGGATGAGGCCTGCCATCAAGCCAGATGGTTCTATCAGCACGCCCATAAGTTCCATTCGTTCTATAACCAATAAGATTGTTAGTGACGGGTTCTATTATTCGATCGATACTCAAATTTGGTCTTGGTCCTCTAAATGAGTACTGAGCTGGGTGTGGTTGAGCTTGCCTTTCTGGTTGAGACAAAATAGAAGCATCCCAGGTTTCTGCTTTTTGCCTTGCAGCTGCATTCATTGGGATACCTGTATATTCTCCCAGGCCAGCCCCCGGCAATCTGTCATACCAATCTTCTAGCACTAAGGCCGCCCACATACCTGAAATATCAAATCCTTCATTTGCTTTAGGGACTGGTTGCGCATAAACAAAAGTAATAGATTGCGTGTTTAACAAGAACGCCGCTATTACAGTCGGAATTAGTCTATATAACCGCATAGGATTACCTTTATTTATTATTATTCAACAGCAATTTTTCTAACTTACAAATAGTAAAATAAGACTTCATTTACTCAACTTTTCTATAACAATTAAAGAAATAAAACCAATATTTTTTAAACTTTCCTTTTATTTGCATCTTTGCGCGAAAGTTAAGAATTTTAAATAACCTGTTATCAATAACATTCTTTAATAATATCAGCTACAGACAATCGAAATTTAATATGCAAAAAAAGGGTGTCATTTGACACCCTTTTCTCTTTAGAACTAAATCCTATTAATCAGTTGCAAAACAGTAAAACAGACCTGCGCCGCCAGTTTGTACTAATGATTGTTGGGAGCAGCCTGCACTTGGATGCGTAGCATTCCAAGAAGTGTTGCCACCACCATGACGATCATGATGCCCAGTCATAGCGCTACCATCATCACTACTAGTCCAGTTGTTGCAAGTATGGTCGGCTTCATCTGGGAAAAAGGCTGTGCCGTCAGATTGCGTGCCAGTCAAAATATCATGACGGTTAGGACTGTCTCCAGCACCATTAATCATATTGCCGTTTTCATCGACTGCTGTAGCTTTAGTTATGCCACGGTTAAAAAGGTGTAGATCATCTACATTAGCGGCAATTAAAGTACCATGAGCGTTATACCAAGGGCCGGAACCAATACTGTCACGCGCGCTAATACGCTCACCAAAGCTACCTGCATCATTGCTTAAATAGGCATGCCAGTGTCGTTCACCAGCTCCAGCTTCTTCAGCGAGAGCCTGACAATGCTCATTAGCTCCAGAAAGTCCGCCTAAATCCCCGCCATTTCCAGGACCTACACTAGTGACAAAAAAGCTCATGCCAATGAAGCCTACATCTTGAGCCATACTTGCACCAGACACAGCCAAAAGGCCTGCTGCTATCAAAGTTGGCAATTTTTTCACGCAATACCCCTTACATAGTTTATTGAGTTAAAACCTATTTTATTTTTATTCAAGAAAGCAAGTTAGCAGACTTTATTTGAAAGTAAAGTGCCTGCAGTAATATGCTATTTTGCTGTATTATTGAATTTTAT
>JAQWMX010000011.1 GCA_029246545.1 Gammaproteobacteria bacterium
CTTGAGCAGCGTGAGATGATCAAACAAAATACAATCTCTATGAGAAAACAAATGCATTACGATAAACAACTAAACCAGATGAGCTAATCTGTCTCTTGAATCAGACTGCCCTCAGTCCAAAAGGTTTTGACGACATACAGCAAAGAAATTGAACAAAATGACTTTGTCGATAAAATTGTTAAGGCCCTTAAAAAACATAGAACACCAAAGCATTCATTAGAAATAGAAGTAACAGAAAGTATTCTAATGAGTGACATTGAGAATTCAATCGACAAGCTGCGGCAGCTACATGATGTTGGTGTGAGTATTGCTATTGATGATTTTGGTACGGGCTATTCGTCATTAAGTCTCTTGCGAAAATTACCCATAAATCGATTAAAAATTGACCGTAGTTTTATCCAAGATATGGAACAAGGTGCTGACCGTTCAATTATTGAAGCAATTGCTCATATGGCAAAAGGTTTAAAACTTGAAATGATTGCGGAAGGTGTTGAGCAAGAATACCAGTTGCGCTATTTGCGACAATTAAAATGCCCAATAGTACAAGGCTTTATTTTCAGTCAGGGCGTTCCAAGTGATGAAGCTATACAGTTCGTAAGATCTACAACTGAGATGATTAAACAGCAGAAAATAAAAGCTTAATTTTTTATACGGTTAACCTTAATAACCGATTTAATCACTCTTACTTTTTTCATTACCTTAGCAAGATGAATTCGATTCCTGACATTCACAGTCAGATTTACAATAATGGTTTGGGCATCGCGATCTGCGGTACTTATTTTATCAATATTCGCTTCACAGGAAGTAATGGCATTTGCCAGCGTGGCGATTAAGCCGCGCTGATGTTCAATTTCGACTCGAATTTCAACTGGAAACTCACCTTCTACCCCTGGATCCCAGCGTAAGGCCATATGTTTTTTAGGGTCATCAAGAATTTCAGCAACATTATTACAACTTTCAAGATGTACAACCATGCCCTTGCCTGAGCTGATATAGCCGACAATGTGATCGCCAGGAATAGGGCGACAGCATTTAGCGAAAGACATCACCATACCCTCAGCACCATGAATAGCAAGAGCGGCATCATCTCCATCTGAGTAATGTTGGTTTTTGTTGTCATCGGGTAAAAGACGACGAGCTACAATATAGGCCATACGATTCCCAAGGCCGATATCTTCGAGTAAATCATCGAGGACATCGAAATCGGTTTCTTCCAGCAAACCACCAACTTTGTTTTTGGGAATATTTGAGAGGTTATAGCCAAAGCCAGCAAGGGTTTTGTTAAGAAGGCGTCGACCAAGAGTAATGGCTTCTGAGCGTCGTTGCTTTTTCAAGTAATGACGAATATTACTTCGAGCCTTACCAGAGACAACAAAATTTAACCAAGCGGGATTCGGATTAGCTCCAGAAGCTATTATTTCTATGGTTTGGCCACTTTGCAAAACTTGACTTAATGGCGCAAGGCGTCGATTTATACGACAAGCTACGCATGAATTTCCGACATCAGTGTGAACGGCATAAGCAAAGTCGACCGCGGTCGATCCAGCGGGTAATTCCAATATCGCACCTTTTGGCGTAAACACATAAAGTTCATCGGGGAATAAATCGGTTTTCACATGCTCTATAAACTCCTGAGAATCGCCTGCCTGTTTCTGCAATTCCAATAAATCTTGTACCCATTGCCTGGCACGAATATGGCTTTGATTAGGCATTTCTTCTTCCGACTTATACAGCCAGTGAGCTGCAATTCCGTTGTTTGCCATTGCCTCCATATCTTCAGTGCGAATCTGAATTTCTATTGGAATAGCATGTATGCTAAATAAGGCTGTATGCAGTGATTGGTAACCGTTAGCTTTAGGAATCGCAATGTAGTCTTTAAAACGACCAGGAACAGGTTTATATAAATTGTGGACAGCGCCTAGTATTCGGTAACAGGTATCTACTTGATCAGTAATAATTCGAAATGCGAACACATCGGTGATTTCGCGAAAAGATATTCGTTTTTCGCGCATTTTTTTATAAATACTATAAATATGTTTTTCACGACCTAGCACTCTTCCTGACAGGTTTTCTCTTTGTAAGCATGCCGTAAGTGCTGATTCAATTTGTAAGACAATTTCTTTTCGGTTACCGGCAATGCTTTTTACAGCCGCTTCGAGCCTACGGGCTCGCATAGGATATAGAGCTTCAAAACCTCGTTCTTCAAATTCTATACGCATGTTATTCATGCCGAGACGGTTTGCGATTGGTGCATAAATATCGAGTGTTTCGCGCGCAATACGGCGTTGCTTTTCTGGGTCCAAAGCAGAAAGCGTGCGCATATTGTGCATGCGGTCAGCGAGCTTAACTAGAATGACGCGAATATCTTTGGCCATGGCAAGAGCCATTTTTTGAAAATTTTCGGCCTGTGCTTCAGCATGCGAACTGAATTCAATACGATTTAATTTGCTAACGCCGTCGACAATATCAGCAACTGAAGTACCAAATTGATCAAAAATAGCTTCTTTGGTTAACCCGGTATCTTCAATAACATCATGCAGCATGGCCGCGGCAACACTTTGGTGGTCCATGTGCATCTCACGCAATATGCCTGCTACCGCTAAGGGGTGAGTAACGTATGGGGCCCCAGATATTCGGAATTGTCCATCATGTGCTTGCTCAGCATAATAATAGGCACGGCGCACAAGGTTTATCTGGTCAGACTCCAGATATTCCGTCAGGCTTTCAGCAAGTGAATTAATGGTGTTAATTGTTTGCCTCCACTAAGGGTAGTAGAGGCGGGAAGTACTTTCTCTACTACTCTTACTGCTCTTCACTTTCCCCGTCGACATCAGCAGGTTTTGCTGATTCAGCGGTTTCTTCAGAAACCAATTCTGCACCCATGGCGTCTTCGATAGAAATGTCATTTTTTGGTTTGCTTGCGTCGCCTTCTTCGGCGGCCTCAGCGGCTTCTAGAGCAGCAACGCTTTCCCCAGCTTCTTCCTGAGCAGTATCAATTAAAATTGAAGCGTCCACAAGCTCTTCCGCGATTTCACGTAAAGCAAGTACTGTGGGCTTGTCTTTATCTTCCGAAACCAGTGGTTCTTTGCCACCAGTTTGAATTTGACGAGCACGCTTACTGGCAACCATAACCAGTTCAAAGCGGTTTTCAACATGTTCTAAACAATCTTCAACAGTAATTCGAGCCATTTTGCATCCTGTGTGGGCTTTGGTGCCAGAGCTATTAAGTAAGACCCTGATGTTTCAGGGGGCGGCAATTATAAAGTGTTTATAGAAATTATGGTAGCAGGCTTTGTAACAATACCTCTAAAGCTGCTTTTTCTTGAGCAGAAGGCTTATAGCCCCCATAGATAATGCTTATAAGGTCAGTCAATGCAGTTTCAAAATTATCATTTATAAGTAAATAGTCAGCCTGAGCATGGTGAGATAGTTCATTTGCTGCTTCAGCCATGCGTTTTTCGATGATTACAGAATCATCCTGGCCTCTTGAAGTTAATCTAGTTTGTAGGGTTTCTAGAGAAGGAGGCAAAATAAAGATGCTTATAGCTTCAGGCATAATACTTTTTACTTGGGCAGTCCCTTGCCAGTCAATTTCTAAAATTACATTCCAGCCATTGCGTAAACGATCATCTACCCAGGCTTTAGAAGTGCCGTAATGGTTGCCAAAGACTTCTGCATGTTCCAGAAACTCTTCTTTTTCAATCATCTGACTAAATGTTTGCGGGCTTACAAAATGATAGTTGGCTCCATTATTCTCGCCGGGGCGCATGGTGCGTGTTGTATGGGAGACAGAGACGCAAAGCTTATCGCTTTTTTTTGTAGAGGCGGCCGTAACTAGCGCATCAACTAATGATGTTTTGCCTGCCCCTGAAGGAGCTGAGATTAGAAAGAGTGAACCTAGAGACATAGTTGAAACTTGTTTTCGTTATTCTATATTTTGAATTTGCTCGCGCATCTGTTCAATTAAAACCTTAAGTTCAACAGCATTCAATGTGGTTTCAATAACAACTGCTTTAGAGCATATAGTATTGGCTTCTCGGTTTAGCTCTTGCATCAAAAAATCTAGCTTGCGGCCTACAGCACCAGATTGGCTTAGAATACTTCTTAGTTCATGGACGTGAGCTTGTAAGCGATCTGTTTCTTCCGAGATATCTGCCTTTTGAGCTAGTAACACCATTTCTTGTTCAAGTCGTGCAGGGTCTAAAGATTCGGATAAGTCTGCCAAGGTGTCTTTGAGCTTAGCATGTTGGCTTTGTAGGATGTCAGGCATAGCAGTTTTAATATCTTCAACTATTGAAGTAATGCTATCTAGCCTTTGTTCAATAAAACTTTTTAAATGCGCGCCTTCCTTTTGTCTTTGTTCTTGTAAGCCCTGCAAACAATCTTTAAATAAAGTGACTAAGGCAGATTCAATGTTTTTAGCTTCTTGTTTACTTTCTTGTGCAATTCCCGGCCAGCGAAGAATATCGAGCGTAGTAGGTTGTTGTAGTTCTGGCATGAGCTTGGAAATTTCAGTATTCGCCAGATTGATTTGAGAAAGCAGGTCTTGATCTACACTAATTGAGCCGGAAGCTAAATTTGGTGTAAATTTTAATTGTGCATCAACCTTGCCTCTACTTAAATTTTTTCGAAGCAAGTCGCGGCATTGCCCCTCAGCTGCGCGTAATGATTCTGGCAGACGGATGTTTGTTTCAAGGTAACGGTGGTTAACTGAACGAATTTCCCAAACTAGAGTGCCCCATTCTTGTTCTGCCTGCTGTCGTGCAAAGGCCGTCATACTTTGTGTCATATTGCTGCTCAGTGCTAAAAATAAGGCATGCACTATAGCTGATTTACCTGATTTTATAAAATTCATTTCAAGATGGGAGCCTAGCCTTTACAATGAAACCGTAATAATCACGAGAAGTGTTTTATTAATGATCCTATAAGCCCTAGTAGCCAGTAGCGATCATTAAGACCAATACTAATGCAGCTCAAACAAAGCTAGATTTGCACCTGTATTTTATAAATCAAAATCAATTGGGGTAGTTATGTCTGAATTTAATCGTCCTAGCGGAAGAGCCGCTGACGAAATACGCGAAGTTAAAATAACACGGAATTACACTAAGCATGCTGAAGGGTCGGCGCTAGTCGAGTTTGGCGATACTAAAGTGTTGTGCACAGCAAGTGTAGAAAATAATGTTCCCAGGTTTTTGAAAGGTAAAGGTCAGGGCTGGGTTACAGCTGAGTATGGCATGTTGCCTCGCTCTACTGGTTCACGCATGGATCGTGAAGCAGCAAGAGGAAAACAAAGCGGGCGAACTCAAGAAATACAGCGATTAATAGGGCGCTCTTTAAGGGCTGCAGTAGATATGAAAAAGCTGGGTGAACACACTATTAAAATAGATTGTGATGTCATTCAAGCTGATGGAGGAACACGCACGGCTTCAATTACAGGTGCTTGTGTCGCATTAGTAGATGCTTTATCTGTCATGCAAGAGCAAGGCCGTATAAAGCAGAGCCCATTAAAACAAATGATTGCATCAGTATCGGTAGGGATCTATAAAGGTGTTCCAGTGTTAGACCTAGATTACCTGGAAGATTCAAGCGCTGAAACTGATATGAATGTCGTCATGACAGATAATGGAGGCTTCATAGAGGTGCAGGGCACAGGTGAAGATGGTGAATTCAGTGCTGAAGAATTGAGTCAGCTGATCTCCCTAGCGCAAAATGGTATTGTGCAGTTATTCTCTGTACAGCATGCAGCGTTAGGTACGTAAGATGAAACACTTTCAAACTCAGTTTTTAGATTTTGTCACCAATGAAGATATTCTGAGCTTTGGAGAATTTACCCTAAAGTCCGGCCGCAACAGTCCTTATTTTTTTAACGCAGGTTTGTTTAATTCCGGTGCTTCTTTGGCTCAGGTAGGCAGAAGCTATGCAGCTGCAATTGCAGAATCAAGCCTGGAGTTCGATGTTTTGTTTGGCCCTGCTTATAAAGGTATTCCGTTGGTAGCTACTACTGCCATCGCCTTGAGCCAAGATTTCGGTATCAATAAACCTTATTGTTTTAATCGTAAAGAGGCCAAAGACCATGGTGAAGGTGGCAATATTGTTGGCGCGCCTTTAGCTGGTAAAGTTTTGATTATTGACGACGTAATAACAGCTGGAACTGCCATCAGAGAGGTTATGGGTTTAATTGATGCTGCCGGCGCTGAAGCAACAGGCGTTGTAGTTGCATTGGATCGACAAGAAAAGGGTCAAGGCGAGTTATCAGCGATTCAGGAAATTGAAACTGACTATGACGTTCCAGTAATAAGCATAATTAATCTGCACCAAATTTTAAATTATCTGAGTCTAAGCGAAGATAATACCTTTGAGGAATATCTAAAGCCTATGCAGGCTTATAAGGAAAATTACGGCGTATAGAATAAATTTTCTTTCAACAAAAGCCACTGTTCTGACCAGTCTTCTGTTGGTAAGCGCTTAAAGTCGGTCCGCACATACTGTGAGATTTTTCCTTCTGTAAATGCAAGCAATAAGTTTGCAGTTGTTGTTACAGTTTGTTGAGACCTTAAACCTTCTTTGTGTTCGGCTTCCCGAATTAATTGTTTTAATTGAGTTTCTAAACGCTCAAATATTTGACTGATTTGTGCTCGTAAGCGTTCTGGTTCTCCTGACAGAGCATCACCATTAAGCACTCTTGTGATACCAGGGTTTTTCTCAGCAAAAGTCAGGGTTAAGAACAAGATTTTTTCGCACTGACTTAAAACCGCACTTTCGTCATTGATGATGCGGTTTATTCGTGAAAATAAAGTTGTATCAATAAAGCTGATTAAACCTTCAAACATTCTGGCTTTGCTAGGGAAATGACGATAAAGAGCGGCTTCGGAAACGCCGACATTTTTAGCTAGGGTTGCGGTTGTAATTCTCCCACCTGGATTTTCTTGCAGCATTTGAGCAAGTGCTTGCAAGATATGATCGCGACGAGATATTTTGTCATTACTTGCCATGCCAGTCTCCGAACTAAGTTGATGCTTCTATGCGGTTGCTGATTTGGGTGCCTATACCTTTGTTGGTAAATATTTCTAGCAGCACGGCATGAGCTACTCGCCCATCAATAATCTGTGCACTTTTAACGCCAGAATTAATGGCATCTAGGGCACATCGAATTTTTGGTAGCATGCCACCGTGAATTGTCCCGTCAGCGATTAACTTATCGACTTGTTTGGTGCTTAAGCCAGTTAACACCTTGCCTGCTTTATCCTGAACACCAGAAATATTAGTCAATAAGACCAGTTTTTCTGCCTGAACCAACTGAGCTAACTTACCAGCAACAAGGTCAGCATTAATGTTATAAGAAGCGCCATCATCACCGGTCCCAATTGGCGCAATTACCGGTATGAAATTACTATTGGTGATCATCTCAATGATCTCAGGGTTAATGCTTTCTACATCGCCGACATGGCCGATATCAATAATTTCTGGCACTAGCATTTCAGGTGTCTGGCGTGACATTTTTAATTTTTTGGCACGGATAAAGTCGCCGTCTTTACCAGTCAAACCGATGGCTTTGCCGCCATTTTTATTTAGTAGTGAAACGATGTCCTTATTGACTAAACCACCCAGCACCATTTCTACAACATCCATAGTCGCGCCATCAGTGACACGCATGCCATCAACAAAGTCTGTTTTGATATCCAGCTTTTCTAACATTGAACCGATTTGTGGCCCGCCCCCATGAACAACAATCGGGTGCATGCCGACCAGTTTCATTAATACGATATCGCGGGCAAAGCTGTTCTTCAGCTTTTCATCAGTCATGGCATTACCGCCGTATTTCACTACGATAGTTTTACCCGTAAAGCGCTGAATATATGGCAGTGCCTCTGTTAGTACACCGGCTATATTATTGGCTGCTTCTAGATCCAAAGTCATAATTTATCCAAAATTAAAAATAAGCGAATACTTACTAACTTATAGTTGTCTGAATTATAAGGAATATTTCTTCTCTTGCACAGGAAGACAGAAAAGTTAATTGTAACTAGCCGGCTAGCAAATATGATTGTGGGGTCTAATGAAAGTAGAGTTAAGGCTTTTTATGTAAACAAGTCGCCGTACTTATCGCGCAATAGATTTTTTTGAACTTTGCCCATGGTATTTCTGGGCAGCTCATCTATGACTAAGATTTTCTTTGGGGCCTTATAAGAAGCAAGTTGGGTTTTAAGGCCAGAGATTATCTCTTGTTCGTCTATGGTCTGATCATTGTCTGAAGGTACTATTACAGCAACAACGGCTTCACCAAAGTCAGGGTGGTTCACACCTATCACAGCACTTTCAGCTATTGAATCTAGTTCATCAATTACAAGTTCAATTTCTTTGGGGTAAACGTTATAGCCGCCGGTGATAATCAAATCCTTATTTCGGCCTACTATACTGATACGGCCATCGGGGCCTTCATTTACAAGATCGCCAGTGATGAAGTAACCATCGCTAAATTCTTGCTTGGTCTTTTCTGGGTTACGCCAATATCCATTAAAAACATTGGGCCCTTTGACTTGCAGGGTGCCAATAGAGCCAGGTTCCAACTCATTGCCACCTTCACCACAGACGCGGTAATTTAGTTTAGGAAGCGCAAAGCCCACAGTGCCGGGTACTCTTTCTCCATCTTCTTTATTTAAGGGATTGGACATCAACATGCCGGTCTCTGACATGCCATAACGCTCCAGAATTTGTTGACCGCTACGTGTAGCAAATGCGCTAAAAGTTTCTTCTAGCAATGGTGCAGATCCAGAGACAAAAAGACGCATGTTTTTGCACAGTTCTGGGCTTAATGTGTCTTGCTGTAACAGGCGAGTATAAAAAGTTGGGACCCCCATTAACACTGTTGCTTGAGGCATGAGCTGAATGATTTGCTTGGCATCAAAGCGTGATAGAAAAAGCATGCTTGTGCCGCCAAGCAAAGATAAATGCAGTGCAACAAAGAGGCCGTGGATATGAAATATTGGTAGTGCATGTATAAGCACGTCATCATTTTGCCAGCCCCAAATTTTAAAAAGAGCTTGAGAATTACTATCTAGATTGCCGTGGCTTAACATCGCGCCTTTAGGCTTACCGGTAGTTCCAGATGTATAAAGAATGACCGCAGTATCGTCAGAATCAACTTGAACTACGTCATGTTGATTTGGGAATTCTTTTAACTGATCTAATAAGCTACCTTGCCCTGAGGCATCTATTTCTAATATAGACGGGATTTTATGCTTTAAAAACAAACCTTTAAGAGCTTCTCGTCTAGCTGGATCACAGACAAAAATATCCGGCTCGGTATCCTCGATGAAATAGTCTAATTCTTCAGTCGTGTATGCTGCGTTCAAGGGCACGTAGATAGCGCCTGAACGTAAACAAGCTAAATAAAAGGCGACACCTAAAGGAGACTTTGGCGTTTGCACCAGCACTCTAGCGCCAGCTTTAATGTCTAAACTTTTTAAGAGATTGGCCGCCTGGGCTGTTAACTCTTCAAGCTCACTATAGCTAAGAAAAGGAAAGTCAGGACCTTCTATGCAGGGTTTGGAAAGAGCTGACTGAATGCCTTTTTGTAGGCTTAAGAAAAAATTAGCGTTTGTTGTCATGGTTAAGTTGTTATAGCTAAAAGGGTAAAGTTAATTGTGGAAGGATGCGAGCGATTTCATGATGAAACAATTCTTTTAGTTTCTGTAATGTAATTTCATTTTCTGCTTCAAATCGTAACATTAAATTTGGCGTGGTATTCGATGCGCGTATTAAACCCCAGCCGCCTTCGAGAGAAACTCGCAAGCCATCAAGTTTATTAATTTTAGCCCCATCCAGCTTAAAATTTCCACAGAGAGTTTGCATCATTGTAAATTTTTCTTGTTCAGGTACGGCTATAAATAATTCTGGAGTGTTTACACTAACTGGTAAAGAATTTATTAATTCATCTGCTGAACAATTATTTTTATCCATTAGCTCAATAAAACGAGCAGCACTATAAATTCCATCATCAAATCCATACCAGCGGTGTTTGAAAAATATGTGTGCAGAGTATTCGCCGCCTATTAATGCGCCTGATTCAACCATCGCTTTTTTTACAAAGGAGTGACCACTTTCACACATTAATGGAGTGCCTTGGCAATTTTCAACTAAGGCATAAAGGTTGTGTGAACTTTTAACATCAAATACGACAGTGGCGGCTTTATTTTCAGGTAAAATATCTTTCACAAATGCCATCAGCAGTTTGTCGGCATCAATAATTTTTCCGGTATTACTGATCAGAACAACACGGTCGCCATCTCCATCAAATGCGATACCTAGATCAGCATTTTCAGTTTTAACTTTCTCAATTAGATCAACTAAATTATCTTTTACCGTTGGGTCGGGATGATGATTAGGAAATGTGCCATCAATGTCAGCAAATAATGTTGTGGTGTCACAGCCTAGTTTGGAGAACAGTTCAGGGGCGGCTATAGCAGTTATTGCATTGCCACAATCAATAATAATTTTCCAATTATTGTTTAATTTTATATCACCAAGAATTCGTTCCAAGTAAGATTTTTTAATATCGAATTGCGATAACTTACCATCTCCATTATGAAAATCATGCGCTAATATACGCTTTTTAAATACAGAAATTTGTGAATCACTTAGGCTTTGATGCTTGAATACAATCTTTACCCCATTATAGTTTTTGGGGTTATGACTGCCGGTAATCATTACCCCAGAATGCACTTCTAAAAAATGAGTTGCATAATAAAGTAAAGGTGTTGGAATTTGTCCGAGGTTAACGACATTGCAACCTGTAGATAAGATGCCTTTTTTTATGTGCTCGGCAAAATCGGGGCTCGATAAACGTGCATCAGAGCCTAGCAGTAAACAGCCCTCGCCTTTATCTATTGCTTCACTACCAATGGCTTTTCCTAGCCAAAACATAACGTCATTATTCAAGCCTTCACTAACGATACCTCTAATATCATAGGCACGAAAAATTTCATCTTGAATTACAGCTAGAGTCATTATATTTTTAAATTAATTCTTTAATGATTAGTATTAGTTCTCTGGCAATTTTTTCTTTTTTATTAGGCTTTAAAGCTCTGTCACCATTATGCCAGTATGCTTTGACAGATGCTTCATCATTATTAAAGGTTTCAGTAGCATGATTAGCAACGATTAAATCAATTTTTTTATTTTTTAGTTTTTTTAAGGCATTGCTTTCCAGGTTTTCAGTTTCTGCAGCAAAACCAACGCAAAAAGGTTTAGATTTTTGGCCAGCAATAGTCGCCAAAATATCGGGATTTTTCACAAGTTTTAATTGCATTGAGTCTTTAATTTTTTTAATTTTTTTATTTGAAATAAGTTGTGGCCGATAATCTGCTACAGCGGCAACAGCAATAAAAATTTCACAAGGGGAATCAGTCGCAGCGTTTAACATTTGCTCTGCGCTCTCAACATTAACTAAGTCGACATGTGGAGGTGCTACTAAATCCACCGGCCCAGAAATTAAACTTACTTTAGCGCCGGCATCAACAGCAGCCTGTGCCAAGGCATAACCCATTTTCCCTGAGCTATGATTGCTAATGTAACGAACTGGATCAATTGCTTCTCTTGTAGGCCCAGCAGTAATACAGACTCTAAGGCCGGCTAATGCGCCACTTTTAAAAAGTTTAGCAGCTTGTTCAATTATCTCTATTGGCTCCAACATTCTACCTAGCCCTATATCGCCACAAGCTTGTTCGCCATCAGCTGGGCCGAAAATTTGCATGTCTTTAAGTTTAAGGGAAGTTAGATTGTCTTGAGTATTTTGATTCGACCACATAGCTTGGTTCATGGCTGGAGCTAAGGCTATTGGCGCTGTTGCAGCGAGACAAATAGTTGCTAATAAATCATTGGCTTCACCGTTCGCGACTCTTGCCATAAAGTTTGCGCTTACTGGAGCAACTATAATTAAATCAGCCCAACGTGCTAATTCTATATGGCCCATCGCCGCTTCAGCTTCTTCGTCGAGTAATTCTGTATGAACGCGATTACCTGATAAGGCTTGCATGGTTAAAGGAGTTATAAACTCGCAAGCAGCTGAAGTCATTACTACACGAACGTTAGCCCCGGCTTTTATTAGCAGGCGACAAAGCTCAGCACTTTTATAGGCAGCGATGCCGCCTGTAATGCCCAGAATGACTTGTTTATTAATAAGACTCTGCATGGGTTTTTGAATGAACTATTGCTGTGATTTAAAGTCGGGGAAGCCTAGCAGTATGTAATCGATTATTCAATTTAGCACAAAGGTGGAGGGAAACATTGTGAATCTACAATCCTCAGCTATATTGAAATAGCTCTACTGATTTTGGACTCTGTATTCAATTATCAAGGAAGATGAGGTGATGGCAATGACAATTAAAGATTGGCCTGTACAAGAGCGGCCAAGGGAAAAGCTTTTGAGCAAAGGTGCTACGCACCTTACTGATGCTGACTTGTTGGCTATTTTTTTACGCACCGGCATCAAAGGCTTCTCAGCAATAGATTTAGTTAGGTCATTGCTGAATCGTTTTGGTGGATTAAGAGGAGTATTAGAAGCGGATGCAGACGAATTTTGCCAACTGCAGGGCCTTGGCCCCAGTAAATATGCGCAATTACAGGCAGTTCAGGAGCTCGCGCAACGCCATTTAATGGAAAGCTTGCAAAGAGAAGATGCATTAACGAGTGTTGAGCTCAGTCGACTCTATGTCAAAAGTAAACTACGTTCTTATCACCGAGAGGTCTTCTTATGTTTGTTTTTAGATTCGCAGCACCGAGTTATTGCCCAGGAAGAATTGTTCCAGGGCAGCATTGATAGTGCCGCAGTTTATCCTCGTGAAGTTCTGAATCGAGCCTTTTATCATAAAGCTGCAGCGATCATATTCGCCCATAATCACCCCTCTGGTATAGCGGAGCCCAGTGAAGCAGATATCGCTATTACACGTCGTTTGAAATCCGCGCTAGATTTGGTTGATATCAAAACTTTGGATCATTTGGTCGTCGGGGATGGAATAGTAACCTCCATGGCTGAAAGGGGTTTGCTCTAAAACCCTGAATATTCAAGACTTAAGCTGTTCTGAAACACCATTTAATTCTTGCTATTAAAAGGCTGTTTTGGTATAAATCGCAGCTCTTTTTTTCCACAGAATTCAAAGAGCTCTTTTTAGGGTTTTTTAAGTAAGGCAGAGGCAAGAATAATGGCTAGAGTGTGTATGGTTACCGGTAAAAGACCACAAACAGGCAATAATGTATCCCATGCCAAGAATCGTACGCGCCGTCGGTTTACTCCGAATCTACATTCCCATAGATTTTGGGTAGAGTCAGAGAATAGATTTGTTAAATTACGTCTATCAAGTAAAGGTATGCGCATAATCGATAAGCTTGGCATTGATTCGGTATTGGTAGACATTCGCGCAAATGGCGTGAAAGTATAAAATTTATAGGTTATTGAAAGCATATTAGAAATAAGAGTAGTAAAAGCAGTTCTACTCAGGTTTAAAAAATAGGAATATTTCGATGAGAGAAAAAATTAAGTTAGTATCCAGCGCTAAAACAGGCCATTTTTATACGACTGATAAAAACAAGCGTAACATGCCAGATAAAATGGAAGTTAAAAAGTATGATCCAGTTGTCCGTAAACACGTGATTTATACTGAATCAAAAATAAAATAAGCACTTTTTTTAAGTTCAAAAAAACACCCGCTACTTACTTGTTACTTGGCGGGTTTTTTGTTTCTGTCAGGCTGTAAATCTTATCTAGCTGACTTTCTTGTTATCCTTCCCAGCGCTTTAATTTGTCGCAATCTATTTCAAATAAGTCCAATGCCCGGGCGGCGGTCTGTGTCACTATATCTTCGATGCTTTCTGGAGCTGAATAAAAAGCAGGTACTGGCGGCATAATAATTCCACCCATGTTAGTAAGATCTAACATGCTTTGAAGATGACCAGCATGCAAAGGAGTTTCTCTTACCATCAACACTAGGCGCCGGCGCTCCTTCAAGATGACGTCAGCCGAACGGCTTAATAGTGAGGCGCTGAACCCAGAGGCGATTTCGGACATCGTTCGAATGGAACAAGGCGCTATGATCATCCCCATGGTTCTATAACTACCACTAGCGATAGTTGCGCCAATATCGCTGTTGGAATAATGCACATCCGCTAAAGCTTTCAGCTCCTCATAACTCAAAGAACTTTCATGCTTGAGAGTTTGCAGAGCGGCCTTGCTGACAATCAGGTGCGATTCAATACCTGCTTGTTTTAATAGTTTTAAGCATTCAATGCCGTAAACAATACCGGATGCTCCACTAATTCCAACAATTAAACGTTGTGAGTGCTGCTTATTCATAAAATTAGACCTGAGCTTTCGATAAAGGTGCGCGTAGTAAGTGACGATCAACTGCAATTATCAGTGCAGGAATTGTTCCCAACAGCAAAAAAGACATTTGAAACCAATAGGAAAGACCGATCAACATCCAGGTCATAATAATCCAAACAGTCAGTGCCACCAAGGCATAGGTGATATGAACATAAGAAAGCTGTTGGCATGCAGAACAGCTAGCTCTTAAGGGAGATATGGCAAGCAGTTTTTGAAGTGTACTAATACTTGCCTCATTACAATGCGGGCATTCATGCATAAAGGTTTCCTATTTTCAGTAGCTGATTATAAGCAGCTTTATCGGTAGATGGAAAAACTTGGGTAAAACTATTTATTTTGTATGAAAACGCTTCGTTGACCTGGATCAATATGCCATTTTTGGTCAGTGGGATACTAAAAACATATACAGTAACTTTTAGGAGAAGGTAATGAATACGATCAAAAGAAACTCTACAGCTTTGATGGCCAGCTTTATATTAATGATGGTGGTTATTTTTGTGTTAAACGGGGCACTGACCAAATCTGTTGAAGCTGCCGAGAACCAAAATTTTCCAATGCCAGTCAGCGTAAACGCTTTAATGGTTACAATGATTGATCACTCAGCACACTACATTTGGGATTATGCGGCTTTGGAAGACAGAATGCTTGAAGATGAATGGCTTGCAGTAGAATATTATTCGATCCAGTTAGCAGCTGCAGGGCCGCTTATGACCTTGGGGGGAACTGGAGAACTTGATAATACTTGGGCCATGTCGCCACAATGGCTAAGCTCTGCGATGGACATGACAAATGCAGCAATGAAATCTTTAAATGCTGCAAGGTTACAAGATAAAACATTATTAGAAACTGCTGGAGATGAGCTGCTTGATTCCTGCTTGGCCTGCCATAGGTCTTTTAAACCAGATATCCCTACAGAAGGAGTGATCCATGACCCTTTGTATGATCAGCTTTACCATCTTTTTCAGCGGGAAGGAGCGCTTTAAAAACTCTAGCGAACGATTTTAATCCACTCGCCTGCTACAGGTTCGCCCCTAGGGTAGTCGCCGTTATAGAGCCGCAATAAATCTTCAGTGTTTGCATCGAAAGGGTTATCGGCGGCAAGCTGATCATAGGTTTTCCCATCAGAGCGTACGTACTCAATGCTTATCGGGTCTGCTATGTTGCGTTCATTTGCTGCAATAGGGCGAAAACTACGAATAGCTTCGAGTAAGATGGCATCGTTTTCATCACTTAAGTCTCCGCTGGTTTGTAGCCCTGTCACTATAAAGGCACGTGGACCATAGTAGATTACTGCCATGCGTGAATTATCAGCAGGGTTAATTCCAGTGTGCCCTTGTAAACCGAATTGATTAAGATTTTCAGTTTTTTGTAGGCCTGATAATCCTAAATCTTCTTGCATGAATAAACGTGGTTCTTTGGATTCTTGCAAGCGCTGTACGGCAACGTTGAAAACCAGTCCATCATTTGCTGAACTAGCATTTAAGGTTGTTGTTGTATCGTTCCAAGACCAATCATCTGGGAAAACAACGGTGTAATTTAATAGGTTTTGATAATAGCGATTGCGTGCATCACTGCCAGCTAATTGAGTGCTCTGGCCAAGCGTTAATCCATCCATTCTTTCTCTAAATATTTGTGGATCTGCATTGGATTCATTTTCTTCAGCCAGCTCATTTGCCTGCTCCACGACTTCTTGTAAGCGAGTATCATTTCGAGGGTGAGTAGCAAATACGCCATGATAACTGACAGCGTTTGAAGAGGTGCGTTTGGTAAAGTCTTCATGATTTTTCAAGACGCCAATGACATCAACCATAGCAAGTGGATCATAGCCGGCATTGGCTAGATATTCAGCGCCAAGACCGTCGGACTCAAGTTCCATATCTCGGCCGTATCCGCTAAGTAATGCGCCGCCCAGTAAAGAAGAGGTTTCGCCAAGCGAACTTACTCCAGTAGCAAACACCAACACACCGGCCAGAACATTGTTGGTCTGGCTTGCGGCTTGTTGCCTAACAGAGTGACGAGCCGTTACATGCCCAATTTCATGACCTAACACTGCAGCAAGTTGGTCTTCAGTGTTTAAATAAAGCATTAGGCCACGATTGATAAAAATAAAACCGCCTGGCAAAGCAAAGGCATTAATGTCAGGGCTGTCTATAATCGTAAATGTATAGTCGATGTCAGGACGATGAGAAACAGCTGCAAGTTTCTGCCCAATCTCATTCACATACTCTTGCAACTGCTGGTCCTGGTATACAGGGCTTTCTTGTAATATCTGTTGGTTAAGTTCAGTACCTAGTTCTACTTCTCGGCTTTCGCTCATGGTAACAAAGTCAATCCCACCTGTAGGATTGCTTGCGCATGATGTAAGCAGGAAAAGGCTGAATATTGAAAGAATGCTAATTTTCAGGGGGTTTCTTAAGCAAAGTTTATTTTTTTTAAAAGGGTTCTTCATGATTACAATCATACTGCAATAAAGCTTAATCCTGGCTTAAAGCATTGTGATTAATGCTTTGTTTAAACACTGCCATTTAAAAAGGACTTTAGTTGTTGGCCCATGCCACTACACACGTTTGACTCAACTCTTGCCAAGAAAGGGATTGGTATAATAATGGCCGGTAAATAGGACTGACCATTTGCATCAGCACTGATAGCGCCAGCACTAGACAAGGTGTCCATGTCCCAGATCTCAGCTTCAAAATTTGAATCATCAGTCCAGGTGCCGAAACCGAAACAACCGCCGCCACCAGGACCTACAGCACAGGAAATAGAGCCGCTTTCACCAGAGCGTTGGGTTAGGCCATCTAGCCAAACGATGTACTCAACACCAAATTCTTCGAGTTTTTTAACGGCAATATCTTGGCGCATTAACTGCTCAAGATGATCTGTGCGCATAGGTGCAGTCCTGGGTTCAAAGAAAGGGAACATCTCATCAAGAAAAGTTTCTTCTGGAATAACGTTTATCCCATCGTTCCCAGCAGCGACCACGTTACCAACGCATTCTACAAAGTCCAACTCTGTTTCATATGAATTACTTTGGCGCCTGCCGAGTATTACAATGCTTTCATCGCCACTAATTTCAGTATCAGCTTGACGAAACTGATCAATCTCAGTCGTAGTACAGGCACTTAAGGCTGCTAATAAGCTTATTAGCAAAGGCGCTTTTATTAATTGTTTAAGGTGTTCCATTGTCATCTCCGGCAAGTACAGCCTTTTTCCATCCTACATCACATTATTTATTTGTAACCAGTTATTTACTTCTGGAATTGAAGTAAAACCAAGTGAAAAAGTGGCTGCTAAATCACGGAATGCTTCAATAGCAGCTTCATTTACCCCAGCATCAACCGAACCAAAGTTTGATTGGGGCGACTTGCCATAAGCAGTCATTACCCAGTCAGCAATTGAATTTCCATTCGGGGAGGATAAACGCATATTGTATTTAACCCAGATTTCATAAACATCAAGACGTGTCTTTTGAGGCAGGCCAATTTGAAACTCTTCAATAACGGGCTCGAATATCATATCTAGATCAGGGTAGGCCGCTGCCTCATCTAGGCTATTCAAATAGATTACTTCAGAGAAAACAGCCGGTAAAATAGTGCTGAAAAGGTCAACTTGAGAGGCGCCGCTGTTAATGATGTATTGATCTTCTCCGGAATATTCATCAACTTCCGTAAAGCTATAGGAGCTAAAAGATTCGTTATAAATGACACCTAAAGTGAGAGGGAGCTGGGGGACTAATGGAGAAGGGTAGGAGCCCCCTATGGTAATTGTGTTGGTTGATGCGCAAGCAGATAATATTGAGCACAAAACGAGTAGGGTAGGTAACCGGAACCTACTAAACATTTGTTTAAGGTTGTGCGCACTTTTAACCATAATATTTACCTGTTAAGTCCTGTAGAGACCAGGTTCAGGCAGTTGTTAAAGACTTTAGTTGAAGCTAATACTACTCTTGTATACGCAGACATCAAGAGCACTAGGCTAACTTTTAATAAAAGTCGTTGAGTCCGACGAAAGTTCCACCATTCCTTTTTGCCAATTCGCGCATCAAAGCAGCAAAGCGAATGCCCCCAGCTTGGAACATCCGAGGTTGTGAAAACTGTACCGGAAAGCCGATACCGTGAATTCTGACCAGTCTATTGCCTTCAGCATCCTCAAGATTAATGCGGTCTATAGTACTGACAACTTGCGCAATGGAATTGCCGGAAAAGTCATCACCAAGCACGTAAATGCTGATTTTTTTGCCTGGTTCATAAAAAGTTCTTATCGCAGTGGTAATACCTTCTACCGGGCTGCTGTTACTAAAAGGGTTCCAGGTACGTAAGCGTTGTAATATGGCTGATCGTCTTGCAGGTGTGTCGGGAATCCAACCACCACGAAACTGGCTAAACATATATTCACCCATATCATTCATCACCTGAATTCCTTTAACTTCCGGGTAAATATCCAAGGTGTCAACAAACACCTCTAACATGCGGGACCAACTGTAATTGAACATACTGCCAGAAGTATCAATGATGAAAATAACGTATTCACTATCAACAGGCACGCCACCAACAGAGTCAGTTAATCTGAGATTTGCTTGATTAGCCTGTAACCTCAGCATTTCTTCAGTAAGGTTTTGTTGCGCCAAAGCTAGTCGGCCTTCTAAGATGGCGTTGACTGAGGATTGTTCACTAGTATTGCTTAATTGATCTTCAAGTGAGCTAAATTCACGACGCAATCTGGCGATACGTTCATCAAATTCGGAGATTTGCTCATGTTTAGCATTTAACTCTCGATTATAAATGTTGGTTTCACCCCGAATTTCGAATATTTGGCGTTGCATCTCCAATACCGAGCCTTCATTACTTTCTTCAGATACTTCTAAAGGAACAGGCGTAGAGACTCTTGTGATCATCAACAGTAGGATAATTGCGCCAAAACCACAGGACATCACATCCAAAAAGGCGATATTAAATGAATCATTTTCTCTACGTTTAGACATAATTAGCTATTTTTAACTATTAATGGGCTTAGGGCCAGTCTCCAGAGGGGCTCATAAAGGCTCCGCCAGTGGCTATAGCCAGTTGCCAATAATAAGAGGCCGCTTGTGGGTCCCCTTCAAGTGGAGCCAGAATAACATTTACTGGAATTCCGAAAGGTAAATACTCTAAAGCTTCTTCAAATAACCTTTCGCGGTCTCGCCCAGAAATAGTCGCAGTACGGGGTTCCCGATTGTCACGAGTAGGTAAACCGTCAGTGATCAAAAAAATATTATCTGGCAAGGGAGAAAGGCCTTGTACGGACTGAAACAGCCCGGCAAGGTTAGTGCCACCGTAAGGGATTAATTGGTTCAGATCCTCAACAGCTTGATTTAATTGTTCATCATCGGCCACTTCTAACCATCGCCCTTGTGAACCAGGAATAAGGCTATTCACACTCTCGCTAAATGTATAAATCTGGTATTGGCTGGGAATTGGCATTTGGGTGGTTATCCAGTCCACAGTTTCTTGCACATTTCGCCATTTCTCTGAATTGAGTTTCGCTTCGTCTGACATGTTGCGACGGCGGATAATATTAATAATGGTGTCGTCCAACATGCTACTAGAAATATCGACTAAGACTAATATGCGATTGCCGCCCAATATCATTCCGGTCAAATATTGACGATTCCCATCCCCAATAAAGCGCCTAACATTATTACCTGTGAATTGGTCTTCGGCTTCGCGTAGATTTTCTAACTCAGCTTCTAGCTCAGCAATTTGTTGCTGCAGGCGCATGATCTCGTCTTGACCGGAAGTATTGTTATTTTCTAAATCGCGCAATCTATCCATAAAGTTATCAATTTCTTCTTCAATTGAGCGAGCCAACCCTTGTGCTTCAACAATTTGCAAATCAACATCTGAAATTGTGTTGCGTACTCTAACCAGTCCTTCTTCGCCTTCCAAAATTTGTTCTTCAAGTAAATTTATTTCAGCAGATAAATTTGGATCGGTCACCGCAGTTGCATTTTGAGATGAATGATCAAGAATTAAAAAGATTAATACCACTGCGCCAAAACCACAGGACATTACATCCAAAAAAGCTAAGCTCATTGGGTTAAATTCGCGTTTATTTTTTTTAACTTTAGCCATCACTGCACCTGAATAAATTCTAGTGTGGAGTGTTCATTAACAGTTAAGCAGTCCCCAATTTTCAATACAGAAGGCTCTGTTAATACTGAGCCGTTTAATTGCAAATCGAGTTCTGGGCTGGCAAGTAAATAATATTCTTGATCTTGCAAACTTACAGTTATTGGTGTGCTTAGTTTTAATTTAGGTAAATTTATATCAGATATGGCATAAGCTTTATGCTCAAACAAAAAGTGCGAAGGTTTTGTTGTTGTGGAAGTTACAGTTGAGCTTGCAGAAGAGTCCTCTTTAGTAAGAGGTAATTTTGAAATCAATTTTAAAGCTTCACTACCGACCTTAATTAAATCTAAATGCTGGAAGCCGTTCTCGGTAATCGTATTATCAGAAACGGCGATGATGTTTGGCATTTCTTGTTGCAGTCCAGGCAACAAGAATGCGCGTTCTAACACATAAAGTGGGGCGCCCTCCGTAGTAATGCCGTCAATTTCCTGGTTTATTCTGTTGAAGATAGACTTTGCTCGTTGCTCAAAATTTTTCAACGTCAAACTAGCCTGATGAATAGCTCCCTTATTATTTATTTCTAATAATATCTCATTATTAGCCGCGACTTTCTTTAGCCAGTTTTCCATTTCGCTGTAAATGTATTGCTCTGTGTCGGCATTATGCAGAGGGTCGAAGCGGCTCTGTTTGATAAAAGCATCGGTAATAGTATTAGCCCAAGCGTCATGTAATGACAATAAGCCAGTGCCAGGAATAGGTAATACTTTTTCGCGAATAATTTCTCCTTGTTCTTTGGTGACAAGAGTTATTACAGTTTGATGTAGCTGGACATCCATAAACAAGGCGTGCTGATGTTCTTGTAGGTTGGCTAAAGCGAGTAAAGCAAGATCAACTAAACCGGTGGCATTAATAGAGCAATGCTTAACCAGCCCTAACAGTGTTGCAAGCTGGGTTGATGAGTAGTGGCTAGGAACAGCAAAAATCGTATCGCCTTCAAGCTTAAACTGTTTAGTAATACTCTCGAGGTGGCCGAATGCTAAGTCGGCATGATGACGGAATAGTTTGTTCTTACTTACAAGCGGATCAAGGCCAAGCTGAAACCAAAATTGATTAAAGTTTTGTTGCGGATGTAACCGGGTTAGCCCAATTGCTTCAAATCCAAATACAGGTGGAGTTTCAAATGTATTGGCAAAGCCGGGGCTTTCTCCCAGCAGACCCTGTGGGGAGCTGATACGGACATTATGATCATGCAACTCAATGAGTGTTGTCATAGGTCTTAGTCGTTTTCACGCTCCGGCACTTGCAGATGTCGAATCAAATAATTGTCGCAATAATCTTGAGTATCTAGCACCAAGCGGTCTTGCAAAAGTTGCAGCTGATATAAAACGAACATGATAATAATGCTGACAACTAGTGCGATAAACGTAGAGTTAAATGCAACACCTAAACTAGTAGTTACACCAAGAATATCGCCAGTAACAGCACTTTGGGCTTGCCCCAGCGCTTCACCGATTCCACGTACAGTGCCTAAGAAGCCAATGGAAGGAATGGCCCAGGCGATATACCGAACTATACTTAGTTCGCTTTCTAGGCGTTCGGCTTCTGTATTACAAACGTCTTTTACGACACTGGAAACGTCTTGAATGCTGCGCGTGGTATTAAATCGTTGCAGAGCAGATATTAAAGCTCTGGGTAGTAGGTATTCTCGTTCTTCAGGAGGTAGGGCCTGAACTGGGCGCGCATAATTTCTAGCGTCTTCTGGCAATATACTAATCCCTTCAGAAAGGTTCAGCAAAGAGCGTTCCAATAAATTACTTTCTTTACGATTGCGAAAGACTTTTAAGCTGATAATTGATAGTGCCCAAAGCATCAAAATAATACATGTTTCTTGCTCGTAATCGCGCATTACTACATACAAAGATCGTTCTTGAATATAGTTGGGATCAGCTTCTTGTAGAATTATCTGCTGGGCCATAACGGCATCAGCGTTCGGTCTAATAACCGCAACATAAATAGCGTGTACGATTATTACCGAAATAATCAGAGCAAAGACCTGAAAAACTAAATCAGAGACGAGGCCTTTTTGTTTCATATCGAATCCTTAATTTATTTCTAAATACGCATGTTTCATATGCGACCTATATATCAACTGGAAATGAGACGGAAAGATCTTCAGATATTTGGGCGCTAGGCACGAAATCATCATCTCCTTCAGGTTGCTCAACTTGAAGCTCATCTTCATTAGTTTCTTCTGCCTGGTTCAACACGAGAGCTTCGGTATCTGATGTTGAAGAGTTTTCTATTGGCACTGTTTCTTCAGCAGCATGCGTTGAGCTAATACTAAAAGCTGCAAAAACAGAGATAAAAAAATAGGTAACTTTCTTAGTCATAGCTTTTGGCAATAGTTCTTGGTAATAGTTCTTAGTCATAATGGGCTCTATGCCTGCTTCATGTTACAAGCAAATAGATGCCATACTGATGGCTATAAAAGAATTTATAGTATCGTATTTATTAGTAAGCTGCCTCATTTTCAAGGCCTTAGCTTAAGGACGTTAAGCTAGAGTTCATTAAGTCATTTTTGTAAATTTAGCTATAAGGATTTAATGTCTCAAAATTTATCGTGGTATTAGTTTAAGTACTTCTCCTGGAAATACTCTGCCTGCATCAGTATTATTCTCAGAGTCTAATAGCACATATATACTGCCATCTGGTGTTTCAGCAATGTCTCGAACTCGGCGATCAAGCTCAACCAGTAAATGCTCTTCAGCAACAACGCGCTCTCCATCCATAACCAAGCGAATTAAGAAACGACCCTGTGGCGGACTAAGTGAACCGACAAGTAAACTTCCTTGCCAGTCAGGGAATGTTTCTTGCTGAATCAGCGCTAGGCCAGAGGGTGCTAGTGAAGGGAACCAATAATATAAAGGTTGTGTGACGCCATCCCATTGTGAAGGTCCTATTTCGGTGCCATCATAATTTTTCCCATAAGTGATATATGGCCAACCATAATCTAGCCCTGCACGCACTACGTTCAGTTCATCGCCACCAAAAGGGCCATGTTCAATAGACCAGAGTTCGCTAGTATCTGGATGAATTATTATGCCGTCTTGGTCGCGATGCCCTATAGCGTATATTTCTGGCTTAATATTAGCCCGGCCTTGATAAGGATTGTCTTCAGGAATTGAGCCATCTGCATTGATGCGTAAAACTTTGCCAGTGTAGGTAGTTAAATCCATGACTTCAGGCCTTTGTTCCAAATAACCAGTAGTCGTAATGAAAAGCTTGCCGTCTGCAGTAGAAGCCAAACGTCTGCCAGGGTAATTGCCTAGCACTTGTATGCTTTCAAAGCGAGTCATATCACGTGATAAAATACCGCTAGCTACCTGCTGTATAGGCTGTTCTACACCTGCAGGTGTTTCTGCCTCATAGGCAAAAAATAGTCGACGGGTTTGTGCGAAATTAGCGTCCGCTGCAATATCCATCAAGATTCGGCCTTCTCCAGCACGTAAAGGGGGCATCCCTCCAATTGGGCCGGTAATGGCGCCGTTAGAATGAATTACTTGAATAGTGCCAGATCCTTCTGCTACTAAGATGTTGTTGTCAGGCAAGCTTACAAGGGCCCGTGAGCCTTGTAGCCCAGATAAGACTAGATCTGTGCTTATATTTGATTGGCTCGCTTGTGGCGCAGCAGTTTGCCCAGCGAAAGCAGCTGAAGGTGGGTTGGCAAATGGGTCAGGGGGGCCGTCAGCTGCTATTATTGGGTTAACCATACTGGCTAATACAGCAAAGCAATAAAATTTATGTAAGAACATGCCTGACCCTCTTGAATTAATAGTTGTTGAAGGAATTTTGGAATTTGTTGAAAGATGAACTTATTTAGGAAGATTAGTCTGGCACTGGACTAATAGCAAGAGGGTGTTTATTCTCCTTTGACTGTTATAGGAAATCATCTAATGCTACAAAAAATATTTAGAAATACGGCCTCTTTTAGCTTACTTTTATTGGCGAATTTTACCGCAGCTCAAGACGTAGCTGAGGAGCTTTATTCAAGTTATGAGTCGTCTGTCTACAGGGTAGAAGTGGTTACGCCCGGTGTTGAAAATAAAGCATCGGTCGGGACTGGTTTTGTTATAGGTAGGGATGACGTACTGGCGTCAAATTATCATGTCATCTCAAATGTTGTTAATGAACCTGATCGCTATCGCCTGGAATGGGAAGGTGTCGATGGCCGCAGAGGCCCTCTAACAGTTTTGGCTGTGGATGTTGTTCATGACCTTGCAATTTTACAAGCAGAAGAGCCGATGGGCATTCCCTTGCAGATTGCGGACTTGCCAGAAAATGGAGTTTCTTTGTTTTCACTAGGCCATCCTTTAGCTCTGGATTTGGCTATAGTAAGTGGCACTAACAATGGACTACAAGAAAGCTCTCTTTACGAAAAAATTCTATTTAGTGGCAACATCAACCCAGGCATGAGTGGCGGGCCTACACTTGATCGCAATGGGCAGGTTGTTGGAATAAATGTTGCGACCAGTGGCGAAGCAGTTGGGTATTTAGTGCCAGCTACTTATTTGGATGAATTATTAACCGATGCGAGAGCTGCGGACTTTCGTCCTGAAACAGATTTAGCAACAAGCATCAGCAATCAACTTGCCGATAACCAGCAGTCGCTGGTTGATGAGATTCTTGATAATGATTGGCGCAACATCTCGCTTGGCAAATTATCAGTACCGGGCGCTGTTTTTGATCGTTTAGATTGCTGGAGTGATAACCAGTTTGAAGAAGGTACTAACCAGTATACTGTTAATGCATCTGTCTGCCAGGGCCAAGATTCAATTTATCTTTCTGAACAATTACGTGCAGGGGCTTTTTCTTATGAATTTTACTGGCTCGAATCTGAACAGTTATCCCCATCGGCTTTTTATCAAATTTATCAACGTAGCAGTCGCAGTCGTTTTCCATCTAGGCCAAGTGAAGAAGACGTGGGTAATTTTACTTGCTCAACACGTTTTGTTTTATTATCCGGACAGGACTTTAAGGCGAATATCTGTGCTCGGCCATACCTAGATTATCCTGACTTAACCGACTTTATGGTTTTAATGACTTTGGTCGGCCATGATACTGAAGGCGTTATATTCACAATGGATTTTTCAACAGTTTCACTAGAAAACGGATTAGCAGTATTAGAGAAATTTTTAGGAGCAGTGGAATGGAATCCCTCATAATTCGCGTCTCCAAGGGAGGCAGAAGTCAGCCAGTTTTTCATCGTGCAGAAAAATTTCCGTTTAGAATTGGTCGAGCATTTGATAATGACCTAATAATTGCTGATGAAACTGTATCTGCGCATCATATTGAAATACATGCAGTGGATGATAGCTTTAAGGTTCTTAGCAAAGCAGATGAAAACGGCACCTGGATTGACAAACAAAGGCTAGCCGATGACCAGCAGGAATTGCATGATTTAAATGTACCGACGTCTATTAATATTGGTAGAACACACCTTGACCTACATGCCTCGCATTCCCCAGTAGAGCCTACTTTAATAATTGCCCGGTCTTCACGTTTATCGGAATTAGCATCAACAATTTGGCTGGCCTTAGGCTTAACGTTAATTTATATGCTGTTAACTTTTTATTATTCTTATCAGCAATTTTCTTTAAATAATGATTGGACAGAAATTCTTGTAAACCGATTACTTTTCTTTGCTATTCCGATAGCTATTGCAACGGTTATGAGTTTTGTTAGCCGGATGTTTCTGCATAGTTGGAGGTATCTCCTGCAATTATCAATAGCCAGCTTTGGCTGCTTGGTTTACTTAATAACTGAAGAGTTAAATAGTGTAATCAGTTATTTTTTTACCAGCCAAGGCATTGCGGACTTTCTCATACTTATATTTAGCGGCATCTTTTTTGCCTGGCTTCTTGCTTGGCAAATACGGGCAATCAGTACCACATCAATAAGGCGTGCAGCTTTTGTAGGGGTAGGAGTGGCTTGGATAGTTTTAGGTATCAGAACGATTCAGGATATTGTTGATATACCCGATTTTAGTACACAACCAACAATGCATAATTTAGTGCAACGTTATGATGTTCGATTGTCTCCCAGTGAGGGGACTGTGTCAGAATTTGTTTTAACTGTGGGTGAAGCTTTACAAGCTGGATTAACACAAGAACTAGAAAAAGATAAGTCCTAGTTTTTCGCTGCTATTATATTAAAGGTTTACTATGTCTGATTCTGATAAAAAAAATAAACAAGCTTTCCAGCCACAGATGAACTATTTGCCTAAACAGATGGTTCAAGTTCCTGGTTTCAAGCCCCCAGCCTTAGCTAAAGAGAACCGCTTAAATCATCCTAATGTTTGCTCTCGCGAAGATGAAAATGAATTTCGAAGTGCTGGAGTTTTGTTAGAAGCTCTGGCAATAGAAGCTAGAGCTTGGAGTGAAAAACTACCACCGAATTTTCGCCCAGCTATCGTTGCTATTTTACATGGAGGCGTTCAAGTTCAGGTCCGTAATTTGGCACAGGTTAGTTTCGATGGCATTCGTATTGAAGGCACGATGGGAGAAGATATCCCCTGTTCGATGTTAGCGCATCAGGATACGATCCAATTAATTTGCCATGCCATTGAATTAGATGAGCAGACAGATGAAGAACAAGAAAAAGCTAAAAACCCAATTGGTTTCATTTGGGCAGATCATGACGAAGAGATTTAACATCGGTTGAAATATAACTCTCTTTTTACCTTATTAAGTAAAGCAATATTAAGTTTCTCTGGTCGTTCTCTTGGTATCAAATAATAAAAATTATGATCATATCTGGCAAACTGCGCTAGCTATTCCTGTTGGCAAGGTTTCTAGCTATGGTCAGATTGCTGACCTAGCAGGTTTGCCTGGTAGAGCTAGATTAGTTGGTAGATGCATGGCTTATGCCCCGAAAGAGATGAAAGTTCCGTGGTACAGAGTTTTAAGATCAAATGGCCAGCTGGCTTTTAAAGCCGGGTCGAATAACAGTTTAAAGCAGACAGGGTTATTACAAGAAGAAGGCGTGGCTGTGATAAAAAACCGTGTCAACATGGCAGAATATCGATGGCAACCGAGCCTTGATGAAATGCTATTTAATCTTAAGTTTTAAGTCAGTAACCTTTTCGCATCGTTAATTTTTTAGCCAGGGCGGCTGTAATTTCTCAATTGATTTATAAATAGGGCAAAGCTTATGATGTGCTCCAGGTAAATAACCGGTGCTCATTAAAAACTCACCAGTAATTTCGCCTCCGGTAAAACGAAATGTTTTCTTAAATAAAGCCACCCATTCATCTTTTACTAAGGGATGATGATGTTGCAGCCAAGCATGAAAAGATCCGTACTTTTTTTGTAAGCCTAGTATTGTATTAGCATTCGCAATTGCCGCATCAACTTTTAAACGGTTACGGATAATGCTGGCATCAGCCAACAAACGTGCACGGTCCTTTTCTTTAAAGCGAGCAACCTTTGCAATATCAAAATTACGAAAAGCCTTTTGAAAAGCTTCTTTCTTTTTCAAAATAGTTAACCAAGATAGTCCTGCCTGGTTAATTTCGAGCACTAAACGCTCAAATAATTGATTGTCATCTGTAAGAGGAAATCCATACTCATGATCATGATATGGCCCATGATAGGGATGGTCGGTAGATACTTCACAGTATGTGCTCATAAGAATCCTGAGAGTTTTTATTTAGGCTAAGAAATCGATTATTAAGTCATAAGCGCTTGGAGTTATTGAAAGCACTAATAAACCAGCCATGACGATATTAAAGATTTTCTGATGAAATGGGTTTTTCAATACCTTTTTAAGAAAAACGCCAAAACAAAGCCAGATTCCTGTAGATGGAAAAGCTACTATCATGAAGCTTAACGCTATCATTAAAACCTGCAGAAAAATATCAGTGCCTCCAATTGTAAATGCTGCAATAGCACTTGTAGCCATTATCCAGGCTTTTGGATTTACCCATTGAAATAGAACCGCTTGAAAAAATGAAAATGGTTTTGCTTCATTAGTTTCTAATGCATTAGGAGCGCTGTTAGCAATTTTCCATGATAAGAATAAAAGGTATCCAATTCCTATTATGCGAATAAAGGTATGCATGAAAGGAAATCTATCAAAAATAAAGCCGAAGCCTAAGCCGATTAGAATAACCATAACGGGAAAACCAAGACAAATGCCTAAGTAATGCGGCAGGCTTTTATAGATGCCAAAGTTCAATCCTGAGGTCATTAGCATAATATTGTTAGGCCCAGGTGTGATAGTTGCCGAAGCAGAGAAAATAAAAATAGGGATTAAGAATTCCAATTTAATAATAGTTTCTTTTAGCTAACAGGCTTATGAAACTCAATGACGTTGTCATCAGGGTCGCGGATAAAAATAAAAGATTCACCATTTGGTGTGGTCACTGGGCCCTCAGTAATGGTAATGCCCAGGGAAACTAATTGACCTTGTATAGATTCTAAATCCGTAACTTCTAATGCTACATGTGTGTAGCCAGTGTGTTTTTCTGGCACGTCCATAAGTAAGTTTAGGGGCGCAACATCTGAAGAGTTAAGTATGAAATTTATATTCACGCCAGAGGAGTGTTCCATTATTGCAACTGGTTCAGGCCCGACTGGCCCAACGAAGAATTCGAATCCCAATTTTTCATAGAATGCTCGAGTGGTATCTAAGCTCGTCACCCTCAGCCCTACATGATTTATTCTTGTTATTTCCTTCATCTTTCACCATCACCTTGAATCTTTGGGCTCACTTTTATCACACTTTTTGCAGTTTAATTTGTAACCAAGCATAGTGTTTCGCCCAGTACTTGTTTCTACCCAAGGTCGATTGACCCAGGGAGGTTTGTTTCTCACATGTTGGAAATGACCACAAGCTAGTTCTGCAACCCAGTCATATTGATCATCTTTATGATACGCAGTGATTGCTTGTTTCATAAGGATTGTCGCGAAGCACATAATAAAATAATCTAAATATTATGCGCTATTTCCTCACACTAAGTGGTACGCCTTCGATGCCAGCATAAAATACTAAAAGAACAGCAGGCTCATTACCAGTGCCCATCCCTCCGTGCCACTTTTCAATTACTTCGGCTACGGCTTCACCGGCATTAACTATTAACTGTTCGCCGCTTTCTAGTTCAAGAGATAGTTCTCCGCTGATGACAACTACAGCATTTATTATAGAGTGCTTATGAATGGCAATTTGCTGGCCAGGTGGGATGATAACTCTCAATATGGTGATTTCTGGCGTGCCTTCTAGGTAATCAGGTAAAGGGGCGCCGTCCCAGCTAGAACCCGTTTGTAAAACTATCTCAATAGTTTCAGCTCCTTCTTGACTAGCTGAGATTACTAACCCTGAAATTATAAAAAATAATAATACAGCTAATGCTCTAGCCATTTATTAATTTCCTAAATTATTTTTTTAAAGAAAATTAGTTTTCTGACAAGCTTTCAAATTCTTGTTTTTTAGATTCAAACCACTTATTCATTTCTTCTGGGTTTTGCATGAGTCCTTGCATATCTTGCATTGCTTTAAGATGCGCTTCATCTTGTTGTTGAAACATTTCCTTGCCGTGCTGTTGGCTTAAATTCGCCATTTCTTCGAATGTTTCAGCTTGGAATTCCTTTTCACACGCACCACCCAATTGATTACAGGTCATGGTTTTCATATCTTGTTCCTTAGCTTGATGGTTTTTGAGACTTATTACTTAATATTTAATTTCCCATAATTTTCAAAGCAAGATAGGGAGCGACTATAAAAACTAAAGTCATTATTTTATAAGTGCTTAAAAAATCAAAGTACTTAGGATTTAATTCCTTTTCTTCTACTCCAAACATCTTGCTATGAATAGAAGCTACTGTCCCTCGCATAACCATAAGAATTACGGTCGCCAGGCATAGATAAGCTATATTGATTATTGATGCCCATCCTAATAATTCTGTTAATTGTGAAAGTGTCATAATATGTCCTCGTTATGTTCGCAGAATTTTCTCAATTGCTTTGCCTTTAGCTAGCTCGTCAATTAGTTTATCTAGATATCGAATTTCGCGCATAAGTGGTTCCTCAATATCTTCCACTCTTATACCGCATATTACGCCTGTAATTAAAAAACGCGAAGGGTTAAGTAAAGGGGCATCTGCAAAAAAGCGTTCGAAGTCTATTTGTTTTTTATCTGGGGTTCTAATTGTTTGTGGTTATATGCAGTAAGCCAGCAAATAATAGTATCAACCTCTTCTTTTGTGTGCCCTTTCCGCTCTGCTTTATTTAAGTAGTGAGGGTATACACTTGCAAAGCTCATTGAATAAATTTTATATTTTGTCATAGTGCTTATTAACTAATAATTATTAACGGCGGGTTTAACTTTGGTCAGTTATTTACATCAATTATTATTTTTTGTTGCATTAAACCAAAATTCTATTTCATCTGTTTCTACTTCAAATTCAGCTGCATGTTCTACATTGGCCGGCACGTGATACCACTCGCCCATACCATATTTTCTTGGTTTTCCTTCAATAATAAGAATTAATTCACCACGTGTAATTACACCATAGTTATCAGTGTCGTGTTTATGCAAAGGGATTGATGTGCCTTTTGGATATGAAGCGAATAGAACATCACTATCCGTTGCTTCAAGTATGTGAGCGTCAAATCTTCCATCATAAAGTGGAAGAGTTTTTATTTTGTCTGGGTATTTCCCTGCCATTTTATACTCTAAAGGTTAGCTGTATTTGATTTATTCAGTCCAGAAGCGATGGCCATATGTTTTTAACCAATCTTTTAAATCTTTATAGTCCGGACAAACTGTAGCAACAGTTTGCCAGAACTTACGGGAATGATTCATGTGTATGAGATGGCTGCTTTCGTGCGCGATCAAATAATTGATAACGGGTTTGGGCGCCATCATGGTTAACCAGTTATATTGAATGGTGCCATCTGAGCAACAGTGACCCCATTTGGTTTTGGTTTTTCTGAACACTACTTCTTTTAAGCGCTCTTCTACACCCAGTGCACGGGTAGTTTTTATGGTTTGTGTCGTCATGTACTCACTGGCCTGGTGCTTAAGCCAAGAGGAAAAATGTTTTTCTAAAGTTCGGGATTCATTGCTGCGACTGTAGATTAGCAGTCGGTCATCAGTAACTTCTACTTTAGGTCGGCTTGCGTAAATTATCTCGATACGGCGAGGCTTGCCGAAAAACATGACTTCGTAGCCATCTGTAATAACTAGCTTTTGGGTTAGTTTTACTTCTTGTTCGGTGAGGTGTTTTTCTATCCAAGCCTGTTTTTGCGTTAAAAATGCATAAATATCCACTTCAGAGACAAATATGGGAGATTTAACTTCGACTTTCCCACTTTTAATAATTATGGATAACGTTTTGCGCTTGGAGCGCTTTATTTCAAAATTAAAAGAGAAAGTGGGAAATTTATCCAATTTATTAGAGTCTTTTTAAGGCTGTGTGGGTAATTATATGAGAAACAGTCCTTATGCGGCTAACTGCTTTCTGGCCAGCATAATCTGGCTGACAGCATTTAATAAAGCATTCACTGAAGATGTCACGATATCTTCATTGATAGCTATCCCAGTAAAGCGTTCATTCTCATATTTAAGCTGAATATAAGTCACTGCTTCAGCCGTCGAGCTTTGGCTGAGGGCATGTTCACCATATTCTTGCACCTGAAACTCAATGTCCAGTGTGCTTTGTAAGGCGTTGGTAAAAGCTGCGAGCATGCCGGAACCTTGGCCTTGCACATGAAACTCTTGGCCTTCTAAGGCGATGTTGCCAGAAACCGTTTCTTTGTCCCCGCTTTTTTCAATAGAAAAGGTATTCAGGATAAGTGGAGAAGGCAGGTTCAAATAGCGCTGTTCAAATAATTGCCAGATTTCTTCCGGGGATATTTCTTGTCCACTGTCTTCGGCAACTTTTTGCACTACCCGGCTAAATTCTATTTGTAACCAGCGCGGCAATTGATAACCGTATTTACTGTCAAGCACATAAGCAACACCGCCTTTACCGGATTGGCTGTTAACTCGGATAACATCTTGATAGGTGCGTCCAACATCACGAGGGTCGATGGGTAAATAAGCAATTTCCCAAGGCTCACCTTCTTTATACATATTGAGGCATTTTTTGATGGCATCCTGGTGGCTGCCGGAAAAGGCTGTAAAAACCAAGCTGCCGGCATAAGCTTGCCTTGGGTGCACATCAATTTGGGTGCACTCTTTAACTACTGAGCAGATTCGGTCCATATCGCTGAAATCTAATTCTGGATAAACGCCTTGGCTATACATATTCATACCCATGATGACTACATCCAAATTGCCAGTACGTTCACCATTACCCAACAAAGTACCTTCAACGCGTTCAGCGCCCGCCATCAAGCCTAACTCGGAGGCGGCAACGCCACAACCGCGATCGTTGTGAGTGTGCAAGCTAATAATAATGGAGTCCCGATTGTTAACATGTCTGCAGAACCATTCAATTTGGTCGGCATAAACATTGGGTGTTGATACTTCAACAGTAGCAGGCAGGTTTAAGATTACCTTGCTTTCTGGAGTGGGCTGCCAGATATCAGTAACGGCATCGCAAACCTCAACAGAGAAGTCGAGTTCTGTGCCAGTAAAGCTTTCAGGCGAATATTGGAAATACCAGTCGGTTTCAGGCGCTGCTTGCGCACAGCTCAATACTTCTTTGGCGCCGTTAACAGCGATATCAACAATGCCGGTTTTATCCAGTTTGAAGACTTTTTCACGTTGCACCACTGAAGTGGAATTATAAAGATGCATGATAGCTTTTTTAGCCCCTTTGAGGGATTCGAAGCTGCGTTGAATTAATTCGGTGCGAGCCTGAGTTAGAACCTGAATAGTGACATCATCAGGGACTTGATTTTCTTCTATCAGCCAACGTACAAAATCAAAGTCTGGTTGTGAAGCGGCAGGAAAGCCAACTTCTATCTCTTTAAAACCAACATCTACCAATAAGGCAAACATCTTCTTCTTTTGAGCAACAGACATGGGCTCGATCAGAGCCTGATTCCCATCTCTCAAATCAACGCTGCACCAGGTAGGGGCTTTGCTGATGACCTTGTTCGGCCAGGATCTATCTGGCAGTTGAACAGGCTGAAAGGCTTTGTATTTTGTATGGTTATAACGACTCACGATCAAGTTCCATATCAGTTGTTTGTTGCGAGATTGGCATTGTACAGGAACACTTACGCATATTTATTGCTAATATTGCTATAAATAGCGCCATAAACAGAATATATGGCTAATATATTATAATACTTAGACAATTATTCTATAAAATATATACTATAAAGCATTAATAGGAATATAGATCGTGTAGAGGGTTTAACAATGGAGCTAGATAGAACAGATAAACGCATTTTGGCTGAACTACAAAAAAATGGCCGAATCAGTAATTTAGAGCTAGCCGATGCTATTGGCTTGTCGCCATCGCCTTGCCTACGTCGGGTTAAACAACTTGAAGACAGCGGCATCATTGAAGGCTATACCGCTTTACTAAATGCATCCAATTTGGGTTTAAAACTAACAGCTCTAATCCAAATTAATATGGATAAACATACACCGGATCGCTTTGAACATTTTGAAAGTTCTATTCAATCTTACACTGAAGTGCAGGAGTGCTTGCTAATTGCGGGGCAGTCAGCAGATTACCTATTAAAGGTGACTGTGCAGGACATGGAGGTTTACCAAGACTTTTTGTTAAATAAAATAACTAAAATACCTGGGGTAACGGATGTACATTCCAGCTTTGTTTTAAGGCATGTAATAAATTCGACTAGGTTGCCAATCGATAGCGTTGCATAAATATTTGATAACGATATTCTCTATTTTGATTTAATTATCCTATTTATTCCAAACCACTAGCCTGTGCTATAGTTTCTGCCCTCGAAATAAAAGAGCCGATGAATAGGTCAAGGCGATGGCAAGCATCTTTACTAAAATTTTAAGTCGTAAAATTCCAGGGCATTTTGTCTGGGAAGATGATTTGTGTTTTTCAATAATGACTATCCAGCCGATTAGGGAAGGCCACCTTATGGTTATTCCGAAGCTTGAAGTTAATCATTGGGATGACGTGCCGCCTGAAACTGCAGCGCACTTAATGTTGGTAGCACAAAAAATTGCTAAAGCGATTAAAGGTGTCATTCCTTGTAAAAGAATAGGTGTATCAATTGTCGGTCTTGAAGTTTCGCATACACATATACACTTAATTCCTATTGATAATATGGGTGACCTTGATTTTAGCTTGGCACAAGAGATTGCTCCGGAAAGTCTAGAAGCTACAGCAGAAAGAATTAAAAGTTCTCTTCAAGCCAGAGGCTATTCTGAGGCGGACGTTTAAGTTTTACACAAATGAGTTCTACCAAAGACAATATTTTCCTTTATGACGACGCATTAGTTGATTTTGTCTTTGATGATAATGTTGCTAATGTTTTTACCGACATGGTGAATCGTTCAGTACCGGGTTATGCCTTAAGTGTAAGAATGATCAGCGTGCTAGCTGAGCAATATGCTCGTAGTAATACCAGGCTTTATGATTTGGGCTGCTCATTGGGAGCCGTTTCTTTTTTATTGCAACAGCTTAAGCTCAAAAATTGCAGTATAGTCGCTGTTGATAATTCACCAGCGATGATCAAACGCTGCGAAGAATCTTTGGCTCTTAATCAAGCAGTAGAGAAATTACCAGTAGCGCTTCGATGTGAAGACATTCAACAAACTGAAATATCTAATGCGTCCGTTGTGGTTTTAAATTTCACATTGCAATTTATAGCGCCCGAGAAACGCGATAGTATTATAAAAAATATTTATGAAGCATTAGTGCCGGGTGGCATTTTAATTATTTCTGAGAAAATTATTTTTACAGAAGACGAAAAAAATAAATTATTTATTGAACTCTACCATCAATTTAAAAAAGCTAACGGCTATTCAGATCTAGAAATTAGTCGCAAACGCTCAGCACTAGAAAATGTATTGATCCCAGAGACTATAGAGCAACACAATAAAAGAATTACGGTAGCAGGCTTTACTTCTTTTGACCCTTGGTTTCAGTGTTTTAATTTCGCTTCAATGTTTGCAGTAAAGTAGCTGGTCAATAAATGCATTCTCTTCAAACTATCTTTGATTACTCTGGTTTAAAAGAAAAAGTTAAAGGCACTAAACTAGCTAGATTAGCAGATGCTGTGCCTGAGAAGTTTTTGGCCCAAATTAATCATGGTGATTTCCCTGCTTGGAAACAGATGTTGGATTCTTTACCTGTATTAACGCCGTCTTCTTATGAATTAGATAAAGAATTGCGAATTGGCCAAACAGGACAACTTAATAATGCTGATCTCGATAAGTTAAAAAAGCTGCTAATGGGTTTGCAGCCGTGGCGCAAAGGTCCATTTAATTTATTTGGTTTAGAAATAGATACTGAATGGCGTTCGGATTGGAAATGGGATCGTCTGAAAACTAAAATCGCTTCTCTTACTGATAGAAAAGTATTAGATGTTGGTTGTGGGAATGGTTATCACACTTGGCGGATGGAAGGTGCTGGTGCAAGAATAGTTATTGGCGTTGATCCCCATTTACTTTTTAATATGCAGTATTGGGCTATCCGTCATTTTTTAGCAGAACCTCCAGTTTATGTATTACCGTTAGCATTAGAAGAGATTCCAGAAAAATTAGAAATATTTGATACGGTCTTTTCGATGGGCGTGCTTTACCATCGGCGCTCACCTATTGATCATTTATATGCTTTAAAAGACTGTCTACGAAAAGGCGGCGAGTTGGTGTTAGAAACTTTAGTGATTGATGGTGAAATTGGTGTGTCCTTATTACCGGAAGGGCGTTACGCGAGGATGCCAAATGTTTGGTTCTTACCTACTTGTGCCACACTAGAGAGCTGGCTAATCAAAGTCGGCTATAAAAATGTCAAACTGGTTGATGTTTCAGTTACTTCAATCGATGAGCAACGCAGTACAGAATGGATGAATTTTGAATCTCTACCCCAGGCCTTAGATGAGAATGATCCATCGATCACCATTGAAGGTTTGCCTGCACCTAAGCGAGCAATATTTATCGCTGAAAAATAACTAGTATTTAGCCCAATTCTACCAACTTCGCATAAAAAAAGGGGCGAATTTTCTATTCGCGTTATAAAATAGGCAAAAGAAAATTAGCCCGCATGAGGCCTTCATTGAAAAAGGTAGTGGCTGAAGTAGCCAAACAATTCAAAGTAAGTGAGAGCAGTATTTATAAGGCTAAACGGGGCCCGGGCAGTAAGAATGTTCTGCGCTGAGTAGCAATGCATCTTTGGCAAGAGTTGTCGTCAGTAACATTAAAAGATATTGCTAGACGCTTTGGTTTGAAACGCTACGGTACGGTATCAACAACAGTTGGTAAACTGCACCAGGAATCTCTGAATGATTCTAAGATTATCTATGCTATACGAAGCCTAAGTAAACGTCTTAAAGCCCAAGGTTATCTACTAGGTTATTTCCGCTTGTATTTCAGGGACGGGCGTATAAACTCCTGTGTAACTTCTATTAGTAAGGCGAGTCATGAAAGTAACCAGCCAGAATAAACAACAGGATCAACCTCTAGATTTGATTCAGTTTCTGAAAGGTTTATATGAAGCGGGCAGAATTAGTAGAGAAGAGTTACAAAAACTAGTCAAAGCACGTAAATCACCAAAGCAACATGTGCTGGTATTTATAGCCAATAAAAATATAGAAGATTTAAAAAGTCCAGGCAAAACTCTTGATCTGGAAAGCCTCACTCAAATCTTAGCTGAACAGACTGATCAAGATTATTACCATGTTGACCCCTTAAGTATAGATGCTGCAAAGGTGACAGAAGTTATGTCACATGCTTTTGCTAAGCGTCATAAAATCATGGCGGTAAAAGTCGATAGTAACGAGGTTAGTATTGCCAGTGCAGAGCCAAATATTTCGTCATGGGAAGAGGATTTAAATCAGGCTTGGAAGGGTGAAGTGCCTACAGAGGTTTTTGTGGAACAAGGCTGTCGTGAGTGTCGTGATACCGGTTTTCAGGGCAGAGAAGGAATTTATGAAGTGATGCTCTTAAGTGAGGAATTACAAACTTACGCAGAAGATAGAGCAGATTTACCAAAGCTTAGGCAACAAGCCTATCAGGAAGGCATGTCTAGTCTTAGGCATAGTGGAGCCATGAAAGTTGCAGCGGGAATAACTACGATTAATGAAGTATTCCGGGTTGCACCTGAAGCGAAATAAGTTTTGTTTATAGATATTTTGATGAAAAAAATCACTTTTCTGGGGGAGCAAAAGTGAAAGTGCTAATTATTGGTCCATCTTGGATAGGCGACATGGTGATGGCGCAGTCCTTGTTCTGTCACCTACACTCTCTTAATCCTCAGGTTGTTATTGATGTGCTCGCGCTTGATTGGACTCGCGAGTTATTGGACCGAATGCCGGAAGTTAACCAAGCTATTGCGATGCCAATTGGTCACGGTAAATTGGGCCTTGGTAAGCGTCGGCGGTTAGGCAAAGCTCTACAAGCCGAGAACTATCAACAAGCAATAGTATTGCCTAATTCCTTTAAGTCAGCACTGATTCCATTTTTTGCAAGAATCCCTCTACGCACGGGCTGGCGCGGCGAAGCTAGGGGCTGGTTACTTAACGATTGCCGTGTATTAGATAAACATCAATACCCCTTAATGGTGGAAAGATTCGTCGCCCTGGGGCACCTAGCGAATTCCGATTTGCCAGACCCGTTGTTGATACCTGCACTAAAAGTGTCAAGTGAGGTGAAGTCCATTGTTGATAGATTTGAATTGGAAACTGATAGAGACATCACAATTTTTTGTCCTGGCGCAGAATTTGGTTCATCAAAACAATGGCCGGAAGCACATTTTGCAAAATTAGCTGATAGCTTGATTCAAGAGGGTAAACAAATTTGGCTTATGGGTTCAAAAAATGATGTTCAGACGACAAATAACATTATTGATACAATACAGCCTGAACATAAAAAGCATATTGTAAGTTTGGCTGGATTAACCAGTATCGGCGAAGCAATAGATCTAATGAGTCTAGCCCACACAGTTGTTAGTAATGATTCGGGCTTAATGCATATTGCTGCTGCTTTGGATAAGGCGCTTGTTGTTATATATGGCTCTACATCACCAGCATTTACTCCGCCATTATCTGACCAAGTAGAAATTTTGAATTTAAATCTACCTTGTAGCCCTTGCTTTAAAAGAGAGTGCCCATTGGGGCATCTCGATTGCTTAAATAAGTTGGAACCTGTGAGTGTTTTTGACGCAATAAAGAAGTTAAGTTCTGCGGCGAGTAAAGCTTAAATGCATGTGCTTATCGTTAAGGTATCTTCCCTCGGCGATGTTATTCATACTTTGCCTGCTTTAACTGATGCTGAAAGAGCAATTCCGAATATTAAATTTGATTGGGTCATAGAAGAAGCCTTTGCTGAGATACCCGTATGGCATACTGCTGTTAATAAAGTTATTCCGGTTGCTTTTCGCCGCTGGAAGAAAAATATTTTAAAAATGATATTTAGTCAGGAATATAGAAATTTTAAAGGCAATTTAAAAAATACTAAATATGATTTGATAATAGATGCACAAGGGCTTTTAAAAAGCGGCCTTATATCTTCAATTGCGAAAGGAAAGGTTGCAGGTCTGGATAAAAATAGTGCCAGAGAAAAAGTGGCAATTCGGTTTTACGATGAGCGTTATGCAGTATCCCGACAACAACATGCTGTCGAAAGAACCAGAAAATTATTTGCTCAAGCTCTAGGTTATAATCTAAATAATCTAGAATTGAATTACGGTTTATCCTTGGAGCAGTTCTCTTCTAAAGAAGATGACATTAATGATGAAACTAATATAAATACTAAAAAGTCTTTATATTTTTTACACGGGACCTCATGGGAAACAAAATTATGGCCAGAACAATATTGGATAGAGCTTGGGTTAACTGCCGTTAATAATGGCTATAACATAAATTTGTTATGGGGGGATGAGAGAGAACAGCAACGCGCTCAACGTATTGCTAAAGCTATCCCAAATGCAACTGTCATGAATCGATTAAGCTTAACTGAAATCGCAAGTAAATTATTACAAGCAGATATTGTAATAGCTGTAGATACCGGATTGGCTCATTTAGCAGCTGCATTAGATAGGCCAACTATCGCACTTTATGGACCCAGTGATGCCGAGAAAACCGGAACATATGGGAAAAATCAAATTCAACTAAGCGCCTCTCTTTCCTGCAGCCCATGTTTAAATAAACAATGTCATTACCAAGGTGAAGACTTAAACGAAAGTGAGAAGCAAGAAATATTTAAAGTAAACCCTCCATGTTTTGCAACAATAACTCCTAGTAAGGTTTGGCAAAATATTTCAGACGTTTCGACCCAATGATGGGCTCATTATGAAATTTGCTATCGTTTTATATGCCTATTTCCCTTTTGGTGGTCTACAGCAAGATTTGCTTAAAATATTAAAAGCGTGCAGAGCCAGACAAATCGATGTCACTATTTTTTGTATGGAGTGGGAGGGAGAAAGACCATTAAGTGCTGAAATTATCGTTTTACCCACCCAGGGCTATAACAAGGTTTCAAAGCGAGAATATTTTGTAGAGGAGATGCTTATGGCAACCTCTGACAACTATGACCTAATAATTGGTTTTAATAAAATGCCAGGCTTAGATTTTTATTATGCAGCGGATTACTGTTTTGCAGAAAAAGCCCGCAATGAGAGGTCATTTTTATATCGTCTGACACCAAGAGCCAAACAGTATATGAATTATGAAAAGGCTGTATTTGGCAAAGGTCAGGAAACAGTAAGTTTATTATTATCGCCGCAACAACGTGAAGAATTTATTAAGCATTATCAGACAGAAGATGAACGTTTGATACTAATGCCAGCAGGTATAAAAAAAGACAGGATGGCAGGGAGTGATGCTCAAATTAGGCGCAGGAGAATGCGTTTTGAATTATCAGTTGCAGAAGGTGAATTGCTTTTATTGCAAATTGGTTCTGCTTTTAAAACTAAAGGTTTAAATCGATCCTTATTGGCTTTTGCCGCTTTGCCAAAAGAGTTACGAAGTCGCACTCGCTTCATAGTTATTGGCGAAGACTCACCTGAAAAATATCTAAAAGAAGCTGAAAGGTTAGGAATTAGTAGGCGATTAAAAATTATTAGTGGAAGTAGTGAAGTCCCCGAACTATTGTTTGCAGCCGATTTACTAATACACCCTTCCTTAAAAGAAAGTGCAGGTATGGTTATTTTAGAGGCAATAGTGGCCGGGCTACCTGTATTAACTACATCAAGTTGTGGTTATGCATTTCATGTCGAGAAGGCGGAAGCTGGGAAAGTATGTCCCATGCCTTTCCAGCAGGAATACTTAAATAAGCAACTTGAAGCTATGCTTTTAAGTGAGGAAAAGAGTGTTTGGAAGTCAAATGGTATTTCGTATGGGCAGAAGCAAGATCTTTATTCTATGCCACAAACAGTAGTCAATCTCTTAGTGCAGGCTGCACATTCCTATTCACAATAAGTTCTGCAATTTTTCTAAAACCAGTTCAGGCTTAATAGACTTTAAACAGCGATTTTCATAAATACAGCCAATTTTAGTGCATTCTGCTGCACAAGCTTCATTACCTTTTATCACGATAGAGTTTTCAGACAGTGGTCGCCACAAATCTACATCAGTTGGCCCGAATATCACACAACCTTTAGTGCCTAGTGCTGCGGCTAAATGAAAAGGGCCGCTATCATTGCCAACCATAGCTTTTACCTTTGTAAATAAGCTCGCTAATTCGAAAAGCGAAAGCTGATTACACAAGTCAGTACAAGTAATGGGTTCAATATTATTTTTTAAATTATCAATTATATTTTTGTTAGCTTCTTGGTCTGAATCTCCAGCACCAATCAATACCGCATGAAATCCCTGTCGCTTAAGTAATGAAATTAATTTAGAAAAATTTTCAGCTGGCCATTTTTTGTAATCTTTTGCAGCACTAGCATGTATGGCGATCAGTGGAGTTTGTAAATCAACGCCTAGATTTTTTAATTTTGCTTCTAGAAAGTCAGAAAGTCCGTTTATGTTTAATTTAAGGTAGGTAGGTTGTAAAGGTTGCAGCCCCAACTTGCTAAACACTTCAGCGAATCCATACCACCGGTGCTTTTGAGCTTTCTCTCTTTTTGAATAATTAATATCTAAAACATGATCGTAGCCATGTTTGTTTCTCTTAATATTACTTCCCAGTTTAAACTTGGCACCTGAGAGTTGAGTGAGTCGATGAGAAACGCTGTCTTCTTCTATATTAAAGGCAATATCTGCATTAAAGCGCCGTATAGTAAATAAGCAATTTAGATAAGCCGATATTTTATTAAACAAAGATGCCTGCTTTATTTGCTTGCGCGGATAGAACAATAAAGAATCGGCAGGAAATGATTCTTGCAATAATTCTTGGTAAGCAGCATCAATAACTAACAGAAAATGGATATTGTGGTGTTGGCAATGTTTTAGAAAGAGCTGGATGATTCCCCCGGCAATCAATAAATTTCCTAGATAGCGAGTGGGGTTAAGCAAGACTATACTTTTATAGTCAGTTGGAATTGTTTTGGCAGGTGTACCAGTCAAAGTCGCATCAGTCCGGTTTTTAAAGTCTGATAAGAATTCTACCTGAGTGTACTGACAAGTCCATGTATAATGCCACGAGACTAATTAGAAGGTTGTCTAGATGATTGAGAAAAAAACTATTCCAGTAAGTGTTTATGTGATCACTAAGAACGAAGAAGAGAACATAGCTCGCTTATTAGATAATCTTAAGAGTTTTGCTGAAGTAATTATTGTTGATAGTGGCAGTACCGATCGTACTTTAGAAATAGCTAATTCATATTCAAACACTAAAGTTAGCTTTAATCAGTGGCCTGGCTTTGGCGAGCAAAAGGCCCACGCCTTAGCGTTGTGCTCTTTTCCTTGGGTGCTTAATTTGGATGCAGATGAAACTTTAAGTGATTCCTTTATAGAGAAGCTAGAAAAATTTATTGTTCAGGACAAGTTTGTTGCTCTGAAAAGTACTAGAAAATTGTTACGTTGGGGACGCCAACCGAGAAGTTTTGGAGGTGTTGAAAAATTAATTCGACTGTTTAAAAAAGACTGCGGGCATTATGAAAGCAGGCAAGTCCATGAAAGTATTAGTATCAATGGGGAAATTAAAGAATCAGAAGCTGCAATATTACATCATGAAAATTTAAGCTATTCGCAGCGTATAGAAAAAACTGTATTTTATGCAAAATTGAAAGCGCAGGATAAATTTAATAATGGCGATAAAACTAATATGCTGGTGGTGATAATAATATTCCCATTAACTTTTATTCGCATATATTTATTTAAAGGTCATTTCATGGATGGTTTTGGCGGTGTATTAACCAGTGTAAATGTCGCGTTTTATAATTACATGAAATATTCTAATCTTTGGGATTTAAATAAAAAAGCCCAAAAAAATAATTAAAATAACTTGGTGAATTTAAATTCATGCTCTAGTTTTGCAGAGGATGTATAGACTTGAATGAACTCTGTCCTATTTTTTTGAGAAAGCTTTAGCCTGTTCAGTAAATCTTGAATATTAGCAAAACGTTCTAAATAACTGACCGATTTCTTTCCTGCTCTTATATTTTCTGGGTTAGCAATGGTAAAACTATTATTAGAATAATAAATTTTACGAAGCTTAATTTCTTTAAAGAAAAAACCATGGTGATGAACATTTTCTAAAAATTTAGCTAACTCTTTTAGTGGCAATTCAGTCATAGAAATATTGGTCAGCTTTTCTCCAGCAGGCTGGAAATAAGTGGCGGCAATAAAGTTTTCTCTTTTAATTTTAAAAATATTATCGATAATTATAGATTCTATGTCAGCAAGACGTAGTAGTCGGGCATTTGTATCAAATAGTTGCATAGGTGTTTTTTCAAAAAATTTAGTACTAGACCTTGGTAATATTCTAATTAAAACATTGTTACTTAAAAGACGAGTTAAATCTTTTGTATGTTGTTCTTCGATTACTTTAGACCCTTCAATCATTGTATTGAAGTGTTGCCTATTAGTTTTTTGAATTGGTGTTCGAATAGCAATATAGGGGCTTTCTGGTTTTCCTTTAGCCTGGGTTTTAAAACGCTTATGAGTCCACATGTATTGAGCTGGATACAGGCGGATGACTCTTTCAAGTTGCTGATTTAAATAAGTAGCATCTGCAACATCATTCTCCCCAGGATAATCTTCAGGGAAAGGATAGAACTCGATTTCATATTTTTTTGTTATGTCATTGCGGTGGTGGCGTACTAATAAAACGGGAGATTTATTAATTTTAGCTAAGCGACTGGCGGCTGTTATGGTCGCTGCCTGCTGGCCAAAAAAAGGTGCGTAAACTGCATGCTCTTCGCCATAATCCTGGTCTGGGGCATACCAAATAATATTTTTCTTTCTAAGATGACGAATAATCCCTCTAATATTGTAACGATCAAAAACTCCATTAGTATTTTTTAAACGTCCACGTAACATAAAGGCATCAAATAAAGCGTTTTTATGTGGGCGGTAAGTTGCAGCAAGATCGATTTGTAGAGAAACCAGACTGGCAGAAAAATCTAGTGTGGTGTAATGTGCGCCGAGTATGATGACGCCATTGCCTTTAGCTAAAGCGTCATTTACAACTTCCTGATTTTTAATTTCCAACATATGTTGGAAGTGTTTAGGGTTTCTGAACCAACCAACAATAGTGTCAACAAGACCTCTGCCGTTTTCAATAAAGCAATCTTTAACTAATTTCTCTTGTTCGGATATATTTAATTCTGGAAAGCAGAGTTTTATATTCGTTGCGACAATGTAACGCCGGTCTTTAGCAAAGATATAAAGAAGTTTGCCTAAAAGAGCACCAAAAAATAATCGAAATCGTATAGGTAAATAAGCGACCAACGCCAATAGACCTAAACCAAACCAGGTGGGCCAGTATTTTGGGGGCAAAAAGGAACTAAATTTAGGTATATTTTGCTGGGGCACAGAGTTTTTTCACATAGGATTTGGCTCATTCTAACAGAAGCGGTATGGTATGATGCAGCACTTTCATTGAAATAAAATTCAATAAATATAGGCAGATGATGAAGCTCGATATTCCAAGATTTGATGCAACCCGAATACTGGTCGTTGGTGATGTCATGCTGGATAGGTATTGGCATGGTGACACTTCAAGGATTTCTCCTGAGGCACCAGTACCAGTCGTCAAAATAGAAAATATTGAAGATAGCCCAGGTGGCGCCGCTAACGTGGCATTAAATATTGCTGCCCTTGGCGCAGCCTGTAATTTAACTGGTGTTATTGGTGGTGATGCTGCTGGTCAATCTCTGCAGCAAGCCTTAAGCGCAGCAGGAATTGAATGTGATTTTCATATTTCTGAGAAAAGGCCAACTATCACTAAGTTACGTGTATTAAGCCATCATCAGCAGTTAATTAGATTAGATTTTGAAGAAAATTTTTCGATAGGTGATTCTGAACTTTTAAACAATAAAATTAGCTCGCTATTAAAAGATGTAGATTTAGTCATCTTATCTGATTACAAGAAGGGCTCATTGCAAGATATAAAAAACTTTGTCAGCCTCATTAAGTCTGCAGGTCTTCCTATTTTAGTAGATCCAAAAGGAAGCGATTTTTCTAAATATAAGGGCGTTACTTTGTTAACCCCAAATTTATCAGAATTTGAAATTGTCGTGGGCAAGTGCGCAACTGAAGAAGAGTTAGTGAGCAAAGCTCAGCGTTTAATTAAAGACTTGGACTTGGAAGCAATATTGTTAACACGTGGTGAGCATGGCATGAGCCTGATTCGCCCAGACGAAGCTGAATTACATTTCCCCGCCAGAAGTAGAGAAGTTTTTGATGTGACTGGTGCAGGCGATACAGTTATCTCTGTTCTCGCGGCTTCCTTAGGCGCGGGTAAGCCATTACCAGAAGCGGTAGCCTTGGCAAATATTGCTGCAGGGATTGCTGTGTCAAAAGTAGGGACAGTTGCTGTGAGCGGGCCAGAACTCCGACGTGGAGTACAAGATGATAGTGAATCTGGACGGGGTGTTATGAGCAGGGAGCAACTCGCTCTAGTAGTCGCTGACGCCAAAGCCAACAGTGAAAAAGTTGTATTTACGAATGGTTGTTTCGACATTATTCATGCAGGTCATGTTGGTTATTTACAGGATGCAAAAAATCAGGGTGACCACTTAATAGTGGCATTAAATGATGACGCATCAGTAACACGTTTGAAAGGTGAAGGACGTCCGATAAACCCTGTTGAGAGACGCATGGCTGTGGTTGCTGGTTTAGAAGCGGTTGATTGGGTCGTCAGCTTTGATGAGGACACACCTATTCCATTATTAGAAGAGCTCAAACCGGATGTCTTAATTAAAGGCGGCGATTATGGAATTAGTGAAGTTGTAGGAGCGGATATAGTTCAAGCTTACGGTGGAGAAATTAAAGTACTAGCCTTTTTAGATAATTGTTCCACTACTGGGATAGTAGAAAAAATTCAAAAAGATAAATAGAAAGGGTCTTTGGTCGATTTTCTTTTTATATCGATAGTCAATTAACAATTCATTCAACACTTCAATCGCCTATATTCCTCACCCGCAATTAACTGTTGATTTGGTCGACATTCAGATTAATAGGCTGCGAAATTATTTGAAGTTTTTTTGAAGCAATTCTTTTGCAATGTTTACGTTATGAGCAAGGTGTTCTGGATTTATAGTACCAATGATCATGCTGCTGACAGCAGATTGAGAAAATATTAGTTCCATACTTTCGCGTACCAACTCCTTTCCAGATTTATTCACATGCCCGCTCATTAAACCTTTTTTTACGAGGATGCCCTTATTATTCTGCTGAGCGTAGTCGACGACCTCTTGATCCTGTTGTTCAAGATTATAAGTAAGCATCACAATGTCTAGTAAGTCTACTGCAAGCATTCCACCAGCTATGGTTTTAGTGGACATCCCAATGGCACGAATCAAGCCTGCTTGCTGTAATTTTTTTAAAGCATCTAGGCAATCGCTATCTTGTAATATTTTTTCATCTTGTCCATCAGAATGAATCAGGACAATATCAAGGTAATCAGTTTTTAAGCGCTTTAAACTACGCTCTACACTGAGTTGTGTATGCGCAGCGCTAAAATCAAAAAAAGACTCGGCATCAATAAATTCTTCACCAATTTTGGTGGAAATAATCCAATCTTGGCGTTTAGTTAATAAAGCGCCAATTCTTTCTTCACTATTGCCATAAGCAGGCGCAGTATCAATAAAATTTATACCAAGTTCATTTGCTTGAGCTAATAGATTTCTTACAGAATTATCATCTGGGATTGTAAAAGAGTTCGGGTATTTGACGCCTTGATTTCGTCCAAATTTTACGCTGCCCAAACCTAAAGCGGATACTTTAATATTTGTGCTTCCCATGGCTCGCAAAAAGCTCATGGCATGCTATCCCAGGGAGGGGTGGCAATACCTGGAAATTTTAAGTTGTCTAAATCAGAGTTTGTATAATTACTAGGCGGAATATTTTTTCCCTGAAAAATATTAATGATCTGTTGGCCTAGATCAGGCGCCAGTGTTAATTTGCTCGGCCAGCAAAGTGAGATGTTTAAGTATTGATGAATGCTGGCTGTTTCAGGCCGTTTACCATTTTTTGTAAGAGCCTCAGCACGATTAATAAAAAAACTGTGCCACCTTGCATTGCTCAAATCACACCAGGGAAAGAGTTCCCCAATTTTATTTTTTGCCACTTTTATTTGTTCCTCTTCAGTTCTATTTGCGCCACTTTCAGCCAACTCTCCACCTAAATACCAAGCTGTGTCGCCGTCTTTACATTTGTGCGATGTGATTGTGACTTCAGGAGTGGCTGTTAATTGGTCAGCAACACAGTGAACATGAATAGGGTCAGAGTGCTTATGTTTAACGATGGTCATTTGCAAAGGACGCAATTGCATTTGCATTTCATTGGGTAACTTTTCATCAGGAATTAATTTTTTTAAAAAATCTTTACTGCCTTCGCCGCTACTAATTATTATTTGTTTCGCTCTTACTATAAATGTTTCATCATCTTGTTTTAAGGTTAAGCTTTTAAACTCTCCTTCAGCGTTTTTTTCAATATTCCATTCTTTAGCGCAATTAAAAAGTTTAATATTCGATTGATGTTTTTTGCTTAGAGAGTTTAATAATGAAGGGACATCTAAAACAATATCTTTTAGCTCGTATAAAGGGCCTTTTATATGTGTTTGGAAAAAGTCAGGATAATTATTTTCCCCGACTTTAGTGACTTTCCCTCGCAGTGCTTTGCTGCCAAGAAAGGCATTGAAGCGTGAGCGCAAACTGTTTTGAGGCCACATGTAATAGTGCTTAGATAGTATATTTGTGTCACTTAAATCTATATCACCTGTACCAGCCAAACAGTTTTCCCATTGCTCCGGCATATCGGCAATTGCTTCACTTGCGGTATTTAAATTTCCACTTAAAGCATATTTAATACCGCCATGAATCATGCCTTGTGATGCAATGGTTTGACCAGAACCAAGTTTATTTTTTTCCAGTAACAAGACATCGTAGCCTTGTGTACGCAAACGATTCAGCATCCAAAGACCAGCAATGCCACCACCGATTATTAATGCATCTTTTTCTATAATGCTAGGCATCTATTTGATATCGAGGTATGTATAAGTTTGAGTTAATGAAATTACTGTTAAGTATATCAGCAAATTCTGCTGGCATGGACAAGGGACAAGGCCTTCCGTAATATTCCATATTGTGAATCGTACTATTTATACACTGATTTATTACTTGGCGCTGCCGCTGATACTTTTTCGGATGTGGTGGCGTTCCTTTAAAGATTCTAGGTATCGTCAACGTTGGCTAGAGCGTCTAGCATTTTATCCAGCAGGTAATTTTGATAACAGTAAACCTGTTATTGTATTTCATGCAGTTTCCGTTGGAGAATTACATGCAGCTGTACCTTTAATTCATGCTTGCCAGCAGGCATTACCAGAATGGACCTTTACCGTAACCACTACTACTGTCACCGGCTCTGCCAGAGTAAAAGAAATATTCAGTGACTCAGTACAACATTGCTATATGCCTTATGATTCACCAGGATCAGTTAAGCGTTTTTTAAGAGCGGTTAAACCAAAGATATTAGTGATTCTAGAAACTGAACTATGGCCAAACCTTTTGTTTTATTGCCATCAACAGAAATGTAAATTGTTGTTACTAAATGCCCGGCTTTCTCCTAAGTCATTTTTAAATTATCAGAAATATGCCGGTTTAACTTCGGCCATGTTAAAGAGTTTAGACGTTGTAGCGGCACAATTTGAGCAAGATGCAAAGCACTTTAGAGTGCTAGGCACACCTGAAAATGTTTTGCATATTACCGGCACAATGAAATTTGATCAGGAAGTTGATCAGGAGCAATTAACTGCTGGCTTGGCGATGAACCAAGAATTACAACGCCCAATTCTGGTTGCAGGAAGTACGCGAGAAGGTGAAGAAGAAAAAGTATTAGCAGCTTTTAGGGTTTTATTAAAATCTCTGCCAGAACTACTTTTAATATTAATCCCGCGCCACCCAGACAGGTTTAAAAAGGTTGCTAATTTATTAAGTGACCAAGGATATATCTTTGTTCAGCGTAGTAGCCAAGAGAAAGTCTCTGCCGATAAGCAAATATTGCTTGGTGATAGCTTGGGTGAAATGCAATTTTATTATGCTAGTGCTGACCTTGCATTTGTTGGAGGCTCACTGGTTAATACTGGTTGCCAAAACATTATTGAACCTGCCGTTTTAGGCTTACCCATTGTTACCGGGCCATCTTTGTTTAATTTCAAGGCTGTTAGTGACTTGCTAATAAACTCAGGAGCCATGCAGCTTGCTACAAATGAACAGGAATTTGCCGAAAAAACTTTAGTAATACTTCAGGATAAAAATCTTCGCCAAAATATGGCTGATGCTGCCGGCGCCACGGTTGCAGAGAATCGTGGCGCTACAGAAAAACAAAAGCAGCTTATTCTACAAGCCATTCATTCAGATCAATAATATCTTGTGGGCTTAAAAGGCCAGCAGCTTGTTTTAGGTTTAAGGTATTAATCACATAGGTGTAGCGTGACCCGGCATAATCGCGTATTGACTGAAACAATAGGCGTTGAGCAGTGACAACATCTACAATGTTACGTGTGCCTGCCTCTAAGCCCGCTTCAGTGGCATCTAACTGACTTTGCGCAGAACGTACAGCCTGAGCTCTAGCGACAATTGTTAAAACATCATTTTCAACACTGCGATAACTATTGCGAGCATTTTGTGTACTAGTACGTTGAGTCTTTAGCAGTGCTTCCTCACTAGCATCGAGGTTGTAATAGGCCTGTCTTTCTTGCGCCTTGTTAAGACCGCCAGCAAAGATAGGAATGCTGAAATTTAGTGTGATGTTGCTGTTTTCGTTAACAGGATCGCCACCGCCTCCACCACCGCCACCGCCACCGAGGTTAAAGAAATTAATACCGCCTGTTTCTTGCCAGTTATAACCCGCAGTAAGATCTAATGTTGGAAACATAGCCGCTTTAGCGGCATCTGCACTGTATGCTTTGGATTCCATATCGAGTCTTGCGGCTTGCACGTCCAAATTATTTTGATTGGCCGTCATCACCCATTCTTCAATAGAAGTGGGCACGAGAGGCTCGATTGGAAACTCTTCGCTAAGATTTGACACATCGTCATGATTGCGCCCGGTAATTGCCTCTAGAGCTTCATAGCGTTGACTAAGCGTGTTTTGCTCCACTAACAAATTTACTCGAGACAGGTCGTAATTTGCCTGACTGTCATAGACATCAGTGATTGGTACTAAACCTACTGCAAAACGTTCTTCTTGCTGTTCTAGGATTCGCGCACTGGCTTCTAGTTCTGCTTCAAAAGTTTCTAGATTATCTTCACTACGCAGGACATCAAAATAAGCGCCTGCGACACGCTGAATAAGTTCTTGTTCAGCGCGCGCCAAATTAGTTGCTGCTACTTCATCAGATTTCTGAAATGCTTGGTAGCTATACCAAGCTTGAAAATTTAATAAATTTTGTCGAATATTTAAACCATAACTTTTTGAGTTAAAACTGTTTGCATAGGAATAAGCTGGGAAAGGGGAGCCTACAGGGGTAACCGCTGGGCCTTGAGCTTGGCGAGAGGTGCCCGCAGTGAAGTTAACTTCTGGTAATAACTGAGAGCGTCCTTGAGCAACATTGGTATGGGAAGCATTGAATTCAGCTCGAGCCTGGCGAATCTGAGGGTCGCCAGCTACTGCTAAATTGAAAATATCCAGTAGGTCATCCGCTGCAACTACTGGCGAGCAGATTAGGCAAAGACTAAAAATTCCCAAATAAATTTTTCGGGGGGCTTTAAGTAATTTAAAGATGGAGCTAAGCATGTTCATTATTTCTCCGATTTGGTATTTTATAAAATTCTGAATAATTAAAAATTAGCCGTTTAGTGGCACGGAACTTGAAAGTTAGAAAGAGAGGGAAATATCCTATAAGAACGCTATTCTTTCCATATCAAGCATTTGATTATAGCTTGAAGTGATAACGTTTTCTCCCTCTAGAAGGCCATTTTGTACTTCTATAAAGCGATTGTTGCGTCGACCAACACGGATTTCTCTTTTAGTTGCATATTCGCCGGTACTATCGAGCACAAAAACCCAGGTGCCTCCAGTATCTTGGATGAACCCACCTAGTGGCAGGATTAGACTTTGCGAAGAGTTGCTTAAAGTTAAATTCATTTGGATAGTTTGTCCGCGGCGTATAGCCTGAGGGCTAATACCTTGAAAAATTAAATCCACCTCAAAAGTGCCACTGGTTATCTCAGGGTAAATTTTGTCAACTGTTGCGGTGTAGTTTTGCCCAGAAATTGAGAATTGAGACTCTTGTCCTTGAGCGATGCGAGTGACATAAAACTCATCAATTTGTGCAACGATTTTATACTGTTCTACTACATCTATTTGCCCCAGTCTTTGCCCCTGTGTTTTATTTTCACCCACTTCAACTGGGAAAGAGGTTAGTTGCCCAGAGATTGGCGCCCTTACTAATAGATTCTCATAGCTGCTTTGAGATACAGCAAGGTTTTCTTCCAGCTTAATTATTTGGGTCTCTATTTGTATTAAACGATCGTCCCGAATCAAATTTTCTAAATCTTGCCGGGCTAAGATGTTGGCCAATACTTTATTTTGATAGTCGAGCTCATCCAATGTTGCATCGTATTGATCACGAGAAATTAAACTATCTTCTATTAAGCCTTGCTGTCGCTCTTTTAGGCGTTCAAGAGTAATAATTCGATACTCAGTATCAATAATTTGGCGCTCAGTGGTGATTTTAGTTGTTTCAAGAGTATTTGAAATATTAGTCAGGTTATTTAATTGCTCAGTAATTGTAGTATCGTTTCTGGCTACATTTAATTGCAGATCGGTATTGTTAAATTGTAATAAGGGTTGCCTTGCTTCGACAAAGCTGCCTTCTTCTACAAATATTTCGTCAATTACGCCACCGCCAATGGCATCTAGGAAAACGCTGTTTAGAGGCTGCACAGCCCCTCTGATTGGAATTATGTCTTCAAAATCACCGAACTCAACTGATGAAATTATGATTTGCTCTCTTGGTACATCCTAATAGAATGCTCTCTATGTTGGTAAGTCTATATTTCATTTCCTATTCTCCTTTCAATTTAGATTTTTAGATTCAAACTGTGATATCAAACACTTCTTAATTGCTTAAGACGCTGATTAAGTAAAAAAGGTTTGAAAAAAGTTTTAATTTGCTTAAATCTTGAAAAGAAGAGCTTTACAAAGCGTGCTCTTTATATACTAAAGAGAGTTATAAAGAACTTACTGGTAGTACATGCACCAAATAGCTGTAGACTTGTTTAATAGTGCGGTTTTGGATATGGTTCTTGTATAGTTTTACTTAGGTAAGAACAGAATAAGCAGCTTGCGAAGTGTTCACAAAACCACAAGATATTAGAAGCAGGATGAGTAAGCATTAATACAAGAATGTATAAGTAGAAGGCCATGAATGTAAAAAGACCTTATTCAATAGATTTAAGTGCGCAAATGGCCGTATGTGACGCCAATTTTATTCGCATTCTGCAGCTATTGCCTAGTCTGGAATTTGGATCTAAAAGAGAAATTAGCTTAAACAATCAATTACGGGTTCAAATTGAAGACTGTTTAACTACCACTCTAGAAGTTATAGAAAGTTTCAAATATACCAGCACTATAAGAATTGCTAATTTACACAATCAATCGGATTCGAATAAAGGCTCTTATTATCAGTCGCCAGAAATGTTGATTAGAATGTATCATGACGCCAAGACAGCAGAAGTTATCTCTTACCAACAAGCTCGTTATTTTAAAGCTAAATATCCTTTACCCAATAAAGGGATGTATCAAGCTGATGAGAAAGATCAGATAAATTTTTTCTTAAGTGAATGGTTGAGCTTTTGTAAGAAAGAAGGCTTGTGTTCTAGTGTTTATCTGGCGGAAAATTTACCAACCAGAGCAGCTGCTTGATGTAAGTAGCTCAATTTGGAATAGGGTTTGCCAACAACAAATACCAAAAAGTCTAATCGAGTTGTTCAGATAACAGATCCTCATTTGTTTTCGGATGAAGCAATGGAGCTTGTTGGTATGAATTGCCAAGAAGGTTTAGAGGATGTCATTGAGTTAGTTAAAGAGCACGAGGAAGAGATTGATTGTGTTCTTTGCACTGGAGATATTGCTCAAGACGCCAGTTTGAATGCCTATAATCGCTTTGCCGCACATATTAGTGAATTAGAAACTAAACAGTTATGGATTCCAGGGAATCACGACATCATAGCCAGTATGGAGCAGGCTTTAAGCAATAAAAAAGATGCCTTAGAAAAAACGCTTAGACTAGGAAATTGGGCGATTATCATGCTCAACTCATGCGTGGAAGGTCACATATATGGCATGTTATCCGAGCAAGAATTAGAGTTTTTAAAGGCTGAGCTCGAGGTAATGCGCTATGAAGACCGCCATGTATTAATTGCTATTCACCACAATCCTGTTCCCGTCAACGCCGAATGGTTACAAAATCATTCACTACAAAATACACAAGACTTTTTTGACATAATCGATGAATACCAAAATATCAAAGCGGTTCTATTTGGGCACATTCACCAAGACTTCAAAATTTCTAGAAAAAAAGTGTTAATGCTAGGGTCGCCCTCTACCAGTATTCAATTTCATCCGGAACATGATTATTTTTCGTTGGATAGAGAAAACCCAGGTTATCGATGGCTGAGCTTGCATGGAGATGGCACCCTTGGCACTGGGGTTCGCCGCGTGGTTGGTAAAAAATATAAGCTAGATGTCAGCAGTAAAGGTTATTGAGATTACATTCCATTGATGAGTGAAGATTTAAGTCCAAGCACTCGCCTGATTTATCTTCATGGTTTTAAAAGTTCTCCTAAATCGCAAAAGGCACAATCTTTAATTGATTTTGCTCAAAATGAGCTGATCGAATTGATAGATCAGGGTAAACTGGAAGTGTTGGTGCCGACACTACCTTACAAACCGGAACAAGCTATAGCCTTAATAGAAGAGTTGATCCTCGATTCAGCCAAAACAGTATTTATTGGCAGTTCTTTAGGTGGTTTTTACAGTATTTATTTTGCAGAAAGATTTCATTGTAAAGCTGTTTTAGTAAACCCTTTAGTCGAATTAGATGAGAGTTTAGCGGATACATTCCTAGGGCATCATATTAATCTTTATAATGGTGAAGAATTCGAGATTGAAATGTCAGATGCTGAGTATCTGCTTACATTGGAGCAGTCAAATATCAAACAACAGGATAATTATTTATTACTGCTGGAAACGGGTGATGAAGTGCTGGATTATAAATTGGCAATAAAAAAATTCCCTAAAGCAGCTCAAGTCGTCATTCCCGGCGGCAATCATAGATTTGAAAGTTTTGAAAAATATTTACCTGAAATAGTTGAGTTTGCTGAGCTTAAAGCTTGAACAAAGCCATAGGGATTTGAGTGCAAACAATAAGCCTTGAGCGTGTTTAAAATAATGGTGGGAGTTAATTAGGAATAAGATGAGTAAAGATTATAACTCTGAGTCAATAGAAGTATTAAGCGGTCTTGATCCAGTAAGAAGAAGGCCTGGTATGTATACCGATACCACGCGCCCTAATCATTTAATTCAGGAGGTTTTGGATAATAGCGTTGATGAGGCCTTGGCAGGTTCTGCACGGGAAATCACTGTAACGTTGAACAAGGATGGCAGTATTGAAGTCAACGATGATGGGCGAGGTATGCCTGTTGATATCCACCCAGAAGAAAAAATACCTGGGGTTGAATTGATTTTATGTCGATTGCATGCCGGCGGTAAGTTTTCCAATGAACATTATAAATACTCAGGCGGCCTTCATGGTGTGGGGGTGTCAGTTGTAAATGCTTTATCAACGTCTCTTGAGGTGTTTGTAAAACGAGATGCAAAGTTACATCACATGTCATTTAAGGGTGGGGATAAGGCCACCGATTTAAAAGTGATTGATAGTGTTGGCCAGCGAAATACCGGCACGATTATTAAATTTTATCCTGACCCAAAATATTTTGATTCCCCCAATGTATCTATTCCCAAATTAATTCATTTGCTTCGTGCTAAAGCTGTATTGTGCCCTGGCTTACGTGTTGTTTTTGAAGACAACACAGTTAGTGAAGAAAAATCTCAAAGTAATGAATGGTATTTTGAAGATGGTTTAACAGATTATTTAATTCAGGCAACCACAGGTTTTGAGACTCTTCCTAAAAAACCTTTTACTGGTTCATTGGAAGGCAACGATGAGGCTGTTGATTGGGCGGTTCAATGGTTACCTGAAGGCGGAGAGTTAGTCACAGAGAGTTATGTGAATTTAATTCCGACTGCTCAAGGTGGAACGCATGTGAATGGTTTTCGTACTGGATTACTAGAAGCAGTACGTGAATTTTGTGAATTCAGGAATCTCATTCCCCGTGGGTTAAAACTCAGTTCTGAAGATATCTGGGATAAGTGCAGCTATATACTTTCTACAAAAATGTTAGATCCCCAATTTTCTGGGCAGACTAAAGAAAAGCTTTCTTCCAGGCAATGTGCGGTTTTTATTTCGGGGGTTGTCAAAGATAAGTTAAGCCTCTGGCTAAATCAGCATACTAATGAAGCTGAGCTTATTGCCGAGATGTGTATACAAAATGCACAAAGTCGACTAAAGGCCAGCAAGAAAGTTGTGCGGAAAAAAATTACTCAAGGACCTGCTTTGCCTGGGAAGTTGTCGGATTGCGCTACACAAGATGCAATGGCTGGCGAACTATTTTTAGTTGAAGGTGACTCTGCTGGCGGCTCCGCAAAGCAAGCCAGAGATCGAGTAACACAAGCTATTATGCCTCTGCGGGGCAAAATCTTAAATACTTGGGAAATTGATTCTAGTGAGATTTTAGCCTCACAAGAGGTTCATGACATTGCCGTAGCTATTGGTGTAGATCCAAGTTCAACCGATTTATCTGGATTACGTTATGGAAAAGTCTGTGTTTTAGCTGATGCCGACTCTGACGGTTTACATATTGCCACTCTACTTTGCGCCTTATTTGTACAACACTTTAGAGTTTTGGTTGAAGCAGGGCACGTTTATGTTGCGATGCCGCCTTTGTACCGTATTGATATTGGGAAAGAAGTTTTTTACGCTCTGGATGACGATGAAAAACAAGGGATCCTTGACAGGATAGTCGCGGAGAAGAAAAAAGGGAAAGTGAATGTGCAGCGCTTTAAGGGGCTAGGTGAAATGAATCCTTTGCAGCTTCGAGAAACAACAATGGATAAAGATACTAGACGGTTGGTGCAATTAAACATTGATGAGTTTGATAAAACCCAAGAAATGATGGATATGTTGTTAGCTAAAAAACGCGCTAGCGATAGGAAAAGCTGGCTTGAGAAGAAAGGCAATCAAGCAGATTTTTAATCAAAGTTAAATTAGATTCCAAATTGGAATTGAGATAAACGACAGATAAGAGCTCAGTTATGACCGATATGATCACTCTAAATGATGAAGGAATGGAACAAGTCGCCTTACGCGATTTTGTTGAACAGTCGTATTTAAATTATTCCATGTATGTCATTAATGATAGGGCTTTGCCTCATATAGGCGATGGCTTAAAACCGGTGCAACGCCGCATTGTTTACGCCATGTCAGAATTAGGTTTGAAAGCTAGTTCAAAATATAAAAAATCAGCACGAACTATTGGCGATGTTATTGGTAAGTTCCATCCACATGGAGATTCTGCTTGTTATGAAGCTATGGTGCTAATGGCACAACCATTTGCTTATCGATATCCGATTGTGGATGGTCAGGGTAACTGGGGCTCAGCAGATGATCCAAAATCATTTGCCGCGATGCGTTATACCGAGTCCCGCTTACGTCAATATGCGGAAGTTCTACTGTCAGAGCTTGGCCAGGATACAGTTGACTGGAAACTCAATTTCGATGGTGAATTAGAAGAGCCCGTTATTCTGCCATCACGTTTACCTAATGTGCTATTAAATGGAGGTAGTGGTATAGCCGTAGGTATGGCGACAGATATTCCCCCACATAACTTGAGAGAAGTCGCAGAAGCCTGCATTTATATGCTGGAAAACCCTAAAGCCAGTACTGCAGATCTATGTGAAATTATCAAAGGGCCTGATTTTCCAACTTATGCAGAAATAATTACGCCAAAAGAAGATATCAGAGAACTCTATGAAACTGGCAAAGGCATGATTAAATGCCGAGCGGTGTATCAAAAAGAAAATGATGACATTGTAATAACTGCGCTGCCTTACCAAGTGTCTGGTGCCAAGGTGTTAGAACAAATTGCAGCCCAGATGCAGAAGAAAAAGCTGCCAATGATCGTTGATTTAAGAGATGAGTCAGATCATGAGAATCCAACAAGAATAGTTATTGAGCCGCGCTCAAATAGAATTGATATTAATAGTGTGATGGCGCATCTATTCTCAACAACAGATTTAGAGAAAAGTTACCGGGTTAATTTCAACATGATTGGAATTGATGGTAGCCCGCAAGTTAAAAAGCTAAACATTTTATTAAAGGAATGGCTGACTTTTCGTATTACAACAGTAACCCGTCGTTTAACTTATCGTCTCGAAAAAATCAAAGCCAGAATGCATATTCTGGATGCTTTGCTAATTGCTTTTTTAAGTATTGATGAAGTTATAAATATTATTCGTACTGAAGATAAGCCAAAAGAAAAATTAATCAAAAAGTTTAAATTGAGTGATACCCAAGCAGAAGCAATTTTGGATTTAAAACTGCGGAACCTAGCTAAGTTAGAAGAGATGAAAATCAAGACTGAACAAGCAGAGTTGTCCGAAGAAAGAAAAGGGCTAGAGCAAACACTAGACTCTAAGGCCAGATTAAAAACTTTAGTTAAAAAAGAAATAAAAGAAGATGCTGAATCTTTTGGTGATGATCGACGATCAGAATTAGTCTTAAGAGAAGAAGCGCAGGCATTTAGTGAAACTGAATTAATAGGCTCTGAACCAATTACAGTCGTACTCTCAGAGGCTGGTTGGGTGCGTTCAGCTAAAGGACATGAGCTTGATCCTGAAAGTTTAGCCTATAAATCTGGAGATAAATTAAAACTTGCAGCAAAAGGAAAGAGTAACCAAAGCGCTGTTTTCTTAGATTCAACGGGTAGAGCATATACAGTTCCTGCTCATACATTGCCATCAGCGCGTGGGCAGGGCGAACCTTTGACTGGCCGGGTTAATCCGCCTTCAGGCGCAAGTTTTGAAGGCCTAATGATTGGTGATGTGGAGGGTTATTATTTAATTGCTACAGATGCAGGCTACGGCTTCATCACAAAAATGGAGAATTTCTTAAGTAAAAATCGGGCAGGGAAAGTGGTATTGAAAGTTCCTAAAGGTGGAAAAGTATTAGCCCCGGCACTTATTAGTGATATTGGAGAAAATGAAGTTGTTAGCATCAGCAATGAAGGCAGGATGCTTATGTTTAAATTGAAAGATTTACCTGAATTAGCGAAAGGTAAAGGTAATAAAATTATTAATATCCCCTCAGCTAGAGTAGCGGAGAGAATAGAATTTGTTGTCTCAATTGCTGTGATAGCTGAAGGGCAGCAACTGGTAATATATTCCGGCAAGCGCCATATCAATTTAAGTATGGGTGACCTCGAGCATTATCGAGGAGAGAGAGGGCGCCGTGGTAACAAATTGCCTAGAGGTTTTCAAAAAGTAGATAAAGTCGAAGTCCAGGAATAGCAAAGCATCTTTTGCTTATTTTAATTGAACAGTGTAATTTTAATTGCTAATTGTATCCCGTCAGCACTAGTTGGAAAGTAAAAAGGGTGCCCGACGCTTATCGTATCATCTGCCATGATTAGGTTTCTTCTTCGGTATTATTTGGGAGTAAATGTGATGTTTGTTTATGCAATAACTCTGTATAAGAGCCCATTTCTGGGTTGATTAAATAAGCCATGAAAGACATATTATCAGTGGGCATTGTAATTTCAAAGCTGTCAGAGAATTGTAAACGATCATCGGCACCAGCTTGAGTGTAAGTCGTTTCACTGATTAAAAGCTGGTTAGGTTTGCTTTGTTTGCATAGGAAGTAGCTGGTTTCTAGTGATTTCCCAAGCAAAGCATAATTATTTTCCTTGGTGTTATCAGCTGAAAAAAATGTTTCCCCGCTGTGTATAGCTAACTTGAATTGTAAAGCCTGAGCCTTCTTCGCGTGGTGCATTTGACTTAATTGCTGCATTAGTCGTAAAAATAATTGTGCGCAACAGACGGCATTAAAGCTATGTTCATCACTGCAGCTAATCGTATCAAATGAAACTAATGCTGAGTCCCCAGTAAAACGTTGCACAGACCCGCCATATAGTTTTGCCGCTTGTTTTAAATAAAAATTATATTCATTTAGTAACCTCGATAAGGTGCTAGGGTGTAATAATTCTATTGCCGTATTGGCGTTAACTACTTTTACAATAAGTAGGCTAGTCATTACCTTACTTGAATGTTCGTTTACAGAGTCACTATTGTTTAAGCCTGATAAGCTTAATTGGTGAGCGCGATTTTCTTGATATTTTTCAAGCAAAAATTTGCATGCATTTTGTAAGTCTGTAATTTCATCTTGCCTGTTTTTATCTACGGTAATTGAACTTTCATCAGGCTCATTAATTGCATTGACTATGCTTTCTAATGGTTGAGTGATATGGGAGGTTAAGGCTAAGGCCGTGGTGATGGCTAACATAAGACCAAAACTTAATGTCCCCCAAAAAAAGAGTTGGATATTATCAATATTGGCACTCAAGCTACTTGAGCTCAATTCTATTAATACTGAACCGGCGACAGCATTTTGTAGCGAGATTTCTGCACTATAACTTGAATTGAAGAGAGTACTAGATGAGGTGACTCCGGTGCGAGCTAAAACATTATTGTCGACATCAAATACGCTTACTTGGTTGATGCTGCTATTAGCGGTTAATTGACTAATTACAACATTTAAGCCTAATAGATCATTTGATAATACTAATTCTATTATGGAGTCAGCCGTTTGCTCAGCCAGAGTTGATCCAAGTTCATCCGCCTGCAGTTGTAAGTTTGCTTCAAATTCTTTTTCTGTAAGCAACCACAATGCGCTTAAGGTCAAAATAATTATGCCACTAAAACATAAAGCGAATTTGTATTTTAGGGCTAATTTTTGTAGTAAAGGTACGGCCATAGGTATTTAGATTAACTTCTATTGAAGGTATGTTTGAGCATCTACTGTTATTTCATGCTTTTGAATAAACTCATAGTCCATGGCTTGTCTCGGTCTTTCTAAGCAATATCCCTGTAAATAATCGGCTCCAAGTTTCCATAAAATTGGCAAAGTTGAGAAATCTTCAATTTGTGGAACCGCTACTTTTAAATTTTTGTTATGCAAATCGGTAAATAAGTCTATCAATTCATCCTGCTGATACTGGCTATAGCTTAAATCTCTGACCAGGCTTTTATCTAGTTTAACGTATACTGGCTGAATATCATTAAGATAATTATCCGGGTTTGCTACGCAGCCATAATGGCAAACTATACTGAGTAACCCTAGCTCCTTTAGCCCATCATTAAATTTAGTGCAGTGGTCTAGATTATTACAAATTTGAGTTTCACTAAGCTGAAAAAATAATCTATCAGTAGAAGTTTTAGTTGCTTGTAAAGTTTCACTTAACCAAGGCAAAAAGGTTTTGCTTAGTAGTGTATTACTAGTAAGGCTGAGAGTTAGGCGTATATTTTCATTTTCTGTTTTACGTAAAGATTGCAGTGCCAAATTTACGATCACTTTGTCCAATTCTTCACCTAAGCCATTGAGATTAGCTAGTGGTAGAAAGTCGGAAGGGGGCATGTCATTGCCGTTGTTATCGATCATGCGACTTAAGACTTCATAGTCCTGAAAAGTCTCACCAAATAGCCCCACAACAGGCTGGGGAAGTAATTTAAATCGTTGTTCCTTAAGTGCTAAATCAATATAGCTTGCCAGCATACTAATTCCTTGTATTTGTGAATTGCTGGATTGCGCATCGTTGATACTAGGTATTGTTTTATGTAGATTAACCATGGCTTTAGCCAGTAGATCTTCTGCATCTAGTGCGTTTTCATTAATAGCGGCTATACCTATTGAACTACTTAGTTGGAGGCTGGGCAAAGACGTGGTTGTTATGTGATTGTTTATTTTACTTTTAATAAAATTAGCAAGCTCGATTGATTCGGTGAGTTTGCAATTATCAATCAACAAGCCAAATTGGAAGTCACCAAGTCGAGCCGCAGCGAACTTCTTCTGGATAGACTTGTTAAGAAAAGCTGCAATATCAATTAAAACTTGATTGGTCTTACTAAGGCCGATGGTAGATTTAATAACAAGAAATTCATTAATCTGAACTATTAAAAGTGATGTGTGTTGCTGCTGTTTGATAGCTTTACCAACAGCAGTTTCTATTTTTTCAAGAAAAAAACTTTTATTGTAAAGGCGAGTCAATAAATCCTGCTTATTAACTGTATTAAGTGAGGCGGAATATGTGGAATTCCCGCTCCCATGTTTTAAAATTAATTGTAAGCAAGCTTGGCCGCCATAGCTAACTGGAGTGAAGCTCAGTTTAAGCTCCCGGTCAGGCATTGCAGAATCATCCGACTTGCCATGTAGCGTTAGAATAAGCTCTAGTTCATTGTCGAATTTTTTACTTAGTGCGCTTCTTAAGAGCTCTCTGCTTTCACCTTCAAATAAATCCAGTAAAGGACTTTGCTGGAGTGACTCGTGATCATCTTCTTGGAAAATCTGAGCATAGCTTTTATTACAATAAAGGTGCATCCCTTCTTGAATGTATGCAAGTGCAGAACTGGATGCATCCATTAGTGCTTGGTGGCGTTTTTCTAGTTCTTTAAAATTCTGCTGTAGAAGGCGGTGGTTTAGCTTTAGCCTATGTCCGTTAACTTCTCGTTTTATTGCAGTGATAATTCGACATTGTTGGTAAATGGATAAACAGTCTTGTATCCCGGCTTTAAATAACTCTACAGATTTGATAGTTGAGTTTTCATCGACAAGAAAGATTATTGGTAGCTCCAAGCCCTGCTTGAATAATGTATCTTTGACCATTTCGATAGATAATGAGGAGTCTTCATAGCAAAGAATCAATTCCCAGCTTAAAAAATTAAGTTGTTCATATAGTTCTTTTTTACTTTTAACACTTTGAGCCTTAAGGTCAACACCTTCAATGCGTAAGGCGCTTAGCAATTTATTAATAGAGTGAGTGTGGTTAGAAAGGATTAAAATCCTGATAGGCTCTTGGCTATCCATAGCTCATAAATTATCTTAGGTAATTACCGTTAATTTATTGTAGTCCAATTTCTAATTTTTTGGATAAATTACTTCCCTCTAAAGAATTGGAGTTTTGTTTGTTGTAGCAGCTTCTTCCTGAACCAAAGTAGGTACTAGATAGCCGGGGAGGCAAGCTCTAATTTTAGTCATCAACGATATTGCGGTCTGTATGCTTACTTCAAAATGTCCGCTGCCTTTAACTTTATCTAACATGTGCAAGTAATAAGGTGTGATGCCACATGTAAACAAACGTTCACTTAAAGAAATTAAAGTTTCAGGGTCGTCGTTAATATTCTTTAGCAGAACACTTTGGTTTAATAGGTCAACACCAGCTTCTTTTAGCTTTTTACAGGCAGCGTTAACTTCTTCATCTAGCTCTTGCGCATGATTAATATGTAAAACCATAACAAATCTAAGTTGGTAGCGTAAAAAAAGGTCACACAACTGTTGAGTTATTCGTTGAGGAATAACTACAGGAAAGCGGGTGTGTATTCTTACACGTTGAATGTGAGGTATCGCTGCCAAATGTTCCAGCAACCATTCTAAGTGTTTATCAGAAATAGCCAGCGGGTCGCCACCACTTAAAATGACTTCTGTAATCGATGTGTCAGCCAGAATGTACTGCAAACTATCTATCCATTGCTTTTTATCAGGGCTATTTTCGGTATATGAGAAATGTCGACGGAAACAATAGCGGCAATGGATGGCGCAGCTGCTAGTAGGCATAAGCAGGACTCGCCCAGCATATTTATGTAAAACCCCTGGCTTAGGATTAAATTGCTGCTCAGCTAAAGGGTCAGAGACAAAGCCCGGAAAAGCCTTAAGCTCTTGTTGCTGCGGTAAAACTTGTAATAGGAGAGGATCATACGGGTTACCTACTTGCATGCGATTAGCAAAACTTCGAGGCAGGCGCAGAGGGAATTCTCGTAGAACATCCATGCTTAAATCCAATTGTTCTGGCTTAAGGTCTAATATTTTAAGCAGTTCATTTGGGTCCGTTATGAGATCAGCTAAACATTCTTGCCAGCTGTTTTGGTTCTGAAAAGGGATAGATTTTAACATCTAGTCATAATAGCTGATTAATGTTACTTAGGACTATTGATAACTGTAGCTGGAATTCTTTTAGTTAAATACATATCATTCCTGCCTGAAACGAAGTCTCAACGAGGTTAGACATGGCAAGCTTCTCAACTAATGAATTTAAATCAGGTTTAAAAGTATTATTGGATGGTGACCCCTGTTCAATTTTGGAAAATGAATTCGTTAAACCGGGCAAAGGTCAGGCCTTTAATCGTGTGAAATTACGCAATTTGATGAATGGTCGCGTTTGGGATCGTACTTTTAAATCTGGTGAGTCACTTGAAGCTGCTGATGTTATGGAGCTCGATATGGAATACCTCTACAGTGATGGAGAATTCTGGCATTTCATGAAAACAGATGGCAGCTTTGAACAGGTTGCTGCTGATAAAAATGCTATCACTGAAGCGCAAGACTGGCTGAAAGAGCAAGATGCCTATACCGTGATAGTGTGGAATGATGCTCCAATATCGGTGAGTCCCCCCAATTTTGTTGAACTTGCTGTTGCTGATACCGATCCTGGACTAAAAGGTGATACGGCTCAGGGCGGCACTAAACCAGCAACCTTATCATCAGGGGCTCAAGTTAAAGTTCCATTGTTTATTGAGATAGGGGATGTCTTGCGGGTTGATACTCGGAATGGGGAATATCAAAATCGAGTTAAACAATAATTGGTGATCTGTGCTTGCCAAGTTATTGATAAGCGTTAGTTGAGAGATCGATGAAAGATGAGCAATGGAGACCAAGCACGAATAAAGATCGGCTGTTTGCCAGGGCTGATTTACTAAAAAGTATTCGCAGCTTCTTCGAGCAAAGATCTGTGCTCGAAGTCGAAACGCCTACCTTGTCGCAAGCTACAGGCACCGATCCAAATCTTGATTCTATTACTGCTAATTATCAAGACGTTCAACAAAAAGAAAAAACACTATACCTACAGACTTCGCCCGAATTTGCCATGAAGCGTTTACTGGCAGATGGAAGCGGTGCAATTTTTCAGATTTGCAAATCATTTCGTAATGCAGAACAAGGCGCCAGACATAATCCGGAATTCACTTTATTAGAATGGTATCAGCCCGGTTATGATGAGCATGAGCTAATGAATGAGCTAATGCTTTTGGTTCAAAGTATTTATCCTCAAGATCATTCTATTCAGCATGTATGGCAAAAACAGACTTATCAAAATTTGTATGAGCAGCATTTAGGTTTTAACCCTCATGTTATTCACTGTGAAGAGTTGGAACGGCTAGCTAAAAAAGAAATTAATATTGAAATAAAACAGGCTAATAAAGATACCTGGCTAGATTTGTTGTTCAGCCACCTTATTGAGCCTCATCTAAAAGAGCCAATTTTTATTTATGACTATCCGGTATCACAATCGGCATTAGCCGCCACTGGGAAGAATAATGACGGAATAGAGATAGCAAGACGTTTTGAGTTAGTAATTGGGGGAATGGAAATAGCGAACGGGTATTTTGAACTAACTGATGTTGAGGAACAGCGCAGGCGATTTTCAGATGACCAGAAAATTCGGCAGGAACAACAAAAAACTACTAACCCCGTTGATGGAAATTTGTTAGCGGCAATGACTCACGGATTGCCTAGTTGCGCAGGAGTAGCGTTGGGTCTTGATCGTTTATTAATGCTGGTTTCTAATGCACAATCGATAGACCAAGTGCTAACTTTCCCCCTAGATAGGGCCTGAATCGGTCATTTGTGTTGTATTGGCCGGTGCAATTTCACCAAGCTTTTGTCCAAGTTGAATAGTGCTTTCAGTTTGCAAAGAAGTTTCCCAGCTCATCACATTGGCAGGAAATAAAACAATAGCCGTTGAGCCAAGCTTAAACCGACCCATCTCTTCCCCGCGACGAATCGTAATAGGGGCATGTTCTTGGTAGCGCTCACTATGTTTCGTTAATTTGCTCGGGGCGACCTGGCCAGCCCAAACGGTTTCAATGCTTGCTACGATCATTGCACCAACTAAAATTACAGCCATAGGGCCAATAGTGGTTTTAAAAATACAAACCACTCGTTCGTTGCGGGCGAAAAGTTCGTCAATGTTCTCGGCAGTAGTTTGATTAACAGAAAATAATTTCCCCGGAATATAAATCATTTCTTCTAAGGTGCCGGTGAGAGGCATATGAATGCGATGGTAATCACGTGGAGAAAGATAGAGCGTTGCAAATTTTCCACCATGAAAGCTATCGGCAAGTTTTTGATCACCGCCTAGTAAGGCTGGCAATGAAAAAGATTTACCTTTTGCCTGAAAAATTTGTTCAACCTCAATATTGCCAATGGCACTAACTGCTCCATCAACAGGACAAACTATAGAATAGGTTTCCGACTCTATTGGGCGCACTTCGACTTCTAGTTTTCGTGTAAAAAAATCATTAAAACAAGAATATTCTTCAGCAGTTTTTATTTCGGCCTCGGCCATATTCACTTTATATGTTTTTATAAATAGTTTGATTAAAAAATTTTTCACAAAAGATAATTTGCAACTTGCGAGGCGACCAACGACACGTGACAAAAAATGTTGTGGAACTATATGTTGGAAAAATATGAATAGGTTTTTCATTTTGCTAAAGCCGTATTAACTTATTTTTATGTAATAGAAGATGTTTCGATGGGAGTATCCGGGAGGTTTCCCCACTCTGCCCATGAGCCATCATAGGCCTTTACATCATAGCCAATTGCTTTTGCTATTAAGTAAGTTAAACCAGAGCGGTGATGCGATTGGCAATGCGTAATAATTTTGTTGTTTGATTGAATGCCCAAAACAGATAGTTTTTCTTGTAGCTGTTGCAAGGGCAATAAACGCAAACTCTTGTTTTTATCCATTGTGTGTAGCCAGTCTAGATTCACTGCTCCAGGAATGTGTCCATTACGTTGAGCAGTAATTTTAGTGCCTGCATACTCTTCGGCAGATCGGGCATCCCAGATTTTTATATTGTCATCTTCCAATGACTTAAGCACTTCATCTAACTCTGCAAGTGCATCAGTGTGGATTGTAAATGCAGGATTGGTTGGGCTTGGTTGAGGGATTTCATTACTTACTGAATGGCCTTCTTTTAACCAAGCATGTATTCCGCCATTTAAGTAGGAATAAGACTTATGGCCTATAACGTCAAGTGTCCAAATGAAACGACCAGCCCAACCTCCACCCTCATCATCGTAAGCAACAATATGTTGTTCTGGGCTATAGCCTATTCGGGCAAATAAAGAAGTTAATTGTTCAAGTGTTGGGAGTTTCCCGGTTGCCGGTGGAATTCCGCTTATTAATTCAGATGGAGTGATATGAATTGCGCCAGGCACATGCACTTGTGCATAGGTTTGAGCTTGGCTTAAATCAACTATTTTTAGATTTGGCTTTAACTTGGGATCGTTTTGGTAAACTTCAAGTTGCTCGGGTTCAATAATTAAATCAAGTTTCATCGGTTTAAAAAGCTAGCATATGTAGGGAAAGCAAAGGTATGTCATTCATTCAAAGATTGCAAAATCTGTTGGTAGCTTTGCATCCTGAGGGCATGAATTTTTCCTTCTTCTACTGCGGTTTTGAGAGCGCAATCGGGCTCTTGTTTGTGTTGGCAATCTCGAAACTTACAACGACCAGCAAAATTCTGAAACTCAATAAAGCCATTAAATACTTCTTCTGGGCTCATGTGCCACATGCCAAACTCGCGTATACCTGGTGAGTCAATCAAATCTCCTCCAGCGGGAAAATGAAATAGGCGAGCAGATGTTGTGGTATGCCTGCCTTTATCTTTGGCTTTACTCAGGCTGCCTTCAAGCTTGTTAACACCAGGCAATAGTGCATTTATTAAAGCAGACTTCCCAACACCGGATTGCCCTACAAAAATACTGGTTTGTCCCTCTAAGAACTCTTGTAATTCATCGATTCCCTTTCCGCTCTTGCTGGAAACCATATGAGTTGCGTAATCGATGGCAGAGTAACGTTCAAGCAAGGCTTCTAACTCTATTTGGTTGTCGTTTTTAAGTAGGTCAATTTTGTTGAGCAGTATTAAAGGGCTTAGCTGGCTGTTTTCAGCGGCAACCAGATAACGATCAATTAAATTAGCATGGGCATGTGGTTCAGGAGCAATAACGATAACGACTATATCAATATTAGCTGCGACTGGTTTCAGTTCATTATAATTATTGGGACGTTGCAATAAAGAACTACGTTCTAGATTCGCTATTACTACACCAGTTGGCTCTCCTCGCCGCCAGATAACGTGGTCACCGGTTACCAATGGCTCAAGATTGCTGCGCTGATGACAACGAAAGATCTCGCCTGTATTCTGACCTTCAAGTGCTTCTATATCTAGCTGCTGTCCAAAGTGCGAGATGACTAAGCCTTTTTCTTCGGGACCTAAATCATCCAGAGCTTTGTCAGTGTCGGCGATCTCTACATTGCGCTCGGCACGGGCAGCATAATCTTCCTGAATTTTTTGAATGCGCCAAAGCTGGCGTCGATTAAGATGTTTTTTCTTCATGCATTAATTATTGAGTGCTTTGCAATCAGCATACTAAGTAAGTAAAGGCTTTGCTACAATGCTGAATGGATAAAAAACAACACTTAATTTGGATTGATCTGGAAATGACTGGGCTAATTCCTGAGTCAGATCGAATTATTGAAATCGCTACAATTATTACTAACACAGATTTACAAGTAGTTGCAGAAGGCCCTGTACTAGCAATTCACCAATCGAATGAAGCTTTGGCAGGAATGGATGATTGGAATCAACGCCATCATGGTAGCTCGGGTTTAATAGAGCGCGTTAAAGTCAGTCCCACTAGTGAAAGTGAAGCCGAAAAACTTACTGTGCAGTTTCTTTCACAATATTGTGATAAAGGTTTTTCACCAATGTGTGGCAATAGCATATGTCAGGATCGTCGGTTTTTGGCTCGTTACATGCCGGCACTGGAATCCTTCTTTCATTACCGTAACCTTGACGTTAGTTCGCTTAAAGAGCTTGTTAAACGATGGCGCCCAGAATTATTGGACGGTTTAACAAAGCAAAGTTCGCATAAAGCACTTGAAGATATTCGCGACTCTATCGTTGAATTACGTTATTACCGCGAACATTTCATTAAAACTGATAAATCACCGCTGCATAAACCAGACTGAATTTAATCCAAAGTAGCTCTAATGAGAATTAGGGCTTAAAAAGTCTGTTTTTCTCAATTCTTTTCGAATTTATTAAACAAAAATGAAGCTCAATTTGAGGGCATTATGCCCAGCTATGACACCAAGCTTGTAGATGCATTGATGTATAGAGATTAAGCGTTCTATACTGCTTGTCTAGTTAAAGATGGAGACACACTTAATGTTCAATTTTCGCTTAGTACTTATATTTTCTGGATTAATATTGTTTGCTTGCTCTGGGCAGGAAACCGCAACGCTTGATCAAACCGGAAATCCGGAGCCTATCTCAGCTGAGAAGGCTTTAGTTTCAGGAATTGATTTGGAATATATGGATACTTCTGTTGTCCCTGGTGACGACTTTTATCGCTATATCAATGGTCTTTGGTTAGCGAACACTGAAATTCCAGCCGACCAATCAAATTATGGCGCATTTACTGCACTAGCTGATGAAGCCGAAGAAAACCTACTCACACTTATTGAAGAAGCTGCCGCTATAGATGCTGCTATTGGTTCTGACTCGCAAAAAGTAGGTGATTTCTATGAAAGCTTTATGAATGAAAATTTGATTGAAAATCTTGGTAGCAACCCTTTGGTGGGTAGTTTGGCTGAGATAGCTGCTGCTACAGATAAAGCTGAAATGATGCAGGTTATGACAGCAATGAATTATATCGGTGTACAAATGCCATTTGGTTTTTATATTGATGTTGATGAAAGACAAATAGATCAGTATGTGCCTAATGTAGGCCAGTCTGGGCTTGGCTTACCAGATCGTGATTGGTATTTAGTTAGTGACAATGACACTTATTTAGCTGCTAGACAGGCATACTCGAATTTCATTAATGAAGTGATGTCTCTGGCCGGTTTTGCGAATGGTGAAAATATTGCTAACTCTGTTATGCAAATCGAAAATCGAATTGCGCAGGCACATTGGGATAGAGTACAAAACAGGCAGCGAGAATTAACCTATAACAAACTAAGTATCGCAGACTTGCAAACATTAGCCCCTTCAATTGAATGGGCGGCGACCATGCAAGGTCTAGGCATGTTTACAGATGAATTTATTATCACCCAGCCCAGTTATTTTGAAGAACTTAGTAATATTTGGTCTGAAGTAGGCTTGAGTCAATGGCAGGACTATACAAGTTTTAAATTAGTAAATGCATATGCCTCTTTTTTGAGTCAGGATTTTATTGATGCCGAGTTTGCTTTTGAAGGGGGCGTATTAAGTGGATTAGAAGAAAATCGCCCGCGCTGGAAGCGTGGAGTTGATGCCGTCGACAGTGCTTTAGGTGAAATCGTTGGCAAGCTTTATGTTGATCGTTATTTCCAAGAAAACGCTAAAGAACGTATGGACGTCTTAATAGAAAATCTACGAGATGGATTCCAAGTAGGCATCGATGAGCTTGAATGGATGACGGATGCGACTAAGGCAGAAGCACAATCTAAATTAACCAAATTTACGACTAAAATTGGCTACCCAGATGAGTGGAAAGATTATTCTGGCGTAGACGTTGTAGAGAATGACCTGGTAGGCAATGTCATGCGCTCTAGACGTTTTGAGCACAATAGAGAGGTTAGCAAGTTAGGTCAGCCCATAGATCGTGGCGAATGGTATATGACCCCACATACTGTTAATGCTTATTACAATCCTAATATGAATGAAATCGTATTTCCTGCAGCTATCCTACAACCACCTTTCTTTAATGTTGAAGCTGATGATGCGGTAAATTACGGAGGGATTGGTGCAGTAATTGGACATGAATTTAGTCATGGTTTTGATGATCAGGGACGCAAGTCTGATGGTGACGGCGTACTTAGAGATTGGTGGACGGAAGAAGATGCTAGCGCTTTTTCAGAACGTGCAGATGCATTAATAGCGCAATATGAGCAATTTGAAGTATTACCTGGCAAGTTTTTAAATGGCGCATTTACCTTGGGTGAAAATATTGGTGATCTAAGCGGGCTGGCTGTTGCTTATAAAGCTTATCAGTTGTCTTTAAATGGAGAGGAAGCAGCAGTTATTGATGGTTTTACCGGTGATCAGCGATTTTTTATGGGCTGGGGGCAGGTGTGGCGCAGATTATACAGAGATGAAAATTTGGAAGTTCGAATTACCAGTGATCCGCATTCTCATAGTGAAGCCAGATCGAATGGTGTATTAAGAAATATCAACATCTGGTATGAAACTTTTAATGTGCAAGAAGATGATGCCTTGTACTTGCCGCCGTCACAGCGCGTAAAAATTTGGTAAGACGTTAAAATTAAGTTAATGCTTAATTCAGGAGTTTTAAAATGAGTGATCCAGTAAGAGCAGCAGATAAACCCTATGCAACAGATGTGGAAGAAGGTAAAACCTATTATTGGTGTTCCTGCGGAAAAAGCAGCACGCAGCCACTCTGTGATGGTTCACATCAAGGAACAGACTTTACACCAGTAGCTTATGAGGCAGATGCAACAAGAAAAGTTTTTTTCTGCGGTTGCAAAATTTCGAACAACAAACCTATATGCGATGGAAGTCATCAATAAATTAAGCATCAAGAAATAGACATCAGAATTATAAAAGGCAGAAAATATTTTATTAATACTCCTTGCGGGATTTGGTTATGCAGTTAAAAATTTTTCAAATAGATGCATTCACGGATAAAGCCTTTGCTGGCAATCCGGCAGCGGTTGTTCCGTTAAAAGAATGGTTGGATGATGCTGTTATGCAGTCTATTGCAGCAGAAAATAATTTAGCCGAAACAGCATTCTTTGTGTCTGAGATTGACAGCGATGGTTTTCAATTGCGCTGGTTTACTCCTAAAGTTGAAGTGAAACTTTGTGGCCATGCAACTTTAGCCACTTCATTCGTATTGTTTAACGAGCTTGGTTATGGCAAAGATGAAATTGTTTTTAATACTTTATCTGGCAAACTAATGGTCACTAAAAATGCAGAGTTGCTAACATTGAACTTCCCAACTCAAAAACCTGTGCCTTGCGACTTACCACCGAGCTTAGAAAAAGCAATTGGTGAAAAACCATTAGAGTGTTTGAAAAATAATGATTACGTTTTAGTGTTTGAAAATGAAGATATTATTAAAAATATTTCTCCTAATCATAACTTGATCAGGAAATTAGATGCGCGCGGTGTGATCATAACAGCACCAGGCGAAGAGTATGATTTTGTTGCACGTTTTTTTGCTGCTGCTTCAGGAATTGATGAAGATCCAGTAACTGGTTCTGCGTATACCAAGCTAACTCCTTACTGGGCAGAAAAACTAGGGAAAACTTCATTCAAAGCAAGACAGGTTTCTCAACGCGGCGGGAATTTAACTCTCGAATTAAAAGATGACCGCGTTTTTATTTCCGGTCACGCGGTCAAATACTTAGAAGGGATAATTGAAATTCCCGTAAGTCATTAAGCAAGCCAGGAGTTGATAGGAGTAGTGAATGTTTAAGAAAGTCGGCAATACAAGAATTCTTGCCCAGCACAAGGCTAGTTGTCATTGTGGTGCAGTCGAATTACAGATTGATTTGCCTGAAGGTATTGTCGGTGCTATGCGATGTAATTGCAGTTTTTGTCGACGCCGAGGCGCAATTATGGCACCAACTGATATAGAAAATATCAAAATCATTAAAGGTGAAGAGTCGCTCGGTAAGTATCAATTTAAAACCAATACAGCAGAACATTTCTTTTGTAAAAATTGCGGCATATATACTCATCATAGGCGCCGATCTAACCCAAATGAATACGGTTATAACGTAGCGAACTTGGAAGGTGTAAACCCTTTATTGATTGACGACTTAATTATTTTTGACGGTATAAATCATCCCAAAGACCAGAAGGATTAATATGGGAACATTCCAAGACGCTTTACTTCAATATTATGGTTCCGATTGGCTTGCCATGATTCTAACTTTAATTGCCATTTGGCTGGTTGGAAATAAAAATAAAAATGGATTTTTAGTACATATTATTGGGAATGTTTGCTGGATCATTATGGCACTTATGACTGGAAGTTTAGCGATGATTTTAGCTAACGCAGTATTTATTCTGGTTAATTCAAGGGCGCTAATTCTATGGTCTACACCTGAATTGGCAGCAGCTTAAAGGAGATTGTAATTATGAGCGACACTATTGATGCAAAAGGGCAGTGCCTATGTGGCGCTGTAGAAATTGAAGCCAAAGCTCTGCAAAAAAATGTAGGGGCTTGCCACTGCGGCATGTGTCGGCATTGGGGAGGAGGTCCTTATTTGGCTATTCAATGCGAAGGAGAAGTCGATATTATCGGAAGCAATCAGGTGTCGGTATTTGAATCATCTGAGTGGGCTGAGCGTGGCTTTTGTAATCAGTGCGGTACACATTTGTTTTACCGCGTAAAACAAAATCAACAATATTATTTACCAGCTGGCCTATTTGATCTTGATGAAGAGCTACATTTTGATCACCAGGTTTTTATTGATAAGAAACCGATCTATTATCATTTTTCAAATGAAACGAAAGATATGACTGAAAAAGAAGTCTTTGCTATGTTTTCTGGTGCATAGTCTATGAATACTTTTTTTGGTTTAGGTTCTACCTATAGCCATCTCAATACGAAAAGATAAGTAAAAAGAGTTTTGTCTTTTTGAGTTTTATGAAATTTTTGTCCAGGCATGCCCGGGTTCTAATTCAGCAAACAACCAAGGTCCTCCAATATTTTTTCGTAACCTAAATCGTAATTTTGAATAAAACCGGGATTAGATTGAGCATTAATTCGAGTGAAAAAAAGCAGGGCAGTTTGATCAGATACTTGGCGAGAATAGCTCAATTGGGACCCCCAATGCGCACCTGAAAAATTCTTCTCTACCCTCAAATTACTGCTCCAGCGCAATAATGATGTCTGAGTTAAGGCTTTATCAAGTTCATAGCGTGATAATGAGCCAAAGCCATCACCATCAATAAAATAGAGAGTTTATGCAAAACGATGCTGGATTGTATCCCCGCTGGGAAATTCATAACGATAACGCATGCTGGTTTTGACTTTAAGAGAAGAACGTAAGCCAATTCGAAAATCCAAGCGATTTCTTACTCGATCAAGAATATTAAATTGTAAATTTGCATTAATTGATTCCTGCTCGGGGCTCTCAATATTATTTTGCTCATAAAAATCGGCTCCTTCACCTTCATCATCTGAAAATAACAGGCTGACTCGTTCGTTAATTCTTGGTAGATGTATTTTCCCCCTCAGGTGTAAATTTGTATCAGAATTATTATTTTCATGCCAAAGTTGCTCAACGTTTATTCTTAACGACGAGTAAGCAGCCTCGAGATCGCTACGAGGCTCGCCAAAAAAACGGTCTATTGTATCGGCAAAATTATTAACTGAATTTGAAGCTTGGGTTTGAGTTTGATCTAACCAGCCTAAACCGAAAGAGCCATCTTCCGGGATAGTGTTTTCTTCAGAAACTTGACCCAAGACAGAGGTGCTCAAATAAATAGTGAGCAGGATGAAATTAGATGATTTAAAAATAGTCGACATAGGCCTTTATAGAATAAAGCGTAAAATATAAGAAAGTATGTCTGTTCCAGTAAATATAGATTATTTTTCAATATGAAAAGTGATTTAACTCAATACTCTTATCATTAGTTTTATAGTTGAGCACCTGAGTAAACATAAGGTATGCCTTAATAACCTTCTTGTATTAGAATCATTCTTAATAAATAGATTCAGTTGAAAGTAGTAAACAATGTCTAACGAAGGTTATCACGAGCCCATTAATGAGATAAGTGACGAAACGCGTGATATGCATCGGGCTATCACTTCTTTAATGGAAGAGCTAGAAGCAGTTGATTGGTACAGCCAGCGTGTAGATGCGTGTAAAGATCCAGAACTAAAAGCAATTTTGGCACATAATCGAGATGAAGAAAAAGAGCATGCAGCTATGACACTGGAATGGATTCGTCGTAAAGATCCAAGCTTTGATAAAGAATTGAAAGATATTTTATTTACGGATAAGCCCATTACCCACGCTTAAAAAAATCTAGAAATATTACTACGCTAGTTGTTCAGCAGGTTGGCAGGGGAATACTGGTCTGTTAATGGCCTTTCTTCGGTATTCCAATCTATCTCTTTATCCATAAATCGTGGGTAGTCTGTAACATCCATGCCAAAAATTTCAAAACGATTTCTATAATTCGCTGCACGGCGATTAAGTGTGTTGAGATCTGGTAAGTCTTGCATCGATGCAATAACAATACGATTACCTGTGTTATTCATGCGCAGATTAATTATTTCACCGAAAACATTATGATAAGTTTGAGACTCGGCGTCATAAAGCCGGCTGGTTGAAAAGGTGTTTGAAACTAACATGCCGTCTTCAGGTAGCAATAGCCTAATTTCTTCCAAAAATTCTTCAGTCATTAAGTGTTCTGGAATATATTCGCCATTGAAGGCATCAATAATAACTAAATCAAAAGTCTCGTTGCGCAATGCTGCACGTTTCACATAAACACGACCATCACCAATATCGACTTTGATTTTGTCGGTTTGCTCAAAATCAAAAAAATCTTCGGCTACACTTAAAACCGCATCATCAATTTCAGAAATTATTATTTCGGCATCCGGAAATAACGTGTGGTAAACCTCAGGTAGAGTGCCACCACCTAGACCGATGATTAAAATACGTTGTGGGTTATCTTGTACCAACAAGCTAGACAGAGTCATTTTGGCGTAAGGGAAAACTAATTCTTGAGGGTTTTCTAAAAAGCGGCAGGACTGGTTTTGCCCAGTGCGCCTGGTGATTGTGAATCGTAAACAGCGTCGAGTAGAATCTTCAGTCACGATAATGTTGCGGTAAAGCGAGCGCTCTTGGTGTATTTCACGAATGCCACGCTGCGCGTTGCCTTCTTGGGAAATGAAAACTGCAGCAATGAATAATAAAGCGAAATTTGAAAACCAGTATTTCATAGTGCTGTTCATTCTATTCTTCATTCAGAGTGGCCCAATGCAGCTCTTTTTTCATGAAAACTTTTGCTAGAATATATCGCCAGCATGCCTGCCAAAAATAAAATCAAACCCATAGTAATTAATATTTGATTGACCTCAAACCAAAGAACCAAATAAAAAGATGTTGCCAGTGTGCCTAAAGCGCTGCCAAGAGTAGAAACAAAATAAAGTGTGCCGGCAACGTGACCGCTACGATTACTGTCCATAACTAGTAAGCGTACGGAGTATGGGGCGATCATACCAAGCACAGCTGTGGGCAAAAAGAATAGAAGCATGGAGACAGTCAATGAGCCGTAACGAGGGTCTTCAATGACGAGGAAAAGCGCTTCCATAATTTGATTGCCAAATAGAATCAACGGAATCAATAAAAACGCTGCCAGCACAAAAAACATTCCATGCTGTTTCAAGCTTGGATTGTGTAAAGACAACTTGCCACCAAACAAATAACCCAAAGATAGGGATAACATAAATACAGTGATGATACTGCCCCAAACAAAGATGCTACTGCCGAAATAAGGTGCAAGAATTCGCCCACCAAGAAGTTCGACCGACATAATAATAAAACCGCTGACAAAGGCTAGGCTAAGCACCAATAAATTGTTCAGTGAGGCGAGGGATTCAGCCAAAGTAGTTACCAGTTAAGTTAAAGCGTACGAAGTATACCTAAAGCAAAGTCTTCTGCGAATGGTAGGTAGCAGATCAGCCATTAAAAGCATCAAAAAACCGTGAAATGGGGCTTTGTTAGGGCTATTATCAATCTAAAGATGTTTATAGTAAGCAAGTGGAGGCTTTATGAATTTTATTGCGAATAATCTGCCAGTGGCTATCATTCTGTTAATAGCAGTCATTATTGTCCTAAAGTCTGGTATTAAGTTTGTTCCCCATAACACGGCCTATGTAGTGGAGCGATTCGGTAAATTCCAGTCTACTAAGTCGGCGGGCCTAAATTTCATTATTCCATTTATTGATCGTGTTTCTGCCAAGCGCTCACTAAAAGAGCAAGCTGTTGATGTGCCGAGCCAAAGTGGTATCACAAAAGACAATATTAGCTTGTCGGTAGATGGAGTCTTGTATTTCCGCGTACTTGACCCTTATAAAGCTACTTACGGTGTAGATAATTATGTCTTCGCGGTGACTCAGTTAGCCCAAACAACCATGCGCTCAGAACTCGGCAAAATGGAGCTCGACAAAACCTTTGAAGAAAGAGACCAGCTCAACGCCAATATTGTAAATGCCATCAATCAGGCCTCGGAGCCTTGGGGTATTCAGGTAATGCGTTATGAGATTAAAGATATTGTGCCGCCGAATTCAATTATGGATGCCATGGAAGCCCAGATGAAGGCTGAAAGGGTAAAGAGGGCGCAGATTTTGGAATCTGAAGGTGATAGGCAAGCTGCCATTAACGTTGCCGAAGGTCAGAAACAATCGGTCGTATTAGCTGCTGAAGCCGATAAGGCAGAACAGATTTTAAAGGCTGAAGGCGAAGCTCAGGCTATTCTCGCGGTTGCCGATGCCCAGGCAGAAGCCTTAAGGAAAGTTGGTGAGGCTGCAAATACTGAGGCAGGCCAAAAGGCCGTGCAACTTGATTTAGGCACTAAAGCAATTGCAGCTAAGGCTGCAATCGCAAGAGAATCATCGGTTGTCTTATTGCCAGATAGCGGAACTGAGGCCGCCAACATAGTAGCCCAGGCCATGAGTATTATTCAGACCTTAAATAAAAATAATTCAGAAGGAGAAACTTGAGATGGAATGGCTTATTGCTAGCCTGAGTGGCATTTTATTATTTCTCGGTATTACCTTGCTTGCTATTGAGATGTTGGTGTTTGGATTTTCATCTTTCATCCTTTTTTTCGTTGGTTTAGCTTGTTTAATCACCGGCTTATTAATGATGCTAGGCTTATTACCTCACAGCTTAACGGTAGCTTTTGTTGCCGTAGCAGTAATAAGCGGCCTCTTGGCGGTGCTGCTCTGGAAACCCTTAAAAGATATGCAAAACCATGTTGACCATACTCCAGCTAGTGGAGATTTAGTGGGCCACAGTTTTATTCTGAGTGGCGATGTAGCACCAGGGCAGACAATTAATTATCGTTTTTCCGGCATTGAATGGCGAGTTAAGAGTGATCAAACCTTAGCTGCAGGCACTGAGGTAGAAGTGAGCGTTGCCAATGTCGGCGAATTTACGGTGACGGAAAAAAATAAAGCAGAAAGCTAATAGATTCAAATAATAGAGGTTTTTCAAGAGAATAAAGAATAGCTTAGAATTATATGGCTATTAGCTTTTTAATCTAACAGACAAATAAACTAAACAAACATTTTTTAATATAACAATAATAAGGTTGGAATTTTTAATGTGTAAATACCAAAACTCTTTAGTTTTAATCCTGATAAGCACCTTGCTTTTTAGCTGTACTCCTAATGATGAAGCAGAGCAGCAAACTTTAACGGCTGAAGATGGTAGTCAAGAAACAAGTATGCCTGGTCGAGTTTCACGAATGCTTGGCAGTGAGTCATTTATAGCCATTTTATCGGGCGCTGCAGTTGGACAAATGGATGTTGTACACGATGATGTGACCAATGTTGAATATGAATATCGCAGCAATGGTAGAGGGCCTACTGTTACTGAGATCATCGAATTTAATGATGAGGGCTACCCAGAATCGTGGGAGGTTAACGGCGCTACAGTGTTTGGTAATGTCATTAATGAAGAGTTTCAAATAACTGATGGAAACGCCTCGTGGACTGATACCACCGGTAGCAATTCAGAAGAATTAGGTGACTCTCGTTTATATGTAGCACAAGAATCTAGTCCTTATGCTTTATGGGTTTATGCAAGATTATTGCTGGCAGAAGACGATCGCAGGCTTACAGTTTTGCCCGCTGGTGAGCTTAGCCTAGAAGAAATCGAAACCTTAGAAGTTAACGGCAATGCTGGCGCACTAACTATTACTACCTATGCATTATCAGGCATTGATTTGAATCCCTCCTATTTTGCTTTGGACGACTCCGGCGCTTTCTTTGCCGCAATGACTGCTACTTACGCTTTAATCAAACAGGGTTATGAAGCTGAAGAACAGCGCTTACGTGAGTTATCGGTTGAATATTCTGCGCAGCGTATAGAAAGCATTCAAGAAAAAGTTGCTCAAGAATTTGATGGTCCTGTTCGCATAAATAATGTGCGTATTTTTGATCCGGCAACATTAGCCCTGTCAGATTATTCGTCTGTACTTGTTGAAAATAATCGTATCACGGCAATAGAAGAAGTGCTTGCTGAAAACTCAGAAAGTGAAATTACAATTAATGGTGCTGGTGGAACACTTGTTGCGGGTATGTACGAAATGCACGATCACGCCTCGCAAGAAAATGCGCTTTTGAATATTGCTGCTGGTGTGACCAGTGTGCGTGATATGGGTAATAACAATGAAGTGTTAGCTGAATTAATTGAAAAAATTGATGCAGGCCGAATTGTCGGCCCAAGAATTACCAGGAATGGATTTATAGAAGGTGTTAGTCCGTTTAATGCCAATGGCGGCATTCTAGTCTCATCTGAAGAAGAAGCAGTTGAAGCAGTGCGTCAATATTCCAATGGTGATTTTTTTCAAATTAAAATTTATAACAGCATGAACCCAGATTGGGTGCCTGCAGTGATTGCGGAAGCGCGTGCTAATGGCTTAGGTGTGTCTGGGCATGTGCCAGCTTTCTCTACCGCTGATGCGATGATTGCGGCTGGCTACGACGAAATGACGCATATTAATCAGATCATGCTGGGTTGGGTGCTAGAGCAAGGTGAGGATACTCGAACTCTGTTGAGGTTGACTGCATTACAAAGGTTGCCGGCTTTAAACATGGATGATCCGGCAGTGCAAAATACAATAAGGGCGATGGCTGAAAACAATGTTGCAGTTGATCCAACCTTAGAGATTCACGAAAGCCTGCTTTTATCTCGCAATGGCTCAATTAACCCTGGTACGCTCGATTACATAGACCATATGCCGATCGGGATTCAGCGTGGAGCAAGAACTGCTTGGGCAGATATTTCATCGCCAGAAGTAGATGAAGCCTACCGTTTAGCCTTCGATAAAATAATAGAGACTGTGGCTGAAATGAGAGAGCAAGGCATTTTTATTATTCCAGGCACTGATTTAGGCGGCTCATTTTCTTATCATCGAGAGTTAGAGCTTTATCAGGAAATTGGCATGTCAGCAGCTGAAGTACTAAAAATGGCGACCTATGATATGGCGGTTTATTTAGAACAAGGCGATGAATTGGGTTCAGTCGAGGCGGGCAAATTAGCTGATTTCTTTTTGATACCAGGCGATCCAACTGCCGACCTTAAAGCAATAAAAACTATTTCTTTGGTCGTAAAAGATGGGACCTTCTATGTGCCTAGCGATATTTATGCAGAGTTTGGAATACAACCATTTATTGATGGACCAGAAATAATTCCTGGCAATCAGTAATCCAAACTAAATTAATTTTTTTAAAAGCAAGAGAGACCAGAGAGACAATAAAGGAAAATGATGATGCGAATTCACAGCCAAGGTTTATTCACTTTAATAACTAAAATGTTATTGCCCTTAAGTTTACTTTTATCGGCGTGTTCTGACCCGGCAAATAACTCTGCCACACAAAATACCAACGCCGCAGGGCCTCTTTTCAATGCAATAATCTATGAAGGCGCGCGGTTGATTGTTGGCAATGGTCAAGTTATCGAAAACGCCAGCTTTATCGTTGAAAATGGTTTATTTGTAGCAGTTGGTTCAACAACAGCAATGACATCTGCAGCAAACGCAGCCCGTGTAGACCTAAGTGGTATGACGGTTATGCCAGGGCTTATTGATACGCATGTACATTTGAGTACGAATCGAGCTGCGCTGATGGACGATTTACAAAATCGTGCTCGTATGGGCATTGTAGCAGCGCAAAGTATGGGTTCCGATGGTCCTGATACGCCAATAGAGATACGTGATGAGATCATTCCTGGCGCTGCGCGCTATTTAACTGCTGGCCGCGGTATTACCTCGCCAGAACCAGGACGATCTGAAGTGCCACATTGGGTGACAACAGAAGAAGAAGCCAGACAAGCAGTGCGTGATGAAGTCGCACGTAATGTGGATTTAATAAAAATATGGGTTGATGATCGTGGAGGGCAGTATGAAAGGTTAAGCCCGGCATTGTATGGCGCAGTTATTGATGAAGCGCATCGCAATAATCTACAAGTGGCGGCTCACATTTTCAGGCTTGAAGACGCTAAAGGTTTGCTTGAAGCTGGTATCGATATCTTCGCCCATGGTGTTCGAGATCAAGATATCGATGATGAGTTTGTTGAGATGGTGCTAGCTAGACCGAATGTCGTGCTTATACCTAACTTGCCTTATCGAGGCGTTCCAACGGATCTTACTTGGTTAAGTGAATCCATGACTATGGAAGCAGCAGAAGGGCTTCTGCTTGCAAATATTGAGCGACCAGAAGTGCAGGAAGCCTTTGGCATTCAAGCAAGAAATCTGGCTAGGCTTAGTGAGGCAGGCATGACTATTGCGATGGGCACAGATGGCAACTCTTATTGGGGGCCGCATATTGAGATGGAAGATATGGTGGCATCTGGCATGTCTCCTGCTGAAGTCATAATTGCTGCGACTAACAATTCCGCTGAATTATTAGGCTTTGAGGAATTGGGCGCTGTAGAAGCAGGTAAGAGTGCAGACTTTATTGTGCTTGCGGCAAACCCCCTTGACGACATAAGCAATACTCGCCGTATCGTGGATGTTTATTTACGCGGTGAGAATGTGCCGCGTTAAGTGTTAGGGTAGATTTCATAGCTATAGTTTCATCAAGCACTATAGGGGCGTTTTGATAAAAATATAGTTTGCAAAGTTACGCTGATGCTAGGTTTAAATAATGGAAGCTAATGCAATGAAATGCCCAAAATGTCACTCTGCTATGGAGCCTAAGGCTCTTGAGACGAATGCAGGAACGGTCACCGTAGATTAATGCGCGCGCTGTCATGGAATTTGGTTTGACAGCGGTGAAGCTGAAATTTTAAAAGAAGAATGGCGCTCTTTATTTCTTGATACCGGCGATCCCGAAGTGGGGAAAATTTACAATGAAATAAAAGATATTGATTGTCCGCGTTGCCAGAAGTCAATGCACCATCAAAAGGATGTGCATCAAAATCATATTGAGTATGAAGTTTGTTTGGAGCATGGTGTGTTTATGGATGCAGGGGAATTTTCTGATTATAAAGTAGTTTCCATTTTAGAAAGTGTGCAAAATTTGTTAAACAATATAAAAAATAAAACCACCAACGATTAATAATACAGAGGTAAGCACTATGGGTTTCGAAGTAGTTAACTCTATTCCAACCAGCGATGTAGATTATTATTCTGATGAATTCATTCTTGATCCTTATCCCTTTTATAAAGAATTGCGGGATTTCGCTCCTGCTGTTTGGTTAAGTCTTTATGATGCTTGGTTTATTTCTCGGTATGACGATGTGACAGCTGGGCTACAAAACCCCGAGGTGTTTTGTTCAGGCAAAGGTGTCACCTTAAACCCTGCAGTGAATGAAGGTATGGGTGGAAACATGGTTATGCAGGATGCTCCAGAGCATACCAGTATGCGTAAGGTTTTTATGAAGCCATTGTTGCCGCAGGGATTAAAAGATGTTCGGGATCAAATAAAAATTACAGCCGATGCGCATATAGATCAAGTTGTAAAACGTAAAAGCTTTGATGCTGTTAAGGACCTCTCTTTATTCTTACCAATGAATATTGTAACCAACCTAATTGGCATTGATGAAGAGGGCAAAGAAAACATGTTGGCTTGGGCCGCGGGTGTCTTTGATGCTTTCGGTCATCCAGATACTGAAAGAACTAAAGCCGGAATGCTTGATGTGAAAGCTTTAATGGATTATGTACAACAAAAAGTATCTCGCGATATGCTAGTAAAAGGTGGTTGGGGCGACCATGTTTTTAAAGCGGCGGATGAAGGAGAAATAACTCACGAGCAAGCAACATTTATGATGTTTGATTATATGATTCCTTCACTCGACACCACCATAAATGCAACAAGTAATGCGGTTTGGTTCTTCAGTGAAAACCCTGAACAATGGAATTTATTACGAAAAAATCCTTCACTAATTCCGAATGCAATTAATGAAATTTTAAGGATGGAAGCGCCTATTCGATCTTTCACACGTTGTTTGGCAAAAGATTTTGAAATAGAAGGGATAAGATTAAAAGAAGGATCTTTTGCTTTCTTAAGCTACGCTTCTGCAAGTATGGATGAGCGAAAATTTGAGAATCCTGAAAAATTCGACATTAGCCGCAAGAATGCTAGTGAGCATGTTGGTTTTGGTATGGGTCCTCATTCGTGCCCAGGGTCAAATCTCGCCCGCCTTGAAATAAGATCTCTACTGGAAAGCTTATTAGCCAGAGTGGAAAGGTTTGAGTGTGGGACTCCTGTTAGGGTTCCGCACAACACGCTTAGAGGGATTAAATCACTTCCTGTAACTGTCCACTAATAGGCCGGAACAGCAATATTCGCTAATTATTAACGTCTGTATTTAGCCCTGCCCATATGATCGATTTTAACGATCAAAATATGAGAATTAATTCATTTTAATGATAAAAGATTGCCTGTTAGATTAACCGCGTTTAGTAAAAAGTTATAAATAATACAAAACTTGATGTATGCCAAATTCCACCTGCTACTAAGCTGTATGTTTTTGGTATGCCAAAATTAATTACTTGGAGATAACTCTAATGTTTAAACCAGCGATACCTTTACTAACTCTTGCGATAGGATTATCTCCTATTGCAGCAATGAATCCTGCCAATGCTCAAGAGGGCATGGCTAACAATGAATTTTGGTGGCCAAACCGCTTAAGTCTGGAGCCTCTTCGCATACACTCTGTTGAATCTGACCCGACTGGGGCTGATTTTGATTATGCAGCAGCCTTCGAAAGCCTTGATCTGGATGCTGTAAAACAGGATCTTGTTGATCTGATGACCACTTCTCAAGATTGGTGGCCCGCAGACTACGGCCATTACGGCCCATTTTTTATCCGCATGGCCTGGCATAGTGCAGGCACTTACCGAGTCAGTGATGGCCGGGGTGGCTCAGACGGAGGTATGCAACGTTTTGCGCCTTTAAACAGCTGGCCAGATAATGCAAACCTCGATAAAGCGAGACGTTTACTGTGGCCTATTAAACAGAAGTATGGTCGAAATATTTCATGGGCTGATTTGATGGTGCTTACCGGTACAGTTGCAATGGAGTCTATGGGTTTTGAGACTTTCGGCTTTGCTGGCGGACGCGTAGATGAATGGGAGCCAGATGAAATTTATTGGGGGCCAGAGGGAGAATGGCTTGGTGACGAGCGTTATAGTGGAGAAAGAGACCTTGAAGACCCGCTTGCTGCGGTTCAAATGGGGCTTATCTACGTAAATCCTGAAGGGCCAAATGGCAACCCAGATCCACTTGCTGCAGCAGCGGATATTCGCGATACCTTTGGCCGAATGGCGATGAATGATGAAGAGACAGTGGCCTTAATCGCTGGAGGTCATTCTTTTGGTAAAGCGCATGGCGCAGCTCCGCCTGCTGAGTGCGTGGGTGTAGAACCTGAAGCAGCCAGCCTAGAGGAGCAAGGTCTGGGTTGGACGAATAGCTGTGGTACTGGCAATGGTGCCGACACCATCACCAGTGGTTTGGAAGGCGCATGGACTGTTAATCCAACTGTCTGGAGCATCAATTACTTACAAAACCTTTATAACTGGGAGTGGGAACAAACAGAAAGCCCGGCAGGCGCAACACAGTGGATTCCTGCAGGAGGAGCTGCGGCTAATCTTGTGCCGGATGCACACGATCCCTCCTTGAGACATGCGCCAATTATGTTTACTACGGATTTGGCTCTAAAGGTTGACCCGTCTTATCGGGAGATTACTATGCGCTGGCTGGATAATCCGGAAGAGTTCGAATTGGCTTTTGCCAAGGCCTGGTTCAAGCTAACACACCGCGATATGGGTCCAAGCACTCGTTATCTTGGTTCAATGTCACCTAATGAGCAATTACTCTGGCAAGATCCTGTTCCTGTTGCCGATTATGCGCAAATCAATGCCAGAGACATTTCACGCCTGAAGTCTGAAATTCTTGAATCAGGCTTGACTAACTCCGAATTGGTTAGGAGCGCCTGGGTCTCTGCGTCAACTTTCCGTGACACTGACATGCGCGGCGGGGCGAATGGAGCGCGAATACGCCTAGCGCCACAAAAAGATTGGCAAGGCAATAATCCGGGTGAGTTATCCAGAGTCATTGAAGTGTTGGAAGGCATTCAAAATGATTTCAACAATGGAAACTCTCGCAGGCAGGTATCTCTGGCCGATTTAATCGTACTTGGCGGAGCTGCTGCAATCGAGCAGGCAGCAAACAGTGGTGGCTATGATGTTGATGTTGCCTTTGTCCCCGGGCGTACTGATGCCTTACAAGAGCAAACTGATGTGAATGCTTTTGCCGTATTGGAACCAAGAGCAGACGGTTTCCGTAATTACTATGAAAGCGGTCAACGCTTATCACCAGCAGAGGCTTTGATTAATAAAGCCGATCTTTTAGATTTAAGTGTTCCCGAGATGACAGTATTAATCGGCGGCATGCGGGCTCTGAATGCAAATGCCGGAGGAGCTCAGCATGGCGTATTGACAAATCAGCCTGGTGTTTTAAGCAATGATTTTTTCGTCAATCTACTCGATATGTCTGTGCAATGGATGCAATCTGATGACTACATCTACGAAGGCAGAAATCGCGAAAGTGGAGAACTCATGTGGACAGGAACGCCAGTTGATCTTATTTTTGGTTCAAACTCTGAGTTGCGTGCTGTTGCAGAATTCTATGCGGCTGATGATGCGAAAGAGCAATTTGTGCATGACTTCATTGCGGCATGGACTAAAGTAATGAGCGCTGATCGCTTTGATTTAAATTGATACTGATTTAAAAAAAGTAGCTGGTTAAAACAGCGGCATTTATTATGTCGCCGTTTTTTTTGGCAATTAGAAATTAGAATAATCAATTTTTTTGCCAAACAAGGATGAGTTTTTTACAAAAAATTAGTCTGCTTGGTAAAACGCTTTAAAGCCACCATACAGCTCCCACAAATCAATCTTGGATGACATTTCATACGGAGAATGCATGCTGACTATGCCAATACCAACGTCTATAACATCCATATTTTGACCTGCAAACCAGGCCGCTATTGTGCCGCCACCATAACCCGAATCATAAGAATGGGTTTGCCAATTGATGTCTGCATCATCAAACACGCCGCGAATGTAGGCAAAATATTCCGAATTAGCTTCACGCCCTGCACCATATTCTTTAACCACCAAGCCATAACCTAAGCGTGAAGTCAGTACAGGGTTTTGTGGGCTTGGGAACAATGGGTTTAATGCTGTTGTTGTATCGCTCACTAATACCTTGCTTTGTGCATAAGTTCTTCTTAGGTCTAAATCACTGAATGAGCCAGCAGTCGAATTAATTAACTCAGCTATTAGTGTATTGAACCACTCTGAGTTCACGCCGGTATTCCACGAAGCGGTTTCTTCATTATTTACGGCGTAAGCAAAGATGGTTTGTGCGGGCACATCGACATCAGCAATAGCACGAAGACTAAGGTATGCGGTTGATCTATCATCTTGTCCATAGGCTGCAACTAATGCACGATCCAGCCCAACATCACGTGGACGAGTCACTGGAATTATTTGTAGGTCAGCTGATAATAAATCGTCAGCTTGTATGCCATATTGGTTTTCCAGTATGGCTAGTAAGCGGCCCGAAGGCAGATCAAACTCCGAATCATTATCAACAGGAAGTGAAGCAATGATAGGCTCAAGCTCCTCTGTAGCAATCACATCGCGCTGAGTTCTGCTGCGATAATCGGCATCAACATGCGGTGCCAAATCAGTAATTAATAAGATGGGATCATCCTCATCCATGCCTATCTCAACCCAAATAGTTGAACCATCGACCTTATCGACTCGGCCAATTATGCCTAAAGGAATGTTGACCCATTGGTAATTTTTTATGCCGCCATGAACTTGAGTATCAATAGTGACAACACCGTTTCTGTTTCTAAACGGAATGGTTTTAAATTCCAATCGTGGCGAATCAATATGAGTATTTACGATTCTGATACCATCAGTTATTGGAGTATCACCAATAATAAATAAAACCAAGGTTCTGTCGCGATTAATAGCGTACCAGCGAGAACCGGGTATCATGGCAGAAGCGTCAGTATTTGGTGCCCATGCTCGAAAACCTTCGGCTTCAGCAAGTTCTACTCCTTCACGCACAAACCACATTTCACTTCTGGCAACAGCCATAAAGTCTTTAAATTCTTCAGCAAACTGCATGACTTGCGCTTGCTCTCGTTGATCAACGTTGAGCCATGCTGATGAAAATTCTTGAGCGAGCAAGGGAGTAGTTAATACTGAGACTGCTGCGATCAAAATAAATAGCCTAAACTTGTGCATGTCGTTCTCCTAGGGTTAGACATACAGGATAAATCATTTCTAATCAGACTGATAAATAATTTAATGAAGGGTTTATTTTAGTTTTAATAGGGTTAGAATGAAGAGATTATGAAATACTATAAATTTAAAAATTTATTAATACTAATGCTCCTTATGCATTGTGGGCAGATCTTGGCTCAACCTCTACTTTCTTGCTGTGATTTCATGGATCAGATGCCTGACAATGAAAAAATGGAATCCCATGATCATGCTTCAATGCAAATGAGTCATGACACTCTCGACAGCCATAAAATGCCGTTAAATAATTTTTCAGAAAGTGAAGAATCGAACTGTAATTATCATTGTGACTTTTGCGTTTTATTAACAATAGCATTAATAGAAAATAACGATTTTAACCAACCAAATCTAACTGAGAGCATAATACTTCTTAAGAATTACTCCCTTCTTTCAACTACAACTAAATCTCTTTTCCGACCACCCATTTCTGCCTAATACAGGATTAGTGCGCCTGCACGTTTTGTTAGAGTAGCAAATAAATCTAAAACTCTTTCCATTCAGGCTTTGCTAACCCTGCAACCCGAAATTATTTCTGGGTTTAATTACTTGTTAATTATTTTAGGAAAGGCAGCTATGAAAAATATAAAAGATGTAAACAATAAATTTCACCAAAGCGAATTGTCTCGACGTCAGTTTGTAACTAGCGCTATTGCCGGTAGTTTAGCACTTGGACTAAGTCCGTCTTTATTGAGGGCGCAAACTCAAGTTTCGCAAGCACCAGTCACTCTACGCGGGAATGTTTTTGATCTGAATATTGGCTATAAAACGGTTAATTACACAGGTACAGAAAAAATTGCGACAGCTATTAACGGCAGCGTGCCAGCGCCTATTTTACGCTGGCGTGAAGGTGATGAAATTACTTTACGTGTAACAAATAATCTTGCGGTAGATAGCTCTATCCATTGGCATGGCATCATCTTACCAAGCTCTATGGACGGTGTTCCAGGTATGAGTTTTGATGGAATACGACTTGGAGAAAGTTTTGAATATAAATTTCCCATCAATCAGAGTGGTACTTACTGGTATCACAGCCATTCTGGTTTTCAAGAACAAACGGGTATGTATGGTGCCATAGTTGTCGATCCAATAGAGACAGATCCTATTAGTGTTGAGCGTGATTATGTTGTTTTACTTTCAGACTGGAGTGACACCTCACCGGAAAAAGTTTATGCCACCTTAAAAAAACGCAGTCATTATTATAATTTTAATCAAAGAACAGTGGGGGATATTTTCAGTGATATCCGCAACAAAGGCGTAGCGCAAACCTGGAACGAAAGAGCGATGTGGAATCAGATGCGGATGACCGACCGTGATATTGCTGATGTCACTGCTTATACCTATACCTATTTGATGAATGGTGCTTCACCTGATCCTGGTTGGCTGGGATTATTCAATCGGAATGAACGGATCAGATTACGATTTATTAACGGCTCTGCGATGACAATTTTTGATGTTCGAATACCTGGTTTAAAAATGACTGTTGTTGCAGCAGATGGTCAGAATATTGAGCCCATAACGGTTGACGAGTTTCGAATAGGTACCGCTGAAACTTATGACGTAATTGTTGAGCCAGATTTTGATAATGCTTATGCAGTGTTTGCCCAAAGTATAGATCGAAGTGGCTATGCCCTTGGAACGCTAACATCAGATGTTTCTCTTAAAGCTGAAATTCCAGCGATGGACCCAAGGCCCATACTTTCTATGAGAGATATGGGAATGGCTATGCAAGATATGGACATGCCCGGTATGCAAATGTCGAATTCCAACATGCCAATGCAAAACATGGATATGTCTGCTCAGCCTATGGAACATCAACACACAGAAGGCATGGATATGTCTGCTATGGAAATGGATATGCCTGCTCAGCCTATGGAACATCAACACACAGAAGGCATGGATATGTCTGCTATGGGAATGGATATGCCTGCTCAGCCTATGGAACATCAACACACAGAAGGCATGGATATGTCTGCTATGGGAATGGATATGTCTGCTCAGCCTATGGAGCATCAGCACACAGAGGGCATGGATATGTCCAATATGAGCATGAGAATGAGAATGGACATGGACATGGGAAGCAGTGTTGGTATGGGAAGTGATCAAGCAATTGTTCATGCGGACACTGAATTCGGCCCTCAAGTAGATATGCGAAGTGCAAGCCCACAAAGTGGTTTAAATGATCCTGGTATCGGTTTGCGTGAGCACCAAAATTTATATGGCCGCAAAGTTCTTACCTATGCTGATATTCATAATTTATATCCCACTATTGATACAAGGGAACCGAGTAGAGAAATCCAATTACATCTCACTGGCAATATGCAACGTTATATGTGGTCGATGAACGGCATTCCATTTTCAGATGCCGAACCATTGCGGCTGACTTACGGTGAAAGAGTTCGTTTTACTTTGGTTAATGACACGATGATGACTCACCCAATCCACCTGCATGGTATGTGGAGTGAACTTGAAACTGGATCAGCCTTAAATATCCCCCGTAAACATACTGTCTTAGTTCAGCCGGGTAGCAAAATATCTTATTTAGTTACTGCCGATGCAAGAGGAAGCTGGGCTTATCACTGTCATTTGCTGTATCACATGATGGGAATGTTTCGTGAAGTGGTGGTGAGCTAATGAAAATTACAATAAATCGATTTTTTAAAACAGCACTGGTTTTTGTTTTAATTAATTGCCTGCCTCAAATTGTTAGTGCTGCAATGGACGATGACCCACTACTCTACAATATTATGATCGGAGAAATGGAGACTGATGATTCTAATAGCAATTTATTTTCCTGGGATGCACAGGCATGGCTAGGGAAAAACATTAATAAACTTTGGTTAAAAACTGAAGGTGAAAGAGTGCATGGAGAAACAGAGGGAGTTGAAGTTCAGGCGCTTTATAGTAGAGCAATAAGTCCGTTTTGGGATTTTCAGGTTGGCATTCGACATGATGCCTTGCCCACCCCAGAGCAGAATTGGGGAGTTATAGGCTTGCAGGGCTTGGCTCGATATTATTTTGAAATAGATTCAGCTTTATTTATTGGCGAATCTGGTAATACGGCTTTGCGTTTTAATGCAGAGTATGAATTGTTATTTACTCAAAAATTAATTCTTACGCCTGAAATAGAAATAAATTTTTATGGTCAGGACATCCCCGAAGTTTCATTAGGGTCCGGTTTGTCAGATACGACATTAGGTTTACGTTTGCGTTATGAAATCCGTCGGGAATTTGCACCCTATATTGGCATTGAATGGTCTAAAAAATATGGGAGCAGTGCTGACTTTGTCAGAAATAGTGGAGCGGAAGTTAGTGATACAAAAATTGTCGCTGGCTTGCGCCTTTGGTTTTAAAAAGAGTCTTAATTAAACATACCTTAATAGGAGAGTAACAATGAAAAATATAAAACTTTTAGCGGTAGTGTTAGTAATGAGTGGTTCTATCTTCACCTCAAATGCGCTCTTTGCTCATACAGATTTAGCAGAAGCGATGCCCGCAAATGGAGCCGTTATGCATTAAGGGCCTGAGCATGTGACTTTACGCTTTACAGAAGAAGTGCGCTTGTTGGGGGTTTCGGTGTCAGGGGGGCAAGCCATGCAGTCGAAATTGGTTTTGAAGCAAGTGCCAATATGGACAATGAATTCTCAATTATGATGCCAGTACTGACTGCAGACAGGTACGCGGTTGAATGGGTAGTCATGGGCAGTGATACTCATCGCGTTGAAGGAGAGTTTACATTTACTGTTGATTTTATGGCTGTTGATATGATGGAAGAAAACCATGAGATGACAGAGGATCATGATGCTCACTAAATTGGAACGACTTTTAAAATGAGCTGGGATATTGCTAGTTTACTTGCCAAAGCCTTAACTTTGATGGCGGTGGCGAGTGTTGTAGGTGGTGTTTTATGCCTGTACCTATGTTTGCAAGCTAACTCTCAGGTGCGGGGATTCTTATTTGGTTACCTAAAAACAGGGGCTGTAACAGGAGCACTTGCCTCAAGCCTGTATTTTTTTGTTCAGGTGGGAGCGTACAGTCAGTCAGGTTTAAGCGGTATGCTGGATATAACAATGCTTTCAATCTTGGCCCAGTCTGCACTCGGATATGCTTCACTAAGCCGAGTGTTGGCGTTTGTTTTAGCCTTGTCTTTTGTTTGTTATATGCAAAGAGCAAGCAAGAGAGAAGAGTTGGGGTTTGATTTTTTTCAATAATGATTCTCTTTCTGTCGGGGATGTTACTGGCTTATTCATTTACCTTAATAGGTCATGTTGCTGAATTAAACCTGATTGGAGGTTTTGCTATTGGCTTACATGTTCTTGGCATTTCTCTATGGATAGGTTCACTTTATCCACTTTGGTATCTATGGGATTCTCCCAGCATGCAGGGATGGTAATATTAGCCGATGGAACAGAGGATGCATCTCGACGATTGGACCGCGTGCTTTGGAATGATCCTGCTACAGGCGTGATGAGACATGCAGATGCAGGGTATAAAGATGCTATTGAATGCGCTCGTGAAAAGGCACTAAATTTACACGCGATTTTATAATCGAAGCATAAATAGCGATTAATGTTTTATTTGATTAATAATGTGCTGGGGCAAAGTCAGGGTTGATCTTGTTTGAATATACCTTTGCCAATCGCAGTTAGTCCAATTGAAATAATTATATTGAACGAAGATAACAAAACCCAAGGTGCGTACTGAACCGTAGAGACACCTAAAGCGCCACTGAAAAATGCGCCTGTGGTTGTCCATGGAATCAAACCGGCACTGAGCGTTGCGCCTTCTTCCACACATCTGGATAACATACGCGGGTGCAAGCCGCGTTCTTCATAAGTATCTTTGTAAATTCGTGAACCAAAAATCACTGTCAAATAATTTTCGCCCGTACTCATGTTGGATAATATGCCAGTTGCGATTGTCGAAGTAACGAGTTGGGTTGTTGTCTTAATACGCTTGATTAGTCCTCTGACAAGAACTTTTAAAAATCCGGCGCCATTTAAAACTCCGCCAAGTGCTAAGGCAATTAACGCCAGTGACAAAGTCCACATCATGCTTTGCAATCCGCCACGTGTGAGCAAGGTGTCGACACTTTCTATTCCACTTTCAGAGACGAAGCCATACTGTAAGCTATAAAGAATATCTGAGAATTCGCGGCCTTGCAGATACATTGCAAGCAAGACAGCAACAATTGTGCCCGCCATCATGCTGGGTTCGGCAGCCATTCGCATAAAACTCATAGTGAGAATAACTAAAAGTGGCAGGAACACTAGAAAATTCATTGAAAACTGATCGAGTAAGGGCCCACGTAAGGCATCGATTTCAGCAAGGCTTAATTCAACATTTCCATAACTAAAACTCAATGCGCCAAAGACAATCAGTATTAATAAAAAAGTTGGCCCAGTGGTATAAAACATGGCTCTAATATGCTGGTCAACTTCAGTACCTACTGCTGTTGCTGCAAGAATAGTGGTATCAGATAAAGGTGACATTTTGTCGCCGAATAAGGCGCCTGAAATTACTGCGCCGGCAACCATGGGGGCTGGTATACCAATGAATTCACCCAGTCCAACTAATACAACGCCAGCCGTTCCTACTGTGCCCCATGAAGTACCAGTTGCTAATGACATAAAGCTGCACAGTAATAGAGAAGCAGGCAAAAACCAGCGAGGGTCGACAACATCAAGCGCATAAAAAATGATGCCAGCAATGGTGCCACTTTCGATTAAGGCTGCAATAACAACTCCAATTAACATGAAGATATAAATGGCACCGACGGCAGCTATAATGCCGTCATTCATTAATTTTTTGGTGTCACGAAAGCGATAGCCAAGAACAGCAGCATTAAATGCTGTCCAGATAAGAGCAATTGTTAAAGCGAGATGTAATTCAATTTCAAGTACGAAGACACTGCAAATGATAATGGCAAGAACGCCAAGGCAACAAATTAATGCCGCAACGAATTTTGGCTCATCATGTTCATTTACCACTTGAATACCTGTCATCTTTTTTCCTGGCTTTCTGTTTTCATGCGTTGTTGTAGTAAAGTACGAAATCTTAAAGCGCCAGCATCAAGAGCAACAATGTTAGTTCCGCTTCGAGCTAATAAAGGGTTGCCATCCGCATGATCGAAATGAAAATGGGTATTAATAGCAAAATCGATACTTTCGCCACCAAGATCTCTGACTGCCTGTTGAATTTTAGGTACCAAAGGAGCAAACATAGTGTCGACGATTAAGGTTCCTTGGTCGCCAATTGAGGCGATAATATTGCCGCCATTGCCAAACAGGGCATATAAACCGTCACCTACTTCTACTGAAGTGATTTCGACTGCATCTAAATCAACACCGCCCATGGAAGCAAAAAAGCCCTCAAGGTCGACATATTCATGAGCTGTGGAAGAGAAGCTGGTGGCAAGTAAGGCAAGTGAGAGCAGTGTCTTATGCATAGGATTTTCCTTTTTGTATTATCAGTAAAGAATAATGAGAATAGAATAAATAATAACTTAAAAAATTGCCATTGGGTTTAATGGGGAGCCGGTGCCGCCTTCGACAGGAATTGGCGCAAACGTCATCAGGAATTCATAGCGATCAAGATCACGCGCCGTTTCAACGGCTTGTTCTAGATCCAGACATTCAATGATATTAATGCCCATCCAGATTAACGTTGCGATATGAATAGGGTTGCCAATGCCTTCCCAGCCCGGTCTTGGGTTCCAATCGATATTAAAGTCATGCCCAAGAAAAGCTGGCATTCTTTCATTAATCCAGGGAATGGTATCGGCATAATAACCTGCGACTTCACCAGCCCAGGCGCCCATGGCTTCGCGTCTTTTCCAGCGACCTGTATAAAGTAGCACTATATCGCCAGGACCAGCTTGAACACCTGACATCTCTTCCCATGCTTCAAGGTCGGCTCGTGTGATCGGTGTGCCAGGCTCAATCCACTCTACGCCTTTTAACTGTGCAATGTCGTAGATAACAGCGCGAGTTGCAATGCCGTCGCGCCAATTCATTACACTGCCTTGTAAACAGCCTTCTTCCATATTCAGGTTTTCATCAACAGAAAGACCGTTATACATCTGGCCGTTTTCAAAAAAGTGACACCAGGTATCCATGTGGGCGACGGTAAGGCCGTGATAATTAACTTGGTAGTTATCACTAGAATTGCGATCTGAAATACGGTTCATTGTGCGATGAAAAACACCATTTTCTCCAACGTCGATCAAAGCTTCTTGCGGTACAGGTGCTGCTAGCGAGACAACGATGCCTTCTTCAACTAAGGCATTTGCGCTTAATACTTTTTCTGGCGTAATAAGATTTGAAGCGCCTTTGTTATCACCATCACCCCAGCGACCCCAAGTGTTAAATTGATCGCGCCACTCGCCTTCAAACAGCGCTCTGAGTTCAGCGTTGTTGTCAGGAACAAAAGGTGCTTCTTGTGCATGAACAGGAAGATTGAATGTAGTGAGAGCACAGACAAGAACATAGCTAATACAAACTGAGACTCGATCAAATTTTTTAAACATCATTTTTTCTCCTTCATTAAAGATTATTATCGATATTGTTGTTTCCAAAATAATTGGTCTACATTTGGCCAAACGGAAGGTTTGTTTTGGCTATTATTCTATTAGAGCTCCATAGACTAAAGCAGAAAGTTCACCTCTAAGTGCTGCGGTTGCATTGACACCCATGTGTTGGGTCATCTGAACAACTACGATGTCTTCTACAGGGTCAATCCAGAAGTTAGTTGCCGCAGCACCGCCCCAAAAAAAAGTACCTTCTGAAGATAAATAACCTACTTGAGCTGGGTCTTCTATGATTCCAAAACCCAAGCCAAAGCCAAACCCAGGCCCGAACATAAAATCATTTTTTTGCTCTTCAGTAAGATGGTTTCTGCTCATAAACTCAACCATGTTTGAACTTAGTAATTGCTCTCCATCAAGGATAGCTTGAGCAAAATGGAAATAATCCCCAGCGCTAGAAACTAGCCCGTAACTTCCGCCTTTGAATTCGTGGTCGAATGTATAGCTATTAACTGACCAGGGTTCGACTAATACTCCACCGGAGGGATTGCCATGAGCTTCATCGATAGGAACTAACTCGCCATCCTTCAACCAATGTACAGGTGATAATCTATGTGCGTTGTCAGAATTAACAACGTAGCCTGTATCTGCCATACCAAGCGGTTCGAACATGCGTTCTTGCAAATATTCATCAGCCGGCATGCCAGAAATAATTTCCACTAATCTCAGGGCAACATCGGGACCTACACTATAATTAAACTGTGCGCCTGGCTGATACACCAGAGGAATTTGTGACAAAGCAGTCATCATATTTTCCAAAGAGGTCTCTGTGCTGAAAATACCTTGGCCAATAAAATATTCGTCGTATTCGCTGGTTCCCAAGCCGTGAGAAAAACCAGCCGTGTGACGCAAAATATCCTGTACTGTCGGTTCGCGAACCAAGGCAACAGTATCGTCTAGTGGCCCATCTGGTGTTCGTAATACCTGCAAGTTAGCAAATTCTGGGATAAATTTAGACAGTGGGTCATTCAATTGAAACAAACCATCTTGATATAACATCATTAATGCAGTCGTGGCGATTGGTTTGGTCATGGAATAGATACGAAAAAGCGTATCTTCCTGCATAGGGATTTGCTGCTCGACATCTTGATAGCCGACTGCACTAAAATGAACAATTTCACCATGGCGAGCGACTAAAGTGACTGCGCCAGCAATTTCTCCATTCTCAACTCTGCCAGAAAAGTAGCTTTCAATTTTATTCAATTGATCGGATGAGAATCCGACATCTTCTGGTCGGGAAAATTCTAAACTTTCAGCTGCATTTACATAACTAAAAGAAAAAATAGCTATAACGAATAGAAAAGTTTTTAGAAATCTATTGCTCATTTTTAAACCTCTTTTGTTGTTTAGATAAGCACAACTGTTATTGAATTAAATAACCCTCACTTCGATTTCACCTAAATTATCAATGCCTGTTCGGATGACATCTCCTTTTTCTACCAGCCCGATACCTTCGGGAGTCCCTGTCATAATGATATCGCCAGCAGACAACTCATAATGTCGAGATAAAATAGCTATGCCTTGTGATACAGACCAGCGCTGCAAAGATAAAACAGAATCTTGTTTAATTTCACCGTTTACACTTAACCAAATACGACCTTCAATTGCATGACCATGATTCTCAACAGGATACAAAGGTCCACATGGTGCCGAGTTATCGAATGATTTGCTGATTGCCCAGGGTCTTTCTAAAGATTGCGCTTCGTGTTGCAGATCTTCCCTTGTCATATCTAGCCCAATGCCATAAGCATAAACATGGCTTAAAGCATCGGCTTCACTAATGTTTGCACCACCACTATTCAGCGCTACAACCATTTCACCTTCATAACGTAGTTCGTTTGTCATCGGGGGATAGGGGAAACCGTTTCGACTTTCTACAACAGCATCACGGGGTTTAATAAAGAAAAAAGGCGGAGTCTCATCTGGGTTGTCACCTGATTCAATTGCATGCGCACGATAATTTCTGCCAAGACAAAATACACGCCTTACAGGAAAGCGATCAGATGTGCCGACAACTTCCATTGATGTAATTGCTGGCGGATTTAATACATATCCTTGTTCTTGAGCAATGGCAGGACTTATGGCGGCGCTCATCAAGCCTGTCCCTGCAAGGGCGGCACTTCCTTTCAAAAATATGCGGCGGCTTTCTTTGTTATTGCTCATTTTTAGCCCTCTATTTTTATTATTCGTTTGGTGCTGGTGGGTTTTTCTTTTATGTTTTTGTTAATAGGATCAAATAAGTACTCTAGCCCATTTGTTTTTATTTCTAACATCATTGACATGTATAGTCCTAATTCCCCGGCAGGGAAACCTTTTTTTGAGAACCATAAAAAATATTCTTCGGGGATCTCAACTAATAATTTGTTTACATATTTACCAAAAGGCATGCGGTAATTCGCAAGTTTTAAAAAAGTCTCTCCTGAAAGTTGCTCTTTATCAATCATATTTTGGAAAAATAGTTTGTTAATTGGGTCGGATAGCTTGTTTGCTAATACCAAAACGTAATTCAGCCGTGTAGACATTACCGGTATGATCAACGGCCATACCATGCAAACGTGTAATGCCTCCTTCAGCAAAATATGAAGCAACACCAGGTTCGCGTCGGTCAAGCATGTATAAACCACCACCTAACATCTGCGATGCTCTGAAGTTTCCGCCTAAACCAAGATAGAGCAACTGATTAGCTCTGTCTGGTGATAAAGCGATATCGAAGGCAGGCGTGTTGGTTATTTCTGATACGAAGGTGCCGTCTTTTTCAAATACTTGGACGCGGTTACCTTCTCTGTCTAAGACATATAACAAACCGTCATTGGCCATGGTAATGCCATGAATCGCACCGACAAAACGTTCGTTAGGCTGATCTCTTGGACCATCCGTAGCAGGGTTACCATAAACTCCCCAATGGCGTTTGTATGCGCCGGTTTCTGAATCAAATACTATAACGCGCCTATTGATATATCCATCAGCGACGAAAACTTCATGGGCAATATCATCAACCACCACATCTGCTGGCCCACCTAGTAAATCGGTGTTGTCACTGCCGCCGGTTTCGCCAACGCTGCCGATACTCATTAGTGGTTCACCTTCTGGCGTAAATTTCATTAAGTAGTGTTGTTCGAGTGCCCAGGTGATCCAGACATTATCATCGCCATCAATGTATATGCCGTGTTCATAATTAAAAGGCCAGCCATCTATGGTTGGATACCAAGACTCATTTTCAGCATCCCAGGCTTGCCCGCCCCATGCTCGTATTACATCACCAGCCTGATTGAATTCTAGAACGGCAGGTGCCGGATTGTGTGTGGGAATAGGAATGCCATCTGGGTTGTCATTAGTTTGATTTGAAAAAACGGTGGGGCGTTGTAAGACCCATATATGATTTTCGGAATCGACGGCAACATCAGACACCCAACCTAAATCCCAATCATTGGGTAAAGCTTTTGGCCAATCTTCGCTTATGTATTCAGGGGCAGAAATCGGATTACAGGATTGCGCGTTATAACGCAGACAACCATTATCGCCTAGCGTCCATTGATGTGAATACTGCTCAATTTTAACTGCATCGTTACCTCGAAGATTTGACCATCCTGTACCAGCTATCCAGAAATTAGTTGCTTCATTAATACGTGCAGCAGAGTCTTCATTCCAAAAGGCTTTAGATTGCAAATCGTTAATTCGGCCAAGCCCACTTGGTGAATTAAAAAACTCATCAAGTGTTTCTGCTCCGTTACTAACATCCCTAGAGTTTATGTTGGGCAGTAATGCTAGATCATTAGCATTAGAAGTAAAAGCAACTGCCTTATAGACATCTGCATTTTGAGCACCATCGTTATTGTTATCTGCAGCACTGACGCTGAAGCGATAATTTTCCGGATCGTCGCTGGATAAACGCACGAATTCATTCCAATTGTTTAATTCTTGTCCAACAGAAAAAGGCCACGGCCAACGTCGACCATCTTCCATTGCAACGTTATGCTGCCTATTGCCTAAAAATATTTCTTCATCATTTGCGTTAGCTGGTAAACCATCCTGAAAGAATACGAAAGGTTGGGAGGCTATATCGTTCATCGAATAGCCGGCAACATGATCAACCAGAGTTGCGCCAGTTGAAACGTCCCAAACAACTATCATCAGTGAACCGTCTCCAGTGGAGGCTGGGAAGTAATAATCATAAGTTTGAGCCGATGTAGTTGAAGCAAAAAAAGCAGCTAAAAAAACAAGTAATGGGCGTAATCTAAACATATCATTAACCTTGACTAGGAAATCTGAATAACTCTCTTCTGGGCTATTTCGCTGAATCGAGCATTGGAGTATAAAAGCTCTTATCTGAATCAGCTACTCCTTATATGTAAACTCTTTTAAACAGGGGTTGTGCAGCATAAATGTAAAAAGTGCAGGTAATTGGTAAACCATGATCGGAGCCTTGCCCATCACGAGTAAATAAATAATAATCTTCTGAATGCTTTTAAAAATATACAGCGGAGATTCCATGTCTAAAGTGACAACAAAATTAATATTAAAATGCTTATTGGTTGTGGTTTGCTTTAGTAGCTTTGCAGCAGAAATCGGCCCTTTTACTTATGTTCAAGCGGAAGATATTGATTGGGACGAAAACAGCTCTGAGATACAGCGAATAAATCTTTTAGGCGCTCAAGACCAGGAAGGTTTTTATGTTTACCGAGTAAGGTTTCCAAGGGGTATTACTACAGAGCCGCACTTTCATAGCATGGAGCGTCATGTCACCGTATTAGAAGGCACTTGGTATGCTGGTACGGATGCTAGCCACGATATTAGTAAAGCAACTCCAATTACGGCGGGCGGATATATGATTCATCCGGCAGGAGCAGTACATTTTGATGGTTCTGTAGACGGGCCGGTAGTGGTGGAAATTAAAGGTATTGGGCCGGTCACTACAACAAGTGTCGAGATCGAACTTTAATAAAACCAGCCTTTTTATGCTTTGAAAAAATAACTAAATACTAAAAAGATATAGGGTTTGTTTTTGATTCAGGAATACTGAGTTCTTTGCGGGCTTTATTTAGTTTGGCTTTTGTTAGCGTGCCATCACGGTATAAAGCAGTTAAGGCTGACCAGGCAATGTAACGCGAATCCACTTCAAAGTGATCACGTAAATCTTCCCGAGATTCGCTAAGTCCAAAACCATCTGTGCCTAAAGCGGTAAAGTCTTGCGGGAACCAACGCGCAATACTACTCGGTAATGTTTTCATAAAGTCGCTGCAAGCCACGACGATACCTTTTTCTTTAGCCATTAATTTTTCAATATAATTTTGTGTAGGTTTTTCTGGTGTCAGCATATTTTGACGTTCAGTTTGTTCAGCTTCTCTAAGTAATTCATTGTAAGAAGTCACACTCCATATATCCACACTGCAGTCATGTGCTTTGAGAATATCAGCAGCTTGCATGACTTCCTGCATTAAACTCCCGCTGCCTAAAAGATGAACTTTATGGAATGATTTAGCGCCAGTTAGAAAACGATACATACCCTTTATAATTCCATCCTCGGAATCGCTTGGCATTGCAGGCATGGCATAATTTTGATTGTACAAAGTCAGGTAATAGAAAATATTTTCATCATCTTGGTACATGCGTTTTATCCCGTCACGTACGATAACGGCTATCTCATAGGCGAAAGCTGGATCATAACTACACATGTTGGGAACGGTTGAGGCTACAACATGAGAGTGCCCATCCTGATGTTGAAGCCCTTCGCCATTTAGAGTCGAGCGACCAGCTGTGCCGCCTAATAAAAAGCCTTTGGTCATAGAATCAGCACAACTCCAAATCATATCGCCAACACGTTGGAAGCCAAAAATAGAATAAAATATATAGAATGGAATCATCGGAACCTGATAATTAGCGTAGGCAGTTCCTGCGGCCATGAATGAAGCCATCGCGCCGGCTTCACAAATTCCTTCCTGTAAAAGTTGACCATCTTTTGCTTCTTTATAAGAGAGCAAAGTTGTTGCATCTACAGGTTTGTATTTTTGTCCTTCACTAGAGTAGATGCCGTATTGTGAAAATAATGACTCCATACCAAAAGTTCTGGCTTCATCTGGAACGATAGGAACAATATATTGACCTAGTTCTTTATCTTTTAACATTGCCGACAACATTCGAACGAATGCCATAGTCGTGGATTGCTCACGATCGGAGCCTTCGATAGCCGCTTTAAATAAACTTAAAGCAGGCGCCTTCAAATGTTGATACTCGACCTCACGAGCTGGCAAATAGCCGCCTAAATCTTGTCGATGCTGATGCAGGTATAAAGCTTCAGGGCTATCTTCAGCTGGTTTATAAAGTTCAGCATTAGCCATCTGTTCTTCCGTCAGGGGAATGCCAAAGTTTTTACCGATAGTAATACGTTCATCTGCACTCAATTGTTTCTTTTGATGCGCAGTATTTTGTCCGGCAGCGGAAGCACCCATGCCTTCACCTTTAACAGTTTTAATTAAAATAACTATAGGCCGATCAGATTTTATTGCGGCTCTTTCAAAAGCCGCAAAAAGTTTCTTGCGGTCATGGCCGCCGCGTTTTATGAGTCGAATTTCATCATCGTTTAGTGTCTTCATTAGTTCTGCTAAACGCTCATCACCATCGATCCAATGTTCACGTACAGTTTTACCATCAGACACTGTATAAAATTGATAATCACCATCAACAGCTCGATTCATTCGTGCTTGTAATAAGCCATCATCATCTCGTGAAATTAATTCGTCCCACTCACTGCCCCAAATCACTTTGATGACATTCCAACCGGCACCACGATAACTACGTTCTAATTCTTGAATTATTTTTCCGTTACCACGCACTGGTCCATCGAGGCGTTGTAGGTTGCAGTTAACCACCATAACTAAATTGTCTAAGTTCTCGCGGGTTGCCATATTAATAGTGCCTAGCACTTCTGGTTCGTCAGACTCTCCGTCACCAATAAAACACCAAACCTTGCCGCCGTTTTTTGGTTTCAAACCGCGGTTTTCTAGGTACTTCATGAAACGAGCTTGGTAAATTGCTGAAGGGGTAGAAAGCCCCATAGAAGCAGAAGGCATTTGCCAAAAGTCAGGTAAGCGACGAGGGTGAGGGTAGGAGGGTAAGCCACCACCGTCTTGTAATTCGCGGCGGAAGTTATGTATTTGTTGTTCAGTGAGTCGGTTTTCTAAATAGGCGCGTGCATAAATTCCGGGAGAAGCATGGGCTTGTACGATTAAGATATCTCCACCATATGAATCAGTGCGTTTTTTAAACCAATGATTAAAACCGACTTCTAATGCAGCAGCAGTAGATTGAAAAGTCGCAATGTGGCCACCGACACCTGAGCCATTATCATTGGCTTGTAATACCATAGCCATTGCATTCCATCGAATAATATTTTCAATTTTTTGTTCAAGTTCGATGTCGCCAGGATAACCGGGTTGTTCCTGTGGGCTGATGGTATTGCGGTAGGGTGTATTCAAAGTAGCATCAGCTAAGCTAACGCCTTGCTTCAATAAGTGATCTTGCATCAATCGCAACATTTCACGGCTGCGACCTTCGCCTTGCTCGCGACTTATTGCATCAAGTGCTTCAAGCCACTCGCTATTTTCAAGGGTTAATTCTTCAGCACTGACTTCAATTTTATTGTTCATGATGTTTACCGTCACAACCTTTATAGGATCTTTAATAGATTTAATTATAATAATCACCGGGTATACGCACGGAACCTTCCATTAACACTCGCGCACTTCTGCTCATACTAATTTTATTTATGTTCCACTCACCATTATTTTGGCTGGCTTGTGAGCCGACTTTTAAGCTGCCCGATGGATGGCCAAAAGTTACTGACTCAAGTTCCCCTCCACCTGCGGCTATATTAACCAATGTCCCTGGTATCGCTGCTGCAGCTCCAATCGAGACTGCGGCAGTTCCCATCATGGCATGATGTAATTTGCCCATTGATAAGGCACGCACGTTTAAATCTATATCACTGACTTGAATAGCTATACCACTCGATGAGACGTAGCTCTGAGCTGCTGCAACAAAAGCAACTTTGGGTGTATGTTGGCGTGTGGCAGCTTCATCTATATTTTCAATTAAACCCATACGTACAGCGCCATAGGCTCGAATTGTTTCAAACATATCCAGTGCCTTTTGATCGCCATTGATAGCTTCTTGTAATTCAGTGCCGGTGTAAGAGATATCTTCGGCATTAAGAAAAATGGTGGGGATACCTACGTTAATCATTGTTGCGTTGAATGTACCAACACCGGGGACTTCTAATTCATCTACCAAGTTGCCAGTAGGAAAGATCACTTCTCCCTCATCAACCGGGCTCATAAATTCAATCAGAATCTCTGCTGCTGGAAAGGTAACTCCATCTAACACGAAGTTGCCAGTTTCTTGTACTTCACCATTAGTAATTGGGACATGGGCGATGATGGTTTTACTAATATTCTTTTGCCAAATTTTTATTTCGGCGATGCCATTTTCTGGTATTCGATTAGCATCGACCAAACCATTGGCAATGGCATATGAGCCAACCGCTGCAGTTAAATTTCCGCAATTTCCACTCCAGTCGACGAAAGGCTTATCAATTGATACCTGACCAAACAAATAATCGACGTCATGATCTTGTTGTTCACTTTTAGCAAGAATAACTGTCTTGCTGGTGCTAGAAGTTGCCCCGCCCATACCATCAGTTTGTTTACCGTAAGGGTCTGGACTGCCAATAATGCGCAGTAATAATTGATCCCGTACATCACCGGGAATCTGAGCGGCAAGCGGTAGTTCGCGTAAACTAAAAAACACACCTTTACTGGTACCACCACGCATGTAGGTAGCAGGTATTTTTATTTGAGGTTCAGTTGGCATGTTTGTCAGTCCTATGCCGCAACCGACGATTCAAGAAAGTCTTGCGCAAAACGCTGCAAGACACCACCAGCTTTATAAACTGAAACTTCATCTGCGGTGTCGAGTCTGCAAGTAACTGGGACTTCCACTTGTTCATCATTTTTACGTTGAATAATTAATTTTAACTTTGCACCAGCTTCAATATTGCCACTAAGCTCAAAAGTTTCTGTGCCATCTATTGAATAAGTATGACGAGTTTCACCTGTCTGAAATTCGAGAGGTAAAACGCCAATACCGACTAAATTAGTACGATGAATTCGTTCGAAACCTTCAGCAACAATTGCTTCAACTCCAGCTAATCGAACACCTTTGGCTGCCCAGTCTCTTGAAGAACCTTGGCCATAATCGGCACCAGCGACAATAATTAATGCTTGCTTGCGTTGCATATAAGTCTCTATGGTTTCCCACATACGCATTTCTTTACCTTCTGGCTCAAGCCTGGCAAAAGAGCCTTGTTTAATTTCGCCCTGCTCATCAAGACACATTTCATTCTGCAATTTAGGGTTAGCTAAAGTGGCACGTTGTGCAGTTAAATGATCGCCGCGATGTGTTGCATAAGAATTAAAATCTTCTTCTGGTAAGCCCATTTTTGCCAAGTATTCACCGGCAGCGCTGCTGGCTAATATGGCATTTGAAGGAGACAGGTGATCGGTGGTGATGTTGTCACCGAGCACAGCTAAAGGCCGCATATCCTTTAAGCTACGTTCACCTGCCAGTGCACCTTCCCAATAAGGAGGGCGACGAATATAAGTCGTTTTTGGGCGCCAGTCATAAAGTGGGCTATCAGCTTCTTTAATTGCACCGAGGTCAAACATTGGAATATAAACCTGTTTAAATTGTTCGGGTTTAACATGCTTGTTAACGATGTCATCGATTTCTTCATCACTTGGCCAGATGTCTTTTAAAGTGATGGCATTGCCAATTGAGTCTGTTCCTAACACATCTTTTTCAATATCAAATCTGATAGTACCGGCAATGGCATAGGCCACAACTAAAGGAGGAGAAGCGAGAAAAGCTTGTTTGGCGTAGGGGTGAATACGGCCATCAAAGTTTCTGTTGCCAGACAGCACGGCTGTCGAATATAAGTCGCGATCAATGACTTCTTTTTGAATCTTAGGATCCAATGCGCCGCTCATTCCATTACAAGTTGTACAGGCATAACCGACGATGCCAAAACCAAGTTTTTCTAATTCGCTTAATAAACCAGCTTCTTTAAGATATAACTTGGCTACTTTTGAACCAGGAGCAAAGGAAGTTTTTACCCAAGGTTTGCGTATCAATCCAAGTTCGTTAGCTTTGCGTGCGATTAGGCCAGCAGCGACAACATTGCGTGGATTACTGGTATTGGTGCAGCTGGTGATAGCAGCAATAATGACAGCACCATCAGGCATGAGGCCTTTGGCTTCTTCAGCTAAAGCTTTATCAAGGTCACCGGCTATACCACGTTCAACCAATGCATCCGTAGGCAGGCGGCGATGTGGATTGGATGGACCAGCCATGGTGCGACCGACTGACGATAGATCAAATTCAAGTTCACGATCGTATTCGGCTTCTTCTAAATCATCAGCCCAAAGTCCTGTGGTTTGGGCATAGTTTTTGACTAGCTCAATTTGATCAGCATCACGCCCAGTCAGTTTGAGATAATCGATGGTTTGTTCATCAATGTAGAACAAACCTGCAGAGGCGCCATATTCAGGTGTCATATTAGAGATAGTGGCACGGTCGCCAATAGTTAAGGCTTTGGTGCCTTCGCCAAAAAATTCGAGATAAGCTGAGACTACTTTTTGTTCTCTTAAGAATTCAGTTATTGCTAGAACTATGTCTGTTGCAGTGATGCCAGGCTGGCGTGTGCCACTAAGTTTTACACCAATAATAGTTGGTAGACGCATCATGGATGGGCGACCTAACATGACATTCTCAGCTTCCAGGCCGCCGACACCAATAGCAATAACGCCTAATGCGTCGACATGGGGGGTATGACTGTCTGTTCCAACACAGGTGTCAGGGTAAGCAAGCCCATCACGTGACTGAATTACGGGAGACATTTTTTCCAGATTAATCTGATGCATGATGCCGTTGCCAGCAGGGATAACATCAACGTTTTTAAAGGCAGTTTTGGTCCACTCAATAAAATGGAAACGATCTTCATTACGTCGATCTTCAATGCTGCGATTTTTTTCAAAAGCATCAGGGTCAAAACCGGGCGCTTCAACTGCTAATGAATGATCAACAATTAATTGAGTTGGTACGACAGGATTTACTTTAGAAGGATCACCACCTTGGTCGGCAATTGCATCACGAAGTCCGGCTAAATCTACTAAGGCAGTTTGGCCAAGAATGTCATGACAAACTACTCGTGCTGGATACCATGGAAAATCCATATCGCGTTTGCGTTCGACGATTTGTTTTAAAGCGTCATCAAGAATAGAAGGGTCACAACGACGTAATAATTGCTCAGCTAAAACTCGCGATGCGTAAGGTAGTTTTGAATAGGCGCCAGGCTTAATACTTTCTATAGCTGCGCGCGTGTCGAAATAGTCTAGGTCGGTGTTGGCTAAAGCCTTACGATATTCAGTATTAATCATAGGGCTTTCATTTTAGCTTGGAGTTTGCCGCTTAATTTAAGTTGCAGACTGTTTTTGCTATAGAGGATATGACGACGCATCAGCATTTCTGCAAGTTCAGCATCACGGTTGGAGATGGCCTGAACAATTTGTTTGTGTTCACCAAAAGCAGTGGTGACTCGTGGTCCAGACATCCCCAGTTGAACTCGGTACATGCGTATCAAGTGATAGATGCTGTCCATTAGTATAGAAATTAACTGGCTGTTTTTACTGCCTAAAATAATGCGATAGTGAAAATCTAAATCACCGGCTTCTTGATAATATGTTTGACCTTCTTTAACGGTTTGAAAATGAGTACCTAAGAGAGTATTTAAATCGGCTATTTCATCATCAGTCATATTAATAGCTGCAAGGCGGGCGGCCATGCCTTCAAGCGCTTCGCGTACTTGGTAAAGCTCCATTAGGCCTTCGGTACTAATACTAACAACACGTGCGCCAACATTGGCTTTACTTTCAACCAAGTGGCAGGATTCTAGTCGGTTAATGGCTTCACGAATAACTGCACGACTAACTGAATAGTTTGTTGATAGTTCTGTCTCACTTAGTTTTGAACCTGAAGAGATAACTCCCTCAACAATATCCTTTCTTAATAACAGAAAAGTTTTATCGGTGCTGGTTATCGCGTGTTCAGATTCTGGCAACATGCTTTTTCTTTTTATTAGCGCTTATCTATAGAAACATAGTCGCGATTTTCTGGACCAACATAATTCGCAGAAGGACGAATAATTTTGCCATCTTCGCGTTGTTCAATAACGTGAGCGCCCCAACCGGAGGTGCGAGCAATTACAAAAAGCGGGGTGAACATGTCAGTTGGTATTCCCATTTGGTTATAAGATACTGCAGAAAACCAATCCAGATTCGGGAACATCTTTTTGATTTCCCACATAACCGACTCAAGACGTTCAGCAATGTCGTACATTTTTGTATCAGCAGATTCGTCAGATAATTGTTTAGAAACTTTTTTAATTACATCGTTACGCGGATCACCCACTGTATAAACTGGATGTCCGAAGCCGATAACGATTTCTTTATTTGCCACACGTTCGCGAATATCAGCTTCTGCCTCATCAACTGAGTTGTAACGACTTTGAATATGGAAAGCTACTTCATTAGCACCGCCGTGTTTCGACCCGCGTAAAGCACCAATTGCCCCTGTAATAGAGGAATACATATCTGAATTGGTGCCAGCAATTACACGGGCTGTAAATGTAGAAGCATTAAACTCATGTTCCGCATATAAGTTTAATGAGGTGTGCATTGCCCGAACCCAAGAATCAGAAGGTTTTTCGCCGTGTAATAAATGTAAAAAATGTCCGCCGATTGAATCATCTTCAGTTTCTACATCAATGCGCTTGCCATTCACAGTGAAGTGATACCAGTACAACAGTGCAGAACTAAAGCAAGCCATCAAACGATCGATAATGTCACGCGCTTCTGATTCGGGATGTTCTTCTTTTTCTTGAATGCAGGTGCCTAATACTGAACTAGTGGTACGCATAACATCCATAGGGTGAGCACTAGCGGGAAGAGCTTCCATGGCTTTGATTACAGCTTCCGGCAAACTACGCAGTGATTTCAACTTGGCTTTATAGGTGGCTAATTCGGCAGGGTTTGGCAAGTGACCGTGAATCAATAAGTGAGCAATTTCTTCAAATTCTGCACTTTCAGCAAAATCTCTTATGTCATAACCACGGTAATGTAAATCATTGCCATTGCGTCCTACTGTACAAATAGCAGTGTTACCCGCAGCAACACCAGAAAGGGCTACAGATTTTTTAGCTTTTGGTAATAGTTGTTCTGTTTCATTACTCATTATTTATTCTCCTCAGTAAACAAGGCATCAAGCTTTTGTTCGTATTTGTGATAATCAAGGTAATCATAAAGATCATCTCGGGTTTGCATTGTATCTATTACATTCTTTTGCGTGCCTTCAGCCAGCAAGGCCTGATAAACATTCAATGCGGCAGCATTGGCAGCGCGAAATGCTGATAAAGGGTATAGCACGATGCTAACTCCAGCATCGGCTAATTCGTCAGTGGTATAAAGCGGGGTCGAGCCGAATTCTGTAATGTTTGCCAATACAGGAACTTTTACCGCATCAACAAATTGTTGGTACATAGAAAGTTCAGTCATTGCTTCTGGGAAAATCATGTCCGCACCAGCCTCAACACAGGCACAAGCTCTATCGATAGCTGCTTCTAAACCTTCAACGGCTAAAGCATCTGACCGAGCCATAATGACAAAATCAGGATCAGTTCTAGCATCGACTGCAGCTTTGATTCGATCAACCATTTCAGTTTGAGAAACGATTGCCTTGTTAGGTCGATGACCACAACGCTTTTGCATGACCTGATCTTCGATATGAACAGCCGCTGCGCCATTCTTGCCCATGGCACGAATAGCTCGGGCAATGTTGAAAGCGCCACCCCAACCAACATCGATATCGACCATTACGGGGGCTTCAGTAACATCAGTTATACGGCGTAAATCAATTAAGACATCTTCTAAAGTAGTAATCCCTAAATCAGGAAGTCCACATGAGCCAGCGGCTACACCGCCGCCAGAAATATAAAGAGATTTAAAACCGGTAGCCTCGGCTAGTCGTGCATGATAAGCGTTGATAGCACCAACGCATTGCAGAGGCTTCTCATTTTGAACTAATTCGCGAAAGATCTTACCCGGGGATGTGGTGCTCATTATATTCTCAAATAAACAGTAATTGTCGACAATATAGGCTTAAATCATGCTTAGGTCAATATAATATCCCTATATTGTCGACAATTATGGTAAATATAGAGAATTTTATTATTTATGGGTTCCTGTTATTTTGCTGGTCCGAGCCTTGTTGAGCCACCTAAAATTATTTCAGGCACATCAAAGCCCTGTTCTTTACAAGCAGCAGCATAATCTCTGATATGAGTTCCTGCGTCGGCAATGTCCATAACTGAACCATCTGGGTTTAAATGAATCATTGCGCCTTCAACAATAAAGGATACATCGGTTACCTCGGCATTATCATCAGCCACTTTTAATGTGTGCACTGATCCCGCTGGTTCACTCAAATAACTACCTGCAGTGCAATCTTGCCCTGAATCGTATTCTAAATATGTCCACTTTCCAGAATTAGTAAAAGCATGAACAGTCCCAGTGTGCATATGTGGCGGTAACTGAACACCAGGCTTAAATAAAATTCGCACTACAAAACGCGCGGCTTCAGTATCGGCAGCCAACACTTTTAAACGTAAGCCGGGCATCCAATCGACATAAGGGATGTCATCTGCATTAACACCAAAACCAGGATCAGCGGCATCATTATTTTTCAAATCAAAGTTATAAAGAATGTTCTCTTCTTTATCTGCCATTTAATTTTCCTTCGTTAATTTATTTACACTGTTTTAAACAGTGTAAACATCAATAAGTAAAAGCCAAGTAAAAAAAGTTGCTCACTAAAATTAGTGTCATAACATCTATAATTTTTTCATGAGTGCCATCGGACATTTTTTTTAATAATTTGTGGCCTAAGTAATTTCCGGGGATAGTTGAAAGGCCGGCAATGATACCGAGGATAATTAATTCTGGTGTTAGCAAATCAGTAAATCCAAATACAGATATTTTAATTAAGTTCATGACTAAGGTAATTGTTGCCAATGTGCCAACGAACGCTAATCGGTTCATGCCAGTGCCCATCAAAAAAGGTGCGAGAAAAAATCCTGGGCCGATAACATTGCCTGCAAGACCGCCCCACACTACAGAAGCACCAGCTAATAATTTTGGACCTGTCTTAATTGAATTCTTTCTTGCCCAATATTTTATAGGTACAGAAATAGTTAATACTGAACCAAAAATAAGCGCTATTACTCGAGGAGATAAATATCCAAAGAAGACTGAGCCTGCAATTACAGTAGGTAAGCCAAATAACAGCACATGCCGAACTGCCCAAAAGTCTACGTTTTTTCTCAATAAGTAGCCTCGACTTAAATGACTAAATATTAAGGCGCAGGTAATAACCGGAACAGTCGGCTTTATACCAATAAAGTGAGCGATAACTCCTGTCATTATCAGACCGCCTACCATGCCAATTGCGCCATGTATTATTCCGGCAACAAATGCGACAGCAATAATTAACGGTAACAGCCAAGGGTCAGACCCTAAGATTTCAAACATTAACGTTGACTTTTTTTGTAAGGAATTTCACTAGACGCCCACCAAAAAGTGAAGCCATAAGCATGATTAACATTAAAATTGCGAAAGGCCGCTCTAGTAAATAAGACCATTGGCCGCCGCTGATTTGATACGAATAAATTAAAGATTCTTCAGCCATACCGCCTAAGAGTAAACCTATGACCGCTGCTGCAACAGAAAAATTATAACGCTTAAATATCCAGCCTATTAAGGAGAATATTAAAACTGTTATGGGGCCAGACAAGTTGCCAGTTAAACCAAAAGAACCAAAAATAGCCAGCGCTAGAACCGAAGGAATCAGGTAATGCATTGGCACTTTTACAACATTCGCTAAAATAGGAATAAACATTAGACCTAATATAATTAGGAGGAATGCTTGCCCGAAGTTGGCAAAGATAATGGCATAAACAATATCAGTTTGCTCTCGAATAAACTGCGGACCGCCAGTGATATTGTGCATGGAAAACGCGGCTAGCATGACTGCAGTTGCACCACCGCCAGGTATACCTAATGCTAATAAGGTTGCCATTGAGCCCGCTTCAGAAGAACTGTTAGCCGCTTCTGAAGCTATAACCCCGGTGGGATTGCCCTGACCAAAAGAGTCAGGATCAGGGTCTTTTCGTTTGGTTTGGATATAAGATAATAAATTAGCAATTGAAGAGCCTACTCCTGGTACGGCTCCAACGAGCACCCCAATCAAACTTCCTCGGGCCAGGACCCACGGGTAACGTATAACACTTTTAAAACCGCTAAAAATTTTACTGATGCTGACTTTTCGTGCGGCACTGTCATCAACCAAATACTTTGTGTTCACTAAGCGAAACAATTCTGATGCTGCAAACATCCCCATCATGGCGGGTATAACAGGGATACCATCCAATAAATAACTTATACCTAATGTGCCTCTTGCTACTCCAGCCTCGCCATAGCCAACTGTTCCCAGCAGTAAACCAAAAAAGCCAGCAATCATGCCTTTGATGACATGTTGTCCACTCAGACTGGCGATTAAAGTAATACCCCAAATGACGATAATGCTCATCTCAGCAGGGCCCATTTTAAGTACCAGTTCTGAAATTGGTTTTACTAAAAACAACAAAAGAATATAGCCAACGATCACACTAATGGTAGAAGCACCTAAGGCAATGCCTAAGGCCAGATTGTGTTGACCCTTTCTCGCCATAGGGTAACCATCAAATGTTGTTGCAATGGATGATGAGGTGCCGGGAATATTCATTAATATGGCAGGGATCCCTCCACCAAAGCTGCCGCCGGTAAAAATGGCGGTGAGAAAAAGCATGGCTTGTATAAAGTCCATGTATAAGGTCATTGGCAAGAAAATTGCCATAGCCATTGAAATTTGTAAGCCGGGTACAGCGCCGAAAAGTAAACCGATCAATATGCCTGGAACGACAATTAACCAAGTTGAATAATCAGCAAAAAGTAAATCTAGGCCAGCTTGTAGAGCTATTATATCAATCATATATAGTTCTCAATATTGGCTAGGCAAAATTAACATCGGCATGGGGTAAGGCAACATGCTCGAAAAAAACAGCGCAACTAAAAAGCCAAAAGCAATGCTGTAAGCCAATACCCAAATGAGTCTTCTTTCTCCATGTAGCCATAAAAAAGCAGCAATAAATAAACTCGTGCCCACGTCAAAACCTAACCAAGCTAAAGAAGTTATATACAGTATAAAAAGACAGATGACTGGGACTACACTAGAAACTGGTTCGAGTTTTTCAATTATCGGGTCATTGTCTTTACACCTGTTAATGAATTCGATAATGCATAGACTCAAGATAATTAGACTGAGCGGTAAAACTAAAATTAAATTGATTATGTGTGAAGAAGCAGAATAAGCATCATATAAATACCAAGCTACTAGCGCAGCGATAGTCGCTATTACGATTAGGTCGAAAAAAACGTGGGCTTTTTTTGAATTCATAAGCTTAAGTTTCTTACCTTTGCTGTTCTAGTAGGTAAGAATAGTTTTTAAAGATATCAAAATTGGTATTCATTATTTCTGTTGCTTGTAGCGGTCCAATCCAACGGCCGCCAATATCAGAGCGTTGTAATAGTTCTTGTAGAGCAGGATTTTGCAGTGCGCGCTCCAGCGCTAAACTAATATATTCAAAACGTTCCGGGTAATTTTGCTTAAACTTTGTAGTGGTAGCAAAGCCTCGAATTGAACCAGGCAATATCGGCGCCGTAAATCCCAAAGGTGCTAGTGCTTGGTTAAGAGTTGGAGCATCCCAGGCTTCATTTCGAACATCACTTACGATGGCGACAGGTTCAATATATTCTCGAATACTTTCACAGCCCTCTGCACTGATCACCGTAAAATCGACGACGCCACCGGCCACAGCAGCACGAGCCTGACCACCACTATTATAGGCAACTAAATTAAGGTTCTCTTGTGGGATACCATTTACTTCAAGTAAAAGTTTCGCCATGAGATGGCCAGCTGAGCCTCTTACTACAGAAGCGCGAACGGTTTTTGGTCTGTTACGAATAGCGTCGAGTAATTCTTCAAGATTTTTATAATCGGAAGCTTTGCTTAATGCGATTAAGTCTTCATCAAACCACTGAAAATTAATATAAGAAAAATCTTCGATAGTGTAGTCGGCGTTTCCTTCCAATATGGTATTTGATAAATAGGGCGAGAAGGCTGAAGCAAAAACTGTGTAACCATCGTGCGGTCTTCCCAAGACATAATTTGCTGCTAGTAATGTGCCGGCGCCGTTGCGATTTATCACTTGCACAGGTTCACCGAGTTCTTCACCTAAATAAGTAGACACTGCTCTTGCCATACGGTCAACGCTGCCGCCTACACCAAAGCCCACAACTACTGTAATGGGTTGGCTAGGGTAATTCTGAGCCATAGCTGATGATGAAGTAATTGAAATGATTAACAATAAAAAACAGAAATAAACACCGAAGTTAGTTTTTATATTCATTCTATTTATTTGTTTTTTAATCATGATAAAAAAGTAAGCAATTAATTAGTGCCCTCTAAAACAACGGGGGATAAGCCAGATGCTGAAATAGCAGGGGCTATATTTTCTGATGATAAATAATCGAGCAAACGTGAAGCTGCTTCAGGGTTGTTGGCATCAATCAGAATGCCTGCAGAAAAAGTAGTGACCCTTTGTAATTCGTCGGGAATTGGCCCTACAAAAGCTGCACCGGCTATCGGCAAGATTTCACTAATTTGTTGAAAGCCAATATCGACTTCGCCACGTGCAACCACAGAGGCTACTCGTTCACTAAGTATACGCACAGATTTCGGTTGTAGCGTTTCCCAAATACCCATTTCTGGGAAAAGTGTTGTAGAGAGATAAGTCCCACTAGCACTTGCTGAATACCCGATAGAGTCTGCATCCATTAAGGCTTGAACAAATAACTCAACTGAACTGATATCGGGCAAAACAGAACCTTCTTGAACTGCCATGCCTATTTGAGATCTAACTAAATCGATTCGTGATGAGTTAATAACAAAGCCGTTCTGAGTCAAATTATCCAATGAGCCTCTAGATAATATAATGACATCAAAGTCTTCCCCATTTGCAAGTCTCATTGGGATTGAATCGATAGCACCTCCAGAAGAAGAGCCATATTCAGTGTGTAACTTTATGCCAAGGTCGCGTTCAATTTGTGGGATTAAATTATCATAGGCAGCAGCAAAACCGCCTGATGTTACGACCTTAACAACCGGGACTTGGTCTTGAGAATTGCTATTGAGTTGTTCTTTAGGGGCGCACGCGATTAATAGTGCACAAAGAAGGAGGCTAAAAAATTTAGCACTTATGTTTTTTTGAGCGTGTTCTTGAGTTTTAATTTGTGAAATATTGCTCATTGCATTGATGTTTTTATTATTAAAGACAAAAATGCCACTATAAATTTTCAATCAAAGTGGTATTTAATGTTATTTGAATGGCGCGGTTTACGCCAGCATCAATTACAGGGCTTATTCTGGACTAATTCTCAATACTGGTTTTACAACAGAACCATCTTCACTGGCTTCAATGGCTTCATTGATTTGGTCGAAATCGAAATATTCAATCAATTTCTCAAAAGGAAATTGGCCAGCAATATGGTATTCAATTAACTCGGTAAGAAAATTGCTGATGTCACTATCTCCGCCAAGAATGCCCATCACAGTTCGACCTTGTGACATAAGCGTAATTTCATTGAACTCCAGCATATCTTCTGGTCCTGATGCGCCAACTAGGCCAAGTACTGATTTGAAGGTAAGCAAGCTAAAAGCATCTTCAATAACTTTATTAATGCCGGTTGTATCGAATGCATAAGCTAAACCTTTGGGACAAAGTTCGCTAATTTTTGCAATGGCATCATCTTTGGCATTAAAGGTATGAGTGGCACCTAGTTCTTTAGCTAGAGCAAGTCGATCGTCATTTACATCTACGGCGATAATTGGGTTAGCGCCAGCAATCTTGGCTGCCATAACTGCTGCCATACCAACAGTACCAGAACCAAAAACAGCGAAAGACATGCCTGCTCGAACTTTCATACTGCGCAATACAGCACCAGCACCTGTCATCAACCCACAGCCAATTGGCGATAATCTTTCAAGTGGTATGTCAGCTGCACTGTCAGGAACTCTGGCAACGTTTCTTTCATTAGCAACGGCATAAGTGGCGAAGCTAGACTGTCCAAAAAAACTGGCATTCATATGTTCGCCATCCATAGTCATAGTGGAAGAGCCATCAGGACGTTTGCCGTCCCAATTGTATTTGAAGAATTCATAGCAATAGGTTGGAGAGTTATCGTCACAGCTTGGACATCCACCACAACTGTTGAAGCTCATTACAACTCTGTCACCTGGTTTTGCGACTGAGACTTCACTGCCAACTTCCTCAACAATGCCGGCTCCCTCGTGACCTAAAACAATAGGATGAGGAACTGGTAACTGTTTATCGCGTACTGCGAGGTCAGTATGACAAATACCAGAAGCGACCATTCTGATTTTTAATTCATTAGGTTGCAGGTCATCTAATACGACATCTTCGATTGCAAAAGGGTGTTCATTTCCGCGACAGATCGCGGCACGTGCATTAGTTGGCATTGTGAGTACTCCTAAAACTGTTTGTTAAATTAAACTCTGGTCTTATTGAAGATTTAATTGCTTTGTAATTTTTTAAGGTATTAAAGTCAAATTACTTTACAGTTTTTAATATAAGAAAATAAGAAGGCAATAGGGTTAACGTTGATGATTATCAACCAATGTTGCTACTTCGACATATTCAACGCTCGGTCTCACACCATAAAATTTTCCTACAGCTTCAATATTTTCTTCAGTGAAAAAGTTTCTGGCAGCAGCTTCTTCTTCCCATATATAAAAATTTCTTGCCTGTTTTTTATCGGCATCAACAGTAAATGCCTTAGAACGTAATCCAGGCATATTCTCGAATTTACTGCGTGCCATTAAAGCATTCTGCTGAACTTTGTCAGCATCAAAGTTGTCATCTAAATCGAATGTTACAAATGTTGCGATCATTTTCTCTCTCTTTCTATAATTTGTTTCGGTTGTGATTTTAAAAAAGTAAAAATTAAGGGATTAGACCTTGGGTTAATTCAATATTTGTTCCCCATGGATCTACTAAAAAGGCAATAGCTAGCTCAGTATCAGGAACAACACGATAACTTAAAGTAATAGGGACACCTGCGGCTTCAAGTTTCTCTAATGTCGCTTCCAAGTCCACAACTTCAAAGCCGATATGATCTAATACCGTGCCTTGGATTGGTAGGCGTGTTTCTTCACTTCCACTAAAGGTCAGATTAACACCAGGTATGTCGCCAGCTGGATATTCACCACGCATACCGGGAACAGCACCAAACATTTCTGTATACCAGTCTTGCATAGCTTCATATTCTGGCAAGTAAAAATGAATATGATTTAACTCAACAGAAGCGGCCATGTCAGCGTTTTCACGAATCTCTAACCTAATGTCATTAGGTCCGTGTACGTTAAAACGTTCAACTGAGTCAGTTGTTTCGATGTCAAAACCAGCTGATTCTAGGCGTGCTGCCATATCAGTTGCATCTTCTACATCAAAGCCTAAATGATCGATCAAGGTACCGACAGAACCAGAGCTTGGGTTTTCATCAAAAAATATAATAACCACACCAGGAATGCCGTAATAACTCAATGGGCCGTTTTGAATTGTGGTTGCGCCCAAGATTTCCCAGAAAAGTTGGGTGCGAGCAGGATCAGTTGTCCAGAAATGCAAATGTCCCATCGATGTACCTGCAGCATTGGGTTCGGCTAGCTGCTGTGCAATGGAAATCATAGGCATTGAAAACAAAATTGCCATTATCAGTTGTTTAAAACTTCTTTTAGTAATAAAGGACATTATATTTTCCTTATGGCTTAATCTTGCGGTTCCAAACCTTGGGTTAATTCTATGTAAGTACCCCAGGGGTCTGTTAGAAATGCGATGGCTAAATTTGCTGCCGGGATTTCCCGATAACCAAGATCCATGGTCACACCGGCTGCTTCTAGTTTGGCAATCGTTGCCTGCAAATCACTAACTTCAAAACCGATATGATCTAGGACAGTGCCTTGAGTTGGCATGACCGGAGTTTCAGCTTGGTTAAAAGTGAGATTTACACCAGGAATGTCGCCAGCTTGGAAAATTGCGCGCATGCCGGGTACGGCTCCAAACATCTCGTAATACCAGTTCTGCATTGCTTCAATGTCAGGGGTTTCCCAATGAATATGGTGCATCTGAATCGGTGTATTGATTTCTGTATTTTCCAATATTTCAATTAGTAGTCCATCAGGACCGTTGACCCAGAGCTGGCCAGGGAAACCGCCACGTTCAACATCTATACCAGAAGAGATCCATCTGTCATATGCAGCATTAACATTGGGCACATGAAAGCCAACATGAATAATCATTGTGCCGTCTGAGCCATTGCTAGGCTCAGCTTCACGTACTAGAATGAAAACGCCTGGAATAGCATACATGCTAAGAGGCCCGTTCTGAATTGAGGTGGCACCTAAATCTTCCCAAAATTCATTACTGGCTTCGATATCTGAAGCTTGGAAATGCAAGTGCCCCATTGCTACACCATCATTATTGGGGGCGGCTAACTGAGCAAAAGAATGAAATGGCGTAGAAAAAAGAAGGGCAACTATAAAATGTAAAAAGCTTTTTAGATTTACAACAGAATGAATCTTAGACATTATATTTCTCCTGAAATGATGGAGTTCAAATTTATCATTTCATTTTTTGAGAGCAAATTATAGAAGTGATTTAGTGAATACGCTAATTAAATCCGGGTCAATTAAAGAATCAACGGTAGATTGTTTCCGCATTCTATCCCCAACTGCTATTTTGGGTTATGGCTTTCCAGTTGATTCATTTGAAAAGGGGCTGGAAGAAAAGATTGATCTAATTGCAGTTGATGCAGGCTCCATTGATGCCGGTCCTTATTATCTGGGCTCTGACAAACACTATGTCGGACTGGCTTCGTTACGACGTGATCTTACAGTCATGATTCAAGCTGCATTAGAGCAGAATTGCCCCTGTATTATCGGCAGTGCTGGTTTCTCCGGTGCTAATCCCCAATGCGATGAAGTAGTAGAGATTGTCCGTGACATTATTGCCACTGAAAGTGATCGGTCGGTGAAGCTGAGTGTAATTCATGCGGATTTGAATTCTACGGATCTGAGTCCCAAGCTGGATCAGTTAACGCCACTTGGCAACATGCCCCCATTAAACGAGACAGATATAAAAGAAAGCAAAGTAGTTGGTCAGATGGGTATTGAGCCTATTATGACCGCACTATCTTTGGGTGCTGAAGTAATTGTTTGTGGGCGGGCTTATGACCCAGCAGTATTTGCTGCAGCACCTATCGCAGCGGGATTCGACCCAGGGCTGTGTTATCACGTTGGTAAAGTTCTGGAATGCGGAGCGATAGCAGCAATACCTGGTTCAGGCAGTGATTGTCTGATCGCTGAGATTTATGCAGATAGTCATGCTGAAATTTTTTCTCCAAACCCGGCTAGAGGATGCACACCCTCATCTATTGCAGCACATTGCCTGTATGAAAAACCCCGGCCTGATTTTTTCTATTTACCCGGTGGAATACTGGATATTAGTCAAACAGAATTCTATGAGCTGGCTAATAAACGAGTTGGGATCAAAGGAAGCCGTTTTATTTCACAGGCTGTCTCAATCAAATTGGAGGGCAGCAGGGCGTTGGGTCGGCGTTCTATATCCATTCTTGTAGTCGATAAAACAAAAGACCCATTGAGTGGAGGGAGAGGTGATGAAGGGCTACGTGTATATGGCCTTAATGGGGTAGAAGCCAGTACGGATGATCAGGAATTAGGTCTCATTGTGTGTGTAAACAGTAACAGCAAAGATGCCGCATGTGATGTTCTTGCAGCCTTGAGATCCGGGTTGTTGCACTATGGTTATTCGGGGCGAATTTCAACAGCCGGGAATCTGGCCTTTCCATGCTCGCCCAGTGATTTGATATTAGAAGGAATCGATCAGCAGAGTTGTTTTTTTATTGCTGGTACACGTGATCCGATATTTCAGGCCGAGTGGGCGGCGATACAAACTGGTTTGTTAAAACAAGTAACTAGTCAGCTCCCAGAATTGGTAAAACAATGCACAATTGAATTTCATAGCACAGATTCAAAAATGGGCTTTGCTTATGTTGAGACTTGTGAAGATGACGCTCTGCATGATGCACAGTTGCAATTGCTAAACGCCTATCGTCTTAAAAGTGAATTAGCGCTGACTCATATTGATGCAGGTCTTGCCTATGAATGGACTTTGTACCATCTGCTTTCTGATCCGGCAATTTTAGATAAATGTTTTGAGGTAGAACAATGGTACTGGAATCAGAGGGAGTGGCTTAAAAAAGATACCTGCCCCTGTGATTGGAGTAAAAGTCTGCTCATGCCGGGGGACCCCCCTGATGAAGCGCTTAGTCATATTCCTTCCGAACAACGAATCGATGGATCACAGTATTGTCTTATGGATATCGCAGAGATTATTCGTAGTAAAAATGCTGGTATAAATGAAATTACTTACGATATTTTATTTAAGTCGGAAGAGACTTTTAACTACGCGGTAAATTCCGGGGTTTTTACCCCAACAGAGATTGCTAAGATTCTTCAAATTCCAGATACGGATATTATCGGTTGCTATTCTTTTCTTGCGGCACGAGCAATTAAGGTTACTGCACAGCGCCAGGAGTTAGCAGGTAACCCAGGTGACCGGGATGTGTTTGGAGCGCAACAACATAAGGCACTTATTGCACTTAAGCTTTGATTGCTTAACGGGCCTTATTCTTTTTCGTCCCAAAGGTATTCGTAGTTATAGGGGCCTTTCCAGATTTTTCCATTTAGTAATCGGCAATGTTGGTCTAGCGATTGAATTTGCTCCAATGCTTCAGTACTAAGTTTAAGTTCAGAGGCTGCCAGATTTTCCTTCATACGCTCTGCTTTAATTGATTTTGGGATAACTATAGTGCCGCGTTGCATTCCCCATGCCAGTAAAACCTGAGCTGGAGTTGCACTATGAGCTATAGCAATTTCTTTTATTAATGGAAGCTCCAATGGAACTGGACTATTTTCTTCGAGAAAAAAGGCGGGCCGATCGCCTGAACCTAAAGGCGCGTAAGCAATTAATTTTATATCCTCAGAATCGCAATACTTTTTCATCTCTGGCTGCTGTAATAGGGGGTGTAATTCCACCTGATTAACTTCAGGCTTTATCCGACTATGTTTCACTAAACCCTGCAGTTTAGGCACACTGAAATTCGATACCCCGATGTGTTTAATTAAACCAGCATCAACGCAGGCTTCCATGGCTTGCCAGGTTTCTGTAATAGGTAACTGTTCAAGACTCAGGTAGTCATCATCAGACTGAGGAAAGCCTACTTCAGGCTTGACTGCTACCGGCCAATGAATCAAATAGAGGTCGAGATAGTCGAGCTGTAAATCTTGCAGAGATTTTTTAAGGGCAGGTGCAACATCGTTTGCTTTATGAGCATTATTCCAGAGTTTGGAAGTGATCCACAATTCGTCCCTTTGCACTTCTTTCTCAGTTAATGCTTCAGCGAGGGCTTCACCAATGCCATTTTCATTGCCGTAAACCGCTGCACAGTCAATGTGGCGATAACCGATTTTGAGTGCTTGTCGGATGACGGGCTTAATAGTCTGGTTATCGGTTTTCCAGGTGCCCAATCCGAGTGTGGGTATTTGATCGCCGTTTCTAAAGGAGAGTGTTTGCATAGATTTTCCGGATACTTTTTAACAATTATGATTATCAAACCATCTCAATTAGAATTTTAATTTCCGTTAAGATCAGACAGTCTGGTTAACTTCCATAGCTTTAGCTCGCCAAACTGGAATTCCACATACAATACATCTACCATCTTATTAAGTGAAGTTAAGGAGACTAAATGGCTCAACTAAAAAGACTTAGCCAATCATTAAAAGTAGCTCTTTTCGGGTTACTGGTCAGCTCCTTTATTGTGAATGCAGAAGCTCACCACTCTAGAGCTAATTTTGATATTGATTCAATAATCGAGCTTTCAGGAACGGTGACTATAGTTCGTTGGCGGAGCCCTCATGTGTTCTGGGCTATTGATGTCACAAATGAGCAGGGGGAAATCGAAAGCTGGACCATCGAGGGGCATTCCATTAGCGGATTAATGGGAAATGGATGGCAGGAAGATTCCGTAAAAGTAGGAGATCATGTTGACGTTTTAGTAAACCCAAACCGAAATCCAGATCGTAAATTCGGATTGCTGGATTATTTCGAGCATGATGATGGAAGAATATTTTACTCATTTCGCCCGCCTGAAGGGGTTGAGCCATTAAGGCGTAATGATGATCAAATGATTGCCCCTTCTTCTGATTTTTCCGGCACCTGGACCAGAATGTCGGGCGAAAATGCTGCTCAGTCATTAAGAGCCGCGCTTGTTGGTGGTTTTTCTGCACCGACTGAATTAGCACTTACTCCCATTGCTGAGGAACAAGTTGCCAACTTTGATATGAATAATGATCCTTATCTGGATTGTGTGCCCTTGGCTGTTCCAAGGATAATTACCTGGCCATATGCACACCGCTGGACTCGCAGTCCAAACCAGATATTGATTGAAAAAGAACAGTCTCCGCAAGTGCGCGTGATTCATTTTGACCAGGATGTCCCGCCTGAAGGATATGTATCAACTGAACTAGGCTTTTCTGCTGGTCGAATATTGGATGATGGCTCGTTGATTATTACTAGTAATAATTTTGCGCCAACACCCTGGGGTATAGTTAGAGGGCTGGATTCAAGTTCTGAAAAACAGGTTATAGAAGAGTATAAATTAGCCGATGATGGCTTAACTGTCTCATATAGCTTTACGGTGTCAGACTCTGTCTATCTTACAGAGCCACTTATTACCGAGGGCCGATACCGCAAAATTGCAGATCATGAATTTACTAATGTGCCCTGCGATATTGAAACATCCAGGCAACATTTGCAGTTTGAATAAAGTTTGTGTGTATTACCCGTTCTGGTAACAATGTGAATACTGTGAATAGTTTTATTAAAAGGTCCTTAACAACATTTTCAGTTAAGGGGCTTACTTCACTTCTTCTAGAAAATCCGTGATACTAGAAAATCATTATTTTTTAATTATTGAGAATATTCCATGAAAAAATTTACTTTAGTTGTATTGTTTGTCTTCGCGTCATTAGGTTTAACTTCTTGCGGCTCAGAAGAGGCGGCTACAACTTCAACATCTTCGGCCGAATCTATGGCGGACACATCTTCTAATGCTAACGATGCCATGGAGTCAGCTCAGTCTGAAGCAGCAAATATGGTGGAGCAAGCTGAAGCTATGCTAGATGAAACTGTATTGGCAGCAGAGTCTCGAATGGATGACGCGATGGAACAAGCTGAAAATTCTGCTGAAGAAGTAATGGATGAAAAAGAAGAGGAACTAATAGAAGCAGTTAACGATCAGTTAGATAGCCTCCTTAATTAAAATAATTTTTGAATAGAAGGAATTCTTTATGACAACTTATGTATTAGTTCATGGTGCTTGGCATGGTGCTTGGTGCTGGAATGAAGTAGTCCCTAGCCTAGAAGCCGCTGGCCATACTGTGATTACGCCTGAACTACCAGGTTCCGGTGCAGATTCAACACCTGCTAGTGAAGTGACATTAGAAGCTTATGCCAATAAGTTGGTAGAGGTGCTCGATCAACAAGATGAAAAAGTAGTATTGGTAGGCCATTCCATGGGAGGTTTAGCTATTTCTGCAGCTGCAGAATTAAGGCCTGATAAAATTGGTGCTTTGGTATACCTTTCTGGATTTTTGCCGCAATCAGGTCAGTCATTATTATCATTGGAAGAATCTAATCCGCATTCATCTGTGCCACCAGCATTGGAAGTTGCTGAAGATGGCGTAACAGGTTCATTGAAAGCAGAAAAAATTCGAGAGCTTTTTTATCATGACTGTAGTGATGAAGATTATGAATATTCAATTGCTCATCATCATGCTCAAGCATTGGCGCCATTGGCGACACTGGTAGAAATTAGTGATGAAAATTTCGGCTCTGTGGATCGTTATTATATTTTGCTGACAGAAGATCGCGCCATTCATCCCGATATGCAACGTCAAATGATAGACGCATCACCTTGCAAGGAAGTTTTTGAAATTGCTTCTAGCCATTCAGCTTTTTATTCTAAAAAAGCGGAGCTTGTCGAAATTATTCAAAAGATAAATGTTTAGGATTTAATTCTAGCGGTGCCAGAGTAAATAGATAATTTGCTCTGACACCTTTTATTTCACACAATTATTTTTGCTATTCACCGGTAGCAGCTTCCGTCAATTGAGCAATAGCCGCCATAGTGGTTTGTGCAGCATTGAGCCCTAGGCGAAAATCTTTATCGGTGAAGGTTGTCCAGACATCAAGTGGTGTATGCCAGGTAGGATTCCAACCGCCTCCAGTTTGGGCGCCTCGTTCATTCTCTCGTAAACTAATAGATGGGATTATGTCCATAAAGGAAGCTGAATCAGTTCTGGTCATGTGAGGACCAACAGTAGCCGGATAATCGGTGTTATAAGTATCCGCTGCTGTTTTAAATACAAAAGCCAAGCGCATGGATTCATTCGCAAGATCTGAATCAGATTGAAATTCGATGTTCACATCGGCTTCTGGTCTTTGTTCTCGACTAACAGTTCCATCGGCTCGAGGAGCTCCATGATCCCACAACATCATGTCATGCTGGATCATACCCAACCAGCGAGGTTCAGGGTAAAGTCCTGAGCCAGGTGGAGATTCAATCCCTTGTAAATCTTGACGTTGTTCTACATACGCTCTTGAGCCATTCAGACCAGTTTCTTCGTTGTTCCATAATGCAAAACGAATAGAGCGCTCTGTTTTTACATCGGGGGAATTTAATATCCTAGCCAGCTCCATGACTAATGCAGTGCCGGAGGCGTTATCATTTACTGCTTCATTTACACCATGACCGTCCATGTGCGCACTAACAATATATGCCTCATCAGGATAAGTGGTTCCAATCTTAGTGCAATAGACTTCTTGGCGTTCGCCATCAACTGGCTCTTCAGCATTTAATTGACGAATACGTAAATCGGGTTGGGCTTCCAGATCACGATTTACTCCAGTGGGGATCCGATAGCCAAAAATGGAACTGCCACCAAAGCCGCTGCCATTTCGACCTACCAGACCACCAGTGCTGGTAATTAATTCAGCTTCTTCTGCCTGGGGTGTTGTAGGTCTTGGAGTAGTTGTAAAGTCATAGGAAATACGCTCGACATTACTACAGCCGTAAGATTCCAATTGCTCGGCAATCCAATCCACTGCATTGTGATTACGAGAAGTGCCCTGGCGCCGATCTCCAAACTGGGTAAGATCTTTAATAGTGCTTTTGTAATTTTCTAATTCCAAGCGACCGACTAAATCTGCAACAGGATCATTCTCGGAATCTTGTTGAGCCGATGAAATGCTCCCTATGCTGATTAAAGTCGCAGCTGACAGACCAATTATTATAAATCGATTTTTTATGTCCATTTATGCTCCTATGCTCTTTCGAATTTGCTTAATGTTAATAATTTTTAAAAACAACAATTAATAATTTATTAAAAGGCAGGCAAAGTTTTTACTTTATTGACTGATCATTCCCATTCGCTGGCAGGTTCATTAGGGTCTGACCTAAGAAAACGAATTAGGTCGGTATGAAATAGATCATGGATTTCAATTTGCGGCGCATGGCCAATTCCTGGGTAAAGCAAAATTGTAGAATTTTGCAATTCATCATTTACATGATTTGCTAGCTCTGGAAAATTATCGACCAAGCAGTCTTCTTCACCACCCATGACTAAAGCCTTAGTTGTGATATGTTGCCAATCATAAACCACAGGATCGTTATAAAGCATTTGTACCTGTAATCTTCTTATCATTGCAAGGCGTGGCCATTCTCCGCTCATGGATTGGCCATATCTGCGCCGAACATATTCCAAATGCTGAGGCGGCCATGCCCCAGGAAAATATCGCAAATGGCCAGCGAGCACTGATTGATAAGTGATGCTGTCGACACCTTCTCGATAGGGGTCCGACCAAGGTCGAGTTTGGCGTTGATCGGTAAGTCCAATTTGATTCACCATGACAACATGAGTAATTAATTCTGGGTAGGACATTGCGAAACGGCTTACTACCATTCCGCCCATTGAATGTCCGACAATAGCCACTTCATTTATTTCTAATTCATCCAGTAAGGCCTTCATGTTGGAAGCAACAAAATTAAACTGATAAGGAATAATAGGTTTTGATGATTTAGCGTAACCGATACGATCGACAGCAATAACACGAAAGCCTGCTGCAGAAAGTGCCTGAATAGTTGGTGTATATGCCTCAGAATAAAAGTTCATACCGTGTTGCCAAAAAACGGTCTGACCAATTGGACTTCCAGATGGTGGAACATCCATATAAGCCATTCGCATGTCCTGACCAAAACGTTTAAGCGCCAGATAATGAACCGGGTAGGGATAAGGAATTTCTTCGAAGTTTGCTGAAACGGGACCCCAATCTGCAGGTGCTTCAGCTGGAGGTGTAAGTGGCCATTCTTGAGCGAAGCTGGAACTAGCTAAAAGAAAAAACAGAATTGACGTTGCTAATGGATATAAGGTTTTTATTACTGTCGACATAAGCCAAGTCTTTCTTTGTGAAAAATTTAAAAACCTAGAGCTGTGTCATCGCCAAAATCACTCGCGCCACCAGTCATGGTCCCATATTCCAGATTAAACAAAATAGCTGTAATAGGTCCTGACGTTTTTTCTCTAAATTCCAGTTCATAACCCATGCGGATTAGCGTTCTCAAAACTAAGGTATCCATATCGGTGCGCAGAACAATTCTTCCAGGTTGACTATAGTGATCGCCAAAGGAACTATGAAGCTGATAGCTTTCAAAGTTTGCAGCTTCAGTAGCCTGTTGAACATCCATGCCGAATTCCACAATATTGAGGAAGAATTGTAGTAGCCATTGTTCTTGACCATCACCTCCCTGAACTGAAAAAGCCATATAGGGTTCGCCATCTTTTAAGGCGATACTAGGGGTGAGAGTTGCCCTTGGGCGTTTGCCTGGTTCGAGAGTGTTATAAGGGCTGCGTTTCTCATTAAGTTCAAAACTTTGCATGCGTTGCGATAAGCTCATGCCAGTTGAGCCTGCGACGAAGGCAGGCATCCAAGCACCGCTTGGTGTAATGGACACAACCCAGCCCTCTTCATCAGCGGCTTGAATTGAGGTGGTGCCTGCATGAAAACCTTCATCGTGGCTCATGATGCTGACGACATTACCATTGCCATCACTTTCGCTAATTTCAATTGGTTGTGTAAGGGGCTCAGGATTGGCATCGTTTCTTGCTATGTCCCACCCAGGTTGTATGTTGGGTTCCCAGCTTTCAAGATGTCTTAAAAATGGATTAGGCTCATCGCCTTGGTAAGGGTAGGGGTTCCCAGGGGCAATATCAGGCTGATTGCGGCCTGGGTCAATTAGTGCTGCTCGGTCACGGGCATAATCTTTAGATAGCAGGCCGGCAATTGGTTCTTCCGGTGGGAAGTAAGGGTCGCCGTAATAAAAATCACGATCAGCAAAGGTTAAGTTCATGACTTGGTAAAGTGTATGGATATATTCGGCACTGTTATAACCCATTCGTTGCAAATCCATGCCTTCCAGCATATTAAGCATTTGCAACATGACAGGACCTTGGCTCCAGCTATCCAGTTTAAAAACTTCAATATCCTTATAAGTTGTTGATACCGGTTCTTCGATATAAACCTGCCAGCTATCTAAATCTTCCATAGTAAAAAGGCCGCCGGAGGAGCGACTTGCACGCACTATTTCTTCGGCAATATCACCACGGTAAAAACGATCATAGGCAGCCATAATGGCTTCTTCTCGGCTTGCTCCATTAGCCAGTGCAGTTTGTTCTGCTTCTACCAATTTACTAAGGGTGTTATGTAAATCTTCTTGCACAAACAATTGGCCTGGATAGGGTGCAGCCCACTCTCTGGCGTTGGCAGGGTTGGAATTTGGCAGCATAATATTCGCAGTATCAGGCCAAATTCGTAGAAATTGTTTGTCTAACTCAATACGCTCAGCTTGGATTTGTTCTATTGGGTAACCCAGCGCCATTTCAATAGAAGGCGCGAGCACCTGAGCCAGACTCATGCTGCCATATTCTGCCAACATAACCATGAGGCCTCCCGGAGTACCAGGCGTTACCGCGGCAAGGGGCCCATAATCAGGAGGGGTGATGTAATTCAGATTGCGAAAATATTCAGGAGTCGCGCCAGAAGGTGCTGCACCAAGTGCGTTAATAGCATGTACTTCGCCAGTATTTGGGTTATGGATTAAGGCCTGTGTTTCTCCACCCCAACCCATTGTGTCCCAGATAGTTGCAGAAGCTGCAAGCATGGCACTAGCAGCATCAACAGCATTACCACCTTGGCTGAAAATCATGCTGCCTACGGAAACAGATATTGGTTTACCCGCTGCAGCCATCCAATGATTACCATGTGCCGGTGGTTTATTTGAGTGTTGAGGTTCTTGTGCGAATAGAGAATTATACGAGGCAAACAGAAGACAGCTGCTAATGCTGGCCACTAGACAAATATGAGTTACAGCTTTTTTGAAATAGATTTTTTTTCTCATGCTTAAGCGTTGATATAACTGTTGAATGTACAGCAACTTTACTCTTCAGCTGGGCTCATTTCCACCGTAACTTTGAAAGCACCTACTTCACCAAACTGTGCTTGCTCCATTACTTGCGTGCCTTCGGCAAAAGTGAATCTGATGTTCTTATAACTATGACCACCATGCTCTCTTGATGCTTCAACGTGGAGTAAGTAGTCACCAGCTTGTAAAAGCGTGCCTGAATCATCACGACCATCCCAGACTAGTTGATATTCACCTGGGCCTCGCGTTGGCCGTGTGACATTAATTTTTTCCACCGTAGAGCGCCTTCCTGCAAATCGCCACCAACGTGAATTACTACCAGCCCAGCGTTGTTCTCCACCAAAAAGAATGAGATTTTTTATAGCTTGGTTGCTCATAGTGCTCACCCAAATCGCGACATAAGGTCGTTCATAACCTCGATTACCCTGAGAAGGAATGGAATAATCAAGTGTCAATTTGAAATCAGCACTAGAGAGAAGCAACAACTCTTCGCTCAAATACTGATTCCAACCAGATGAGCTGCGTTGAGCCCCACTTTCATCAACTAACAAAGCCTCCACTCCAGACAGAGCTTCTACGGTGGCAAGGGCATCGGGCAAAGGTAATACTGAAAGTGTGGTGGCGATAGCGTCTGCTGTCATTGCATCCTCGGCAATCACAACGGCATAAAGTCCACTAAATACAGGCCAACCAGTTTGAGGAGTAAATATATGGCTAAATTCCCGCATTAAAATCTGACGTTTACGGCTATTATGACCGCTGGTTGCAACCGCTTTAGAGCCAAAAGAAAGGCTGGTAAGAAAATCGCCGTTATCAGCTGTAAATTCAGGATTGGCGACCATAACTTCCCAACCATTAGAGTCTGGTGGAGTGCCCCAATAGGACGCATCACCACCGATATCTACCTTGATTGCTGTTACACCAGGAATAGTTTTTAGTGCATCCATAGCCCGGTCAATAATATAACCCTTTGCCAGGCCGGAGGGATCTAGTTGAATTCCGTCGCCTAATTGTATAGTTCGTTGTTCCGAGTCAATTATTATCTCAGCTCTATTTGCGGTACGGGCAATTGGGCTTAGATCCGTTCTGCTGGGTACTTGCTGAGTTTCTTCTGCTTCATCCCAAAAATCTATAATGGCACCAAGCCTACAGGAGAAATTACCTTCGGTTTGAATAAACCATTCTTCACAGGCAGTCATTACATTGATTAGCGCTTCGGACGATGAAGTAGTGGTTCTCGAAGTATTTAATTGCATTAGCTCACTGTCATCCTGGTATGTGGTCAGTATCCGCTCAAGCCCCGCTATTTCTGATATGGCAATTTCGATAGCGTTTGTCGTGTTACTTTGATCAGGCGCATAGATTGTAATATCGAGAGAAGTTCCCAGGACTCCGTCATAATGTTCAATAACTGCTTGAGCCTGGCTTAATGTGGCGGCACTTAGGCTGAGCACAAATGATGCAGCCATAAGAAAAATACTGGATAATGTCTGACGTGTTGAGTAAGACATTACACAAAGAAAGGGTTTGATTGTTTTGTTAGTTAATCGAGTCATATTCTTTAAAGAAAATGTCAGCGTATGTGGTCATTTTAAAGATTGTTTAGCTTAGTTGTAAGGCTAGTCATATTGTTTCCACACTTGCTCGTTAAATTATTAATTTTATTAAGTCAGGATTATGGCAATTAATCGTAATTTAGTGAACTGGTCACGTACCGTTCATGTATATCTCTCAATAGCCCTACTCATTGCATTGGTATTTTTTTCTATAACCGGTATTACTTTAAATCATGCTGAAAGTATGGTGGCCGAGCCACAAACTGAGGTGATTACCTTAGAAAGTTTGCCGGACTTACCGCTTGATGATAACGGTATGATTGCTGATTCACCTGAACTTGCCGATTATGTCCGTGACGAGTTTGGCATCAAATTAAAATTTGCCGACCTGATTATTGAACAGCCTTTTGTCACGATTGAATATGCTGGACCAGGCCTGCAGGCCCTAGTTGAAATTGATCAGGAGCTTGGTGAAGTCTACGCTGAAACCACCAACTATGGTTTGATTGCTGTTTTAAATGATCTGCATAAAGGGCGTTATACGCATGTCGTCTGGAATGCCTTGATTGATATCAGTGCTATTATCTTGATGATTTTTTCGCTGGCAGGCTTAGTGTTATTGCTACCTAATAAATATCGATTTAGAAATGTAGCTAAATTTTCTTTAATAGGAATAATAATTTCTACAGCAGCTTATTTTGTGGCGACTCTTTAATTCAATTAAACTTTTCTTTCTCATTTAGTTCTTAGTCAATGTCCGCTATTCGGCTAATAGCGGACATTAACGTTTGAATGTATCTACTTTAAATTATTATTATTGATTGGATAGACTAGACTCAGGCTTTCCCAGATTCTTCATCACCTTCTTCAGAAGGAGGTGCCATATATTCTTCAATGACAACACCTTGAGCATTCATAGCATCAGTCAGTAGGGTCATAGTAGATTCATAGATTGGCGTTTCGGGAGCCATTTCGCCAGGAAACATTGCTTTTTGACCGCCAACAGGAGGGACGCCACTTGCGACATCTAAAGCTGTGCGGTTACTTGGGTCTTTAAGTGATAAATCAATACCTTTTGTTAGAAGAAACTCAATGACTTCATCGTTTCCGAATGAAGCTGAGCCATGCAAGATAGTGCCGTTTTCACCACTAGCTGGAGCTGGTGGACGAAAGCCTGTGTAAACATTTAAAAGAGCTGCAAGAGGAGTGCTTCCCATTTTGCTAAGTGAATTAGCTTTGGCACCATTCTCTAACAGCATTTCTACTTCTTCGAGACGATCACCCAGTGCAGCGTTATATAAAGCAGTTTGTCCAGAAGTTCCTCTTTCACCTACAAAGTTTGTGCTAAATAAAGGAATACCGGTTTCAGGAGTTGAATCTACGTTTGCTCCCATCTCAATCATCAGTGCTACGAGCTCTTCAGCAGATGTGTGGTTTTCGTAGTTACTTGCTGCATGGGCGAAAGCAAATTAAAAGCCCGCATGAAGCGAAGCTCAGAAGTGGTACATTAATTGTTAATTTTGAAGAAAGGCAACAAGCATTTATAGAAAATCTTAATCAATCAAAAATACAATTTGATAGTCGAGTTAAGGGAGTGCGTTTGTCCCCGCATATTTATAACACTTCAAATGAAATCGATCAGTTGCTTTCGTGTGCACCTACTTAGTATCTGAATGTGTATCTAAACCTGACACTGATATCCGATAAGGTTGATCTAAATCTGTTGTCCTTATCTTGATCTTGCATGTTGTAATTTAAAACTATTAAGGCTTCTTGGCCCGCTTCGGGGATCCATTGAATTCGGGTATTAAGCCCCATATTTTCTGAAATGTTGTCGTACTGCAATAAGCTTATCCAATATAAGTTTGTGGTGAATGCTACTTGAGTGTTCACGCTAGTTAGACGAGCAGTGAAGTCACCTTGAGGCAAACTAACATCATTCCAGTCGTAGTTGATTGACATGGCAAAATTACGTGATTGATTCCAGTTAAAAGATGTAAACGCCCCTGTTGAATCGCCATTATAAAATTCACCAGCTTCTATTCTAATATCCGTTGAAAATTCACGTTGATTACCTGTACCCAGGCTAATGTCATAAGTTTGGTATTCGTAACTACCCGCAGGAATAATGACGGCACGGCTTGGTTCAGAATAAATAGTGAAGGGTGCAAGAACTTCTTCACGATATCGTGTGTGGCCCATATCAAAAGAGTCTCTGGAGTTTGTTTCTGCTTCTAAAAAACGAAATTTAAGTACTTCGCTTTGTAAGCCGCCATTAATAACTTCGCCTCTGAATACGTCTAATCCGGTATAAGATTGTTGCCATAAATCACTATTAAAGAAATGGGTATAACCAATTCTGCCAGAATAATCCCTGACATTAGTGCGATTGACGAAACCCAAAGCAGGATTAAAGTTTTGCTGAACTTCCTTGATGCCAATTTCACCTCTTAGGCCGCTATTGTTTGGAGAAGAAACATTAACACCCCATGAAGCATTGTCGTTGTCCAAGCCTGGCGTATCAGATTTTTGATACCAGGCATTGCCTTCAATCTGGCGGCCACTGGCAAGCTGAGTATTTAAGTACCTAAAGTCAGCACCATAAACTGTGTTATCCAGATTAGATTGAGGGTCTCCATCAGTAACTATAAAGCCAAGGGTAGATTCATCTAGTACATTTGCAGAAAGGCGTCCAACAAAAAGGTCGCTAGCATCGACAGTTAAGGAAGCGTCCTGACGCACAGCCAAGGTCCCAATATTCCAACGACCGACTCGGCCACTTACACGGCCGCCGTATTTTAAATCAACTTCTTCACCATTAGCGCCAATACCGATATTGCGCGAAAAATAAGGCCGAGCATTTTCGCGAGTACCACGAGCACCAGCTTGATTACTGGAAGCAGTGTTACTGATGTTACCGAATTGAAAAAGATCGGCATCATTAAGGAAAAAATCACGTCTTTCCGGGAAAAATAAATTAAATCGTGTCAGGTTAACTTGACGGTTATCAACATCTGCTGCAGAAAAATCTGTGTTAACGGTAAGTGCTGCATTTAATGAAGGCGTGAGGCGATAAAACATATCCAATGAAGGATCGAAATCGCTTTCTTTATCACCAGGATTAAAAGTACGCCGTTCGTTCATCGTGAAAGTAGGCACGATATCTAAACCTACGCCCTGATCCATGCCTTCCAATCCAGTGGCTAGCCCAACAATACTTGGGTTATAGGATCGGTTATAACTAACCCAGGCCATTTCCTCATTACGGCGGCGAATACCTCGTCCAAAATTAAAGCCCCAAGTGTCGATATTCGGATCAAAGGGCAGGGTTTTGAATGGAATTTCAATTTCAGCAATCCATCCTTCATCGAAAGTATCGGTAGCAACATCCCAGATCGCTACCCAGTCGCCTGTAAATGAAGTGACATTATCGTAAAGCGCATCATGCCGCACACCATTTAAGTTAGTCTCAAAACGATAGCCCACTCGGCGTGTATTAAATGGGTCGAGAATTATGACCAGACGATCGTCACCGGGTAACCCCTGGTTGTGTCGAATCACTGGTGCAGCAATCAATTCCGGGTTGGAATCGTACATGCGCGCGCCGATGTAAAGCGCATCTTCGGTATAGATCATATAGACTTCAGTGGGCTCGGATGGCTCAGTGCCGTCACCTGGGCTAATCTGATGAAAGTCATCAATGACTTCCGCTTGTTGCCAAACTGCATCGTCTAAGTTGCCATCTAAAACTGGGGCAGTTGCTACTCGAGTTACTTTTACTTCTTTCAGGCCTTCAGGGTTATTAATATCCTGAGCATTGGCTGACATTGTTAGAAATGTTGTTAACAATAATGAAGATGTAAAACGAAGCAAGGTGGGAATAAAGATGGAAAGAAAGGGCAGACGTTTCATAATGCTTTCAAAGATTGATTCAGAGTGGGAATGTTACTAGTAGATATTGCAAATAGTGTGAATTTTTATAACAGCTCTTAAGTTTTACATCAGCTATTCGTTTCTAACCATTTCAAGATAGCCTTGCCCAAGTTTATTACCGCTTGTGGCATCTGAAATTCCGACAGCTCCCTCCCAATAGGGAACCGAGAGGTTCATAAATTGCTCATCAATTAATGCACTTATAACCCACCGCCGCCCAGCATATTGGATGAACCATTCAGTGGTGTAATTAATTCCCGTTGGGCTTAGCCAGCTTTCGTTTTCTCTTAGAATAATATCATCTGAGTTGATGCGGGTTTGCTGTGAATCTTGATCAGTCCAATTGCCATCGCTACTCGGATGCGCATTACCTTCATTGTCTCTTAACTGGTAATACATTAATTCCTGGCCGTCATCGAATTGTAAAGAAAACCAATCCCAACCAGTTTGATTTTCAGCCAGCGCCGATGTACTCCATTCCCGGTCTAACCAACTTTGCCCAATGACATCATAGCTTTCACCATTAAGGTTTATTTCTCCCACACTATCTATGCGCGTTAGGCTGTAATAATAGGAGGCATTGCCTAGTTCTGGGCTTTTTTGACTGAGGCCGTTTTCACCTTGTAGGACTAATTCTTTTAATGGATTCAAAGTGAGAGAAAGAGAAAAGGCTTCGTCTTCAATAGTTAAGTGCCAAGGAAAGTCATTTGTATCAGAATACAGAGACCAATTTTCCAGCCAGACTTTGAAAGGGTTTAATTGTGCGCCAGCTAATCCTGGGTTTTCACGAGAAAAACGTTCAAGTGCAATGTGCTCATTGCCAGCAATATCAGTAAGCGCGACATGCGCCATCCAGATTCGAGGGCTTTGCCAGCCATCTGTTGAGTTTTGATTATCACCAGAAAAACTTGTATTGAAAAAAGTGGCTTGGTAACCAAACTGCTCGCCACCTTCAGCCTCAAGGTTTCCTGTTAGGTACCACCATTCGTTGCGGAAACCAGGGTGCAGACCATGGTCTTCTGGAAAGGAAAAAGTGCGCGGTGCAACTGCTCGCAAGAAACCTTCAGTGTCACTGCCGCCAAGTACTGCATTGAGGTCTAGTTCAAAAACGGCTGCACTATTTTGTGATTGAGGATCGGGCGAGCAAGCTGTTACTGCAAAAGAAGTGAGCAGTGATAAGAAAATAAATATTGGGCGTAGTCTAAACGGTCTTTTCATCTATTATTTTGATGTTTTTGATTTAAAATTCTGATTCCAGACGCTACTTGGTTTTTCCGTTTTGTTTGTTCTATGTTTTACTTTTTGTTTCGGTTTCACCGAATGATTTTTTTTAGATTGCCCACTATCTTCTTTGCCGCCTGATGAAGAAGGTTTAGGTTTGCGCCGTCTGTTTTGCTTAGAGCTTTTAGCTGTACGATTGCCTTGTTTCTGTTTTGGTTCCGGCGCTGGTTTGTGAGCGCTAGGAATAAAATCACTATCAATATCTTCTTCTGTAATAGTGAATTTAATCAAACGTTCAATCGCACGCAATTGTTTTTTCTCATCAGGGCTAACTAATGATATTGCCACTCCACTTGCTCCGGCTCGACCAGTACGTCCAATGCGGTGCACATAATCTTCAGCAACATGCGGCAAATCGAAATTAATAACCTGAGCTAGGAGGTCGATATCAATTCCTCTTGCTGCTATGTCTGTCGCCACTAAAACTTGGACTTTATTTTGTTTAAAGTTTGCTAATGCCAAGGTACGTTGATTCTGACTTTTATTACCATGAATTGCAGCAGCAGTAATATTGGCTTTATTCAATTGTTTAGCTAATTTATTTGCGCCATGTTTGGTGCGACTAAATACTAGGGTTTGGTCATTACTCTTGCCTAATAAATAACTCAAAAGAGCGGCTTTATTTTCTTTTGTTACGTGATAGAGCTTTTGAATGATGGCATCCACGGTTGAGTTCCTTGGTGCTACATCTATTTCAATTGGTTTAGTGCAAATAGTTTTGGCGAGCTTGCGAATCTCATCTGAAAAAGTTGCTGAAAACATTAGGTTTTGTCTTTGACGTGGAAGCTTGGAGAGAATTTTTCTAATATCTCGAATAAAACCCATGTCTAACATGCGATCAGCTTCGTCTAAAATAAGCACTTCAATGTCGGTAAATTGAATAGCGTTTTGTTGAAAAAGATCTAACAAGCGTCCAGGTGTAGCGACGAGAACATCGACACCGCGTCTTAGGGCTTTCATTTGTGGATTTATATTAACGCCACCAAAAACTACTGTTGAGCGTAAACCTTCATTTTTACCGTAAGTCTGTATGCTTTCTTGCACTTGCGCAGCAAGCTCTCTGGTTGGCGTTAGTACTAATGCTCGGCAACGATTGCTATTAACTGGAGGCTTTCCACCAAGGAGTTGCAATAAAGGTAGCGTGAAACCTGCGGTTTTTCCTGTGCCGGTTTGTGCAGCCGCCATCAAATCTTTCCCAGTTAAAATAGTAGGAATAGACTGAGCTTGAATAGGAGTTGGCTGTGTATAGCCCGTTTGTTTTACTGCTAGCAACAGGGTTTCGGACAAGCCGAGTGAATCAAAGCTCATGCAATCTCTCTTAAGAATAATTACTAATTATATTGGTTAAATAACTGAATGTAACTGGAAGTAGAATCTTCATTCTCTGACTAACCAAACCGGCGGCACTCTACCATAGGCAATCAAAGATAAGTACCAATTTAATCTGCTGCAGACTAAGAGTATGCTTTGTACTTGTTAGTACTTATATAAAGTTCTTAATTGCAGTATTCATATAATCGTCATAAATAGTTTTAGGTATGCCAATGGAAGATTCAAATCAGAGCACAAATAATATGTCTAATAATAAACAAGCCGTATCATTATTAATTCATCATGAAGTTCAGCTTGACTCAATGAGTATTTATGAAGTCTGGTTAAAAAAAGTGATTGATGTTGCTTCTGGTTTTTCTGGACACGAAGGAGTTTTTGTAATTAAACCTGACCATCAACAAAACAAATATGAAATTGCGGTAAGATTTTCTGACGAAGCAAGTGCCAAGGCATGGCTAAATTCTACCGAACGTAAGCAGCTCATTGTGGAAATCGAACCAGCATTACTTTCAAGTGACGATGTTGAAATACAAACAGGTATTGATTACTGGTTTTCAACAATCGCGCCACCGTTACAACAACCTGTTCGTTGGAAGCAATGGTTATTGTTGAGTTTAGCAATCAGTATTTTAGTGTTAGTAAGTGAACCAATTTTTTCAATCCTATTTGAAGCTGTCCCTTTGTTTGGAAGTTGGGGTATTAGACAGGCTTTGATGTCCAGTTTTAACGTGGCCTTGTTAGTCTTTTTTATAATGCCTCGATTAGTGAAGCTAACAAGTACTTGGTTGCATAAATAAACAGCAACTTTATTCTTCTCTCAAGGCAAGAGCGGGACTGATTCTGGCGCTTTTAAAAGCGGGATAAATACCAGCAAGTAAGGCTGCAACTATTGCTAGAAGTAAAGCATCACTTAATACTGACAGTGGAAAGAAATGCTGCATGCTCCAGCCAAAAGAACGTTTATTAATAACATCAATTAAAACGTCAGACATTATTAAGCCGAGTGGAATAGCTAGCAGCCCTGCAAAAAAACCCATTAAGGCGGTTTGTCCAATAATGAGTTTAATAATTTGAGCAGGTGTCATACCGGTGGCACGAAGGATGGCAAATTCTTTGCCACGCTCTAACAATAAAGCCATTAAAGCGCTAAGTACGCCAATAAATGCAATTACTATAGCGAGTATTCTCAATACGCCAGTTATCTCAAAGGTACGATCAAAAATGCTAAGAGTAATATTCTGAATTTGCTGATTGGGGAAAATGGCCAGCTGCTCATAAGTTTCTAGCATTTGTTCGATATCAGTGAATAATTCTGGGTTGCTGTTATCGCTAAAAATTGTCAGCCTTGAAGGTGTGAGCTTATTCCATGACCTCTGGTAGAGGTCATAGTGCATGGCAATCATTCCCTGACTCGGGGTGTAGTCATAAAATATACCCAAGACTTGAAAATCTTTAACACCTGTATCTGAGAAAACAGAAATGCTCTCACCAACTTCTATTTCGTATAACCAGGCCAAAGGCTCAGATAACAAAATACCTTCGCCATTATTAAAACTTGCCAAGCCTTGTTCATTAATTTGTTTTAAGTAATAACGTTCATCTGCGTCGATATCACTGACATTCAAACGCACTTGGCCAATACTGCTTTCAATCTGTGTATTAATAGTGGCACTGACGCTGCTAATGCCGGGAAAAGTTTCAATTAAGGTTTGTAAGTCAGCATCTAAATTTGTTCCAGAGATTTCTATATCACCAGCGAAGGATTGATCGAGCCAGATAATAACGGTATTGCGAAAACTGTCGACCATTATGCCGACACCAATAGTGACAGATATGGCAACAGTTAAAGCAGCTACAGCCATGCCCGTTCGATTAAGACCATTTTGAATATTCCGAAGCGCCATTCGGGCTGGTAGTTTTAAAGTTTTAGAAAATAAGCGCAGCAATATTTTTAACGTCACTGACATAATCATTGGCACAACAAAGCAAAATCCAAAAATGATAAAAGTCAAAGCAACAAAGCCAAGGACTAAACTATCTTGGCTGGTTTGTAGCAATACAAAGCCCAGGATCATCAATGTAAAACCAGAATAGCTTAGGATTGGTAAGTAATGGCGCCATGTATAATTGTGCGCAGCGCGTTGTTGCAATGTAATAGGCTGCGCTAATGTTGCGCGCCAGGCAGGTACTGCCGCCGACGCCAAGGTTATGCCCAGCCCTAATAAGAAACCAAGAATTAAAGATGTGGGTTCAACTATAAAGCTAGTGACATTAAGCCGGTAATTGAAATCTGGAATTGCGGCTGTCACAAAATCTAATAAAGTTAAGCCTAACCAATAGCCCAATAACACACCTAACGCGCTTGCTAGCGTCCCATACAATGCTGCTTCGCTTAGTACCAGACGATAAATTTGAGTTCGAGAAACGCCCTGTGCTCGAAAAATCCCTAACGTTTTTTCTCGACGTAAAACAGATAAAGTGACCGTGTTATAAATCAGCAGGGCTGCTACTAGCAAAGATAATAAACTCATCGCTAATAAGTTCACATGAAAAGCAGAAGTCATTTGATCAAGAGTATCGTTGCGAGTTTCAACATCTACCAGGCTTAAACCAATAGGTAACCAATCTTGCAAAGTTGCGATTTGCTCAATTTCTAAAATTAAATCAATGCTGTCGATGAACCCAGAATTTTGAAGAATATTTTGTGCAACAGCGATGTCCGTATAGAGCATCCCTTCAGTCGCAATAGGGTCTGAACTAGGAATAGTATTAGAAAGTAAAAGGGTGACAGTATTGGGTGTTACACCGGTCTGATTAGCGCCTGTTATTGCTTGCATCAAATCATTCAGTGCAAAACCTGCATCAGCTGCTGCATTTTGACTCATCAATATGGGATTAGTAGATGTATTATTTAATAAAGCAGGATCGAACATAAAAGCGCTGGATTCAAATCCAGCTCGTTGGCGTTGCAAACTAAGTTCACTGATACTGTCCTGACCCAACAAGGTGAATGCTTCGCCGTTAATTTGAATTGTGCCGGTAATGCTTGGCGCTGATTTTCTCAACCCTAGATCAGTACGTAAGTCGGTATATACACTTTCGGGAACACCGTCGTCGCCGCCAATAATTTGATGAGTAATTGAGCCGTTGACTGAATTAATAGCAAGCTCAAATGCGCGATCAGCGCTATTACTGGCAAGATCAATTGCCACTACCATCATCACGCCCAGCATGATGCCTAAAAAGCTTAACCAGCTTTGCCAGGGGTGTTGGTAAGCATAACGCCAGGCACTTAAATTTAATAAACGTTTACCAGGCGAAGCCACTATCCCTCTCCTGTAAGTAACCATCTTCCAGTGTGATAGTTCGGTCGGCGCTATTGGCAACTTCTAAGCTGTGGGTGACTAGCAATAAAGTACTGTTATGTTCTTTCAAAAGCCTATGCATGATTTGTAGTATTGATTGCCCGGTTCGGGCATCAAGGTTGCCAGTAGGCTCGTCGGCCAACACAATCTTAGGTTGGTGAATAAGTGCTCTAGCTATGGCAACACGTTGTTGTTCACCACCAGATAATTGTGCTGGATAGCGTTCAGCTTTATCGGTGATTTCAAGTTCTTCCATCAGAGCTGTTACGCGTGTGAGTATTTCATTTTGTTCAACTCCATTAAGCTCAAGCGTAAATTCAATATTTTCCTGTGCCGTCAGACTTGGTACCAGATTAAAGAACTGGTAAATAAAACCAATATGCTCACGCCGAAATAATGTTCGTTTATGTTCATTCAGTGCAGTTAAATCTAGGCCATCCACTTTGACCGAACCGGCATCAGGCATATCAATGCCGCTAATTAGATTTAATAAAGTAGATTTACCTGAGCCACTTCTACCTAACAAGGCAACACTTTCACCTTTAGCAATTTTAACGCTGACATCTTGCAAAACCATGTGTTTGCTTCCCGCTTCGTCATAAAAGCGGTTGAGATGTTCGAGGCAGATAAATTCAGAATTCATAGCAGCTCTAGAGTTAATTGAGAAAGTCTATTATAAACTGAGCAATTTACTGGGTTGCTATGATACGTGCATATTAATGAAGAAAGAAAGTAAAGAAAGCAGTGAAAGAACATGGGAATTTGCGCTTAATGCCAGACTAACAATCCTGATTCAATCAATTTTTGTATGGGCTATGGGAATGAACTAAATCCTGTCGAGCCAGAGTTTAAGCAAACAATTAAAAATGGCGTTAAGATAGCTGGGATTAATATGCTTTCTTTGGCTAGCAGTATTGTGTTGTCATTGATCTTAACCTTCAGGCTGCTGAATTTATTAGATAGAGTTACTATTTCGTAAACTAAAACAATTAAATAGGAGTATGCATTATGATAAAACGACTAGTCATGCTTTGTAGCGCATTAATTCTTTCAAGCTTTCTTTATGCCCAGCCACCGGGTGGCCGTGGCGCCATAAGTATGACTTTGCCTGATGGAAATGGCAAAGAATTAATTGAGTCTATCTGTTACTCCTGCCATACCGTTTTTAATATAGTGGGTTCAGCTGGCTATGACAGCTCAGAGCAGTGGCAAGAAGTTTTCAATACGATGGTTACTCTGTCGGGTAGACAGGCAGCAACTATCGGTGATTACCTGGCTGAACATTTCCCAGCAGATCCATCACGTGCGCCTACACTAATCGATGGTGATTTTGAAATAGACATAATTGAATGGCAGACCCCAACTTTGGGTCAACGTACACGTGATCCGGTTGAATCACCTGATGGCTCAATCTGGTGGACAGGTATGTATGCAAGTTTGATTGGGCGATTAGATCCACAAACCGGTGAAATGGAGGAATATCGACTCCCACTCGCTGCAAGACCTCACAGTATTATTCCGGATGAAGACGGTAATATCTGGTATACGGGGAATAGTAATTCAACCATTGGAAAGCTTGATCCTGAGACTGGCTTAATTACAGAATTTCAGACAGAAGCACGTGACCCCCATACCATGACCTGGCATCCCAATGGTGATTTGTATTTCACTTCTCAGAATTCCAATATGCTTGGACGACTTGATCCAGTAACTGGCGAGATGGATGAAATTCAGACTGAACCTAAACCTTATGGCATAAAGGTTGGTGTTAACGGCACTGTATATATTGCCTATAACGGGACTAATAAAATTGGCGCGATGGACCCCGAAACCATGGAAGTTCGCTATTTTACTATTTCTGAACCGGAATCCCGTATTCGTCGTTTGGATCTCGCCAGTGATGGCAGTATCTGGTATGTCAACTCCAGCATGGGAAGAGTCGGTCATCTTGACCCGAGGACAGGGGCCTATCAGGAATGGGATTCCCCTAGCGGACCGGAATCTCATCCATATTCCTTGTCTGTGATAGATGATGTGGTTTGGTATAACGAGTCTGGTATGCGGCCTGATGCTCTTGTTCGTTTTGAACCAGAAAGTGAAACATTCCAAAGCTGGGCAATTCCATCTGGTGTTGGCATTGTGCGAAACAGTTGGGTTACACAAGATGGGAATTTGCTGATCCATCAAAGCAGCACTAATAAAGTGGGCTTAGTCATTATTCCTAAAGACTAGAAATAATTGTTGCTGGTGAAAAGAGAAATAATGCCTTATAGCCGATGGAGTTTCATAAAGTAGAAAGGACCGCTTTTGGCCGAAAGCGGTCCTTAGACAAGCTCAATCTTAGATGGCAGTAGCATTAAAATAACGTTGTAAAGCTTCCAGGTTAGCAATTACGCCTGGCATTGTAGGGTTTACTTGTATCGCTCGACGTAAGGCAGAACGCGCATCGTAAAATTGTTCCGTTGAAACATAAACCTGACCTAGTCCACTTAAAGCACCGAAATGATTGGGCTCGAGCTCAAGAGTTCGCATTATGTCTGCTTCAGATTCTCGGTAGTTTCCTAACAAGTAATGAGTAGTGGCGCGCATATTCCAGGCTTCAGAAAAATCTGGTGCAAGCTCTATGATTGCAGTGAAAGCTTGTATGGCTGCGCCGTATTGGTTGCCGCTTAATTCATCTTGAGCAAAGAACATCATCTCAGCGATTTCAGGGTCTGAGTGTTCGCCCCATATATCCCAAATTCTAATCTCGATCATGCCGGCATCCCTTGAATTTTCAGCCGCTTTTAATTGCTCAAATAATTCAGGCAGACGTGGATCGTTCTGGTCGGCTAATAGTAAAGGGGATGACAATAAGAAAATGATCGCCAGGAAAGTTTTCATGAACATGTTCCAGTTTGATGTGCTTGGAACTAACTATACCAATAGCCTAGCCAAAATTACAAAGTGCTTCTAACAACCTCAGGAAAAGGATGTTTCAGTATTATTGTTTCTTCACGGTCTGGGCCGGTTGAGATAATATCCACTGGAGCTTCAATTTTCTCTTCAATAAAACGAATATAAGCACGAGCATTTTCAGGTAGAGCTTCCAGCGACTTAGCACCAAAAGTAGTCTCGTTCCAGCCTGGCAGCTCTTCATAAATTGGCTCTAAATGGTCGTATTGGTCAAAACTAGTAAGGCAGACCATTGAAGAACCATCAACACCTTTGTAGCCAATACATACTTTTATAGTTTCAAGGCCATCCAACACATCCAATTTTGTCAGACAGATACCAGAGACTGAGTTAATTCGAATCGCCATTTTTAGTGCGGCAGTATCGAACCAGCCACAACGACGATTACGACCGGTAGTGGCACCACGTTCTTTGCCTTTGCTGAATAATTGTTCACCCACTTCATCAAACAACTCGGTAGGGAAAGGACCGGAACCAACTCTAGTAGTGTAGGCTTTGGTAATGCCCAGCACATAATCTAAATAAAGTGGTCCGTAACCACTGCCAGTAGCGGTCGCACCAGCTGTTGTATTTGAAGAGGTCACAAAAGGATAAGTTCCATGGTCAATATCCAGTAAAGAACCTTGTGCACCTTCAAACAAAATATTTTCACCAGCCTTACGAGCATTATGCAGAACATCAATGGTGTCACTGACCATCGGGCGGATACTCTCTGCCATGGTTAGGCTTTCTTCTAAGGTTTTCTGATAAGCAATTGGCTCTACACCATAATACGATTGCAACATGAAATTATGGTATTCCAAGACTTCTTCTAGTTTACTGGCGAAATGCTCAGCATTTAATAATTCACCTAAACGAATGCCTCGACGCGCTACCTTGTCTTCATAAGCCGGCCCTATGCCCCGTCCAGTAGTACCAATTTTGGCATTACCTTTTTTAAGCTCACGTGCCTGATCAAGCGCAATATGATAAGGCAGTATCAAGGGGCAAGATGAACTAATATCGAGTTTATCGCTTACTGAAACTCCTCTTTTTTCCAGCTCATCAATTTCTTTTAGTAAGGCTTCTGGCGAAAGCACTACACCATTACCAATTATGCAGCGAACATTGTCACGCAAAATACCGGAAGGCAACAGATGCAAAACTGTTTTTTCACCATCAATAACTAAGGTGTGCCCAGCATTATGGCCGCCTTGAAATCGAACAACTGTAGAGACTTTTTCCGTCAACAAATCAACGATTTTGCCTTTGCCTTCATCACCCCATTGAGTGCCAAGAATGACTACACTATTACCCATGACTATGCCTTTCTGTTAAAACTGAAATTAATATTTAATTCTACTGTTTAGTTGCTGCTTATAGAGGTTTAAGTTCCCACTTACCGTCGATTTGAACAATTTCCTGAGTACAAGCTAAATCCTGTGCAGAAGAGCCATCCCCAGATAAAGCTGTTAATACTTGTTTACCTTGAGCACGAAGAGTTGCGATAAATTCTTTTAGCTCATTATCATCATTTGTCGGGGCGAATATTTTTTCTTCGACAGAAAAATTTTTCTTACTCAAATTTAACAGGTTTTTTAAATCGCTATCGAAACCAGTCGCGGCTCTTGCTCGGCCAAAACCTTCACCGATGTCATCATACCGACCACCTTTGGCAATAGAGGTGCCAAAGTCAGAAGTGTATGCCGCAAAAACTACGCCGGTATGATATTCATAGCCGCGTATTTCGCTTAAATCAAAATACAGTGATTGTTCAGGGTAACGAGCTTTTAATGCTTTGCTAATAAGTCGTAACTGAGCAATATCTTCTTTTACTGAACCAGGAGCTTTAATCAACACTTGCTCGGCAGTGTCCAATATACTTTCATCACCACTGAGTTTAGGCAGGGCTTTCAGCATTTCTAATAAACCGCCGTTGGTTTCTAGCCCGACTAATAAATCATCAATATCTTTTTCTGACTTGCTTTGCAAAGCTGCAAACAACTTGCGTTCATGCTCTGTATCTAGCCCAGTATGTGAAATTAAAGAACGGTAGATGCCAACATGACCCAAGGCCAACTGAACTTGTTTAACTTCAGCCAGTTTAAGTGTTTCTAGCATTAAGCTAATGATTTCTATATCGCTATCATTGCCGCTATGGCCATAAAGTTCAGCACCGATTCGATATGGGCTGCGTGAACCTAACATTGCAGAAGGTTTTGTGCGCAAAACACTATCAGCATAACAAAGCCGGTTAGGCGTGTTTTTTTGCATAACATGAGCATCAATTCGTGCGACTTGAGAAGTGATATCTGCGCGGACACCCATAGAGCGACCGCTTAATTGATCAACGACTTTAAAGGTTTCTAGCTGTAGATCTTCGCCGGGAACAATATTAAGTGAATCAAGAAACTCGATTAGCGGGGTGATAACAAGCTCGTAGCCCCAGCTACGGTACAAATCCAGAATATCGCGGCGCAACGTTTCTAGGTTATTAGCCTGTGGTGGAAGGATTTCATCCACGCCATCAGGCAATAACCAGCGATTGGCTTTTGTCATTATCGCTATTTACTCTATCGTGCTATTCGCAGTGCTGTCGTTAAGGTATTTGAAGAATTCACTGTCAGGGCTTAGTAAAAGGAAGTCGCCACTATTACTAAAAGTTGATCTATAAGCATTCAAGCTGCGGGTGAATTCATAAAACTCTGGATCAGCATTGAAGGCATCTGCATAAATTGCTGTCGATTGCGCATCACCATCTCCGCGAATAATTTCTGCATCTCGATAGGCTTCGGCTTCAATCACAGTTGCGGCACGATCTGCTTCTGCGCGAATAATTTCAGATAATTCACGGCCAGTTGAGCGGGCCTCTGATGCCTCTTGCTGACGTTCTGTATTCATACGATTGTAAACAGATGCTTGAACGTCATCGGGTAAGTCAATTTGCTTCACGCGAATATCAACAATTTCTATACCTAGTTCCTCCAACACAATAGCGTTTAGGCTTTGTGTTAAATCAGTCATCAGCATATCTCGTTCACCGGAAACAACCTCATAAACAGTTCTACTGGCAAACTGGTTACGTAAGCCGGTATTGATTCGTTGCGCCAGTAAGTTGTTAGCAATGTTGGCATCACCTGATGTACGAGTGTAGTAAGAAGATACATTCGCAATTCGCCATTTGGCATAAGAATCAACTTCAAGAAATTCACGTTCTGCTGTTAGATAGCTTTGAGTAGGCGCATCAAGGGTCTGAATTCGGCCATCAAATATACGAACAGCGTGTACGCCAGGAACCTTTATATGCAGACCAGGTGCAACATCTGCATTGGTAACTTCACCAAAAGTTAGCAGTACAGCGCGGTCGATTTCACGTACAACAAATAAAAAGTTATAGGCAGCGATTAAAACAATGGCAACAAAAGCGAGGGTAAAAGCACTAGAGTTTTTCATTATCGTGCCACCCTTGTAGTTGTTTGTCTGTTTAAGTCTTGGATAACCTGATTTGAAAGATTGCGGATGTCCTGAGTGCTCATAGCCTCCATACTGACACTACCGCTACCGCTTCGTAGAATCTGATCAAGTGGTAAAACCATCATGTTGTTACCACCTTCAACATCGAGTAGCACTTTCGAGCTATTGCTCAGTACTTCTTCCATAGTATCAAGGTATAGACGTTCTCTCGTTACTTCCGGAGAGCGTTGATATTCCACCAATAATTGTGAGAAACGCTGAGCCTCACCTTGAGACTGAGCCACAACTTGGGCACGGTAACCTTCAGCTTCTTCTAATACCCGGCGTGCTAGGCCACGCGCTTCGGGAATCACTTGGTTGGCATAAGCATTAGCTTCATTCTGATAAGCTTCGCGGTCAACACCAGCTTTAATCACATCATCATAAGCAGCACGCACTGGTGCAGGCTGTTGGACTTCCGCTATGTTAACTTCGCTGACAATAATGCCGGTTTTATATAAATCCATGTAATTTTGTAGACGTAACATAACATCCAATGCGATCTGCTCACGAGCAGAAGTCGTAGCGGTTTCCATATCAGAGCTGCCAATTTCATGGCGGATAGCTGATTCTGCAGCGAGTCTTAAGCTGTTTTCTGGATCAAGGACATTTAGGTAATAAGATCTAGCGTCGGTGACTTGATATTGCACTGTCATGGATACATCGACGATGTTGTCATCTTCAGTCAACATAGAGTTAGTGAAGGATGCATCATAAACTCGGGTTACGTTAATTTTAGTCACAGAATCAACCAGTCTCGGGTTCCAATGCAACCCAGGCATAACCACACCTTCCAAAGCTTTACCAAAACGCAGAACTACAGCGCGTTCCTGCTCATCCACGGTGTAAAAACCGGTTCCAGCCCAAATAACTGCCAAGATGGTGACAGCACCTAGTATCAGACCACCAGAAATTGAATTACCACCTGTTCCTTGGTTACCAGAGCCATTACCTTTTCCACCAAAAACACTGGAAAACTTATTCATTAGTGAGGTGATGATTTCATCTATTTCAGGTGGACCTTGATCATTACCACCGCCGCCAGGTCGCTTACCGCCCCATGGGTCGTCTTGATTCTTTTTCCCGTCGTTATTATCGGGTTCATTCCAGGCCATTGGTTTCTCCAAAAAAATTAGTGGTGCTTACCTTCTAAGTAGATGCGGGATTCTATCGAATTTTCAAGGTCTTTTATACAAATTCCGCTTTCAGTTGTAGCAAAAACGCTACTATTTATAGCTCTATCCTTCAGTTTGTAGTTTAGTCGGAACCTTTTGTTTCCAAACCTTTTGGTAAATAGCTATCGGCATTTAGCCCTTCCTCTTTAAGCAAGCGAAGAAAATCTTGTTTTGGCAAGCGTAATGAGAGGTGAGATATGCCTTGTTCATCTAGGTCCTCATTTTTTACAGCGCCTTGGTTATAAAGCTTGGCTCGCAAGCGTCCTTGATGAGGGTCAAGCTGTAATTCAGGCTCGATAAAATCTTCACCTAACAATTCACTGATGGATTGCAATAAGTCTTCCATGCCAGCACCAGTCAATGCAGAAACCCAAACACGACAAGGCTTACCATTGTCGTCACGTTCTATTTCGGGCAGTGCTCCAGGTGTATCGGTATCTAAGAGATCAGCTTTGTTATAGACCACCAGGGTTGGAATTTTATCTGCATCAATTTCTTTTAATACTTTGTCGACTTCTTCCTGCAAAACAAAGCGCTGTTCGCTGTGACAGTCGATGACATGTAGTAGCAAGCTTGCTTCGGAGGTTTCTTCTAATGTGGCGCGAAAGGCATCCACTAACTGATGAGGTAGATCACGGATGAATCCGACAGTGTCCGCCAAAATAGCCGTACCAAAATCTGGTAGCTGCACTTTTCGTAGGGTTGAATCCAATGTGGCAAATAGTTGATCGGCAGCATAGATCTTAGACTTGGTGAGAGAATTGAATAAAGATGATTTGCCGGCGTTGGTATAACCAACTAAAGAAACCGTAGGCACTTCGGCTTTCTTACGAGCTTTGCGTCCTTGTTGGCGTTGGGTTCGTACCTTTGACAGGCTTTTGTTTATTGATTTGATGCGTACTGCAATCAAACGTTGGTCAATTTCTAATTGTGTTTCACCTGCACCACGTAAACCGATACCGCCCTTTTGGCGATCAAGGTGAGTCCAGCCTTTGACTAGCCGAGTCGTAGAGTGTTTAAGCTGAGCTAATTCAACCTGCAACTTACCTTCATAAGAGCGGGCACGTTGGGCAAATATATCCAGGATGAGATCGGTTCGATCAAGCACTCTGCACTTCAACTCTTCTTCCAGGTTGCGTTCTTGGCTGGAGCTCAAGCTGTGATTAAATAAAACCACATCGGCTTGGTGTAAGTTTACGGCTAAGAGGATTTCTTCTAACTTTCCGGTGCCCACAAAAAAACGTGGAGATACACTCTGGCGCGAACCTGTGATTAATTCTATTGGACAAGCACCGGCTGAAATCGCAAGTTCTTCAAACTCACGGGCGTCGCCTTCTGCTTCAGATTGAATATCCAGATGTACCAGTATGGCAATTTCACCACTATCTGGACGTTCAAAAAACACTAAATACTGTTACCAGGATCTAAAGAATCCGATTCAGATACAGCATCATTTTGCTCAGGAATACGAATAGCGCGATTAGGAACGACTGTGGAGATTGCGTGTTTGTATACCATTTGACTGACTGTGTTTTTTAGCACAATAACAAATTGGTCAAATGAATCTATCTGTCCTTGTAACTTAATACCGCTGATTAGGTATATCGCAACTGGCACTTTTTCCTTGCGGAGGGTATTAAGAAAAGGGTCTTGTAAAGATTGCCCTTTAGACATGGGTTTTTCCTCGAGTAAATTATAATTATTAAGGTGAAAGCTATTTATTGCTTGGCTACTATAATATTGCGTTGTTCAGGACCGCTACCAGTTAGATAAGGGCTGGAAGTATCATTTTCAAGCAATTTTTCTCATTTTTTGACATATCATCGTCAAGTATTTGTAAATCTGGCCAAGATCTGAGCCAAGTGAGTTGTCTTTTGGCAAGTTGGCGGGTCGCGGCTAGTGCCTTGTCTTGCATACCTTCAAAGTTATCTTCACCAGCTAAATAATTCCAGATCTGTCGATAACCGACTGAACGAATAGCTGGCAGAGCAGGGTGAAGATCACCTCGCTCATAGAGTTTCTTAACTTCTTCTACAAAACCTTCCTCAAGCATTTGTTTAAAGCGCACTGCGATATTTTCATGTAGAACTTCTCGTTGGCTTGGGGAAATTGCCATGAAATGAAGATCAAAAGGTAACTCTTCATTGGAATCGCCTTCTTTATGAAGGGTTGTCATAGATTTTCCAGTTAATTCATAGACTTCTAATGCGCGTTGTAAACGTTGTGGATCGTTGGGATGAATACGTGCAGCTGATTCTGGGTCAACTTCTGCTAATCGATTGTGAACGGCTTGCCAGCTTTCATCATTTGCCATGTCGAGAATTTTATTGCGCACTTCTTCATTAGCAGCTGGCATAGCAGTTAAACCATCACGTAATGCTTTGAAATAAAGCATGGTGCCACCAACCAATAAGGGTGTATTCCCTTTGCTTTGAATGTCGGTGATTTCATTTAAAACGTCTTTACGAAAATCAGCGGCTGAATAAGCTTCACTAGGGTCGCGGATATCAATTAATCGATGCGGAGCTTTTTTTAAAATACCGGCATCAGGTTTACCAGCTCCAATATCTAAGCCGCGATAAATTTGAGCCGAATCAACACTTACTATTTCTAAAGGAGCTTGTTGGACAAGTTCAACAGCTAGACCTGTTTTACCTGATGCGGTGGGGCCCATTAGGCAAAATACTGGAGGACGCTTATTTTTCAATTGTTTAGAGTTGATGTTATTTTTTATTAAAATCTAAGCTAACTATATCAAGAAATACGTTACAATTATTTATTGAAACTTTCACTTAACTAAACATTAAGACGCATGCCCTCAAATAAGCCCATAGGTGTTATCGATTCCGGTGCCGGAGGCTTATCAGTCCTAAAAAAAATTCAAGAACTTATGCCGAATGAGGAATTGCTCTATCTAGCTGATTCCTATTTCGCCCCCTATGGCCCAAGAAGTAAGAGGGTCATAAAAAATCGCTGTTTTGAAAATATGGGTTTTATAGAGCTACAACATTCTAAAGCTCTGGTTTTAGCATGCAATACTGCAACCGCCGCCGGAGTAGAAGCATTAAGAGAAGAATACGATATTCCAATTATAGGCATGGAGCCGGCTATTAAACCCGCGGCAGATTTAACCCGAACCGGCGTTGTAGGTGTGCTAGCAACTGAAGGAACCTTGGACAGTGAAAAATTTATGGATTTGGAAAGTCTTTATAAAGATAAAGTAGAAATTATCACCAAGGCTTGTCATGGGCTGGTCGATGAAATTGAAAAATTGAAAATTGACCAGGGTGAAATTGTAAAATTGGTAACAGAATATACTGAAGACTTTCTGAAAAGGGGTGGTGATACCTTAGTGCTCGGCTGTACCCATTATGCACTTATCGTTGATATTATTGCTGAAATAGTTGGGCCCGAAGTCGTTGTTGTTGATACAGGTATGGCCGTTGCCAAAGAATTAAAGCGACGCTTACAATCTGAAGGTTTGGAAACTGATTCGAAACAAAAAGGCAGAATTAGTTTTTTTACTAGTGGCAATACTGAGGATCAACAAGTTTTACTATCTAGGTATTGGGGAGAAAAAGTTCCAGTTCTGCATTATTTAAATTTCCTACTGACAATTTAAACTTTCTATTTTTTAAAAAAATACTCTATTGCCCGCGTAAAAATAACTTATCCAATTCTGATAAATTTTGTTGCACCCAAGTAGGTCTGCCATGATTACATTGACCACTTCTTTCTGTGTGTTCCATGTCTCTAAGCAATGCATTCATTTCTGGAATTGTTAATTGTCTATTAGCCCGTACCGAGCCATGGCATGCCATGGTGGAAAGAATTTCATCACGATGTGCTTCTAATCTATCGCTGGTACCTTGATCAGATATGTCTGAAAGCACATCCCTTAATAATTGTTCAACATTTGCGTTGGCAAGTATTGTAGGTACTTGTCTTAGACTAATTGACTCTGGACCAAGACGTTCTATTTCCATGCCGAGTTTTTGTAAATAAGCATTATGTTCTTCAGCTAAGTCTGCTTCTTTTTCACTAACCGCAATTGATATGGGGACTAATAAAGGCTGTACCTTAATACCTTCTTCACTGCTGGCAGTTTTCATGTGCTCATAAGTGATTCGCTCATGAGCTGCATGCATGTCAACAATTACCAAGCCTGAGGCATTTTGCGCCAGAATAAAAATGCCATGTAATTGCGCTATAGCAAAACCCAGTGGCGGTATATCGCCATCGGTTTCGGGTAAAACTGGTAACTCAGAACTATTCTCAAAGGAGTCGTTTAAAGTCTTATAGCTAGCTAACTGATTTTCAATTTGGTTTGCAAAGCTTCTACCGCGGTCGCTGCTTTCTTGATTAGAATAGTTAGAGAAATTAATAGCAGATTGTGAGCTGTTGGCTTCAACAGCTTGCGGTGAATAATTTTCAGCGTAAGTTTCTTGTAAATGATCTTCTGGTCGTACAGCCGCTAATGCTTTATGTAATACAGAAAATAAAAAGTTATGTAATTGGCGGCTATCGCGAAAACGCACCTCATGTTTTGTTGGATGTACGTTGACATCAACATCAGCCGGATCTAATTCTAAAAATAATACAAAGGCAGGATGACGACCGTGAAATAGCACATCACGATAAGCTTGTTTGATTGCATGTGTAACAACTTTATCTCGAATCGTACGACCGTTGACATAAAAATATTGCATGTCTGCTTGCGAGCGTGAAAAAGTTGGCAGTGAAACCCAACCCCAAAGTTTCATACCATTTTGTTCTATATCGATACTGACAGAGTTTTCAATAAATGCTGGTCCGCATATTTGTGACACCCGGCGCTGTTGTTCTGACAAGGTGCTAGCTTTTTCAAATTTATGAATCTGTTTTTGATTATGTTGCAAGCTTAAGGTTGTATTGAAATGACTCAGTGCAAGCTGTTTTACAATATCGTTTACACGTTTAAATTCGGTTTGTTCGGTGCGTAAAAATTTACGTCGTGCGGGGGTATTAAAAAATAAATCGCGTACTTCAACATTAGTGCCGACAGGATGGGCAGCCGGAGTAATTTTGCTGTCCATATCAATGCCTTCGGTTTCTACTTTCCAGGCTTCGGAGGCTTCAGGAGTGCGGGATATTAATGCCAGGCGTGATACCGATGCGATACTGGCAAGAGCCTCACCACGAAAACCTAAACTGGCAACCCGTTCAAGATCTTCTAACTCAATTATCTTACTAGTGGCATGGCGGCTTAATGCTAAAGGTAAATCATCTTTATCAATGCCCTGGCCATTGTCACGAATTCGAATAAGCTTAACGCCGCCTTGTTCAAGTTCGATATCAATACGGTCTGAGCCGGCATCCAGGCTGTTTTCGAGCAGTTCTTTAACTACTGAAGCAGGCCGCTCGACGACTTCGCCGGCAGCAATTTGATTAGTCAGTCGCTGACTAAGAAGCTGTATTCGTGACATTTATTGCGAAGGTATACTCAAAATTTGACCAACCCAAATAGTATCACTATTTAGTTGGTTTGTTTCGCGAATCCTTTGCATAGGGGTAGCATAATCTTCGGCAATCTGTGAAAGCGATTCGCCAGAGCTAACTACATGCTCGCGAAATGAAACAGCCGCAAGCACTGGGATTAAAGCATTAGGAATTATCAATTCCTGACCGAGGTGAATCACTGAGCCGCTGATATTGTTTGCTGCTTTTAAAGCTGTCAAAGAGACATTAAAGCGTTCTGCAATTTCAGATAGGTTATCGCCGCGACTCACGACATATGAGCTTGGCCCGCCACCATTATTTTTATGCCAGGCAATCATGGTGCCTCTTGGCGGTGTTTCATAAAAATAAGATGTAATCCCGCTGACAACGGCTGAAGCAAACTGTTGTTGATAGGATGATGAATTCAAATTGCGGGCATCAGTCGGGTTGGTAATGTAACCCGATTCGATTAACAGGGAAGGAATGTCAGCCTGTTTTAATACAACAAAAGCTGCTTGCTCGACATTGGTACGACGCATGCGCGTAACATTGCTTAGCGAAGAGATTATTTTGTCGCCGGCTTCTAAGCTTGATGCAATGCTCGCTGTCATTGATAGATCAAGCAGCACCGATGCGAGTACTTCATCTTTGTCGGCCAAGCTTACTGAACCAACACCACCAATCAAATCAGCACCATTTTCTTTTGCCGCCATACGACGTGCTTGTTCACTAGTTGCACCTCGCTGCGATAGGGCATATACCGTTGCACCCCGAGCACTAGAGCTGGTGAAAGCATCTGCGTGAATAGCGATGAAAAAGTCAGCGTTGTTTTGATGTGCAATATTGGTTCTGCCACGTAGGTCAACATAGTAATCACCATCGCGCACCATTACAGGCCTATAACCTGGCATTTGTTTCAGAATACTTTCTATCTGGCGAGCGATTGCAAGCACGACTCTTTTTTCTTGAATTCGGTCGACGCCAATTGCGCCTGGGTCATCGCCACCATGTCCAGCCGAAATAGCAACAACGATATCGCGTTTACCATCGTCAATATCGTCTGCTGATGCGGTAATAACAGGCTCACTACTGTTTGATGAGCCGCTGTCATAAAGATCTATAACTAAGCGATTACCATATTGATCATTTTCTTCTAATAAAAATGAGCGTGCTTGTATTACAGAATTCAAATCCAGCACAACTCGAGTGTCGTTGTTATTGCGGACTGCAGAACGGATATTGGTGATTGGTGTTTCGCTTAAATTTAGATCAGAGAAATCAGCAAACAAAGTGGCATCACTCAAGTCGATGACTAGGCGGTTTGGATCTTCAAGACTAAAAACCTGATGCTGTACTTGCTCACTAAGATCAAAAACTAAACGTGTATATTCTGGAGCGCGGTAAGTACGAACATTTTCTACCACAGTAGCCTGTGCCATCGTGCTGAATACGGCACTAGAAAGAGTGCCCAAGCAGCAAAATAGTAAAACTAAAGAGGAAGGTAAAAGTCTGCTCATGAGCTTCGCATTAAAATATCTTAGTGAAAACGCAATAAATGCAGAGATTACATATATTTAGAGCAACAATCTAGTATTTTTCTAGTTTTAAGGCAGGAAATTCTTGGATAAGTGTTGATCGACTAAGGCGCCTTTATCAGAAAAGCTTTGCCAGCTAATCTGGCGGCCATTTTTAACGACCTCAATATCGATAGCAAGGTCCGGCTCAGGTAAAAAACCCTTGGCTTTTTCAGGCCATTCGATTAAACATAATGTTGCGCCATCCAGGTAGTCTCGAAATCCTAGAAATTCTAATTCTTCTGGGTCAGATAGGCGGTATAAGTCAAAATGCATAATGTTTCTGCCATTAATATCATATGGCTCAACTAAGGTATAAGTAGGGCTTTTAACGGCACCTTCATACCCTATAGCATGCATAAAACCTCGGGTTAAAGTGGTTTTACCTGCACCAAGGTTGCCACTTAAGGTTACAAGCCCGCCACTTTGCATAACATCGGCTAATGTGGCGCCAAATGCTTCCATTGCGGTCTCATCTTCTAAAAAAGTTGACATTACTGATGTTTTATCCGTTGTTTACCAGCTTATGGATATAAGGCAGCAGATCCGTTGCCATTAGGCCGCGCTCACCAGTTTCAGCTGCTGCTAAATCGGCACTCAAACTGTGTATGCAAACTCCTAATCGAGTACTGTCAGCTAAAGAAAATCCTTGAGCAAGTAAGCCGCCTAATACACCACTTAAGATATCGCCCATGCCTCCGCTGCCCATACCCGGGTTTCCGTGAGAACAAGACTCAAGCATAACTCGACCACTTTCTTCCGAGGCTATTAAAGTAGCTGCACCTTTTAACAAGCTAATCCCGCCATACTTTTGTTGTAGCTTAAGGCAGGCGTCTTCACGATCGGTTTTTACTTCATCACAGCTACAACCTAGCAATCTAGAGGCTTCGCCAGGATGAGGTGTCAGAATAAATTGTTTAGAAACAGGTAAATTAACCTTGTTTTTACTTAGTAGGTTTAAGGCATCGGCATCTATAACAAAAGATTGTTGTTTGCCAGTTTGATTATCAAGGGTTGTTTGTAGGCAGTTTAATGACCAATCAGTCTGCCCTAGACCGGGACCAATGACTATAGTCGTAGCTTTGTTTAATAGAGGGGCGAGAGTGCTAGCATCGTCGACAGCGTTGACCATTAATTCGGGGCAACGACTAATAAATGCCGGCACATGTTCAGAACGAGTTGCTACTGAAACAAGTCCAGCGCCTGCTCTAGCGGCAGCTTCAGCGGCCATTAAAGCGGCTCCACCAAAACCATGATCGCCACCTATAACCAGGACATGCCCGTTACTCCACTTATGTGAGTGCTTACTTCGGCTAAAGAGAAGATGTTTTATTGATTGGTATTTTAGAGGTCTGCTTGGGCTCACAATATTTTACCGCTTACGCAACTAATCCCAGAAGTGTAATGCTATACTGCCGGGATGTTAAAACTTAAATAGATTTTTTGTAATTATTTTGCTTAAGCTTTGTTGCGGATAAGGACTTAATTAGTTTGGTGACGTTTACCAAGTGTGATATGTCGTGGACCTGAAGTTTGAACTTGACCACTTACACCGCTTTCGATTTGTTGAACTTCCCCGCCAGATGCTAAAAATTTTTCTGTTTGTGCTTCTAAACTTGCTGCGTCTGTATCGTTAGTTGAAGTATTAACTTTTTTTATTGTGGTTTTCTTTCGAGTGTTAGCCATGTGGACCCTTATCTTTATTGTTAGTAAAACCTAGAGTAAGCCGGATATTATACTCGAAAACTGAAATTTTATCCATGTTCATACTGTAAAATAAGAAAGGATAAAAACTTTTAGGCAGTAAAACATTGCTAGTTAGCCAACGGAAAATTGAGGTATGATTGCGCCTCTCTTTTACAAGCATTCATGCTCGTAATTTATTATTAAGAAAATCAGAATTCAACGCCTGTAGCTTAGCGTAGAATAAATAGTAGTGACTGGCTTTACGAAGCCAAGATTAAATATCACAATTATTATTTAAAAAATCAGAATTCAGCGCCTGTAGCTCAGCTGGATAGAGTAACTGGCTTCGAACCAGTTGGTCGGGAGTTCGAATCTCTCCAGGCGCGCCATATTAATATAAAAGTACTAATATAATCATATAGTTACATTTGAATCTCACTCTAAACGTATACATGTTCGTATACATAGTTTATAAAGAGGTACACAGTGACTCAGATTGGATTAGGACTTTTCTCATTGACTATCCTTTACCTGCACAAGCCTAAAGAGCGGAATACTTGGCATTATAGACGCCTAGTTCCAGCCGACCTGCGCAGGCATTATTCTCAGGCAATACTCCTTAAATCACTTAAGACTAAAGATAAAACTCAGGCAGGAATGTCATGCCTAAAGGTTAACGACCGGTATGAAAAAGAGTTTGATCGCTTACGTCGAGGATTGCCTAAAGAAAGGGCGGCCTCAGTTCATCAAGAAGCACTTAAGTTACTCTATGAATACGATATTGCCCCTGAAATAGAGATGGATGAGCTTACAAGAATGGCTCTGGAAGGGCAGTTCCTCGATCAATTGGAAGCGCAGTTATCTGACAAGCTCTCTAAAGAAGAGTTTGAACGTGTCTGGTATAAAGAAGGCGATCCTTCTTCTCATTTAGACATTGTAGAGGCAACTGCATTAGAAATAATGAATGGTCGGT
>JAQWMX010000012.1 GCA_029246545.1 Gammaproteobacteria bacterium
AACGCATACAAGATAAAAACGATACAGGATTATTTACTGATCTCAGTTTCGATATCAATGAGGACATTGCAGCCCCATATATAAATAACAAATCCAAACCTCGCATTGCTATTTTACGTGAGCAAGGTGTAAATGGTCAGCTAGAAATGGCTGCTGCATACGATCGTGCCGGTTTCGATTCTATTGATGTACACATGAGCGACATTATTAGTGGTGATGTTAGCCTCGATCAATTTAATGCCCTAGTTGCTTGCGGTGGATTCTCTTACGGTGATGTACTAGGTGCAGGTGAAGGCTGGGCAAAATCAATCTTATTTAATGATAGTGCACGTAAACAATTCGAAGCCTTTTTCTTACGAGAAAATACTTTAGCCATGGGTGTCTGTAACGGCTGCCAAATGATGTCCAACATACATGAACTTATTCCTGGTACTTCACATTGGCCACACTTTGTTAGAAATGCTTCTGAACAATTTGAAGGTAGAACTTCATTAGTGAAAATTCAAGACAGTCGATCAGTTTTATTGCAAGGTATGGCAGGCTCGGTTTTTCCAATTGCTATCGCGCATGGTGAGGGCAGGGCTGAATTTAGTTCTAAAGAAGCTGAGCAAGCTGCATTAAGCAGCCAGCACATCGCCATGCAATATGTCGATAACAATGGCGAAGTCACACAAAACTATCCTTCCAACCCTAACGGTTCACCCAATGGTATAGCAGCGCTTTGTAATGAAGATGGTCGCTTTACTATTATGATGCCACATCCAGAGCGAGTGTTCCGCGCTGTCACAAATTCCTGGCGTCCCGATGAATGGGAAGAATACTCACCGACAATGCGCATGTTCAGAAATGCACGACATTGGTTAGGTTAAACAAGAAACCCTTAATAACATGAGTAATCTACCAAGTTGCCCACAATGTAAATCAGAATATACCTACGAAGACAGAGGTTTATTTGTCTGCCCAGAATGTGGAAATGAATGGGAAGCAAATATTGAAGGCGATGAAGAAAGCTTTGTAGAACTTAATATTAGTGATGCCAATGGCAATCCGTTAAATGATGGAGACACTGTTTCAGTCATAAAAGATCTCAAAGTAAAAGGCTCTTCTTCAGTCGTAAAAGTAGGCACTAAAGTAAAAAACATCCGATTAGTAGATGACGATCACAACATCGATTGTAAAATCGATGGCATTGGCACAATGAAACTTAAATCAGAGTTTGTAAAAAAGGTTTAAGGCCTGACCAAAAAAGGAAGGCATAAGAATGATGGCTAAAACATTGTGATCGAAGCCTTAATCAGTCTGGTAATTACAACTACATTACTCTTCGGATCACCCGGCCCAGCTACTATGGCACTTGCTGCAACTGGCGCAACATTTGGCTTTCGTCTTGGTACTCCTTTTTTATATGGAATCCTCTGTGGTTTAGTCATTGCTATTTTTGGCACAGCAGTAGGTCTTGCTGCACTCTTTGCTAATTTTTCAGGTCTTCGTCTAATTGCTCAATTTCTAGGTACTTTATACATTACCTACCTAGCATTCAAAATTGCGACTGCGCCAGTTATTAATGGTGAAGATCTAGCTGCGATAAATGCTCCTCGATTCAGAGATGGTTTTATATTAAACCTAGTTAATGTCAAAGCTTATGCTGCGTTTATTGCGATATTCTCCCAATTTTTATTACCCTTTAACCAGGCAATAGCTGGATACTTAAGCACAGGTATAGTGTGTATTATTATAGCTACAGTGGTTGATATTATTTGGCTTTGGTTTGGTAGTGCTATAAGTCCTCTCTTTAGTAAGCCACGTGAGGCCAGAATATTACGAATTACTTTTGCGGTTTTGATGCTTGCAGCAGTTGCGGCTGTGCTTTTTTAAGGTTTAATTAATGAATTCATAAGAAAACAAAGTGGCCATTATTACTGGTGCATTCAGAGCTATTGGATGTTTAATACTGGAAGGGAGTTCAAGTGACTGATTTAAAACTTAGTTGTAAGTGTGGGGAAGTGAAGCTTGGAATATTTTTAGATAAAAATTGAAAGGAGCCGTAAATTAAAGCTCAAGAAGAAAATAATTTCAGAAAAATAATTACCCGTTTGGCTATTTACGAAACACCTGGAACTGTTTTTGTTGCGCTTGGTTTATACGGAAAATTTTGGGCGCAAGGCGATGCCTTTATTGGGTTTTTGAATGAACAGGCCAATGTGAATATTATCTTAACTATTGGTATCGTTATTTGGCTTTATTGTTGGACTGAATTTATAAAGCTTTTAAGAAAAAAACGTTGACTTTGTTATATCTGGGCTATACCCTGCGTGCCAGCTAGAAAGTGTAGCTAAATATTTTTAACTTCTTTTCGTTGCATATCTTGTATTTTCATCGTTCTCTGTTATTTAAATCTAGTATTTAAAAGAGTATTTAAAGAGTTTCTAAATTTAGTCCTATTTCCATGCTAAAACTCGTCTTTCTAAGTTTTCTACTAAGACTTCTTATTAAGGCAATATTTTTTTAAATTAAAGGTAATTATTATGTCTGACAAAGTAACTGGAACAGTAAAATGGTTTAACGAATCGAAAGGTTTTGGTTTTATTGAACAAGAGTCTGGACCTGACGTTTTCGCACATTACAGTGCAATCGCTAGTTCTGGCTATAAAACATTAGCTGAAGGCCAAAAAGTTGAGTTCGAAGTAACTCAAGGTCAAAAGGGCCCTCAAGCTGAGAATATTGTTGCTGCTTAATAGCAAATAATATTTTTGAATAAGAAAGCAGCCTACGGGCTGCTTTTTTTTGCATTAATTTTCTTCATTTTATTCTTTGAACTGTTTCCCCTCATTCTCTATGAATCTAGGTCCTAAGCTCTATAAAGGTTATATTAGCGCTATGTCTAAGCTTAGTTTTTATGTGCCTGAGTCACATTTGGAAGTAGTCAAATCTGCTTTATTTGCTATCGGGGTTGGGAAAATTGGCAATTACGATTCGTGTAGTTGGCAAAACTTGGGGCGGGGACAATTTCGAGCACTTGAAGGTAGTGACCCATATATAGGGCAGAAGGGCGCAATTGAGACTGTTGTCGAGTTTAAAGTAGAGATGGTGTGTGATGACGAATTGATAAAAGAAGCGGTAGACGCATTAAGAAAGGCGCATCCTTATGAAGAACCTGCTTATGATGTGGTAAAACTGGTAGAGATCTAATGAATAACTCCAAGCATTTGATGCTTTTCATTGTTCTGATTCTGCAGTCGCTAGCAGTAGGTGCACCTGCCCAAGAAGACAATTTAGACAGTCAGCCTCAGGCTGAATTCCATATGGCTAGACTCATTTTTAATAATGGTTATGGGCCTATGGGTAGAAATTTCGCTATATCTAACCGTGGCCGAGGCTGGTGGGCGATTGATTATCCTGCTGCAGAAATTCATTTTCTTGACGGTTTAAGCCGACTTTCTCGTATTAATGTTGCTGAAGACAGTATGCATCTTAGTATTATGGATGATGAAATTTTTGATCATCCTTGGTTATTTGCACAGCAACTAGGACAAGGTGGTTGGGACCCTGCGCCTGAAGAAGTAGTGCGTTGGCGTGAATATCTATACAGGGGTGGCTTTTTAGTGGTCGATGACTTTCATGGCGCTGCTGAATGGCAATCCTTTCAACACGCGATGAGCAAGATATTTCCTGCTCGCGCAATTGTTGATTTAAGTAGTGAAGATGAGGTTTTTAATGTTCTTTATGTACTGGATCAGTTAACTCAAATTCCAGGCCGCCGGCATCTGTATCAAGCTGCTGATGGCAGCATCCAAGCTCAACTACGTGGCCCTCAGGCATGGCGTGGAATTTATGATGATAATGGCCGTCTAATAGTGGCTATTAATTACAACATGGACATGGGTGATGCCTGGGAGCATGCTGATGACCCCGCTTACCCGGAACCTATGACTGCTTTGGCCTATCGTTTTGGTATCAACTATGTCATTTATGCCATGACTCATTAGCTTGATATAGCAAAAAAACATGTCTATCAACTTCTTGTAAAGTGACAAAGACTCAATTACTCTTTGCCCTAGGAAATAGGGGATTAGACAAGATTTATGCGCAAATATGTTAGCTTACAGCTTGGCCTGCTACTTTACATTGGTGGGTTCTTCTTTTCAGCTGGGGTTAACTCTGCAGAAAGCAATTTCCCGATTCCTGATAATATTCGTCCCGCTATTGAGTTCTGGATTAAAGTTTATACCGAAGCCGATACCGGAAGCGGCTTTTTGCATGATTCTGAAAACCTCTCAGTTATTTACACTAAGTTAAATCGTGACCGAACCACGATAAATAACACCCGTGATGACATAGCTAATAATTTACGTGTGTTAGCAGATGGCAAACGCAGTGGCTTAACTAGTTCCCAACAAGAAATTCTCGCGCTTTGGCCTGCAGGAGTCTCCAATGAGCGACTCAGTAGAGCTGCTAGCAGCGTACGTTGGCAATTGGGGCAAAGAGATCGCTTTATAGCTGGTTTACAGCGTGCAGGAGCCTATCGTGAACATATTGAAGAAGTAGTACTCAGTAAAAGTATGCCAGTAGAGTTATCGATATTGCCGCATGTTGAGTCGTCTTTTCATCCTGGAGCATATTCTAGCGCTGCTGCAACAGGTATGTGGCAGTTTGTTCGTTCAACAGCTCAACGCTTTATGCGAATCGATTATGTTGTTGATGAGCGCCTTGATCCTTATACAGCGACTTATGGTGCAATGGAGCTTCTTGAATTTAACTATAATGCACTTGGCACCTGGCCTCTAGCATTAACGGCCTATAACCATGGTGCTAATGGTATAGCTCGAGCAGTCAGGGATGTTGGTACAGATGATATAGGTCGAATAATTGAGGACTACAAAGGTCCGCGTTTTGGTTTTGCCTCACGCAATTTTTACCCTCAATTCCTGGCAGCTCTCCAAATTGATAGTAACTATGAGGATTATTACGGATCTTTACAGCTTAATTCACACCCAGGGTTCTATGAAGAAGAGATGGAGTCTTTCGTCTCTGCCGATGATTTATCCCGAACTTTGGGCATAAGTGTCGCGAACTTACGTCGTGATAACCCAGCATTACAACCGTCTGTTTGGTCTGGCACAAAGCGTATCCCTAAAGGCTATTCAATAAAAGTTAGACGAGATGAGTTTCCAGACGGCAGTTTAATGGCAGTTCTTAATGATTTGCCATTATCTACCTTATTCAGTGAGCAAATTCCTGATTTAAGCTATGTTGTCAGACGCGGCGATTCTTTATCTGTGATTGCGGAACGATACCGAACGACGATTTCAGAATTGGTCGCGATTAACCAATTACGCAATAGAAATACTATTAGGATAGGTCAGCAGCTATTACTGCCTCAAAAAGATGGATCTATGCCCACCTTAGTTGTTAATGATGGGGCAGAGCTTGAGGTTCCATCAAATGGTCTTTATGAAGTTCGCCGCGGAGATACTTTGTCGATTATTGCTGAACGTTATAGGGTTTCCGTAGATAGCTTGATGACACTAAATTCATTAAATAATCAGGGTTTGATATTTCCTGGTCAAAGCCTCCGCTTACGTTCTAATGAGTCGCCTGTCCAACCTACTTCAACACGTATAGCCACAGTTGTGGAAGAAGGCTCAGTTGAAGATAGTGAAATTGATTTAGTGGCGGATATAGAAACAGAATTAGATGCTACTTTAGAAGCAGTCGAAAATGTAGTTATGGCCGATGAAAATGCAGAGCAATTACTGGCTGATTTATCAGCTGATCCAGCTGATTACAGCGTCTCAGGTGATGATTCAATTGAAATCCAAGCAATAGAAACTCTCGGACATTATGCAGACTGGCTTGGGATTAGAACCCAAGTATTACGAAATCTAAATGGTTTGGTCTATCGTGATCCAGTGATGATTGGTGATCGATTAATGCTCGACTTCTCTACTATTGATCAGGCGACTTTTGAGAGCCGTAGGCGCGAATTTCATCGTGATTTGCAACAACAATATTTTACCAATTACCGAATTCAACAGACCGAAGAATACAGTATTCAGCGCAGTGATTTTCTAGCTAATTTAACTCGTCAACGTTCTGTGCCCATGTGGCTTTTCCGCCAATACAATCCCGAAGTAGATTTTGAACGTTTGCAAATAGGTCAAGTAGTTGTGTTTCCTGTGGTGCAACGTGTAGCTCTCTAGCTCTCTAGCTATCAGCTTTCACTTTTGTCCATTTCGCATACGCTTTAGATTACTTTATCTATATAGAATAATTTTAGAAAACTTTTCTGCCATCTAAAAACTAAAAAATATGGAAAATACTAAAAATTATATCAAGTGGTACAGCCTAGCTAGTATTTGGTTTGGCGGAATGATAAGCGTTCCCTCTTTATTGGTTGGCAGTACATTAATTGCATCTTTAACTTTTCAAGTCTCACTTTTAGCAGGCCTGTTAGGTTTTTGTTTTGTTGTTATGTATATGTCACTAATTAGTATTGCTGCTGTAGAGCAGAGAAAAAATACGGTCATTCTTGCTTCAAGCAGCTTTGGAGAGCAAGGTGCAAATATAATTGTAGGACTTGTTATCGGTTTATCCACGCTTGGCTGGTTTGGTGTACAAAGCAATATTGCAGGTGCTTCTTTTTCAAGTATTGTCTCTGAAATGAATGGCCCTGATATCCCTGTCTGGGTATCGTCTGTTTTCTGGGGAGGGGTGATGGTGCTGACTGCTGTTTTCGGCTTTAAATATTTGAAATGGCTAAACTATATTGCTGTACCTGCGATGGTGGTTTTGCTGGTGTATGGTTTATTTATCACTTTTCAAGAACATTCGTTTCAGGAAGTCTTAGATTTCAAACCAGCGTCGTCGATGCCGATCATGCAAGCAATAGGGCTTACTATAGGCTTTATTGCTGTTGGAGGTGTTATCTCAGCAGACTACAATCGTTTTGCAATCACCAAAAATGATGCAGTTCTTGGATCAATTATGGGTATTATTCCAGGAGCCATGTGCTTATTAGCGGTTGGTGCTGTTTTAGCTATTACCCAGGGTACCTATGACATTGTAGAGATTTTTTCGTCATTAGGTTACCCACTCTTAGCGATGTCTATTTTAATATTGGCTACATGGACGACTAATGTGGTCAACATCTATTCTTCTGGTTTAGCTTTTACAAACTTATTTAAACTAAACGAAGCAGCACGCCCTAAAGTAACTTTAATTGCTGGAATAGCGGGCATTACTCTAGCTGCATTGGGGATTTTTAATTATTTTATAAATTTCATTACAGTACTTACCATTGCAATTACACCCATTGCTGGAGTTTTAATTTCTGATTACTTCCTGTCAAAAAGTTTCAATAAAACACCCCAGCAAATAAATTGGATAGGCGTAATATCCTGGGCCAGTGGAGTTGCATTGATGTTAATTATGAGCTCTCCATTGAAAAATATTTTAGGCATTGTCATGTCAGGAGTAGTATTTTTCTTACTGAAAAAAATTATTAAATAAGACTAACTATCTAAATAATTTTTTAATTCATAATCTAATTAACTATCTAATTTAATATGCGAAAAATTGGAATAAAAGATATCGACTATATTTCATTAGGCTCTACAGTTTTAGGAACTGGCGGGGGCGGTGATCCTTATGTCGGAAAGCTTCTCGCTAAGCAGGCGATTAAAGAGCATGGTGAAGTTACTATGATTAGTGCAGAGGAATTAGATGATGATGCCTTTGTGCAACCCATAGCGGCTTTTGGTTCGCCTATGATTATGGTTGAAAAGCTTTTCGCAGGAGATGAGTTTATAAAAGCCTTTGAAATGATGGAAAGCTATCAAGGTAGAAAAATTGATGCAGTAATGCCTGCAGAAGCTGGCGGGATGAACGGTGTCATCCCTTTTGCAATAGCAGCTGAGAAAAACATACCTCTAGTAGATGCTGATGGTATGGGCAGGGCTTTTCCACGTTTAGAAATGGGAACATTTACCTTGCATGGGATCAGCGCATCACCGATTACTCAGGCCGATGAGAAAGGCAATAAAAATGTATACGACACTATTAATAATGAGTGGGGTGAAACGCTTTTGGGTGCAACAGTCATTCAAATGGGTGGCAATTGTGCAATTGCGCCTTTTCCAATGACTGGATCACAAGTTAAAAAAGCTGCTGTGCTTGGCACAGTTAGCTATGCCCAAACGTTGGGGGCTGCAATTCTTGATGCAAAAAAAGAAAAACGCAATCCACTGATATCACTTATTGAACAAGCGAAAGCCATA
>JAQWMX010000014.1 GCA_029246545.1 Gammaproteobacteria bacterium
ATTAATTCTTGCTTGGCAATTAATGTTGGGTGCACTCTCAAATCGATCCCCTGTTCGGATTTGCTACTAATACCCAAGTGCTTAATGCGGTAACCTAATTCATCAGCGTAGTCTAAATCTTCAGGTGTAATCTGACTAATCCCTTCTGTATAGGTTTTTTCAAGATGTAAAGGAGTACCAAAAGCCAATGCTGAAAGTATTGTTAACTTATGCGCTGCATCGATACCTTCAACATCATAAGTAGGGTCCAATTCTGCATAACCTAAGTCTTGAGCTTCTTTTAGCACATCTGCAAAAGGCCGTGACCTAGATTGCATTTCAGTAAGAATATAATTTCCTGTGCCATTAATTATTCCTGCCAGCCAATCTATTTTATTTGCTGCCAGACCCTCCCTAACTACTTTTATAATTGGTATTCCGCCGGCAACAGCAGCTTCGTAAACCACAATTACATTGTTTTCACGAGCAGCTTTAAATATTTCGTTACCGTGAGTGGCTATTAAGGCTTTATTGGCAGTGACCACATGCTTGCCATTGGCAATCGCTTCGAGTACTAATTCATAGGCAAAGTCAGTGCCTCCAATCATTTCGAGTAAGATATCCACTTCAGGATCTCTGGCCACAGCCATAGCATCATCAGTGATATTCACATCACTTACGTCTTGACCTTCCTTTAACGATCTAATCGCAATATGCGAGACACGTAAAAGTTTCCCTAGACGTCGAGATATCTCATCTTGATTGCTCTTGAGCACACCATAGCTGCCATAGCCAACGGTGCCTAAGCCACAAATACCAATATTGATTGGTTGCAAGCTAATCTCCTAGAACCTTAGTTACGTAAATAGTTAAATAAATAGAAAGGCTTATTCGTCTTCGAATAAAAATGCAGCTAGGTCATCAGCAGGTACATAACCTGGCACAATTGACCCATCTTCGAACACCAATGTTGGCGTGCCTGTAACTCCGACCAATCTACCTAATTCGTATTGGTCAGCAACAGGGTTCACACAATCGATTTCTGGAACAGCTGCGCCTCGTGATACCGTCGTGAAAATCAAATTTCGATTTTCGGCACACCAAGTTGAAACCATTTTGGGGTAGGTGACTTCATCTAAACCGCTACGAGGAAATGCTAAATAGCGGATGGTGATGCCATACTCATTTAGTTGTTCAACCTCACTATGCAGACGTTGGCAATAAGGGCAATCAACATCAGTAAAAACAGTAAGAGTAGCTTTGGTCTCTCCTTCTGCCGGAAAAATTATCATATCAGCTTCATCAACTGATGAGATTAAATCAAACCGGATTTCGTTACGGCGGCCTTCACCTAAGTTGACTAGTCCGTCTGAAGTAGCCTGATACATGTCACTTGGGAGGAAATATTCGGCGTCTGAACTGGCAAAGATAGCTTGGCCATTTTGTATTCTGACTTCGAACAAGCCGTTAATTGGGCTAGGCACAATGGATTGAATATCTATACCAGGCTGAGTGCCTAATAAGACTGAACGGATGTTTGCTACTTCAGGAGTCTCATCGATCTGGCTACTTGATAGACCTTGAGCTAAAGCAGTTCCTGATAGAGAAAGAATTAGCAGAAACAATGAAATTGCCGCAGCTTTGCATAAATTTATTTTAAGAAGATTAACTGACATGTGTGCCTCAATTTCTATAGGTCTAAGTCAGAAATAACCAGACCACTATATTTAAAGGCATTATAACAAGTCGCAAACTATCTAAGCAAAATGCCTAGTTTTAAGCGTCTTGTTCTGCCTTTTTATCCAATTTTTCTGAAATACGTGCAGCACGGCCAGTAAGCTCTCTCAAATAATAAAGCTTAGCTTGGCGAACATCACCACGACGTTTTACTTTAACACTTTCTATCAATTGGCTATGAGTCTGAAAAGTTCTTTCAACACCTACACCATGCGATATTTTGCGTACGGTAAAAGCCGAATTTAAACCACGGTTACGTATACCAATAACTATACCTTCAAATGCCTGTAATCTCTCGCGATCACCTTCTTTAATACGCACCTGCACTACAACTAGGTCACCAGGACTAAGTTCAGGCATATCAGTCTTTAGCTGATCTTGTTCGATTTTTTGAATAATCGCATTCTTGGAACTCATCTTCTTACTCCAGTTACTTGTTCAGATATTTATTCAGTTTTACTATTTTTCAATTCGTACTTTTATTCTTGTTCATCAATGAACTCTTCTAACAAAACTTTCTGTTCATCATTTAAATTTAATTCTTTCAACAAATCAGGCCGTCTTAACCAGGTTCTGCCTAAACTTTGTTTTAAACGCCAACGTGCTATAGCCGCGTGGTCTCCTCTTAACAAAACGTCTGGCACTTTATTCCCGACAAAATCTTCTGGCCGAGTATAATGAGGGTAATCTAAAAGCCCTGTAGCAAAAGAATCTTCAGCAGCTGAATCTTCATGACCAAGCGCTTCAGGTTGTAAACGAATCATGGCATCCATCAAAACCATCGCTGCCAATTCGCCCCCACTGATAACATAGTCACCTAATGAGTATTCTTCATCTACCTGGGTCTCAATAACCCTTTCATCTATCCCTTCATAACGACCACAAAGCAATATCAAACTACTTTCTTTTGCTAAACGGTCAATATCTTTCTGCTCTAACTTTTTTCCTTGAGGGCTTAGGCACAAGACCTTCGGCCTATTGCCACTCTCTTCTAATTCAGTTTTTGCTGCTTCAATTGCAGCTACTACAGGCTCAGTTTTCATTAACATGCCGGGGCCACCGCCATATGGCCTGTCGTCTACTGTGCGGTGCTTGTCTTTAGTGAAATCTCTTGGATTCCAACACTGAGCTTGTATAAGCCCCTGCTTCACCGCTCTGCCACTGACACCATACTCAGTCAATGCAGTAAACATCTCGGGGAATAGAGTGATTATGGCTATGTTCATCACGTTCCCCTAGGCATTTACAATAATGCTTTAGTAATCCCTTTCCCAATTAACCTTTATGACTCGTAGATCTTCGTCAATATTGTCGATTACCTGATTAAACAGGTAGGGGATCAATCTTTCGTCTTCATCTACACTGAGCTCATCTGGCTTAACAACAAGTACATCATTCGCACCAGTTTCAAGTAAGTGATCCACAATACCTAGATCATCACCACTCAGTGTTTTTACTCGCATCCCTTCTAGCTGATGCCAGTAATATTCATTTTCATTTAGCTCAGGCAACAAAGCTTTATTAATGTATAAATCTTTGCCTGTAAATTCTTGGGTTAGATTTCTATCATCGCAACCCTTGATATGGGCGACAAAGCCTTTCCCTTGAGTCTTACTTTGATCTATTTCCAATTCAATCAGAGCACTGCCTTGTGGAGTTAAAAAAGTCTGATAATTGAGGATATTTTCTTTCGGGCTGGAAAATGAGATCAACTTGATCCAGCCTTTTATTCCATATGCAGCGCCAATACGGGCAATCAACACATGGTCAGCAAACTGCTGTTCTGCCATTTAGGCTGCCGCAGCTTCCTTCAACAAAGTAGTCACACGCTGACTAAGTTGTGCACCTTGGCCTTTCCAATATTCCACACGTTCTAAATCAACACGAATACGCTCTTCTTGGCCACGAGCACCAGGATTAAAAAAGCCAACACGCTCTATAAAACGTTTATCACGGGCTTTACGCTTATCAGCCACAGTAAAATGATAAAAAGGACGTTTCTTCGCACCACCTCTAGAAAGTCTAATCATTAACATAAGTTATTGTTCCTAAATGAAAAATTCTATTTTCCTACCGCTTTATGCTGTAAGAATTTCGGCCTGAACTTTCCAGACCGGAAAAAAGGCGGGTATTCTAAGTTAAAAGGCGTCATATTGGAACAGTTAAAAGCCTCTAATTCACTGATTTTACAAAAAAAGAGCGCTTTTTATCTGCCAGGGAAACCACCACCTGGAGGCATACCTCCGGGCGGATTCATCCCTCCCATTCCTTTCATCATGTTGGCCAACTTTCCGCCTTTCATTTTCTTCATGACTTTCTGCATTTGCTTATGCTGTTTAATAAGGCGATTTAAGTCTTGAATATTGGTGCCTGAGCCTTGAGTAATGCGGCGTTTACGAGAACCATTAAGCACATCTGGATTTCGTCTCTCCTGCATAGTCATGGAATTAATTATCGATTCCATACGGCCAAACATCTTATCGTCAACTTTACCGGCCGCCGCTTGTGCCATACCACCCATACCCGGCATTTTGTCCAGCATGTTGGTAATGCCACCCATATTTTGCATTTGCTGTAACTGTTCTTTGAAATCTTCCAGATCAAAGCGTTTACCGCGTTTAATTTTTTGTGCCAAGCGTTGAGCTTTTTGTTTATCAACTTTCTTTTCGACATCCTCAATAAGGGAAAGCACGTCTCCCATACCAAGTATTCTTGAAGCGATCCGGTCAGGGTGAAAAGCTTCTAGGCCATCAACTTTCTCCCCAATACCTAAAAATTTAATGGGTTTACCCGTAATATGCCTTACGGATAAAGCAGCACCTCCTCTGGCATCACCATCAGTTTTAGTCAGAATGACACCGGTTAAAGGCAGCGCCTCATTAAACGCTTTTGCCGTGTTAGCAGCATCTTGACCAGTCATAGCATCAACCACGAACAGTGTTTCAGTTGGATTAATGGCTGTATGCAATACTTTGATCTCAGACATCATCTCTTCATCGATAGCCAATCGGCCGGCTGTATCGACAAAAAGCACATCAACAAACTTTTTCTTAGCTTCAGCTAAGGCACTTTTTACAATATCTTCAGGTTTTTGATCAATATCACTAGGAAAAAACTCAACACCAACTTCTCCCGCCAAGGTTTCCAATTGTTTAATTGCTGCAGGACGGTATACATCAGCACTAACCACCATAATCGACTTTTTCTGATTATTTTTAAGCCATAAAGCCAATTTAGCTACAGAAGTGGTTTTACCAGCACCTTGCAAGCCTGCCAACATAATAACCGCAGGGGGAACCGCTTTTAGATTTAATGCTTCATTGGCATTGCCCATCAATGCTTGCAGCTCGGCCTGAACAATTTTCAAAAAGGCCTGACCTGGATTTAAACTGGAACTGACTTCCTGCCCTATCGCGCGTTGTTTTACTTGCTCTATAAAATCTTTAACAACAGGCAAGGCGACATCAGCTTCAAGTAAAGCCCTACGTACTTCCCGTAAGCTTGCTTGAATGTTGTCTTCCGACAACTTGGATTTGCCCGTTATGCTTTTTAAGGCCCCGGATAATCTCTCTGTTAAAGTTTCAAACATTTTTCATCGCTTTGTAGCTACTAGTTCAAGCAGGCAATTCTACAACAAAAATGCTTCAATGGCGTGCGCACATATGAGAGACTTTCTTAATGCTTGCTACAATTTCAGGAATCTTCGCAGTCGCTCTTTATTTGTTAGGAACATGGTTCCAGGCTCAAGGTTTATTTCAAGAACGCAATAACAGGCCACTTGTCTTAAGTTGTGGCGGCCTAGCGCTGTTAGCTCATTTGTTCAATATGATTGAGGTAATTAATACACCTGCTGGCTACAATTTTGGATTCTTCAAGATTGCCACCTTATTCAGTTTTGCTATTTCCTTATTAGTTTTATTGAGTAGTTTAAAAAAACCGCTGGAAAATCTATTTCTATTTATCTTTCCTTTAGCCGTTATCAGCATTTTATGTTCTTTGTTTGTACCTAGCTCTTATGTCCCTCACTCTGAGTACAGTAGTGGCTTAGCACTACATATCGTTCTAGCTATTTTAGCTACCAGCATTATCACTATTGGTGCTGTTCAAGCCGTGCTTATGGCTTACGAAAACCAACAATTAAAACAAAAACACGGTTACCGTTTAATCAAGCACATGCCGCCTTTACAGACCATGGAAAGTTTATTGTTTGAGATCGTTTGGGTTGGCATATTTTTGTTAAGCGGCGTTATTGTTACTGGAATCTTGTTTACAGACGACTTTTTAGGTCAGCATTTATCACACAAAACCTTTCTTTCAATAAGCTCTTGGATAGTCTTCGCTATTCTCCTGTGGGGTAGGCACTTCGCTGGTTGGCGCGGTTCAACAGCAATTCGCTGGACCTTGGTAGGCTTTTTATTCTTGGTATTGGCTTATTTTGGCAGCAAATTTGTGCTTGAATTGATACTTGAACGCACTTAACACGCCAAAATATCTGTAGCTTTAACTGTAAATGAGCAATCTTTCCTTAGAAACCCTGTTCAGCATTCTTCTCATGCTGATAATTATCTCAGGCTATTTTTCCAGTTCTGAGACGGCAATGATGGCGTTAAACCGTTATCGTTTACGTCACCTAGTAAAGCGCCATCACAAAGGCGCAAAACGCGCGAATAAATTACTCGAACAACCCGATCGACTCATCGGCATAATTTTAATCGGTAATAATTTTGTCAATATTTTTGCCTCTGCAATTGCCACCATCATAGCGGTAAGACTTTTTGGCGATGCTGGAATTTTGGTTGCCACTATCACACTGACTATTGTGATATTAATTTTTTCAGAAGTTACACCAAAAACTATTGCAGCAGTTCACCCTGAAAAAGTAGCCTTTCCCTTTAGCCTGCCACTGGTATTTTTACTAAGATTTTTTTACCCCTTAGTGTGGTTAGTAAATACCGTGTCTAATTATTTAGTACGTCTACTTGGTTTTGATATTGGCGACAACAATGGAGACCACCTTAGCAGTGAAGAATTAAAAACAGTTGTCTATGAGTCAGGCGCTCACATACCGGTACGGCATCAAAATATGCTCGTTAATATTCTAGATTTAGAAAAAGTATCTGTCAGTGACATCATGGTTCCTCGAAACGAAGTTGTTGGAATTGATATAGAAGACAGTATTGATGAAATCATGCAAACAATTGTAAACAGTCACCACACTCGCCTGCCGGTTTACAAAGAGAATCTTAATAAGGTGGTTGGCTTTTTGCATATGCGCAGTACAGCAAAATTGATCAATTTAGATGAAGTAAATAAAGCCGAATTAATGCAGCTCACCAGAGAAAGTTACTTCGCACATGAAGCAACAACTTTGCACACTCAACTGGTCAACTTTCAGAAAGAAAAACGCCGAATTGCTATGGTGGTTGATGAATATGGTGATGTTCAAGGCATTGTAACCTTAGAGGATATCCTTGAAGAAATCGTAGGCAACTTTACAACTAATATGGCTGATGAAACAGACGAAATTCATACACAACAAGATGGCTCCTTTCTTATAGATGGAAGTGTAACTATTCGCGAAATTAACCGCGCATTAGACTGGGATTTACCTACCGATGGGGCGAAAACATTAAACGGCCTATTAACTGAATTCCTAGAAAATATCCCAGAAAGCAATGTAGGCGTAGAACTGCTTTCTTATCGAGCTGAAGTAATTCAGGTTAAAGATAATATGATAAAGAATGTTCGTATGTGGTATTTCAATCCTGAAGATGAAGTTAAACAAGCACCATTATTTTGAAAATTAAATACAATAAAGCACACTATGAATTTTTGTAATTTATGTGGCAATAAATTAAATTTTATCATTCCTGAAGATGATGATCGTGAACGCTTTGTGTGTGAAGACTGCGGGCATATTCACTACCAAAATCCACGCATTATTGTTGGTACTCTGCCGATTTATGAAGATAAAGTTCTTTTATGTAAGCGAGCCATTGAGCCGCGTCATGGTCTCTGGACTTTACCTGGAGGCTTCATGGAAAATGGCGAGTCAACTCATGAAGGCGCCATTAGAGAAACACAAGAAGAAGCCTGTGCCAATGTCGAATTATTGGGAATTTATAGCCTTTATAACTTAGCTCATATTAATCAGGTGCATTTATTTTTTCGAGCAAACTTGCTTGATTTAAACTATGCCGCCGGCATCGAAAGCCTCGAAGTAGAATTATTTACAGAAGATCAAATTCCTTGGCAGGAAATTGCATTCATTCCAGTTACCGAAACCTTAAAGCTTTATTTTCAAGATAGAACTCATAATATTTTTCCAATGCACAGTGCGGAAATACTCATAGACCCAAACACTAAAAAAAGTGAGACCAATTACTACTAATCACCATGTTTATTAATACCACAAAAGTAAATCACCTCTCTGCTACAAGCAAAGAACAAGATGACGTTGTTGCTGATGAAGAACCACTAGAAATACGCTTAGGGTATATTGATGCCCAACGTGGTCGGGTCCATAAAAGCATTGCCATTACCATGCGCACACCAGGTCAGGACATCGAACTAACACTTGGTTTTTTGTTTAGCGAAAATATCATTCAATCTGCTAGTCAAATTATGGACATCGATACGACCAAAGAAAACCTAATAAGAATAGAATTATCTGACGAAACTAGTTTCGATTTAAAGCGCTTAGAAAGACATTTCTATACCACGTCCAGTTGCGGCATCTGCGGTAAAACTTCATTAGAAGCACTTAGCACTAATGGTGCAGAAGTGCTAACTAGTGGTAAGTTTCAAATCCGTGCTGAACAACTTGCAACACTAGGGAATAATTTGCGAGTTAAACAAAATTTATTTCACAGCACTGGTGGCACTCATGCCTGCGGACTTTTTGACAACCTAGGTGTAGTGCTAGATATAGCTGAAGACATTGGTCGCCATAACGCTATGGACAAACTCATTGGCAAACTGCTCATAGAAAAAAAATTACCTATGGCTAAAAACGGTTTAATTGTTAGCGGTCGTGCAAGTTTTGAGCTCTTGCAAAAAGCCTTAATGGCACAATGCCCATTGTTGGTTGCAGTTGGACCTCCTTCATCGCTTGCCGTCGAGTTAGCTCAGGAATTTAATATTTCACTCGTTGGCTTTTTAGGTGAAACTGAATTTAATATCTATCATGACGACGATCGCATCATTATCTAAGAACAGTCTGATGTGCAATAAAACTGATTCGCAGTAATATTAATTGAGCTGAGCTTTCCTCGCCCCCCTAACACCAATAGGAAATATCACCATCAATAACAAAACCACCATTAATATATCTCGGTCTAATGAATATCGTATAAGCATGTCAGGCATATTAACGGCTATACAAATTATCAGAGCAATAATAATAAGCAGCAACCCCCTATAAACCAGCAAACCACTAACCACCAACGCACCTAATGCTATAAATAAATAGTCAGTTTCCATGCCTATACGCTCTAACAATGCCTGACTTAGGGTAATCCCTAAGGTTAAGAACAGTATTAATCCGTAGCCAAGTATCTTCATCATTCACCTCAATAGCCCTAAAATTCTGCTATTTATTAACTTAGGCCTGAAGTGTAGTTAAGAACAGTGGTTAGAATCTGTTAATGACATCACAATAATATTACTGCTTGTTACTAGTGCTCAAAAATGAGAGCTAAGTCTAATTATTCAACATTCATCCAGCGACCAACAAAAATGCCCTGAATCCAGCAATACCCTTGTGAATTTGGCCTCGTGTCAGTTGTATAGGCATATGGTAGGATTAATAAAACTTAAGTGAACAATGGAAAATAACGAGAAGCACCGTGTTAGATAGAACTCATACCATCCCTAAGAATCGTTTTGAAGACTGGCACTTAGAAAAAGTCTCTAGCCTATTAAAAAACTTTGATAACGAAGAACATAATCTAATAGATGTGCTGCACTTTTTTCAGAGGACCTTTGGCTATATAGACAAAGAAGTAATTCCTTTATTAGCAAAATTTTTTAATTTAAGTCGCGCTGAAATACACGGTGTTATTAGTTTTTATCATGACTTTAGGCAGAGCAAACCAGCTTCTTATATATTAAAAATATGCCAAGCAGAATCCTGCCAAGCTATGGGCTCAAGGAAATTAACCACTGAGCTCAAGGCAGCTCTAGATATTGATTTCCATGAAACGAATAATGAAGCTGATATAACTTTAGAACCCGTATATTGCCTTGGGAACTGTTCTTGCTCTCCTAATCTGACTATAAATTCACAATTGTTTAGTCGGGTTACTAGTGATCACTTAAAGCAAATACTAGAAGAACTAAAAAACGCTCAACATGACTAAAATTTATCTGCCAAGAGAGACCACAGCCCTTTCATTAAATGTTGAAGAGGTAATATCTGTAATACGAAAGGAAGCCTCAGAACGTAGTCTTGCTATTGAAGTAATTAGAAATGGCTCACGAGGTGCAGCATGGCTCGAGCCTTTATTAGAAATGGACTATGAAGGTGAAAGAATAGCTTATGGTCCGGTAAGAACCACTGATGTTAAAGGTTTATTTGATGCAAATTTTTTAAACGCTGGCGAGCATAAATTAAAACTAGGACCTATTGATGAAATCTCGTGGTTTAAGCAGCAACAAAGGTTAACTTTTCAACGTAGTGGAAAAACCGAAGCATTGTCTCTAGAAGATTATTCTGAGTTTGATGGCTTTGCTGGACTAAAAAACGCGCTAACTTTAAAAAGCAGCGACATCATCAAGACTGTTCTCAATTCAGGTCTTCGAGGGCGCGGCGGTGCAGCTTTTCCAACGGGTATCAAGTGGCAGACTGTGGCGGATGCCGAAGCTGATTGTAAATACATAGTTTGTAATGCCGATGAAGGTGATAGTGGCACCTTTTCAGATCGCTTATTAATGGAAGGTGACCCCTTTTGTTTGATTGAAGGTATGTTAATTGCTGGCCTTGCTGTTGGTGCAGAACTCGGCTTTATCTATCTTCGATCTGAATACCCTTTAACCAAAAAGATCCTAGAAGAAGCTATAACTAAAGCTCGTGAAACTGGTTATCTCGGCAGTAATATTTTGGAAAGCGACTTCAACTTCGATATCCGTCTACATATAGGAGCCGGCGCCTATATATGTGGAGAAGAAACTTCATTGTTAGAAAGTCTCGAAGGTAAGCGCGGACAAATTCGATTCAAACCGCCTTTACCTGCATTAGAGGGTCTGCATGGCAAACCAACCGTCGTTAATAATGTCATTACTTTTGCTTCCGTGCCTATTATTCTTTCTAAAGGTGCAAACTATTATGCTAATTTTGGTCAGGGAAAATCATTCGGCACTATGCCATTTCAACTCAGCGGCAATATTAAACAAGGAGGTTTAGTCGAGCTTCCTTTTGGTCTGTCTTTACGTGAATTGATAGAAAATTTTGGTGGTGGAACTCACTCAGGTAAACCGATAGGAGCAGTTCAAATCGGCGGCCCTTTGGGTGCTTATTTTTCAGGCGAGCAACTTGATACCACTTTGGATTATGAAAACTTCAGTGCTGCTGGTGGCATGCTAGGACATGGAGGAGTAGTGGTATTTGACGACAGTATTGATTACTTGGATCAAGCCAGTTTCGCTATGGAGTTTTGTGCTATTGAATCCTGTGGCAAATGCACTCCTTGTCGAATCGGGTCTGTTCGAGGCGTAGAAGTGATTGATCGAATTCGAAACTCTAAAGATCAATCGGATCAAGACAATCAGTATGAATTACTTGAGGACCTCTGCGACACTTTAGAAGATGCATCGCTTTGTGCCATGGGTGGACTAACGCCAATGCCAGTACGAAGCGCTGTAAAACTTCATCAACTGTCCACTCAAGGGATAGTGCCCGAGACAGAACAAGAAGAGGTGCAAAGCAATGAGCCTTGATAAAGATATCGATTACGGCACACCTGAATCCAAGAATCAGGAACTAATAAGTCTAGAAATTGATGGTCATCAAGTCATAGTGCCTAAAGGCACCAGTGTTATGCGTGCCGCCAAACAACTCGGCACAAGCATCCCTAAACTTTGTGCTACAGATAACCTAGAAGCCTTTGGTTCCTGCCGTTTATGCTTAGTTGAAATTGAAGGTCACAAAGGGACACCTGCGTCCTGCACTACCCCAGTAGAAGCTGGCATGGTCGTACATACGCAAAACGATAAACTGGCAAAATTGCGCAAGGGCGTAATGGAGCTTTATATCTCTGATCACCCTCTGGATTGTTTAACTTGTAGTGCTAATGGCGACTGTGAATTACAAGATATGGCTGGCACTGTCGGCCTACGAGATGTTCGCTATGGTTACCAAGGTGAAAATCATCTTGACGCTACCACCGACAATTCCAATCCATACTTTTCTTTTGATCCCAGTAAATGCATTGTTTGTTCACGCTGTGTTAGAGCATGTGATGAAGTTCAAGGAACCTTTGCTCTCACTATTGGTAAACGCGGCTTTGAGTCACATGTCAGCGCAGGTATTGAAGAAAGTTTTCTCAATTCAGAATGCGTTTCATGCGGTGCATGCGTACAAGCCTGCCCTACTGCGACCTTAATGGAAAAATCTGTCATAGATCTTGGTATTCCTGAGCACAGTGTGGAGACAACCTGCGCTTATTGCGGCGTCGGTTGTACTTTAAACGCTGAAATGAAAGGTGATCAGGTAGTTAGAATGATTCCCGCAAAAAACGGCAAAGCCAATGAAGGTCATGCTTGCGTTAAAGGTCGTTTTGCTTGGGGATATGCCAGCCATAAAGAACGAATATTAAACCCCATGATGAGATCTTCCATCGATGAACCTTGGCAAGAAGTTAGCTGGGATGAAGCTATCCAATTTGCAGCTAAACGTTTTAAAGATTTACAGCATCAATTTGGACGCAAAGCTATCGGTGGGATCTCATCTTCACGCACCACAAATGAAGAAGTTTACGTTGTGCAAAAACTGGTTAGAGCAGGGTTTGAAAATAATAATATTGATACCTGCGCTCGAGTTTGCCACTCTCCTACCGGATTTGGTTTAAATAAGACACTTGGCACTTCTGCTGGAACACAAGACTTTGTCAGTGTTGAAAGTGCAGATATGATCTTACTTATTGGCGCTAATCCAACTGATGCTCACCCTGTTTTTGCCTCTAGAATGAAAAAACGTTTACGCGAAGGAGCGCAGATAATTGTTGCAGACCCAAGACGTATCGATCTGGTCGAAAGTCCTCACATTAAGGCTGCAGAGCACCTAGCGTTAAAGCCGGGTACAAATGTTGCGCTTATTAATGCCCTTGCTCACACTATCGTTGATGAAGATCTTGCAGATTGGGATTATGTTACACAACGTTGTGACAAAGAACTTTTTGAGCAATGGCTAACTTTTATCAAGCAAGCCAATAATGCACCTGAATCAGTTGCTAGCATTTTAGGTCTCGATGCTGAGGCACTCAAAAAATCCGCCCGGCTTTATGCTAAGGCCAAACGTGCAGCAATCTATTATGGCTTAGGTGTTACTGAACATTCACAAGGCTCTACCATGGTTATGGGTATGGCTAATCTAGCTATGCTAACTGGAAACCTTGGCTTTGAAGGTTGCGGTGTTAATCCTTTACGTGGGCAAAATAACGTACAAGGCTCATGTGATATGGGTTCCTTCCCGCATGAATTACCTGGCTACCGACCAGTCGGTGATGATCTAACACGACAGAGTTTTGAAAAAGAATGGGGACTCAGCTTAGATAATGAACCCGGTTACCGTATTCCAAATATGTTTAACGAAGCAGTCAGTGGATCATTCAAGGGCATGTACATTCAAGGTGAAGATGTTGCTCAATCCGATCCTGATATTCATCATGTTGAAGCAGCCTTACGTAATCTTGACTGCCTTGTGGTGCAAGATCTATTTCTAAATGAAACTGCAAAATACGCGCATGTTTTTCTACCCGGGACTTCTTTTTTAGAAAAGGATGGCACCTTTACCAATGCCGAACGTCGTCTTGGTCGAGTAAGACCAGCAATTAAACCTCGAACTGGAAAACATGAATGGGAAATTACCATGGAGATATCTAAAGCTATGGGTTACCCCATGCATTACGATAACCCTTCAGAAATTATGGATGAAATTGCGCGTTTAACCCCAACATTTTCTGGGATTAGTTTTGACAAGCTTGACAGTGAAGGCAGTGTGCAATGGCCTTGTAATGATGAAGCACCCAATGGCACTCCGATCATGCACATAGATACATTTGTTAAAGGGAAAGGTGCTTTTGAAATTACAGAATTTGTAGCAACCGAAGAAAAAGTCACCAAAAAATTTCCATTACTATTAACCACCGGCAGAATACTCAGCCAGTACAATGTTGGCGCACAAACACGCCGCACCGAAAATAATGTTTGGCACCCAGAAGACATTCTGGAGATTCATCCACATGATGCAGATGAACGTGGCATTAAAGACGGCGATTTAATCATGCTGAAAAGCCGTAAAGGTGAAACATCTCTAAACGCCCTTATTTCAAAGCGTATGCAACCAGGAGTTGTCTATACCACTTTTCATATGCCTTTTTCTGGCGCCAATATTGTCACAACTGAATTCAGTGACTGGGCGACTAACTGCCCTGAATACAAAGTTACAGCAGTACAATGTAAATTGACTGATCATATCTCTGATTGGCAACAACAATTTTTGGATTATCATTCAAAACAGAATAAATCTAACAAAGTCATTCCTGCTTAAACTAAGGCCTCATTTATTAATAGATTATGTAGTAATTCGATTACAACCAATTATTATCACTGCATTACAATGCATTCCATACACAAATAAACACTACCCATTAAAACACTCAATGCTCTATTGTTCTCTCCCGATTTATGGCAGTATCAATCAAAATAACAATATCCGGAGCTAACCATGTCTCGCCTAATAACTCTTATTTCTAGTATTACGGCCTTATGCCTCTTTACTGGCTCAGTTAATGCCCATCACAGCACGGTTGCTCTATTTGATGGCAGTCAGACCATTGAAGTGACAGGTGTCATTGAACAAGTCTCTTGGCGTAACCCACATGGTTATATTCTTTTCAGCGTAGAAGATGAGTCGGGCAGTTCTGAAATGTGGCGTGCTGAAACAATATCTTATAGCGTGATGAGAAATCGGGGTGTTTCGGGTGATGAAATAAAAGTTGGCGATACTATTACCATGGCTGGCGCACCTTCTAAACTTGATAGACCTGAGATACTTGCCAGAAACGTTTTGTTACCCGGCGGATATGAATTTGATTTTGGCACTGGCAATGCGTATTTCCCAGCGGGGAAAGCTGGAAATTTAATCGGTTATGTCTTTCCGGAGGATTCTGGTGTTGATATCGATGCTGCGATGGCCTCAGCTGATGGTATTTTTCGCACCTGGAGCACCATTATGAATGATCCTCAAGCCTTTCCTATGTTTACTGGCGGCTATCCTCTAAATGATGCTGGCGAAGATTTTTTAGCTGAATGGGACCCTTGGGATAATGAGCTCCTGCGTTGCGGTACAAAGGGTACTCCTTTAATCATGATGACCCCTTTTCCTACAGAATTTGTAGAAGTTGGCGATACCATTGAGATGCGAATGGAAGAATACGATGCCATGCGTACTATCCATATGAATCCAAATGCTGTTGCTCCTGAGGGAAATACCATGTTTGGTTTTTCACGGGGACACTGGGAAGGCAACACCTTAGTAGTTGAAACGGATCATATCGGTGCAGGTTACTTTGGTCCTACTGGTGAGCCCCAAAGCGATCAAATAAGTATCGTGGAACGCTTTATGCCTGTTGCTGATTATGCACGCATGGATTATCGCTTAACTGTCACTGATCCCGTTTATTACACCGAGCCTTTTGATCTAACTAAATATTTCGTCTGGCTGCCATACCACCAAGTTACTCCATATGAATGTCTGCAACAGGAATTTGGAAGATAAATTACAGTCATGAGCGAACTGAAAATACAGTTTATTCAAACTAAGGTTTAACACTAAAAGGGCCTGTTATTGTTAAGCGCAGACTTATACTTTTCGATTCGCAGCCCCTTTTCATACATAGCCTTGCAACAACTTGAACGACTGCTGCCTGGACACAATCCAGCCATAGCAATGCAACTTAAACCGCTCATGCCAATTGCGGTACGTAAAACTGAAGTTTTCCATAGCATGGACCCTTTAGTCTTCCGCTATTTAGAGCTAGATGCTCGGCGTACTGCCGAAATGGAAAACATCGATATTAGAGTCTGGCCAGTTCCCGACCCTATCGTGCAAGACCTAGATACCTTAGCTATTTCAACAGAACAACCCTACATTTGGCGCCTTACACGCCTCTTACAATGTGCTATAGAATTAAATAAAGGTTTTGAATTCGCAGTAGCACTGTCACGTTTAATCTGGGATGGTAAAGTCGATAACTGGCATACAGGAAAATATATTGAAAATGTCACTTCGTCAGTAGGCTTGTCTTTCCATGAAATGGAAACAATGATTGAGAATAAAGCTGAACATTATGATGCAGAATTCCTTGCTAACCACGAAGCTCTCGCTGAGTTTGGTCAGTGGATACCTCCAACCATTGTGTTTGAAGGTGAACCTTTTTGCGACCAAGATCGAGTAACGATTTTCCTTTGGCGTGCACGACAAAAATACGGCAGTAAGGGAGCTTAAATGAAGAGAATTCTTTTTCTACTACTAGTCACACCTTTGGTAATTGCTGCTGAAAAAACAGAAACGTGGATTTGTCAGGGCACAGCAGCAGGCGGTTTAAAATGGATCGACGGTAAATGGGAAGTTAGAGAATTCGGTACTCGTATTTATAGAGTTGATCTACAGGGCTTAGAAGCAACAATTTCCGAAAATAATGATCCAGCTTTGTTAGTTATGGACTGCAAACTTAGCACCTGGTCGTTGAGCTGCTCAAATGACACAGCCACTTTAGAATTAAACAAAGAACAATCAGCAGCAGTATTCATGCGTTTCTTTGGCGGAATTTACCCAGAACTTGAAGCCCAACAGAAAGATTCTATTTATGTTGAAGCGTTGCAATGCTTTGAAAATCTCCCAAACCTAGAAAGCCTATAAAAATAATTTAATTGAATGATGAAATTTTCAATTCGGCTGAGATAAAATATATTAATATTATTTTTTCTACCAATAAACGTTAAATAATTATAGTTTGTTAAAAGAAAGTATTTTTAGGAGAACATTATGAAATTCGTAGTAAACCTAGCTCATTTTCGTCAACAAACGGCAACCGGAGATTTTATAGATTTTGCAATCTTCGATGCAAAAACAGAATCCGGTAATGAAAGTGACAACCTGGCGCTTTTAAATAATTTAACGCAATCTGCAATTCAAATGAAAAAATTAAAAATTGATCAAGCAGCGTTGGTTTTTAAGAAAAATGATGAGTTACGTTTCTACGGCTCAACAGATCTTATAAATTATATTTCAAGAGCCGGCATCCCTAAATGGACACATACTCTTGAATTAGAAGACCCAAACGTAAACTAACAATAGACTCCGATAACAGCCTTGGATGAGCAACTGGTTCGAAGCCAGTTATTCTTTCATATTTGGAGTTGAAAGCTACGGCAGCGCGTCTAATTCTTCGTCATCTTTTTGTGCAGGAATCAAATCTTCTTTACTAATATGCATGTACAGCAACACATTGGCAGCCACATAAATAGAAGAGTAAGTTCCGACCAATACCCCTGCAGTCAAAGCAACTGCAAAACCACTGATCATTTCGCCACCTACTAATAGCAAAGCGATAAGCACTAATAAAGTTGTTAAAGAAGTAATAATAGTTCGGCTAAATGTTTGAGTGATTGAGGTATTGATTGTTTCAGTGGAATCTACGCCTCTAAGTAAACGAAAGTTTTCACGAATACGATCAGATACAACAATTGTATCGTTAAGCGAATAACCCACCACAGCTAGCACTGCAGCTAAAACAGTAAGGTCGAAATCGAATTGCATCACTGAGAAAAATCCCAACACAATAATCACATCATGCGCTAAGGCGACAACTGCACCAACAGCAAATTTAAATTGGAAACGCAAAGATATATAAATCATTATCATGATCAGCGCCACTAACATGCCTAGTCCACCCTGCTCTCTTAATTCATCACCTACTTGAGCACCAATAAATTCAGAACGTAATAGCTCAATATCTTGGTTTGAAGCATCTCTAAGCAACGCTAAAACCCTATCACCTGTTTGATTTGACTCTTCAAGTGGCAAGCCTTCTTCCTGAACATCTTGAATTCTAATAACCACATCGCGATCACTACCAAAGAAAACTACTTCATAATTTTGGAAGCCATTTTCTCCTAATGTACTGCGTATATCTTCAAGACTAGGAGATTCTTCATATAACAATTCAGCCTGAGTACCACCAGTAAAATCGAGACCAAAACGCATACCATTTAGAAAAAAAGAGCCAATTGAAATTATAATAAGAATGGCAGACAACATCGTGGCAAACTTGCGCTTACCCATAAAGTCGATTGTATTTTTGAAATCTATCATGATGATTACCTGCCTTAAGCTTTATTTTCGCTTGGTTCAGGCATTTTGATACCTATCGAAAGCTTTTCAACTTTTCGCCCGCCATAAATGAAATTAATAATAGAACGTGTCACCACAATTGCTGTAAACATTGAAGTTACTATTCCAATAGACAGTGTTACTGCAAAACCTTTTACAGGCCCGGTTCCAATTGAATACAAAATAATGGCAACTAATAAAGTCGTCACGTTAGCATCAAGAATGGTAACAAAGGCCCTGCCGTAACCTGAGTCGATAGCTTTTTGTACGCTTAATCCATTTCTAAGTTCTTCCCTAATACGCGCAAAGATCAATACATTCGCATCTACTGCCATACCAACAGTCAGTACAATACCGGCAATACCAGGCAGGGTTAAAGTCGCGCCTATTATCGACATTACTGCGATGAGTAAAAATATATTTAATGCCAATGCTATATTGGCTACTAAGCCGAACAAGCGGTAGTAAACCACCATAAAAACAAGTACTAAGGCTAAACCAATTTGTACTGATAACACTCCACGATCTATATTTTCTTGCCCTAAACTAGGGCCAATAGTACTTTCTTCTAGAAAGTACATTGGGGCTGCCAATGCGCCGGAACGAATTAATAAAGCTAAATCGCTGGCTTCATTTCCCATCAAACCAGTAATTCGGAATTGCCGACCTAAAGCAGCCTGAATAGTCGGTGCACTTATCACCCTTATTTCTTCATAAGGTTCAGAGCTGGACTCAATATCTCCATTTGGGAGTAGTACAGTTACTGTACGCACTTTAATTTCACTAAGCAGAATTGCCATATTACGGCCGATATTGCTACGGGTAGCTTCGTTCATTTGCCTAGCACCAGCAGCATCAAGAGAAATATTTACTTGCGGTAATGATGTTTGAGCATCAAAAGTAGCTTGAGCTTGGGTAACACTATCGCCACCAACAATTAAATCGTTTTCTAAAGTGATCGGTAAACCTTGATAATCAAAGTCCGTAGTAGTTCCCGGCGCCGCATTAGATTCTGCAACCAAATGAAAACGTAAAGTTGCCACAGTAGAAATAATATCTTTGGCTCGAGCAGTATCTTGTATACCTGGTAACTCGACGACAATTCTATCTGCGCCCATACGTTGTACTTTTGGCTCTCTAACGCCTAAAGCATTAACTCGAGTTCTTAATGTTGAGAGGTTTTGTTGCAAGGCATAATCTTGCAGTAATAAAGTACTAGCCTCTGTTGGCTGATAATACAAAATATACTCATTCCCAATTTCATTATTTCGGCTAACTAAATCAGGAAACTCAACCCTTATAGAGCTGTTTGCTGCACTGCGAGTTTCCTCATCATTAAAACGAAGCACAATACGATTAAGCTCATCTACTTCGATTGGCGGACGATAACGTAAACGTTCTTCTCGCAGCATTCGACGCATAACTGCAATCGAATCATTTAATTGGTTGCTTACAGCTTGCTCCATATCTACTTCCATCAGAAAGTGAACGCCGCCGCTTAAATCAAGACCATAAGCCATAGGCCCAGCGCCAAATGATTGCAGTAATCCTGGTGTATTTGGCGCCATGTTTTGAGCAATAATGTATTCGTCGGGCAAAGACAATTGAATAATTTCTTGCGCACGGCGCTGATCATCCTGATTTTGTAGACGAATCAAAGCAGAACCATCTTCCAATTCAGCAGAAACATAATTGATGCCATCAGCGATCAATGAAGCCGATGCTGTATCTATTGCACTTTGGTCCACTAATCCGCTGTCATGAGAAATTTGGATAGCCGGATCCGGTGGATAAAAATTTGGTGCGGCATAGACAACTGACAGTGTAATAACAAACACTATTAATAAGTTTTTCCAAAGAGGATATTTATTTAACATGTATTAAAACCAGTTCGTATTGAAGTAAAACTACTGTCTTATTAACCTTGCTCAATTGATTTAATAGTGCCTTTTGGCAACACCGCAGACACTGAAGATTTCTGCATTTTTAAATCAACATTGTCAGCTACTGTAACAGACACATATTGCTCATCAACTTTAGTTACTTTACCCAAAATACCACCGGCTGTGATTACTTCATCTCCTTTGCCAATGCCTTCAATCAAAGCTTTATGCTCTTTTGAGCGTTTAGATTGGGGTCGTATGAGCATGAAATAGAATATGAGTATGAAACCACCAAGAAAGATAAAACTAGTCCAAGGGCTTTGTTGGGCTGCGCCGTCTGCGCCTTGTGCATATGCTGTGCTAATGAAAAAATCCATAATGTTGCCTTAAGGTTAAAATATATTAGTTAGTTTGATTGTTGTACGGCCTGAGCTTCATAGAAGTCATTTCTAAAGGCGGCCAATTTACCTTGTTCTATAGCACTGCGCAAATTTGCCATCAGGCTTTGGTAATAGTGTAAATTATGTATGGTATTTAATTGCCCACCGAGCATTTCTTTACACTTATCCATATGATGTAAATAAGACCGAGAAAAGTTTTTACAAGTGTAGCAGTTACAATTTTTATCCAAAGGAGCCAAATCATCCTTAAAACGTGCATTTCTGAGTTTTAAAACGCCTTCAGAGGTGAAAATATGCGCATTACGTGCGTTTCGCGTTGGCATTACACAATCAAACATATCTATACCACGACTGACTCCTTCTACTAGATCAGCTGGAGTCCCCACTCCCATCAGATAACGTGGCTTTTCTGCCGGTAATAAACCCGCAATCTCATCTAGTACCAACATCATTTCATCTTTTGGCTCGCCAACTGAAAGACCACCTATGGCATAACCATCAAAGCCTATTTCTTTAAGGGCATCCAATGATTCTTTACGTAAAGCCGGATACATACCGCCCTGAACAATACCAAATAATGCGCCTGGGTTAACTGAATCGGCATGGACAACCTTACAACGTTTGGCCCAACGCATGGATAACTCCATGGAATCACGAACTTCTGTTTCAGTAGCCGGATAAGGCGTACATTCATCAAAAACCATCACAATATCTGAACCAAGCTTATGCTGAACTTCGATAGCCTTTTCCGGGCTTAAGAACACTTTATCCCCATCAATAGGCGAACGAAATTCCACCCCCTCTTCAGAAATTTTACGCAGATCACCTAAGCTAAAAACTTGGAAACCACCTGAATCCGTTAGAATAGGTTTGCCCCACGCCATAAAATCATGCAGGTCACCATGCTTTTTGATAATGCCAGTACCTGGTCGAAGCATCAGATGAAAGGTATTGCCTAAAAGAATCTCTACACCAGTTTCAGCAACCTGCACAGGCGATAAGCCTTTAACCGAACCATAAGTTCCGACCGGCATAAAGGCTGGTGTCTGCACATCTCCACGAGCAAAACTCATGCAGCCTCGGCGTGCTTTACCATCTGTTGTACTAACTGAAAATTCCAATGTGTTATTCCGTATAAAGAAAAAGGAAGTCTAGGACTTCCTTTTTAGTTTTTCTCTTATTTAAAATGTTGATTAAGGAAGCAAGTGAGAAACGCCGTCTCTTTCTTCGCTTAGCTCTGTTTCAGATGCTGTCATCAAGTTCTGGCTAAACTCATTAACCTCAAGCCCTTGAACGATGGAGTATTGCCCATTCTCGCAAGTAACTGGGAAAGAATAAATCAAACCTTCTGAAATACCATAACTACCATCACTTGGAATGCCCATGCTGACAACTTGTCCATTAGTACCAAGTGCCCAGTCGCGCATATGTTCTATCGCTGCATTTGCTGCAGATGCCGCACTTGAAAGACCGCGCGCTTTAATAATGGCAGCACCACGTTGTTGAACAGTCGGAATAAAGTCATCTACTACCCAAGCCTGATCAACTAATTCAGAAGCTTTACTTCCGGCAACCGTGCAATGATGAATGTCAGGATATTGTGTCGCACTATGGTTACCCCAAATAATCATGCTTTCTACATCAGAGCTATGTTTACCCGTTTTCTCTGCTAATTGTGCCATCGCACGATTATGATCAAGACGAGTCATGGCCGTGAACTGACCTGGGTCTAAATCTGGAGCATTACGATAAGCGATCAGGGCATTGGTGTTTGCTGGGTTACCGACTACGATAACCTTTACATCGCGACTAGCATTATCATTAATGGCTTTGCCTTGTGCTGAGAAAATCGCAGCATTGGCTTCCAACAAGTCTTTACGTTCCATGCCTGGTCCACGTGGGCGCGCACCAACTAACAAACAATAATCTGCATCTTTAAAGGCAACATTTGCATCGTCAGTTTGAACGATGCTATCTACTAATGGAAAAGCACAGTCATCTATTTCCATCGCCGTACCTTTAAGCGCATCCAGTGCGGGTGTAATTTCTAATAACTGAAAAATAACTGGCTGATCCGTCCCTAACATGGCACCTGATGCAATTCTAAATAAAAGTGAATAACTGATTTGTCCAGCAGCCCCTGTGACTGCGACCCGTACAGGTGATTTCATTGGTGGGATCCCTTTTGTATGATTAATGTTTGTGTAAGTATCTTTAGTCTTAGACGCGCTGAATATATATTGCTAGCGGCGTGAGCGCGCGATTATAGCAAACTTTACTTACATCGACAGTAATACTAAAAGCATTACGCTTGCTGACTTAAAGGCAAGTTTTTTGATAGAATTGATATTACTCTTTTTATTGAACTTTGAGCCTCTCAAAGCAACGTTTACGGACGCATTCATGCGCAAAACCAAAATAATCTGCACCCTTGGCCCTGCCACCAGTAACTACGAAAAGCTTCAGGAAATGCACGAAGCCGGCATGGATATCATTCGGCTAAATATGTCACATGCCCCGCATAAATGGGTTGATCGCATGATCAAACATGTTGTTGAATTGAATAAGAATTCTGCTTTCCCAGTTGGCATTCTGCTCGACACCCAAGGACCAGAAATCAGAACCGGCGTATTAAAAAATGACTTAGATTTGAAAAAAGGTGAAGAAATTTCCATCACCGTGCGAGATGGGGTAGATGTCGAAGAGTCGTCAATACGAATAAACTATGACGAGCTAATTGAAGCAGTTAATGTTGGCGACAAGATTACCGTTGATAACGGTCTAATTAATCTTGAAGTTCTTGAGAAAAGTAATCCAGTCCTACGTTGTAAGATATTGGATGGAGGCACTCTTGGCAGCAAAAAACATGTAAATTTACCAGGCATTAGAGTCAACCTTCCTGCAATCACCAACAAAGATAAAGAAGACATTCTATACGGTCTAACTCATGAATTAGATTTCATCGCTCTTTCTTTTGTAAGAGAAGCTAACGATATAAAACAACTTCGGAAATTAATTGCAGACAACTCTCCAGACAAGTTATCGACCGTAAAAATTATTGCCAAAATTGAAGATCAACAAGGTGTAAAAAATCTTGATGAAATAATCCAAGAGGCCGATGGCATCATGGTTGCTCGAGGCGACTTAGGCGTAGAAATAGATTTAGCTGAATTGCCCACGGTGCAGCGAAACATCATTCGCTTATGTGCACGCTATGGTAAACGTGTGATCGTAGCCACGCACCTTTTGGAATCGATGATAGAAAATCCAATTCCAACAAGAGCAGAAGTAACTGATGTCGCTAATGCGGTATATGAAGGCGCTGACGCTATTATGCTCTCTGGTGAAACCACCATTGGTAAGCATCCGGTACGCTGCGTTAAACAGCTCGATGCAATAGCACGTGCTACTGAAAAACAACCAGGCTTAAAATTAACTGATGAACTAATTAAGTCTTCAGATAAGGAACATCTCGCGGCGACAGCTGTTGAACTTGCTGAAGACCTAAATGCAAAAGGCATAGTTGTAGTGACACGTCACGGCATCATGGCAAATTATGTCACCAATTGTCATCCTGAAACCTCTCCGATTTATGCATTCACTAACATCGGAATTACCCGACGTTTAATGACTTTAAATCGTTATGTTTATCCATTCAAAATTGAGTTTAGCGAGGATCCAGAAGAAACACTGAGTCTAGCCTTTCAGGAATTAAAAGATAAAGCGGGATTCGTATCTAATGATAAAGTTGTGGTGATTTCTGATCTGTTAATTGATCAGGATAGTGTAGGCATTCAAATTCGTTCATTACCTTAGGCAATGAATGTAGCATCGCCGTAGCTGAAGAAACGATATTTATTATTAATCGCTTCTTGATAAGCAGCTAGTACATTTTCCCTTCCTGCCAGTGCACTAACTAACATAATCAATGTTGACTCTGATAAATGAAAATTCGTCAGTAAAGCATCAACAGATTTGAATTCGTAACCAGGATAAATAAAAATATTGGTATCGCCTTTATAAGGCAATATTTCACCTGAGCTACTAGCTGTTTCTAAACAGCGTACTGAAGTCGTTCCAATTGCAACTATGCGTCCGCCTCTGGCACGACAAGAATTCACTTTAGCGCAAGCCTCCTCATCAACTTCCAGATATTCGGAATGCATATGATGCTCTTCAATCTTATTGGTACGAACAGGTTGAAAAGTTCCGGCACCAACATGCAAAGTTACTTTTGCTGACTCAATTCCTTTGGCATTTATTTCTGATAGCAAAGCTTCATCAAAATGTAACCCTGCTGTTGGAGCGGCTACTGCACCTTGTTTTTCACTGTAAACAGTTTGATAACGTTCCTTGTCAGACAGCTCATCTTCACGCTTGATATAAGGCGGTAATGGGATATGCCCAATTTCATCTAACAATCCCATTAACGAAATATCTTTGGGGAACCCCAAGACAAAGAAATCACCTTCTCGACCAAGCACCTCAGCTTTAACTGTTTCAGTTAATTCAATAAAAGATCCAGCTTTTGGTGTTTTACTTACCCGAACTTGAGCCAGTATTTGGTTATCAGCCATTACCCTTTCGACCAACACTTCAACTTTCCCACCGCTTTCTTTGCGACCCATTAATCGCGCGGGAATAACACGCGTGTTATTAAACACCAGCAGATCTTCGGGATTAATTAAAGAAATAAAATCTGTAAATTGACGATGACTCAGCTCTCCGCTTTCGCGAGATAGACAAAGTAAACGGCTATCAGTCCGCTTATTAGGCGGGTAATGCGCAATCAGCTCTTCTGGTAAATCGAAATGGAAATCACTGAGTTTCATGGGGGCGCAAGATTACCGCTTTTATCACAGAAATCATAGGCAGCAAGCAAAACAGGCGTTATACTCCGCGCTCGTCTAACCAGACATACCTGAAAGACTCCTCGTGCCGGAGTGGTGGAATTGGTAGACACGCCGGATTCAAAATCCGGTGCTAGTGATAGCGTGCCGGTTCAAGTCCGGCCTCCGGTACCATAACTCCTAGAACTCCTTAATTTACTGCTTATAAGTCAACAAGATACAGGCTTTATTAGTGCCATTCCTGTAACTATTCCTGTAACCAGCTAGGGGTGGGTCTTTTTTATAGACGGGGGGTGGTCTTCACAGTTGTGTAGTCTGAGTGTATGTCGTCAAAACCTTTTGGACTGAGGGCAGTCTGATTCAAGAGACAGATTAGCTCATCTGGTTTAGTTGTTTATCGTAATGCATTTGTTTTCTCATAGCGATTGTATTTTGTTTGATCATCTCACGCTGCTCAAGTATTTCTTCTCTTCTTCCATAATAAAATATTCATATAATACAGCAAGTTATATCTAAATTAGTAGTCGTGAAAACGTCAGTAGGGGTATATTTTCATAATAGTGGTGATTTTCACCACTGATAATATTCCAAGCTTATAGAAAATAATAAGAATAGAGCATAAAAAAAGCAGCGCTCCATTAACTGGAGCAACTGCTTATTTAGACTTATTTAATTGAAAAGCGCTTATAAAGCGAAGCAATAAAACAAACCATCTCCACCAGTATTGATTAATGCTTGTTGGCTACATCCCTGACTATTGTGAGCAGAGTTAAAGTTTGGCCAGTCATGATGCCCAACTCTTGCTTGCCCCTCATCACTACTAGTCCAGTTGGTACAAGTCATATCTTCGCCAGCTGGATAAGCTGTGCCATCTGCTTGTGAACCGGTCAAAACATCATGACGGTTAGGAGAAAAACCTGTTCCAGGAATACGATTACCAGTTGCAGTTAGCCCTGAACCAGAACTTACTCGATGATCGATGCTGTGAAGAGTATCAACATCAACAGCTACACGGTACCCGGCCACATTAAACCAAGGGCCTTCACCAATACGGTCACGTGCATCAACTGCATTTGGTCCCTGAGTGCTTAAGTAAGCACGGAACGTCCTGTCTAAGCCTGCTGCATCTGCTTGGCTTTGACAAATGGCGTCTGCACCAGCAAGACCGCCTAAATCAGCGCCATTGCCAGAACCAGTTGCTGTAATAAAAAAGCTAGGCGATCCAGATGGTGGTTGAGCAAGAGTGCTAGTGGCCCCAATCAGCCCTGTAAGAGCAAAACTTGCGAGAATTAATGTTTTCTTATTCATTGTGACTCCTTACTATTATTTTCTTATTGTCATGAGTTTGTGAGCTAATACAGCGTTACTTCTAACCCGGCTGGCTCTAGCCTACTTCATTCCGAGTTTGCATATCAATCAATAACACGAGTCAGTTAAGAGCAAATACTATTCTCTTTATCTATTCTTTTAACTATTCTCTTAGTTATTAGTTAGAATTTTCCGGTAGGTTCGCATCACTACACGTTTCCACCAAAGGATAAAACCAGTAATAAACATCCCTGCGGGAATCAAACTGATGACGACTAAAGCCCACTTGGCCCAAGCTGCTTGAAAGCGCCCGAAATGAAGATCCACCATGATATCCAAAAATCCAGAGCTATTATCAGATCTAATTTCACCTAAGTTCATTATAAAATCATTAGGTCCCAATTCACCCGAATCTAGCATGGCCTGAATTTCAACATCTGGCATACCTATAACACCCATATTGAGAATGTTGCTTAAACCTAAAGCATCTGTGACTGTCCGAAACGTGTCAGGAATAGCGATCAACATACCGCTTATACCCCAAGCAAACATAAAAAATAAACACCAGAAACCAAACACACTGTGGAATTGCCAGAGTGTGCCACGCGGACTTTGCTTGCTTAGATAAAAACCATGACGCCATTGAGTTTTTCCTCTCCACCAAATAAATATACCACTAAGCATCATCACTAGAAAAACAACTGCTCCCCAGCCATTAATTTGACGCCCTCCATTTTCAATAAAAAGGTCGTCATGGAAATTTATAAACCAACGGTAAACTTTAGCTTGCCAAGGTAAAGAGCTACCCCTATCCACTCCACGGTATTGATCAAAGTAACGATTTTCGGCTACACCATCCTGCCTAAGAACAACTAGTACTGCACGTTCAGGATTGGAAGAAGCAGTAAACATAAACACTTCAAAATCGCTGTAAACTTCTTCTATGCGGGCTTCCAATTCATCATTTCTTAAAGGCTCAGTTTCTGTTGGTATTACATTACCGGGTACAAAGTAGCGATCAAGGTCATTCTCGACCATGTAAATCGCGCCGCTAACACTAATCATCAGCATATATAGGCCAAGCACAATGCCTGCCCAAAGGTGAATTTGGAATAAGGTTTTATTAAGTAAGTGAGTCTTAGGGGCTAAAGACCATCTTTGTAAGGTGTTCAAAAGAGACTATCCCATATCACATAAAGTCTGGTTCTTTATCAAATATAGTTAGGTTAGGAGAATCCAGCCAGCCGTTTTCCTGCCAAATTGAAGCTCTTTCATTTGCATTACAGACACCATCATTGGGTTGGGCAATGGAGCCATCTTCTTTTTGCACAAAACACATGGCGCCTGCTGGATCCCCTGAATTCAATGGCAGCATAATTACTTTAACCATTTCTCCCGGCGTAAAGGTATTACCATTAACGCCTTGACGCATAGCATGTACCTGAGCTGCTCCTTCGAAACCCCAAGTTTGAGTATTGCCTTGTTCATCTTCAACTTCTATATAAAGCCATGTATGTGGATTATTGAAGGCCCAGCGCTGCACACGACCAATAACGATTTGTTCTTTTGACGCATCAAACATGGCAAAAGAATGGTGTGCCGTAACAGTTTGTGTCAATGCTACAAAACTTGAAACAATGATAGTTCCTATTGTTAATATTATTTTCTTCATCTCAATGTCCTCAAAAAATTTATTTTAAGCTTATACTCACTGACCCATTGGGTTTAAGGATTGTCCTGGAATATCTGGAAAATCAGTAAAACCTCGCGGATCTTTATATTCAGGATCACCTGGCAAATAGAAAAAGGTTCTCCCGGTTTCATCTTGATAAGAATTGCTGCTAGTCGAGCATTCCCAATTGCGAATACGTGCACCGAATTCAACCAATTCAGGGCTTTCTGAATGCACATAGACTGCTGATTGTGGCGACTGTAGGCCAATCGGGTCATAAAAGGTTACCTGAGTGATTAACTGACGTAAGCCTTCTGCACTTATTTGTACTTGCCAAGATTCAACCATTTCTAACTGATTACTGGTCAGAGGCATACCACGTAGATAATCAGCTGGATTAATCCATTTAGTCCAAATAATTAACTTTTCTTCATCCCAAAAACCAATACTGTCACCTGTAGCTGAATGCTTGCCGTCTATATTGATATGCTCGGAATTTATATACACACGACGAGTTTCATTCATTAAATCATTCAGCATCCAGGTTTGAGTTGGCGTGTTAGCAAACTCTTTCACGTAGGGCTCCCATAACCAGCGCGCTGTACCAGGGTACTGGCAAGTGGTTAGGCGGTCATAAAGTTGCTCACCATACTGTTCTATTTCAGCGCGGCGTTGCCTGAATTGATCCTCATAAGCAGGCGTTAAAACACCCTCTTTGACTATGCCGCCAGGTGACATGGCTACTCCCATTGTGCCACCTTCTAAAAATAAGGCAGGCATGTTGTTATAACCAGGACTCCAAAGCCCATCCCAAACTGGAATCGTTGCCATGGTATGTTGTGTGCCGCCATCAGCTTCTTCAAGTAAACTATTATAATATTCCTCAGCTGTAGCAAAATCTTGAGATGGGTATTCAACAACAGGATCAACTGCTGACCTGCCTGGCATAAGTGCCGTTTCGTCGCCGCCCTGCGCAAAACTTAAAGATTGAATACTGATCAGTGAAACTAATGCAAAACTAGTTTTGAAAAATAAGTGTTTTAGCCTCATTTTTTATTACCCCTCTATACTCAGTCAAAAGAGAATACCCAGTCTCAAAATCAATGTCTATTTCAACACCTGATATAAAAGTGACAACAATAAGGATTTAAATCTCCTCAGAAAAATACATTTGAATTTATATTAAATCCAACTCTTCCTATTGACCCATATTACAATTGTGGGTACTGTAATCGCGTCGTGGCTTTGGTCTAAATTTATTTATGGATTTTAACAACAGTCGTTCTCAAGTTCTGCGATTAAATCTTGCAGGAAATCCCATTGAATGGCTTACCTGGCAGGAAGCTACCACCCTCTACGCTCGTGAACTCGTAACCTGGACCCTCGGTGACACTATCAGAACTGTCTGGGGCGGAACCTCGCGGTTTAGTGGTGAACGTAGCTTTATTAACTTACAAAGTATTATCGCCTGCTCTGGTGATGTGCATCATAATTATTCAAAAAAACCAGCCTTAACCAACAGGATTTTATTCCGCCGAGATCAAAATTTATGTTTGTATTGTGGCAAAGAATATCTAGATAAAGATTTAAGTTGTGACCACATCATTCCGACCTCTCGTGGTGGTAAAAATATTTGGACTAATGTTGTTGCAGCTTGTCGACGTTGCAATCACTTCAAGCAGGATCGCACGCCTGAAGAGGCCCATATGGAATTGCTGGCTTTACCTTTCAAACCCAATGCAGCGGAATATTTAGCCTTAATGAATAGCCCCAGGATACTTGCAGACCAAATGGAATTTCTTAAAGCACAGTTCTCAAAAAACTGTCGCTTACAGTAAGCTGTCTTATTTTTTTATCCTTATTATTCCAATAAAAATTCCTGTGCAATATTAAAAAATTGCTCAGGTTTTTCATTGTGCACCCAATGCCCTGCATCATTAATTATTTTAACTATTGCCTTCGGAAATTGGGCAAGCGTTTTATCCGTATATTTCGGCAATAAATAATTGGAATTTCCACCTTTTATAAAAAGCGTTTCGCCAGAAAATTCTGATTTAGTTTCGACTCCGATCTCGCCCCAACTTTTTATCAATGAATAATTTTTCGTGATAGCTGATAAATTCATGCGCCATTGATATGTGCCTTCACTGTTTCTTTGTAGATTAGTTAAAAGAAAATCTCTAACAGCTTTATTAGGCACATCAGTCTGCAAAGTGGCATCAGCATCTTTGCGGCTTGTTAATGTGCTCAGTTCAACCTTTTGTAAAGCACTGAGCTCCTCATTGGGGCCGCTGACATAATTAACTGGCGCAATATCTACAACAATCAATTTATTAACTCGCTGGGGATACGTTAAGGCCATCTGCATAGCAATCTTACCTCCCATGGAATGACCAATAAGATCTGCAAGAGGGATTTCTAAAGCATCCATTGTTTCGATTATGTCTTCAGCCATTTCAGGGTAAGACATAGTATCTGTATGTGCTGATTGCCCATGATTACGCGCGTCGAAACCATAAACCTTAAAGTTTTCAGCTAAGGCTTTCGCCTGTACAGTCAAATTACCTTGCTGACCAAAAAGGCCATGCAAAATAATTAGTGGCTTGCCTGTAGTTGAATATTGCTTATAAAAAAGTTGCATAAAACATTAATTTTAAAAGTCTTATAAGTTATCTTTAATAGTTGAAATGACATCTTCATGATGGGTTTTGGTTTTTACTTTTTCCATAATATGCATAAGTTTTCCATCTTTGCCTATGATAAAAGTCATGCGCTTAATACCCATGTATTCTTTTCCCATAAATTTTTTCAAGCCCCAAACTCCATACTTGTCGGCTAAAGCATGATCTTCATCCGCTAGCAGAGTAAAATTAAGCCCATCCTTTTCTTCAAATTTAGCCAAGCGCTTAGAGGAATCGATACTTACTCCTAACACTTCTACACCCAACTTTTTCAATTCATTTTTGCTATCGCGAATGCCATGTGCCTGAACGGTGCAGCCTGGGGTCATCGCTTTAGGATAAAAATATAAGACAACTGTCTTGCCCTTATAATCTTTTAAACTACGCTTCTTCCCTTTCTGGTCTTCTAATGTAAAAGCCGGCGCCACATTGCCGATTTTAGGTAATGCCATTGCAATCTCCTTTGTCTTTTCTTTGTCTTTTCTTTGTCTGTTTCTTAGAATGTTTCTTGTTAGTTATTCTAGTAAATCAGCTAGAGCAGAATCTATATCAATATCCGGATATCTTTCTGCAAACAATCGACCTTCTTCAGCTAATTCATCTTCACTACCTGCATCTGTAAGAAATTGAATTTCAGCTAACCATGTATTAGCTTCATCACGATATCCAACGAATATCGCCATATCCATTGCAGTAGCTTGTTCAACTGTTTCCTGCCTTTGGGCTATAACTATTATCACCTCTTCTTAGGCATTAGCCCTGAATAAACTTTTGTTTTCAGGCTTATAAACGTGACAAATCTAGAAAAGGGTTAAATCTTTGAAAATAATTATTCGAGCAAATTTTCCAGCTCGTTAGGAATAAATGGTCTGCCTTTAGAGTTCACTGCAGTTCCGGTTACTTCAGCACTCAAAAGAACTTTCTTATCACCCTGGCGAACAATATCCTGTATAAAAAGAAATTTTAACCGAGACTTCCTGGCAAAACGGGTAAGAACAGTGAAAGAGTCGCCGCTGTTTAATGAACCCTTGTAGTCGAGTTCTGCTCTAATAACGACCAGATTAGTGCCAGCTTTTGCTAAAGCTGAAAAATCTATGTTGTGCTCTTTTAAAAATATGTGTCGCGCATGTTCCAGATAATTCTGGTAGACAGCATTATTTACAACACCTTGCAGATCACACTCATAATCCCGCACATTAAAAGACAATTCACTGACTTCACTCAATTTAATTCTCCTAAACAATCTATAGTGAGATTACTCGATTATCTTTAAGTGATACAAGCCCCAAAAAACAGGGTTCTACTTACTTATCCACAACTAAAATTAATTTAGCAGTGCTGTGGATAAATCT
>JAQWMX010000016.1 GCA_029246545.1 Gammaproteobacteria bacterium
AGTACGCCGGCGGATATCACGGACTGTTTTTTCTACACCTCGAGTTTCTTTCATCATCGTTTCCTTTTCAGTGAACGATGAGCTAAAACTATCTCTTAAGCAATCAGGCTAATTGGTCCAACTAGTGCTGACGGGATACAAACCAGATGAGCTAATCTGTCTCTTGAATCAGACTGCCCTCAGTCCAAAAGGTTTTGACGACATACAATTCAAGGTTTGGGGATATTAGATTCGGGTACTGCTGCATTGCCATAATGCTGTTAAGTAATTTGTGATAGCACGCCTGTTGAAAAGTATTAATAAAAAGATGCAGGGGTTTTCGAGATTAGAATTTGGTCGGAGTGGCCGGATTTGAACCGACGACCACCACACCCCCAGTGTGGTGCGCTACCAGGCTGCGCTACACTCCGATTTAGAAAAGGAAGGGGTAGTTAAATTTACTAAGAATTACTAAGAAGCTAGATGAGTTAAGGCTTCTTCAATTTCTTCGATCAATTCTTTGATCATCTGCTGATTCATTACTGGCTGAGCTTCAACAGGATCGTTACCCGCCATGCGCTGTCTTGCACCGCCAATAGTAAAACCTTGTTCATATAAGAGAGTGCGTATCTGGCGAATCAGGATGACATCCTGACGTTGATAATATCGACGATTACCGCGACGTTTAACCGGTTTTAATTGGGTAAATTCCTGCTCCCAATAACGCAAAACATGTGGTTTAACTTCACATAGCTCACTTACTTCACCAATAGTGAAATAACGTTTGGCCGGAATTTCCGGTAATTCTGAATTATGACTCGGTTCCAGCATAGCCTTCTACTCTTGATTTAAGTTTCTGCCCTGGTCTGAAAGTCACCACTCGGCGTGCCTGAATGGGGATTTCTTCACCGGTTTTGGGGTTGCGTCCTGGACGCTCCCGCTTATCGCGTAAATCAAAATTACCAAAACCAGATAGTTTCACTTGCTCATTACTTTCCAGCGATTGTCTGACTTCTTCAAAAAGCTGCTCGACGAGTTCTTTGGCTTCACGCTTATTAAGGCCCATTTCGTCAAAAAGGCGTTCGGACATTTCCGCTTTTGTCAGTGCTCCACTACCCATAGTTATGCCTTAATTCTTGTATTTTTTAGCTATTTTCCGACTTGGGTTGGCAATTATGGCCTAAGTATAGACGAAAATCACCTTAATTCTGCATTAAATTTTGCTTCTAGTGCCTTGATACACTTATTAATTATCTCATTTATCTCATCGTCATTAAGAGTTCGAGATGAATTTTGAAATGTTAGGCCTAAAGCTAAGCTTTGTTTTCCAGAATCTATATTTTCGCCCTGATAAACATCAAATAGCACGATTTGTTCGAGGTCTTCACCTGCTTGCTCACTTATAAGGCTTTCTAACTCATCAAAGTTTAGGTCTCTATCAACCAGTAGAGCTAAATCTCGGCGTACTGAAGGGTATTTAGATAAGGTGCTTACTTTGGTCAGAGAAGCATCTAATAAGTCTTTGATTTTTAATTCAAAAAGATAAACTTTTCCCGGAATATCTAAGGTTTTTTGCAATTGTGGGTTTAATGCCCCTAACCAGCCCATAGCCTTCTCGTTTCTTGAAATACAGGCAGTTTGACCGATTTGTAATGCTGGATGTTCAGCCGCTTCAAATTTGAACGATGAGGCTTCATTAGTCATAGCAAGAATGCTTTCTACATCGCCTTTAATATCATAAAAATCACTGGGTTGAGCACTTTCACCCCATTGTTCTGGTGACTGACTTCCCCAAATTAAACCGCCCAACATAGCATCTTGCTGAATTCCATCTGCTGATTTAGAGAAAACCAATCCCGATTCAAATATTCGCACCCTATCCTGTTGACGGTTCTGATTATGTTTTAGTGTTTGTAGAAGCCCAGACCAGAGGTTTCTTCGCATAACCGACATTTCACTTGAAATAGGGTTAGATAGAATAATTGCTTCAGATTCAAGTATAGACAGCTTATCTTCTAATTCAGGCTCTACAAAGCTATAAGAAATAACTTCCTGGTATCCCAATGATGTTAATCGTCTTCTAAGCTGTTTTAAGCTTAATTTACTTTCAGTAGAGCTGTTTAAATGGCTTCCGCTTGTCACAGTGCTTATTGGTAGATTATCGTAACCATATATACGCGCGAGTTCTTCAATCAAGTCTGCTTCTATACTTATATCAAAGCGCCAACTAGGCACTTTAAACAACCAACTTTCATTGTCGCTTTCAAGAACTTCAAGCCCAAGTCGTGTGAGGATATCTTCAGTTTCTGATGCCGGGATATCTAAACCAAGCAAGCTTATGACTTTGTTTGCACGTAATTTAACTTGTTTGGTTTCAGGAAGGACTGCATCAGCAACAACTACAGGGCCCGCCTCTCCACCAACAATATCAAGCAACATCTGGGTTGCTCTTTCAATTGCTAATTTAGGCAAATCATAATCGACACCACGCTCGTAACGATGAGAAGCGTCGGTATGCAAACCATAGGCACGTGCTTTACCGGCAATACTGAGCGGACTAAAAAAAGCACTTTCGAGGAAAAGGTGCTGAGTATTATCACTTATTCCACTGTGTTCTCCTCCCATTACACCTGCAATAGCTAATGCTTTTTCGTGATCAGCGATGATCAAAGTATCTTCATTCAATACAACTTCGCGACCATCAAGTAATACCAATTTTTCATCTGCCTTAGCTCTGCGTACTTGAATACCTTTACCTAGAACTTCTAAATCAAAAGCATGCAGAGGTTGTCCAAGCTCCAACATAACGTAGTTAGTCACGTCGACTACAGGGTCAATACTGCGTATGCCACTACGTCTTAGCTTTTCTTGTAACCAAACTGGAGAAACGGCACTAACATTGACGTTCTTAATAACTCGGCCTAGATAGCGTGGGCAATCAGCAGGACTTAGTAATTCAACTGGAAAAACATCCTCGATACTATTTGTGACTTCATCAATTAATGGAGAACTTGTTTCAGTCTTATTAAGCACCGCCACTTCACGAGCAACTCCCTGAATACTTAGGCAATCTCCCCGATTAGGTGTTAAATCAACATCGATAACAGCATCATCTAGTAAAAGGTAGTCTCGAATATCTTGACCAACTTTTGCATCTACTGGCAGTTCTAGAATTCCATCAGATTTTTCTGCTAAGCCCAGTTCATCGGCAGAACACAACATACCATTTGATTCTGCGCCTCTGAGTTTGGCTTTTTTAATTTTAAAATCTTCAGCTAATTTTGCACCAACTAAGGCAAAAGGAACCTTTTGGCCTACAGCAACGTTGGGAGCTCCACAGACAACTTGTAGGTTTTCTTTGCCATTAGTTACCTGGCAAACATTCAGCTTATCGGCATCCGGATGTTTATCTACACTGAGAACTTCACCAACAACTACCCCAGTGAATTTATTTGCCGCAGCCTCAACCGCATCAACTTCTAAGCCCGCCATGGTCAATTGGGTAACTAATTCTTCAGTAGTGATTTTAGGGCTAACCCATTCACGCAACCAGTTTTCGCTGAATTTCACTTGAGCCGCCCTTTATGAAAACTGCTGTAGAAAACGCAGATCGTTTTCGAATAACAAACGCAGGTCTTTAATCTGATAACGTAGCATAGCCAAACGATCTACTCCCATGCCAAAGGCATAGCCTGAATATTTTTCAGAATCTATACCCGAAAATTCCAGCACTTTAGGATGCACCATGCCGCAACCAAGTATCTCTAACCAACCCGTATTACCACAGACTCGACAGCCTTCGCCTTTGCAATTTACACATTGCACATCAACTTCAGCTGACGGTTCAGTGAACGGGAAATAAGAAGGACGAAAACGCACAGACAAATCAGCCTCAAAGAAAACTTTGAGAAAATCTTCAATGATGCCTTTCAAATCGGCAAAGCTAACATTTTCATCTATTAGTAAACCTTCTACCTGATGAAACATTGGCGTATGTGTTAAATCAGAATCACAACGATAAACCCGACCCGGACATATAATCCTTAATGGAGCCTCACCTGTTTCCATTGTTCTAACTTGAACATTAGAGGTATGTGTTCTTAATAAGGTATTTGCATCAAAGTAAAAAGTATCATGCATCGCGCGAGCAGGATGATGATCCGGAATATTTAACGCCTCGAAGTTATGATAATTATCTTCGATCTCTGGACCTTCAACAGTATCAAAACCTGCAGCAGAAAAAATTTCTTCTATGCGTTCAATAGTTTTTGTGACTGGATGCAATGCACCGGCTTGTTGACGCCGACCAGGTAGCGTTATATCTATAGCTTCACGCTTCAAAAGCTCCGTAGTGGCAGCACTATCTATAATTTCTTTACGTTGATTAATTGCTTCTTGAACTTGCTGTTTGGACTGATTAATTGCAGCGCCTGCAGCCGGCCTTTCATCGGCAGGCAACTTCCCTAGCGATTTAAGTTGATCGGTGAGACTGCCTTTTTTACCTAGATATTGCACTCGCAGACTATCAAGCTCAGTAGCATTTTCAGCTTGAGCGATAGCCTGCAAGGCTGCACTTGTTAGGGCTTCCAGATTATCCATAAAGGTCTCGTCTGGCTAATTAATTAGGCGAGTGCCGCTTTTGCCTCTTGAGCTACAGCAGCAAAAGCATCTTTATCATTAACAGCCAAATCAGCTAATACACGACGATCAATAACAATTTCAGCCTTCTTAAGGCCAGCTATCAGACGGCTATAAGTAATGTCATTTATACGCGCTTGTGCATTGATGCGAGTAATCCATAAAGCACGGAATACACGTTTCTTCACCTTGCGGTCACGGTAAGCATATTGCCCCGCTTTAATGACTGCTTGCTTAGCTACACGGAATACACGGCTACGAGCACCATAATATCCTTTAGCTTGCTTTAGAATTTTTTTGTGTCGACGGTGTGCTACCACACCACGTTTTACTCTTGCCATTTCTTAATCCCCCTTAATTCTGACGCAGCATGCGTTTTACATTTGACATATCTGCAGGATGAACCTCAGAAGTGCCTCGCAATTGACGCTTACGCTTTGTTGTCATTTTGGTGAGGATATGGCTTTTATAAGCGCTTTTACGCTTGAGGCCGGACCCGGTCTTTTTGAAACGCTTTGCAGCGCCACTGTGTACTTTCTGTTTAGGCATTGTCGTACTCCGCATTTAAGGTAAGCCATTTTTTTTGTTGGGCTTCCTTACGTTTAAATTAAGTAAAAGCATTTCCTCCCGAACTCTTCGGGTTTAACGAAGAATAAAGGGAAAACTCTTACGGCTTTTTCTTTACCGGTGTTAACACCATGGTTAACTGTCGACCTTCCATTTTCGGTTCCTGGTCGACGATGCCGTGTTCAGCAAGATCAACCTTCAATCTCTGAATCAGCTCCATCCCGATATGTTGATGAGCTAGCTCGCGGCCACGAAAACGTACTGTGGCTTTTGCTCTATCTCCATCATTGAGGAAACGTATCAGGTTGCGTAGTTTTACCTGATAATCTCCTTCTTCCGTCCCTGGCCTAAATTTGATTTCTTTAACGTGAATGACTTTTTGTTTCTTACGGTTAGCTGCATTTTGCTTTTTAAGCTCAAAAACATGCTTACCGAAATCCATGATTTTGCAAACTGGCGGATCTGCATCCGGAGAGATTAGAACTAAATCTAATTTAGCCTCTGCAGCTTCTTCTCTTGCTTCAGCTATACTTACTATTCCCCTTTGAGCACTATCGGCAAGAATCAATCTTACTTGTTCCGCCTCAATATCATCATTGATGATAGCCTTTTTGCTTTTGCCATTGTCACGCTTAATAATATATTTCTCCGTTCAAGTTAATCTTTAGTGCCGCTCTACCCTTATTTTATGTCCTACTGTAGTTCTCAATATCCTGCTGTAGCAACGCTTCGAACTGGGCAATATCCATTACTCCCAAATCATTACCGGTACGATCTCTGACCGAAACGGTATTAGCATCAACTTCTTTGTCACCGGCTACAAGCAGGTAGGGTATTCGTTGCACTGTGTGCTCGCGGATTTTAAACCCGACCTTCTCATTTCTCAAGTCACTTTCGACTCTAAACCCCTTATTTTTAAGGGAATCCACTATTTTTTCGCAATAATCGGCTTGTTTATCCGTAATATTCAATACCATGGCCTGAATTGGCGATAACCAGACTGGAAAAGCACCTTCATAATGCTCGATCAAAATACCGATAAAACGCTCAAAAGAACCAAAAATTGCTCGATGTAACATGACTGGTGTATGTCGGGTGTTATCTTCTGCCACAAATTGTGCCCCTAAACGCCCTGGCATGGAGAAATCGACCTGAATAGTACCGCACTGTTGTTCACGACCCATGCAATCTTTCAAAGCAAATTCTACTTTAGGTCCATAAAATGCACCCTCTCCTGGTAATAGCTGCCAATCTCGACCGGTATTATCCAGAGCTTCTTGTAATGCAGCTTCAGCTTGATCCCATTCCTCGTCTTCACCAACACGTTGTTCAGGGCGAGTCGATAAGCGAAGAATTATTTCTTCAAAACCAAAATCTTTATAAACCTTATATACCAGATCAATAAATTCTGACACTTCGCCTTGAATCTGATCTTCAGTACAAAATATATGTCCATCATCCTGCGTAAAAGATCTTACTCGCATCAAACCATGCATGCTGCCTGAAGGCTCATAACGATGGCATGAACCGAACTCAGCTAATCGCAATGGTAGATCACGATACGATTTTAAACCTTGATTGAACACTTGCACGTGGCATGGGCAATTCATCGGCTTAATGGCATACATGCGACTATCAGATTCCACACTAAACATATGCTCTGCAAATTTAGCCGAATGTCCAGATTTATCCCAAAGACTGTAATCGACTAATTGCGGTGTGTTAATTTCCTGATAGCCATTTTCTTCAAAAAGAGTTTGCATATACTGCTTAGTAATCTGGTAAATTCTCCAGCCATGCGGATGCCAGAACACCATACCAGGAGCTTCTTCCTGGAAATGGAATAGATTCAATTTTTTCCCAATCTTTCGATGGTCTCGGCGTTCAGCCTCTTCTAATAAGTGTAAATATTGCTTTAATTCTTTTTTATCTGTCCATGCTGTGCCATAAATTCGTTGCAGCATTTCATCATTCGAATCACCACGCCAATATGCCCCAGCCACGGACATCAATTTGAAGGCTTTGATATGACTTGTGTTTGGAACATGCGGCCCACGACATAAGTCAATAAAGTCACCTTGCTTATAAAATGAAAGCCCTTGTTCGTCAGGAATGCTCTCTATAATTTGAACTTTGTATTCTTCACCCATTTCCTTAAACATGGCAACCGCTTCATCCCTGCTCATCAAGCTACGGTTAACTGTTAAGCCTTCTTTACTTAGCCGAAGCATCTCCTTTTCAATAGCTTCTAAATCTTCTGGCGTAAAAGACCTCTCAAAAGCAAAGTCATAAAAAAAACCGTTTTCTATAACCGGACCAATAGTGACTTGTGCAGAAGGAAACAAATTTTGTACTGCATTGGCCATCAAGTGAGCACAAGAGTGACGGATAATTTCCAACCCTTCTTGGTCACGAGAAGTAATAATAGCGACTTCAGCATCTTGCGAAATTTCAAAAGAGGTATCCACCAATTCACCATCAACCTTTCCAGCAATAGCTGCTTTAGCTAACCCTGGTCCAATCGATTCCGCAAGTTCATAAACAGTAAGCTGTTGATCAAATTCTCGCTTGCTGCCATCTGGTAACGTTATAGTTAACATCTTTCTTGAAACAGAAACTCTTGTTCTGCTGTCTCCTTTCTAATACTTTTTTTACAAATATTTATCATTATTGAATTGGTAGGCACGACCAGATTCGAACTGGTGACCTCTACCATGTCAAGGTAGCGCTCTAACCAACTGAGCTACGCGCCTAAAATCGTTTCAGTACTCTCTCAAAACCCCGTATTTATGCTGTTCTCAGGCATCTCGAAAAGAGCGGCGATTATAGAGATAGTCGCTCAAAATCACAAGGAAATTAAGGAGTTGGTGGAATTTTTAAGCTTTACTAATGCAGTTAATTTGAGAGCTAGTTAATGTCATTAACTATGAAATAAATTTCTCATTGAGTTGGGATATTTTATCGCGAACTTTAGCCGCCTCTTCGAATTCAAGATTTCGTGCATGTTCATACATTTCTTCTTCAAAGCGCTTGATCTCTTTTGCCAATTGCTTAGGCGTCATATTCTCGCCCAAAGTTGAATATTCGCTGCCTGCTTCAGCAACTTCTCTCAGTTGCGCATAATTTCTTTTGCTCTTGCCTTGTGTTTGCCCTGCACCATCCATGATATCGGTAACACCTTTTTTAATCCCTTGTGGGGTTATGCCATGCTCAAGGTTATATTCACCTTGAACACGGCGGCGCTCCGTTGTTGTATCGATTGCTGCCTGCATGGACTTTGTCGTTCTGTCGGCATAAAGAATAACCTTTCCATTAATATTTCTCGCCGCACGACCCATGGTCTGAATCAGTGACCGCTCAGAACGTAAGAAGCCTTCTTTGTCGGAATCTAATATAGCCACCAAAGAAACTTCTGGAATATCAAGGCCTTCACGTAAAAGATTAATACCTACCAGCACATCAAACTCACCTAAGCGTAAATCACGGATAATTTCTACACGCTCAATCGTATCAATATCTGAATGTAAATAACGCACACGCACACCGTTATCAGCCAAATAATCGGTTAAATCTTCTGCCATGCGTTTAGTCAAAGTTGTTACTAATACCCTCTCTTTTACTATCACCCTTTTCTTTATTTCAGACAGCAAATCATCTACTTGGTGAGTAGCAGGTCTGACTTCGGGTTCTGGATCTAATAAACCAGTTGGTCTAACCACCTGTAGCACCCGTTGGCCTTCATGTTCTTCTTCATAAACTGAGGGAGTAGCTGAAGAAAAAATTAGTTGCGGCACTAATTGCTCCCATTCAGCAAAACGCAGTGGCCTATTATCTAATGCTGAAGGCAATCTAAACCCATATTGCACAAGCGTTTCCTTGCGCGAACGGTCACCTTTATACATGGCTCCTATTTGTGGAATGGTGACATGCGATTCATCGACAACAACAAATGCATCAGCAGGCAAATAATCAAATAAAGTTGGCGGCGGCTGCCCTTCATCACGACCTGATAAATAGCGCGAATAGTTTTCAACGCCAGTGCAATAACCTAGCTGCGCCATCATTTCCAAATCAAATTGAGTACGTTGCTTAAGTCGCTGAGCCTCCACTAAAAGATTATGCTCTTCTAAATGTTTCAATCTTACATTTAACTCAACTTTAACTTGTTCAATCGTCTCCAGCATACGTTCACGATGCGTAACGTAATGTGATTTTGGGAATACTGTAAGTCTTGGTACTTTTTGTAAAATTTCACCAGTAAGAGGGTCAAAATAGGCTAAACTTTCAATTTCATCATCGAAAAGTTCAATCCTTATTGCATTGCTATCTGATTCCGCTGGATAAATATCTATAACATCACCGCGTACTCGGTAAGAACTCCGGTGTAAATCCATTTCATTGCGTGTGTACTGTAATTCTGCGAGGCGTTTAAGTAGTACACGTTGATCTAACTTTCCACCAACATTCAAGTGCAGAACCATATCCAGATATGTTGTCGGATCACCCAGTCCATAAATCGATGAAACTGTAGCGACCACTACAACATCCCGCTTTTCCAATAAAGATTTAGTAGCAGATAGGCGCATTTGTTCAATATGCTCATTTACTGATGAGTCTTTTTCAATATAAGAGTCTGAAGCCGGGACATAAGCTTCTGGCTGGTAATAATCATAATAGGATACAAAGTACTCTACAGCATTGTTTGGAAAGAATTCCTTTAATTCACCATAGAGTTGAGCTGCTAGTGTCTTATTGTGAGCCATTATTAATGCTGGGCGCTGTGTTTCCTGAATCACATTAGCAATAGTGTATGTTTTCCCAGAACCTGTTACCCCCAACAGGGTTTGTGCCGCCAAGCCATCGTCCAGCCCTTCTACTAGCTTTTTAATTGCAGCAGGCTGATCTCCAGCAGGAGGGAAAGGAATTTTAAGTTCGAAACGATCCAAGCGAATAATCCAAGCACAAAGTGGATCATTGTAAGCGTATTAATAATTGAAATGAACTCTATTCAGAATATTCACACAGAGAAGTTAGGAAAGTTTTGCAAACTGAATCTTTTATTTAATCAATTCCAAGATGAGGTTGACCCTTTGCTCAATTCTCATTAACATACGCGCCGATTTCAAGTTATAATATTTGCTCGAAATTGATGTCGAATGTTTCTTTCAAAATGAATGCCCAATAGCTCAATGGTAGAGTAGGTGACTGTTAATCACTTGGTTCTTGGTTCGAGTCCAAGTTGGGCAGCCAATTTTTTTATTAGTATAAAAAAACTAGAGTTCTACTCTTCTCAGTTAGAGTTTTAGTGAATTAGCTTTTGACATTAATTTGACATTGCTTTTTACCTTGATTCGCACCTTTTTTCATAAAATTCAATCATGCGCTTTAACGCAAGTTATACGTGCCGTGAAGTTGCAGCTTTGTGGAGTCTTGATGCCTTCTTTTATTACTATTACATTTGGTCGCCCAAGCTGAGTCTGACATTGTAAATTTGTCTTTTGAAGTACTAAAATTATTAGCAGAACAAGAACCTTTTAAGGTCTGCTTTCGGCCAAAAGCGGACGTTCAATAATTAAAATTAGCAAGAGTCAGTCTACTGTCTGCTCTAACCATGATCTCCTTATCAAGGGATGGTTTTATAACACCCTTTTCGCTATCGATAAAAACTTCAATTAATGTAAAGTCTTCATAATCAAAGTTTGATTCTCGGTATATAGCTGGATTTGGGTTTGGTTCTCGCCAGATATTAGGATTAATGCTTTTTAGCCCAGTTGTAAAAAGCATTACCTGCCTTTCTCCTTCTTCAATCTCCTCACTCCAAGCATATCTAATTATATAGCCTGTGCTGTGCAGAATTCACTATTGGCATACTCTTAGCAAGACTTAGGCATAGTGTTTTAACTTACTCTCCATCGTATTGTAGCCAGTCATTTTGTGATTTTCTCCTTGCAAGGTTTGGGCATGTCAAAAGAAACTTTAGATTCATAAATCCGTTCATGAAGATTTTTCGTATAAAAATGCAAAAAGGAGTGTTAAGTAAATTCAATGAATTCTGGTCAATTAACTAATATTCAAAAGTTATGCATTTTTATAGGCCTGTTGTTCTTAACACTTTCTGTTTTGATATTTTTAGGGGTGCTGATTGGATTATTGGAGTTAAGTCAGTTCGAATTTATCGGACACTCCGGGTTACGTAGTGTTGCAGCCTTGGCAGTTTCTGGCTGCTTAATGGCAGCTATTGGTTTACATAATAAATAAGAGGAGTTTCAAAATGTTCAAACAATCTGATTTTTTTATACTTTTAGCAGTAACAATTTCTTTTGTTGTCTCTGCATATCTATGGTTTTCAGGGCAAAATGAAGAAGCTCTTTTCACTGCGGTATGGGTACCCTCAATATTATGTTTTGGTATTTATTTTAAACTTATGGCGTTAATGGGAGAAAAGAAATGAGTCCAATGACTCTTGCTTATATATCAATACTGGTTTTTTTTCTAATGTTAGTCGGCCTGTATTTATCAGCTCGTGAATTTCTTAGAGTCTCTGATGATCCCTCTAAAATGGAAGGCATAAAACCGAAAGTTAAAGATAGTCCTTAGGTTGTCCAGTCACTTCCCACTCTATTTCCACCAAGGGCCACCCTTTCTTCCTAGGACGGGGTGTCTGCTCAGGCTGTATAGTTTAAGTAGGTCCTGCGTAGATACATTAGAGGTGATTTTAGAAAAAAGGTGAAGTCTCTAACTTCTGCTATCTGCTAACAGCGGGCATAAAACTTTCTATAAGCACTATGCTAAAAAACTCTCAAGATACAAACAAAACTGGCAATGTTGCGATTGTGATTGGCGCAACTAGCAGAATTGCAGTTTCACTGATTGAGGATTTGGCTAATGATGTACGCTTTACAAAGATTGTTGCTATTAGCCGCCAGTTTTCTGACAAAGCAGAAACCAGCTTTGGCCATAAGGTAAGTTATTTTCAAAGTGACTACTCTGAAAAATCGATCAGCAAAATATGTGAACAACTACGCTCTCATAAAGGAAAGATCAGTCGCGTATTTATTTGTAATGGAATTCTCCATGATTCTCACTTGCAACCGGAAAAACGTATTGAGGATATTAAACCTGAAAACTTGCATAAGGTGTTTGAGGTCAATGCAATCATTCCCATGATCTGGATCAAATTCCTTAAGCCAGTTTTGGCTAATGAACAAGGCTGTGTGGTAACAGTATTCAGTGCAAGAATCGGTAGTATTGAGGATAATCGGAAAGGCGGTTGGTACTCCTATCGAGCATCCAAAGCAGCATTGAATATGCTCTTAAAAACTGCGGCCATTGAATTTGAACGAGTCGTTAAAGGTACACGATTTCTAGTTTTTCATCCTGGCACAACAGACACGCCCTTATCCAAGCCATTTCAAAAATATGTCAGTCAAAACAAATTATTCAAACCTGAGTTTGTAGCAGATCAGTTGTTGGCTTTAATAGAAGGAAATAGTTTAGATAAAAGTATTCAGTTTTATGGCTGGGATGGAGAGGAAATTCCCTGGTAAATAAGTTCACTTTAATAAGCTTCGTGAGAAAGCAGTTTAATGACAATGATGATATAAAAGTAAGCCTTAATATTAGGTATTCGCTAATGTCTGTGTCGTATTTTTTCATTGTTGTACTTTTGGTTTTATCGGGCTGCGAAAAGACTGAGCAGAAAACAGCCGAACAATCAGCTGTCGACGCACTTTTTTCTGAATGGAATCAACCGGGTTCTCCTGACCTAAAAAAACATCTTTAAACTGCACCATTCCAGCATTAGTAAACAGCAGTGTCTGGTCATTGCCAGGCAGCAGTGGACTACTATCAACCACGGTATGACCATGCTCAGTAAAATAATCTAAAAATGCTTGACGAATTTCAGCGCTTTTCATAAATATTTCTTATTTTATACCGCCCCAAAAGCCTCAGATTATATACTCTCAGAAAGCTGTTAGTTATACCTGTATATAAAAACCCTATATTAAGAAATTTTAAGCATTAATTTTTTTGAACTGTTGAAGAACATTAGGAAATATAATTAGTATATTCTACTGATGACAAAACATAGAGTTTAAAAGATAAAAATAAATATTAAATCGAAAATCAGAAGGTCTCAAAATAAATCAATTCTAAGTAGCAAATGCATGCCCCCACCCTAAGATAAGGTGGAGGACTTCATATCACAGACTAGTAATTAAAAGTTCTTCCGAACTGTCAAGCCATAAGTCCTTGGCTCTCTTGGATAGGCATTGAGTTTTCCGTCTTGTAATGGTGTATCAAAAACCGTTCCATAATAAGACTCATCATTAAGATTTCTTACCCACAGCATGACTTCAATATCAGAAGTGAATCGCACAATGGCTTTTAGATTTAATAATGATATACCATCTTGATTTGCAAAAGGATCATTGTTGCTATGCATCATCATATCAGAGTAATAAATATAATCCCCACCTATAACTACTTCAGTTCCATTATCTAGGGCAAATGATTTCGCTACATTTAAAGAAAAATAATCATCAGAAACACCACTAACTCGGTCACCATCCCTATTACAGAACCCCTGAGTAGCAAACTGAGTAGCCTCAATGCTGTCCCCAGTATGGAAAATATTGCTAATCTGACAATTTCCTTTTGCAAAATTAGCAAATTCTGCATCAGTTTTTGCATATGCTAAGAAAAAGCTCAAAGAGTCTGTTGGATTCCACCAGACTTCTGCTTCGAGTCCTTGTACATCGACTTGTCCAGCATTTTGTAAATTGAACGCTGTTCCAGTAAAAGTATTAGTCTGCAAATCTTCAACTTGCATGTCATATACTGCAATATTTACCCGGAGAGAATTTCTTAAAAAATCCTTTTTCAAGCCGAGTTCAAAGGTCTCTGTATCTTCAGAATTAAATATAGCATCAAAACCTAGGCCAATTCGATCCGTATTAGTCCCACCAGATTTATAACCGGTTCCAAATGAACCATATATAATGGTTGTATCATCAGTTCGCCAAGAAAGGCCAATATTTCCTGTAACTCGGCTGTCATCTAGATCTGTCGCAATATTAGGCCTAGGGCAAAAGCGGTCTGAAATAGTACAAGTTGCCCAGCCAGGAGAATATAATGCATTTAATGCAGGCAGCATTGTGGTTGGATCCATCCCTGCAAGGACTGCATTATAGGTACTCCCAGTTCCGTCCCCTGCGGGAGCCCCTCCAGCTTGTAAAGCTTGCGCCCCAGCGATAGCTAGAGCAGTGCCAACGGCAGTTGCATTTAAGGCGCTTCCAGCCGGAACAGATGTCGCCTCACTAAAGCGACTTGACATTGACTTACTTTCATCGGTGTATCGAAGCCCTATATTAAGCTCCAAGTTATCTGTCAAGTCATAGTCAATACGGCCGAAAATAGCATTTGCGTCATGGTCTTGATCACTTGCATCTTGAATTTGGTTTCCCGCAAGGATTGGAGTTGAAAAACTAGGTCCAAAAGATGTCCCATAACGAGCATTAATGTAGGTAATCAATGCTGGAGGAGTTGCCATTAACGCTCCAAGAACAGCAGGCGAAGCCGCTGTTACATAAGCAGGAAGAGATTGGCCAAAGTGTATAAAATCTGAACTTTCTATTTCTTGTCTATAGAAATACGCACCCGCAAGGTAGCGAAGCCTTTGATTGGTATCACTAGCAATCCTGAACTCTTGGCTAAACATTGATTGTTCAGCTCCATATAAGCGTGTTGCTAGATCAACATCGGAAAAATCAGCATCGATAAAATCTTTCGTATCAAAAGCTCTATATGCAGAAATAGATACAAAATCAAAACCAGAGAAAGCTCTTTGGAGTTCAAGGGAAATCCCTCTATCTTCACTTTCAGAGCTTGGAAGTGCATTTAACGACATTTGACGATCATCGAAAGATCCGCTCCGATAAACAGTACCACCCAAAGCAGAAAGGATAGCATCAGTTCCTGGAACTGCCGCACCTGCACTGTCAGTCCTACCAGAGGCAATAAAGCTATCCTTCAACGTTAATGCAGCACAACAAGCTTCGTCTATCTTAGAGTAATCCATAATCACTCTGGCGGAAAAATCATTAGAGGGCTCATAAAGGAATTGTTGCTTGAACCCTATTCTAGATCTGTCATTCACATCTTCACCGAGATTCTGCACATTAACAAAGCCATCTCGTTCGCTGGAAAAGACAGTGGTTCTGGCAGCTAAGTTGTCATTCAAGCTAAAATTGAATCCTGCACTTAAATTGAATAAGGAATCTTTGCCTATAGTGGCCTCAATGAATCCATTTTGTTCATGTGATGGCGCAACAGATCTCACTAAAAGGGCTCCAGACGCTGAATTTTTACCAAAAAGAGTCCCTTGGGGGCCTCTCAAGACCTCAATGGCCTCAATATCCACAAGCTGATTAATCATGGAGCTTTGTCTAGCCCTATAGATGCCATCAACGTAAAGCCCTACCGAAGATTCTAAACCGAAATTTTGCGCACCAGTTCCTACCCCACGAATTGCAAAATTACCTGTGCTAGAACTCTGGTTAGTGCTAACAATAAGCCCAGGGACACTGGTCATTAATTCAATCACATCCTTAATGGAGTTTTCTTCTAGAAAGTCTCCGCTAAAGGCTGAAACAGCAACAGGGACATCCTGGATATTTTCTTCTCGTAATTGCGCATTAACCACAATTTCTTCGAGAGTCTGGCTAGAAGCCAGCTGGCTTATAAGGCCAGATAGGCCTATTAAAAATACTGAACATACTTTAGATTTATTAAAAAGATGCATTTTATGATTCATAACATTTATTCCGCTTTAATTTTAAAATTTATAAAACTATGTTTTTGTAAACCAGAAGCTTAAACTTAAAGATTGGTATTGACAAGTTAACTACTTGAGACGAAAGAAAGTCTTAATTAATGAATTTAAATAGCTACTGCGTTTTCCCAAGACGCAAAGGCACGCAGTCTAAGTAGAAAAGCTACGCTTCAATCTCTTGGATTATGCTATTCAATTTGTCAGCAGGCATACTAACTTGTGTTATTGGTCTGCCAATCACCAGGTAATTACTACCTTGATCTAATGCTGAGCGCGGTGTAACTACACGCTTTTGATCATCCGCGTTATCACCACTAGGACGGATGCCAGGTGTTATCAGTTTAAAATCATTAGGACATTGTGAACGTAAAATTTCTGTTTCTTGGGCCGAGCAAACTACACCATCTAAGCCTGAATTTACTGCTAGATCTGCCAAAAGTTGAACTTGTTGCTGTGGTGAATTATTGACGGCTATTTGTACTAAGTCTTTAGCTCCCATACTAGTGAGTACCGTCACTGCAATCAGTAATGGAGCCTTATCGAAATTTAATGCTTCTCTAGAGGCATTCAGCATTGCTTTACCTCCTGAAGCATGTACATTCACCATCCAAACACCTAGATCAGCTGCAGCCTTTAATGCTTCTGCAACTGTATTAGGAATATCATGAAATTTTAAATCCAGAAAAACATCGTATCCTAGAGCTTTAATCTGCGTGACCAATACGGGGCCGCATCTTGTAAACAATTCTTTTCCTACTTTCACACGACAGAGTGAAGGATCAATATTCTGCAAGAAGTCCAAACAGGCTTTCTCAGTCGAAAAATCTAAAGCGACTATAATTTGTTTGTTATATTTCATACTTACTACCTATAAATTATAATTTCCGTTGTGCTTAAATGAATTTTCTTTTTAATGTGCCGATTCTATTAATAATGAATCGATCGGTTTAACCTTGCCCCATTCATTACATCCTGGGCATAACCAATGTAATTTTTTTAAATCAAAGCCGCAATTCTCACATTGGTATTTAGATTTATTTTCTAAATATTCTTCTAATATTTCATTAAATTTTATCGCAATAAAATCATTCTTAGATTTTTCATTAAGCATAATTGCCTGGCCCAACAACTCTATTGACGGGTTTGTAGAAATTTTTTGTGACAAAATTTCTTTTGCCTTCTCTTCACCTTCAGTATTTTTTATATACTTTATAATCAACAACAATAAACTGCTTGAAAGCCTTTCTTGCAAGCTGCTTTCAATATATTTATTCAACTTTAATTGCTTATCCATGGCCTGATATGAAGCAATTATTAAGTCAAAAGCTTCTGCTTTATAGCTCGCATTTTGAGATGATATTTTTAATAAAGCTTTTATAGCTTGCTTATAATTCTTTTGCTCAAACTCAATTCTGCCTTTGACAAGGCTAGTTCGAACATTAGATTTTTCCATACTTACAGCCTTATTCAGATAGTCCTTTGCCTGATTGTAATGCTGAAATTCTAATTCTTTTTCTGCCAGCTCACAGTAAAAATGAGAAGCTTTAATTTGAAGCCCTTCGCGTTGATTAAGAGGGCAAAGTTTTAGCAAATCAGTAATCACCATAATTCCTTTTTCCCATTCTTTTTCTAGTTGATAAACAGTAAGACCTTGATTTAATACGGCAATTTGAATATCCGTATCAGCCACTTTTAACTCATCAATTAATTTCTCCGCCCTATCTAGCAAGCCAGCTGCGACATAACTTTTCACTAAACCAAGTTTAATCAGGTTTAATTCAGTACGATTTAATTGAGAATTTACTAGTAATTTTTGATAGACGGCTATAGATCCATCTACTTTACCCCGACGCCTCAACAGATTACCTAATGCAAGATGACTTTCAAGCGTATTAGAGTTTATTTCTAGAGAAGAGATGAAAGCATCAATTGACTGATCGGGCTCATCATTTAATAAGTAATTGAGACCAATAGAATAATCTTTATTAGTATTCTTTTGTGGAAAATATTTTATTTTTAATTGCGATTTATAACCGGAATACCATGCTAATGCTAAAGCAATAAACATCAATAGTAATAGAATTAAATTACTAAATTCCATAACCGGCCTATTTATCCCTGCCTTTTTGCAAACTTTGCTTTTTCCCTAGTGGTCTTCCGATAATGGTATCTTGCTTTTTTTTGAGCTGGGCTTCTAACTTATTTATTTTAAGGTGGGCTTTAATGCGACGAAACAGGCCATAACCAAGCAATAATCCAAGTACACCACCCCAAGCAAAAGCTAAAAGAATCCAGACTGCAAGACTTTGTGGGGCTAAATCTATACCAATCCAAAGCGGCACCACAATACTATTATTACTAGCAAATATAAATCCAGCCAGTACTACCAGTAAAAACAATAAGCCAACTATAAATCGAATTAATTTGGACATCTTGGTATTTTATACTAGAAATAATGTAAAAGATTAAAGTGAAAAAATGAAGTAAAAAAAACGGCGGTTCCTGCTATAGGTTCCGCCGTTTTATTTGCTTCAAAGAAGATTAAAAACCTTACGATCTTTCTCTATGCAAACTATCATTGACTCGATCCCTTAATTCCTTACCAGCTTTAAAATGCGGAACGTGCTTGCCTTTTAAATCAACTGCTTCGCCAGTTTTTGGATTTCTGCCAACTCGAGGAGCTCGATAATGTAACGAAAAACTACCGAATCCACGTATTTCTATACGTCCTCCTTCTGCAAGAGACTCCGACATATAAGAAATAATAGCTTTAACTGTTAACTCAATATCCTTCAAGGATAATTGAGTTTGTTTCGCTGCTATTCGTTCTATCAATTCAGATTTAGTCATAACATTGCTACCTTAACAGTTTACTCTTTATAGATTTTCTTTAGTTATTGACGCTACTTTTTTCCCATTTGCGCTTTAATCAAATCACCAACTGTTGCTGGAGAAGCTCCAGAAGTAGTAGTTTGTTTATTATGCTCAGCAACAGAATCCTTTTCATCAGCAATTTCTTTCGCTTTGATAGAAACAGTTATTGTTCTATTTTTACGATCTAAATTAACGATCTTAGCTTCAACTTCATCACCTTCATTAAGCACAGTACGCACATCTTCGACTCGATCCCTACTTATATCAGCAGCCTTTAACTGTGCTTCAACACCTTCAGCTAGAGTGATAATCGCTTCTTTAGTATCAACTGAACTAACAGTACCAGTAACAATTGCACCTTTATCATGTTCATCAGTGTAAACAGCAAATGGGTCACCAGATAACTGTTTAATACCTAAAGAGATACGTTCTCTATCAGGATCTATAGAAAGTATCACAGTATCAATCTTGTCGCCTTTAGTATATTGACGTACAGCCTGCTCGCCTGGTTCTTCCCATGCAATATCTGACAAATGAACTAAGCCATCTATTTCGCCATCTAAACCAATAAAGATACCGAAATCAGTAATTGATTTAATATTGCCTGAAATTCTGTCACCTTTTTTGAAGGTTTCAGCAAAAGCATCCCAAGGATTTTTCTGACATTGCTTGAGGCCAAGAGAAATGCGACGACGTTCTGGATCAATATCCAGAATCATTACTTCAACTTCATCACCAAGATTAACTAGTTTTGAAGGATGAATGTTTTTGTTGGTCCAATCCATTTCAGATACATGAACCAAACCTTCAACACCCTCTTCTAGTTCTGCAAAGCAACCATAATCAGTCAGGTTAGTAACAACAGCCTTAACTTTGTTATTTTCAGGGTAACGGCTTTTAATTTCAATCCAAGGATCTTCACCTAACTGTTTCAATCCTAAAGAAACACGATTACTTTCTCGATCAAATTTCAATACTTTAACGTCTATTTCCGCACCAACTTCTACAATTTCACTTGGATGTTTAATCCGTTTCCAAGACATATCAGTAATATGTAACAAGCCATCAACACCACCTAAATCGACGAAGGCGCCATAATCTGTAAGATTTTTCACAACGCCTTTAACAGACTGACCTTCTTGCAGATTCAACAGTAACTCATCCCGTTCTTCGCTATTTACAGACTCTAATACTGCTCGTCTCGAAACTACAACGTTATTACGTTTTTGATCTAGTTTAATTAATTTAAATTCGAGTTCTTTAAACATTAAATGATCAACATCTCGTACTGGACGGACATCAACTAATGATCCAGGTAAGAAAGCACGAATAGTGTTTACATCAACAGTAAAACCACCTTTAACTTTGCCGTTTATGACACCGATAACGGCCTCATTTTTCTCAATGGCACTTTCTAATACCATCCAAGTCTCAGCACGTTTAGCTTTTTCTCGAGATAATTTGGTTTCACCAAATCCATCTTCTACGGTATCTAGGGCAACTTTTACTTCGTCGCCTATCTGTAGAGTAAATTCACCTTGTTCACTTAAGAATTCTTGGCGTGCAATAACGCCTTCAGATTTCAGACCGGCGTGGACAGTTACCCAATCCGAATCAATATCAATAATAGTTCCAGTAACAATGGAACCTGTTTTCATATTGATTTCTTTTAAACTTTCTTCAAATAACTCTGCGAAACTTTCGCTCATACTTTTACCTATTGTGTGAAAACTAATTCCAATAACTAAAGCAAACTTAGCTTTTAATTAGTTTTCTTTTCAAGCCATATTCCAGCCAATATGGGTCAGTTAATTTAAGTGTAATTCAGCTTTAACTGGCGCATGAAAAACACTTTCTGTTTACTTTTCAATCTTTTTTATCAATTTCTGCCTGTCTTAATCAAGTGCCTGTTGAGAGCTAGTCAGCACTTTTTCAAACACCTGATCAATACTTAAATTAGTAGTATCGATCAGTAAGGCATCTTCAGCTGGAACCATCGGCGAAATTGCACGTTGTGAATCTCGCGCATCTCGAGCGGCTATATCCAGCAAAAGGGCGCGCAGATTAACATTAAGTCCCTTATTTATCAACTGCTTATATCGCCTTTGCCCGCGTTCTTCTGGTGAGGCAGTGAGGAAGAATTTTTGCTTGGCATCTGGGAAAATGACCGTTCCCATATCCCGACCATCGGCAACCAATCCAGGCATCTGTCGAAATTTCAGCTGCCTTTCTGAAAGTGCCACTCGGATTTCAGGATTTTCTGCCACTTGAGACGCTAGTTCTCCGCTGCTTTCTTGCCTAATAAGGTTTGACACTTCTTCGCCATTCAACTCGATTGAGCCTTCGAATAATCTAGAAAATTGCACATCCATTTCTAAAGTAAATTTCTTTAACTCATTGATATTACTATATAATATTCCTTTATTTTCAGCACCAACAGCAACTAATCGATATAGCGCACCGCTGTCTAATAGATGCCAGTCTAAGGATTTTGCAAGCATTTGAGCAATAGTGCCCTTACCTGTTCCGCTAGGACCATCGATAGTGATGACTGGAGCAATGTTTGCCTTGTTTGTTGTAGGCACGGTCATGACTCGTTGACCTGCATATCAATTCCACATGATTGAGCTAGTTCAGCGAAGCCCGGAAAAGAAGTCGCAACATTGTTGCAATCTAAAATAGATATAGGCTCCTTGGCGACTAATGCGGCAATAGTGAAAGCCATAGCAATACGGTGGTCACCTTTACTATCAACTTCTCCACCTGTCATAAGGGACCCACCGGAGCCAGTAATTATTATCCCGTCAGGCTTAACTTCATGTAAGACACCAAGTGTTGCCATACCGTCCGCCATAGCCTGAATTCTGTCGCTTTCCTTAACTTTCAACTCCTCTGCACCACTGAGTATAGTGTCTCCTTCTGCACAAGCAGCAGCAATAAACAAAACAGGAAATTCATCGATAGCTAAAGGCACTTGGTCAACCGGGATATCTATCCCATGTAATGGGGCGTAACGGACCCTAATATCGGCGACAACTTCTCCGCCAGCATTATATTCTCTTAAATATTCAATATTAGCTCCCATGGCTCGCAAAATATTAATGACGCCAGTTCGAGTAGGATTAATCCCGACATGCTCTAAGATCAAATCAGACCCTGGTGCAATACAAGCGCCCACCAAAAAGAATGCAGCGGAACTAATATCTGCAGGAATATCAATATCACAGGCTTTAAGTTTAGCTCCGCCTTCTATCTCGACCCTATTACCGATTATTGCAATTGGGTAGCCAAAGCCCTGCAACATCAACTCAGTATGATTTCGACAAGGTGCTGGTTCGCTAATAATGGTCTTCCCATCGACATAAAGGGAAGCTAGCATTAAACAAGACTTTACTTGAGCACTGGCAACCGGCATAGAATAGTTTATAGCTGTTAGTTGAGCTGGACTGATTTTGATAGGCGCTACACCACCTTCTTCTAATTCAAGCTGTGCGCCCATAGCTTTTAAGGGCTCAGTCACGCGCTTCATCGGCCGCGTTGATAAAGATTCATCGCCTACAAGTGTAGAAGAAAAATTTTGTGCAGCCAATAACCCGCACAATAAGCGCATAGCAGTACCAGAATTTCCCATATCAAGTGGCTGTTGTGGAGCTTGTAGCCCACGTAAACCGGCACCTTCAATACGTAAACTGCCATTTAAAGGCTCACTGATCGTCACTCCCATAGCTCTAAATGCTTTGAGAGTAGCTAAGCTGTCTTCACCTTCCAAAAAGCCTTTTACTTGAGTAGTACCCTCAGCAATCGCGCCCATCATAATGGCTCGATGCGAAATTGATTTGTCACCAGGGACACGTATGCTGCCCTGAAGTGAGCCTTGTGGCTGCACTTTAAATGTTTGCTTTAGGTTCATGATTATTTAATCGGAAATTTATCTCTAGATTGTTTAACTCGTTGTAGCACCTTCATGATTTTCTCACCATCAGCAGCTTTAATTACCAGCTTAAATTTAGCAAGATCTGATTCGAATTCCTCGAGGATTGAGCAAAGTGCTTCTGCATTACTTAAAAATATGTCTCTCCACATTTCAGGGTCACTTGCGGCGATTCGAGTAAAATCTCTGAACCCTCCTGCTGCATATTTATATATTTCATCACTACTTCCCTGTTGAGACAATGAATCAACCAATGCAAAAGCCAGTAAATGTGGCAAATGGCTAGTTGCGGCTAATATTGCATCATGTTGCTGAATTGACATTTCAACAACTTCAGCACCAAGTTCACACCATAAACTGTTTACTAAAGCTAAGGCAGCCTTATTGGTTTGAACTTCCGGAGTCAGGATGACCTTTCTTTGTACAAACAAGTTAGGATCAGCCGCTTGAAAGCCACTTTGTTCAGAGCCAGCAATCGGATGACCCGGCACCAAATTAGAAGGTAGTTCACCGAATGCTTCAATAACTGCATCAACAGTCGACTGCTTAACACTAGCAACATCTGTAATCACACAATCATTTTTTACAAGTTTAGCTAAACCTTGCATAACCGAGGCAACACTCAATCCAGGCACCGCTACCAATATTAAATCGGCATCTGAACAAAACGCCTCAAGCTCACTACTATAACCGGCTATAACGCCCTGATCTTGAGCTTTTTGCAAGACATCCATATTTCGCCCAACAACCCATATCTGGGCAGCTAAGCCTTTATCAGCTAGTGCTCTGGCGACAGACCCTCCGATTAAGCCCAGACCAATAATGACTATTTTTTTGCCCAACAATACCGGTTCTGACAAAGCGCGAATCTGTTCAGAATGAACTAAACCTGAAATGGGATAAGAACCTAAGATTTTAACTTCAATTTCAGGCTGTTGTAGTGCTGTTAAAGCAGCTGCCACATTTTTATTTTTCTGATGACCATCGATATCAATATAAAAACTGTATGACCAGGCTTCTTTACCAGTAGGCCTAGATTCCAGCTTACTCATATTCACCGAAAATTGTTTTAAGGGAGCAAGCACAGAGAATAATGCGCCAGGCTCATTATATGTAGTTACAATTAGAGAGGTTTTATCGTCGGTTTGATTTTTACTGGGTTGCGCTTGTTTTTTTTTACTAATAACCACAAAACGTGTCGTATTATCGGCAGTATCAGCTATGTCCTGAGACAAAATAGAAAGTTGATAAATGTCTGCTGCTGATTGACTGGCAATAGCTGCTACATCCGGCTCTTTTGAGACTATGAGTGCGGCTTCAGCATTACTGCTTACTGGCACTCTTTCAACACCCGGAAAGTTTTTATCTAGCCAAAGTCGACACTGACCTAACGATTGTTGGTGGGAAACTATTTTTTTTACATTTTCAGCAGTCGACTGCGTATTCCCCAGTAATAAATGTTGAATTCGTAGAGAAATTTCGCCGCAAATAATAACTGAGCTTTTTTTAAAGCAATCAAGAGTTGCAGTAACAGACCCTTCAGTAGAATTTTCCACAGGCACAATGCCGTATTCGCATTTCCCTGTCTCAACGCTTGAAAAAACGTCTTCTATAGAGGCTAAAGGAAAACTCGCTTGAGCTTTCCCAAAATACTTTTGCAGTGCGCTTTGTGAATATGTGCCTTCGGGACCTAAGTAAGCAACTTGCAGGTCCGAGTCGATATCATTCATCGTCTACTGGTGGGCTTTCTTCAATAGAAGCAGAGTCATCTAAATCGCCTTCTGGGCCTTCTTCAGAATTCTCATTAGGAGCTGCAACTTTTGAACCCGCTTCAGCGCCATCATCATCGTCGTCTTCATATTCAGGCAAGTCTTCAGGTTCTTCTATACGCTCTAGACCAACCAAATTTTCGCCTTCTTTTAATTTAATTAAGCGTACACCTTGAGTGTTCCTGCCTTGAGACGAAACTTCATCAGTGCGAGTTCGAACTAGTGTGCCTTTATCACTGATCAACATTATTTCATCACCCTCGAATACCTGTACAGCGCCGACAATTGAGCCATTTCGTTCGCTAGCTTTGATGCCGATTACACCTTTGCCGCCTCGACCTTTACAAGGAAATTCTTCGACAGGTGTGCGTTTACCATAACCATTTTCACTAACAGCAAGTATTTGCCCTTGGTCTTCCGGAATGATCATATCCACCATATGGTGGCCTTCCTCTAATCTAATACCTCTGACACCACGTGCAGTTCTGCCCATTGCTCTGATAGCGCTTTCACTAAATCGTGTCGCCCTACCGGAGCTACTATAAAGCAGTACTTCTTTATCTCCATTAGTAATAGCTGTTTTAACTAATGTGTCGCCTTCATTAAGCTCAATCGCTCGCAAACCTACACTGCGTTGGCGTGCAAAATTAGTCAGCGCAACTTTTTTAACTGTGCCCTTTGAGGTCGCCATGAATACAAATTCATCTTCAGGGTACTCACGAATAGGTAGCATACTGGTTATGTTTTCGCCTTCTTCCAAAGGTAAAATATTAACAATTGGTTTACCACGAGCTGTTCTTCCCGCCACAGGGATATGGAAGACTTTAATCCAGAACACTTTACCGGTTGTGGTAAAACATAAGAGCGTGTCATGGCTGCTAGCGACTAATAAATGTTCAACAAAATCTTCTTCTTTTACAGTCGCAGCAGCCTTACCTCGCCCACCTCGACGTTGCGCCTGGTAATCCGAAAGCGGCTGACTTTTGGCATAACCGGTCTGGGATATAGTCACTACTCGATCTTCTTCAGTGATTAAGTCTTCAATTGTTAGATCTTCCTGAGAATCCTGAATTTCAGTCCGGCGTTCATCCCCATAACCTTCATTTATTTCATTTAGCTCAGCTCTAATAACTTCCATTAAGCGGCTATTGTTCGCCAGAATATTCAAATGCTCAGCGATTTGGTTTAACAAATCTTTATAGTCATTAATCAGTTTTTCTTGCTCAAGACCGGTCAGTCGATGCAACCTTAATTCGAGAATGGCTTGAGCCTGATCAGGAGACAGGAAATATTCTTTACCTTTTAAACCATACTGTTCAGGCAATTGATCTGGTCGGCAAGCATCTGGCTCAGAGTCACCAAGCATGGCTAAGACACCTTCCGAATTCCAAGCTCTTTCTAATAATTTAACTTTAGCTTCTGCTGAACTAGGAGAAGTTTTAATCAATTCAATAACCGCATCAATATTAGCCAGCGCAACAGCCAGCCCTTCTAGCACATGCCCTTTCTCTCTTGCTTTACGTAATAAATAAACTGTGCGACGAGTAACAACTTCTCGTCGATGTTGAATAAATGCATGCAGAATTTCTTTTAAATTTAAAATCTTAGGTTGGCCATCAACCAAAGCAACCATATTTATACCAAACACCATTTGCATCTGTGTCTGAGCATAGAGGTTGTTGAGCACCACATCGCCTACTTCCCCTTTACGCAATTCAATTACGATTCTAAGACCGTCTTTATCAGACTCATCTCTTAGCTCACTAATGCCTTCAAGTTTCTTTTCTTTAACTAGTTCAGCAATCCGCTCGATCAAACGTGACTTATTTAATTGATAAGGAATTTCATTGACAATAATGGTCTGTCTGCCGGTTTTTTCATTTTCTTCGATGACAGCACGCGAACGCACATAAATTTTGCCTCGCCCAGTTCGATAGGCCTGCACTATGCCAGCACGGCCATTGATGATAGCGGCTGTAGGGAAGTCTGGACCTTGAACGTGCTGCATTAACTCATCAATTTCGATTTCAGAATTATCCATTAATGCAAAAGTGGCGCTGATCACTTCTCTTAAATTATGCGGCGGAATATTGGTAGCCATACCAACGGCGATACCAGAGGAACCATTAACCAATAAATTAGGCACACGTGTTGGAAGCACATCGGGAATTTCTTCAGTGCCATCATAATTCTCAGTAAAATTTACTGTTTCTTTATCTAAATCAGCCAGTAAATCATGAGCAATTTTTTTCATGCGAATTTCGGTATATCGCATTGCGGCAGCAGAGTCGCCATCGATAGATCCAAAATTGCCTTGTCCATCTACTAAGGGATAACGCAAAGAGAAATCTTGCGCCATACGAACAATAGTTTCGTACACAGCTGAATCTCCATGCGGATGATATTTACCGATAACATCACCAACTACACGTGCAGATTTTTTATAAGGTTTATTGTAATCGTTTGAAAGCACATTCATCGCAAACAACACGCGTCTGTGCACAGGCTTAAGGCCGTCTCTGACGTCTGGTAAAGCCCTTCCTACAATTACACTCATCGCATAATCTAGATAGGACTGACGCATTTCGCTTTCTATGGCTACTGACTGAATTTGACCGCTATTCTGACCTTCGCTTTCATCAATATTATCTGGCATATAATACTTTGCGTTCCCTGATTTAACTCGCCATTTAGAGCCATAAAATAGGCTGACAGCAAATTAAAAATTAACAAATTTAATGCCCTAAATTCTAGCATATTTTAGGCCTAAACTGACAGTTAAAACTGCCTATGAAAACACCCCTGTAGATGGCTATGAAAGTACCTACTTTAGGGAATAATCGGTATACTCGCAGAAACCGTAATTATCAAAGAAAAACCTAGTTAAGATGCCCTCAAAACAAGCCTCCGAAAGCCGTCAGGAAGTCGACTCAATCATCCAAGCAAAATGGTTAATTCCTATGACTGATCAGGGCTTAATTCTTAAAGATCACAGTTTGGTAATTCAACAGAATATGATCCGGGAAATCTTGCCTACCGATGAGGCTATTAGATATTTCAAAAGCAGTAATACTTATTTCTTAGATCAACATATAGTGATACCTGGATTAATCAATTCTCATGGCCATGCCGCCATGAGTTTATTTCGTGGTTTTGCTGACGACATACCTTTAAAAGCTTGGTTAGAAAATAAAATATGGCCTGCTGAAGGCTTATGGGTCAGTGAGGAATTCGTCACTGACGGAGCAGAGCTTGCCATTGCTGAAATGCTGCTTTCAGGCACAACTACTTTTACCGATATGTATTTTTTCCCAGACCATGTTGCAAAGGCAGCTATTAAAAGCAACATACGAGCGCACTTGGTTTCTCCTGTACTCGATTTTCCAACAATCTGGGCACAAAATTCAGAAGAATACATTCACAAAGCGATGGAACTACATGACAACTATAAAAACAATGAACACATTTATGTGGGGTTTGGCCCTCATGCTCCCTACACAGTTTCTGATGATCCCTTACAAAAAATAGCCACTCTAGCCAATGAATTAGATATAGCAATTCAAATCCATGTGCACGAAACAGCACATGAGGTTCAGGAGGAGCAGTCTAAAAGCGGTAAAAGGCCCCTTTCGCGTTTACAAGAGCTGGGTTTAATGACGCCAAATTTACAGTGCGTACATATGACTCAACTGAATAATGAAGAAATTCTTTTACTCGCAGATAGCGGGGTCTCCGTCGTGCACTGCCCCGCCTCAAATTTAAAATTAGCCAGTGGCTTTTGCCCAACAGCAAAATTACTCGATGCTGGTGTTAATATTGCTCTTGGAACTGATGGTGATGCCAGCAATAACGAACTCAACATGCTAAATGAAATGCGCCTAGCTGCTTTGATCGGAAAAGGCCATTCAGGTGACGCCAGCGTATTATCTGCTTGGGACGTGCTTGCAATGGCAACAATAAACGGGGCCAAACAAATAGGTTTAGCCGACTCTATTGGCACACTTGAATCGGGTAAATTTGCTGACATTACTGCTGTTAATTTAGACCAGATTAATACTAGCCCTGTCTACAATCCTGTCAGCACATTGGTTTACAGTGCACAAGCTTCTCAAGTCAGTCATGTTTGGGTTGACGGTCAAATCAATGTAAAAGACGGAATGTTGTTACATTTAAATGAAGAAAACTTGAAAGAGAAAGCACAAAATTGGGCTGAAAAAATTCAAGCAGCCTAAGCACCGACAAAACATAGAGAAAAGGAATAAGCCTTTGAATAACAAAATAGACGCCAATGTCGATTACAATGAAATAGCAAAGTTTGAAGCCTTAGCTTCTCGCTGGTGGGACCGTAATAGTGAATTCAAGCCATTGCACGATATCAATCCCTTGCGCATGAGTTTTATTGACTCAAATATTAATCTTGCAGGACTACAAGTGTTAGATATTGGTTGTGGAGGAGGCATTCTTACTGAGGCAATTGCGCACAGAGGAGCCAACGTTACCGGTATTGATATGGGCGAAGCACCTTTGTCAGTTGCTAAACTCCATTTACTAGAAAGCAAACTAGAAATATCTTACCAACAATGCTCTGCAGAAAGTTTTGCTGAAGACCATGCTGGTAAATTTGATGTGATCACCTGCTTAGAGATGTTAGAACACGTACCAGATCCTGGCTCTGTATTAAAAGCTTGTCACTCCTTGTTAAAACCAGGTGGGCATTTATTCTTATCAACAATTAATCGCAATCCGAAGTCATATTTGTTCGCTATTCTTGGCGCTGAATACATTTTAAAAATGCTACCGAAAGGTACGCATGACTATCAAAAATTTATCCGCCCATCTGAATTAGCACAAAAAGCACGGGATGCCTTACTGGAATTAAACACCTTAACCGGCATGACCTATAATCTACTGACAAAAAAATATAGCTTGTCAGATAATGTCGATGTTAATTATTTAATGTATTTAGAAAAATCCAAATAAACTCGGAATATTTGTGAGTAAACACGTTCTTTTTGATCTTGATGGTACCCTGCTTGATACCGCTAGAGATTTCACACAGGTACTTAATCAACTCCTCCGACAATACGGCAGGAGCGATGTCTCACATTCAAAAGTAAAAGAAAAAGTTTCTGATGGCGCCAGAGCATTGGTAAAACTAGGCTTTGAAATTGATGAGTCACATGAAAATTTTAATGCCTATCTACAAGAGTTGCTGGATATATATGCAATAAAAATCACCAACACTGAAGCTGAGTTATACCAAGGCATCCCTGAACTTTTAAATAGAATTAATGCTGAAAATTACAAGTGGGGAATAGTCACAAATAAGCCGTCTCGCTTTACAACTCCTTTATTAAAAAACTATTCAGTTATACAAGATTCTGCTGTTGTTATTTGTGCTGATCAAGTCTCCCAGGGCAAACCATCCCCTGAAAGCTTATTCTTAGCTTGTGATAATCTTAAGATCGAGCCTAAGGAATGTATTTATGTTGGCGATCATAAACGGGATATCGATGCCGGGAAAAATGCCAATATTGAAACAGTTGCGGTTAGTTGGGGCTATTTCAAAAAAAACACTCAACTTAAGGAATGGAACCCAGATTTAATCGTAAATACTCCCCAGGAAATAGCCGCTTATTTATTTGATTGATTGAATAATTAAAAATGCAAATAAAAAATAGAGACCGTACATGTTTGATTATCAAGCTCCAGCAAACTTATTAAAAGATAAAGTTATTTTAATCAGCGGTGCTGGTTCTGGTATCGGTAAAGCAGCCGCTTTAACCTATGCAAATAATGGTGCCACTGTCATTCTGTTGGGAAGAAAAGTTGAAAAATTGGAACAAGTCTATGATGAAATAGATCAAGCTAATGCCCCTAAAGCAGCAATAACTCCTTTTGACTTAGAAGGAGCAAATGAAGAAAACTATCAGGAATTAGTAAACAGTATTTATTCAGAATTTGGCCGCCTAGACGGCTTGCTTAACAATGCTTCTATCTTAGGTACTTTAACCCCCATCCAAAGTTATAGTCTTACAACTTGGAATCAAGTACTGCAAATAAATCTAAATGCTCAGTTTGCTCTGAGCAAGTACTGTTTACCTTTGTTGCAGGAGGCAGATAACGCTTCAATCGTTTTTACTTCATCTGGTGCTGGTCGTAAGCCGTATGCATACTGGGGTGCTTATTCCGTCTCTAAAGCTGCCACTGAAGCATTAGCTCAGGTTCTTTTTTTGGAGCTGGAAAACACTTCAAAAATAAGAGTAAACACGGTAAACCCTGGCGGAACCGCCACTAAAATGCGAAGCCAAGCATTTCCAGGTGAAAACCCTGCTAACCTGCCAAAATCTGAAGAAATTATGCCGCTTTATTTATACTTGATGGGTGATGATAGCTTACAAGAAAACGGCAAACAGTTTGACGCGCAATAATCATTTATATCGACTCTTAAGAATCTACTATTGCTGTCTCTATAAAAGGCGGGTAAATATCTAAACGATCCAAAAGATTGTTAAGATTAGGGTAAGGCTTAAGGCTAAAATGCTTTCTAAAGCGAACCCAAGCAAGAAAACAAGCTAACCTTAACTCGGCATCAGACCAAGGTGCTTGTTCTGAAAAGCTCATAACTTCAAATTCTTTTAAGCCAGTTTTAATTCTATTTTCCTGTCGCTTTAGGTAAGACACATTCTCTGAATTTACTCCTTCTATTTTTAGCAAAAACAAATTCAATTGGGCATCAATTAGAGTATTCACCGAGCAATAATCATTCAATTCTTCAACTGTTGCTAAAAATATCTGTCCAGACTTTTCTCGTGTATAACGTAATATTGAAGTTGAGTCTGTTAGCATTTTTATCTGGCCATCTTCCGAATATTCAAAAAAAGGAATTTTCTGCATTGGCGATAACTTTGCACTGAGGCCGGCATCTGTCTGGACAAACTCATACCCCATACCACATTCGATTAATGCAATTTGGCAATGCCGAACATAAGGAGAAGCTGAATTACCATATAATTTAATATCTATACTCATACTTTCTAATTCTATTGTTCTCTACTTTTAATGATTCTCACCTACGTCGCCTGGCGAAACTCTTATTTAACTGCTTATTGTTTTGTTGTTTATAGGTTTTAGCAGGACGATAAGTTAGTCCGGCTAACTTATATAAATCTTTAACTTCACTTGCAGGTAATTCTCGGGACTGACCGACTTTAACAACACTTGGAATAAAAACACTACCATAACGAACACGTTTTAAACGACTGACTTGAACACCTTGGGATTCCCATAAACGCCTTACTTCCCGATTTCGACCTTCCATTATGACAACGTGATACCACTGGTTTGTACCTTCTCCAGAGAAAAACTGTATATCGCTAAACTTAGCCAAGCCATCTTCTAATAACACACCTTTATGCATACTTTGGATCATCTCTTCAGTGACTTTACCATTCACTCTTACTGCATATTCGCGTTCTATTTGTGCAGAAGGATGCATTAATTTATTGGCTAACTCTCCGTCTGAAGTAAAAAGTAAGAGCCCACTGGTATTTATATCCAGACGTCCAACTGCTACCCAACGTGCGTGCTGTAAACGAGGTAATTTGTCAAAAACAGAAGGACGCCCTTCCGGATCTTTACGCGAGCAAATCTCGCCAATTGGTTTGTTATAAATTAGAACTGTTTGAGTTATAGCTTTTGCAGTATTAGCGGAGAGCTTTTTACCGTCTACAATTATTTTATCTTCACTCCCAACCCTATCTCCTAGACTGGCTATTTTGCCGTTTACTTTAACCCGGCCTGCCTGAATCCAGCTTTCCATCTCTCGGCGGGAACCAAAGCCCGCTCGTGCGAGCACTTTTTGTAACTTTTCATCTAAGACTTTATCCATTTTGATTTCTCACGAAATTAATTATTTTCTATTAACTCAGCCTAAAGATTCTTCATCCTCGTTATTATCTTCTTGAGCTTTTTGATCTGAACTATCTATTTCCCCATCAGCTTCGGAGTTGTCTGTAACTATTGCATCAGTTTCACTATCAAGTTCGTCTTGCTCTTCTTCGCTTTCGTCTTCGTCTTCTTCTGCTTCTTGTTTTATACCGAGAATTTCATCAATTGAACGAGTACCAATTGCAGCTGCAGCAAGCTCTTCATCATCAGCTACTACTCCCTCTTCGTCTTCCAGCGCACTTGGGAATTCAATCACATTGCCTTCGGGACTTTCTTCATCAAGAGTCAATTCTTGGTTCAAGCCTTCCATGTCTCGAATCTCAGTCAACTCAGGTAATTCATTTAGATTTTCTAAATTAAAGTAATCTAAAAATTCACGCGTTGACGCATACATGGCTGGGCGTCCCGGTACATCACGATGACCGACTACTCTTACCCAGTTTCTTTCTAACAAGGTCCGAACAGTACTTGAGCTAACTGCTACACCACGTATTTTCTCTATATCACCACGTGTTATTGGTTGTCGGTAAGCGATAATAGCAATTGTTTCCAACAAGGCTCTTGAATAACGTTGCGGCTTCTCTTCCCATAAACGGCCAATCCAATCACTGAGTTCCTGACGTACCTGAAAACGATAACCTGAAGCGACTTTCTTTAATTCAAAACCACGTCCTTCACAGCTTTTTTCAATTTCCTCTATTGCTGCTTTTAGCACTTCGCGCTCCGGAAGCTCTTCCTTAGTAAAAAGAAATCCAATCTTATCAAGCGTTAAAGGTTTGCCAGCTGTAAGTAACAGGCCTTCGATAATTTGTCTTATTTTTCCTAGGTCATTCATGTGCTAATTGCCTTAATATGAATCGGTGCAAAAGGTTCACTTTGAACTAACTCTACAAGCGATTCTTTTATTAATTCCATCACTGCCAAGAAAGTTACAATAATTCCTAATTTACCTTCATCTTTTAAAATTAATGAAGTTAATGGCGTAAATTGCTTATCAGTAATACGTAATAAAATTTGCGACATTTTTTCACGAGTTGATAATGCCTGGCGTTGAATATGGTGGCTTTCTTTTAAATCAGAGCGGCGCAAGACATCAGCAAATGCCAGCAATATTTCCTGTAAATCAATTTCAGGTAACGGCACTTCCTTTTCTAACACTGGAATTTCGGCTGATGCCATATGTAAATCTCGATGATGCCTAGGCATTTCATCGATTTGTTCAGCTGCATCTCGATAGCGCTCATAATCTTGAAGACGTCTGATGAGTTGCGCCCTAGGATCTTCTTCATCTTCCTCATCTTCCTCCATGCGGGGCAGTAAAAATCGCGATTTTATTTCTGCTAGCATGGCTGCCATAACCAAGTATTCAGCCGCCAATTCAAATTGAGCAGCTTCCATTAATTCAACATAAGAAATGTATTGTTCTGTGATCTCAGCGATATTGATATTTAAAATATCAATATTTTGACGTCTGATTAGATAAAGCAGAAGGTCGAGTGGTCCCTCAAAAGCTTCGAGAAAAACTTCAAGTGCATCAGGCGGAATGTATAAGTCTCTAGGTAGATCAGTTACTGCTTGGCCTGCAACAAAAGCAAATGGCATCTCAGCTTGTTCGCCTTTTTGCTGTTCTCTGGCTTGATTTAGAAGACTGACACGATCTTGCTGTTCTTCTAAAGCCGTTTCCAAAGTTGTTTCAGTCTCGTCACTCATTGTTAATCATCACATGTTTACCGGTAATTAAGCCCCATTGCTTGTCTCACATCATCCAATGTTTCTTTAGCAACTTCACGTGCTTTTTCTGTTCCTTCAGCAATTATTGCTCTTACAGATGCAGGATTCTCTTCAAACTGCCTAGCCTTTTCTTTAATAGGCTTTACTTCCGCCACAATTGCATCAATGATCGGCTTCTTACACTCTAAACAGCCAATCCCCGCACTGCGACAACCTTCCTGAACCCAGTTGCATGTTGACTCATCAGAATAAATCTCATGAAACTGCCATACCGGACATTTAGCAGGGTCGCCAGGATCTGTTAATCGCACTCTAGCTGGATCAGTCGGCATAGTTTTTAATTTTTGCATGATGTCATCATCTTCTTCACGCAAACTTATAATGTTGTTATAAGACTTCGACATTTTACGACCGTCCAAGCCTGGCATTTTTGATGCTTTTGTTAACAAGGATTGCGGTTCAGGCAAAATCATTTTACCCACTCCTTCGATGTAGCCTAAGAGACGTTCACGATCTCCCAGGGTAATATTCTGTTGCTCTTTTAACAAAGCCTGAGCTTTTAATAAGGCTTCTTGATCACCTTCCTCTTGATAGCTCTTACGCAGAGAACTATAGAGTTTAGCTGCTTTTTTACCCATCTTTTTTACCCTGGCTTCAGCCAAGCTTTCAAAATCTGGTTCGCGTCCATAAAGGTGATTAAAACGGCGTGCTACCTCACGTGTTAATTCCACATGGGCGACTTGATCAGCTCCAACCGGCACTCCTCCGGCTCGGTAAATTAAGATATCTGCACTTTGCAATAAGGGATAACCCAGAAAGCCGTAGGTATCGAGATCCTTTTCTTTGAGGTTTTCCTGCATATCCTTATAACTAGGCACACGCTCAAGCCAACCTAAAGGCGTCATCATCGACAGCAATAGATGTAACTCTGCATGTTCAGGCACCCTAGATTGAATAAACAATGTGGCGGCATTTGGACTAACGCCGGCTGCAAGCCAGTCAATAACCATATCCCATATATGGGCTTCTATAATTTGAGGATTATCATATTCTGTCGTCAACGCATGCCAATCAGCAACGAATAAAAAGCATTCATATTCGTGCTGTAGTTTGATCCAGTTTTGAATAACGCCGTGAAAGTGACCTAAATGGAGGCGTCCCGTTGGACGCATTCCTGATAATACTCGCTGCTGCGAATCTACTGAGCTCAATCTTTTTCCCCAACTGCTAAGAGATTTTATTATAACTAGTTTTTACGTTTACGTGGCAGCTTTATCACTAAGATAAGTCGATTTATTACCCTAAAAATGTAAACGCGTTTGGACTACTAAAGTGGTTAATGTTGAAAAGGCGTAGTGTCTGCTTTGCCCGCTCTTAAAAGGCGCGGAGTACCCTCAACCAGATCAACAACTGTTGTGGCTTCAAGTCCGCAAAATCCAGAATCTATAATCAAATCAACAGTATGGCCTAACTCACCCTTAATATCGTCAATTTCATAAGGAGGATTCTCCTCCCCTGGCATAATTAGTGTACTGGTTAGTATTGGTTCATCTAGCTCACTCAGTAATGATTCAACCACAGGATTTTGTGGGATCCGAATACCAATGGTTTTACGTTTCGGGTGCATCAATAAACGTGGAACTTCTGAAGTTGCTCTTAAAATAAAAGTATAGGCGCCAGGAGTGTAAGCTTTTAGTAGACGGTAGGCAGTGTTATCAACTTTTGCGTAAAGCGCAATCTCTGAGAGGTCTCGGCAGACCAGGGTAAAATTGTGTTGCGAATCAAATTGTCTAATTTGTAAAATTTTTTGTAGCGCAGCTTTATTACCGATTCGACAACCTAGGGCATAGGCAGAATCTGTAGGGTAAATCATGACGCCACCATCTTTGATGATTTCAACGGCCTGTTTAATCAACCTTAATTGTGGGTTTTCTGCGTGTATATTTAAAACTTGTGACATTACCTTGCTACTTTACTCTCTATTACACTTTAATTGGCTGCAGCCATGCTTATCATTGCTCTAGCTGGGGATAGCGACTTTAAGTGATATCCTCTAGAATACAGATATGAAACAGTTATTAGATTACATCCCGCTTATCTTCTTTTTTATCGTCTACAAAATGGAAGAGAGAGTAATTCAACTCGGCTCTTTCACTTATAATTTCGGCGGCATCTTTAGTGCGACTGAAGTTCTAGTCACTAGCTCTATTCTAGTTTATGGCGCAATTTACCTGATCAATAAAAAATTGGAACGAACACAGCTCATAACCCTTGGTGCGGTTATAATTTTTTGCTCCTTCACTATTATTTTCCGTGAAGAAGCTATTCTTAAATGGAAAGCGCCTGTTGTTAACTGGATTTTCGCTTCAATATTTCTTGGCAGCCATTTCTTTACCAAGAAAAATGCAACCCAACTAATGTTGGAACATGCTGTTGAAATGCCTGCCCACGTCTGGCGGCGCTTAAACCTTGCCTGGGCTTTTTTCTTTTTATTCCTAGGTTCAGTCAACCTATTTGTGGCTTTTACTTTCCACGAATACTGGGTCGATTTTAAAGTGTTCGGCAGTATGGGATTACTCTTCCTCTTTTTTATTGGGCAAACGTTTTACATCTTCCCTTACCTAAAAGAAGAAGATGAAGAGGAAATCGAGACTACTGAAAAACCTTCTGCTTAGTCAGCCCTTAATCGGTGAGCGCTTCTCTTAAATTAGGAAAGCGTTCATCCAGAACAACATTCCATTGATAAACCCTATCAGAGCGTCCTTCTAAAAATGCTTGAGCATTGCCTTCTATAGTTATTGAATTGATTGTGTCGCCAATGCTAATTTGCCTAATAAGTTCCCTGCCGCTATGAACTTTCCCAAATACAGTATGTAAGCTGTTCAAATGTGGTGTAGCAATATGGGTAATGAAGAACTGACTACCATTAGTACTTGGGCCAGAATTAGCCATCGATAGAATTCCATCCTGGTTATGGCGCATACGAATTTCATCTTCAAAATTATAGCCTGGTCCACCCGTGCCATTCCCAAATGGGTCTCCTCCTTGCGCCATGAAATCTTCAATAACTCGATGGAAGATCAAACCGTCGTAAAATCCGCGTGTCGCCAAATTAACAAAATTCGCAACAGTTATTGGTGCAACTGATTTATACAGTAGGAATTCTAATGTGCCATGATCAGTCTCTATAACGGCATATAATTCAGCAGGATCCTTTTCTTGTGCATATACACTCAAGGACATAATGCTGCTAATTATTAATACTCCTAAAATTTTTACTAATTTCATTGCTTGTTTCCTGGCTGATTATTAATTTTTATTAACACGGTCATTATAATCCTAATTGTTCTTGCTTGCTCAAGAACTTTGCAATAGCTGTAACCAAAGGCTTCATAAAAAAAGTGCGTTGCGGCATTATTTCTACATTCACACCTCTTTTATTCAGCACCTCTTTAACCAATGGCCCTATAGCCGCCACATAACAAAGACCCAACCCTGACTTAAGTTCTGCTTCAAGCTGATATTTTTTGGCTACTTTAAATAATCGATTTACCTGAGGTTGAGAACTAAAAGCGATGACATCAACATCGCCAATGTGCATTTTATTAATCAAATCTATAATTTTCTTATCATCTAAATTATTAGCATAAACATAGGGTGCAACTGATTTCACGTGCGCACCCGCCTGTTCTAGATAAGAAATCAGTTTTACATTGGGTTCTTCACCATAAAGCTGTACTGCGATATTTTTCCCAGACAATTCCAACTCGTTCAAACTAGTAATAACGCCGTCAGTAGTTGGTGACTGAGCATCAAGTTCACGTTCAAGTCCAATTTCACGTAATGCTTGATTAGGTTTAGGTCCTCTACATAGTTTATTAACCTTACTTAGCACTTTTATGAAATCAGCTTTCAAGCCATTTTTCTCTGCTAGCTTAATTAAACGTCTGAGCCCCTCACCTGTTAACAGAATAAGTATGTCTGGAGGCATTCGAATAAAGTCTTTAATCCAACTTAAGATTGGCTCAGAGTCAGGTGCGTCAAGAATTGCAATCATGGGTACAGCAATGACATCCGCACCGCGTTTTCTCAGCATATTGCTTAGCAGAATTAGCTGCCGGTTTTCTGGCACAGCGACAACTTTCCCTCTTAAACTTTCAATTGCTTTTACCATTCTATTCTCCAACTAAGCATTTAAATCATTATTAAAAGCCATATACATTGTGCAAGGACTCATCTTTTTACTCTACAAATAAAAGTGTGAACTGGGTATCACTATTATCGATATTTATTAAATAATTGAACATATATTAACCATATTTCATGAAAATATACCCATAAGTGTTACCTTCTATCTATTTGTCATATTATTTTCACTTAATATACACAATGTTTTGAATATAAAGGGCTGAAATTATGCTTTAAATGTGCACAGTAAAGTAACAAATTTGCATATAATGTGAATTATTCACCCATAGTGTTACCTTTATGGAAAATAATGTGTTACCATGGCGGCACGTTTTTAAAAGAGACGTAACAATCATCCAACATTCTTATAAGGAGCCTAGTGATGAGCAAAGTAGAAATTAGTATTGAAGATAGAGAAACATTAGTGGAATACATCAAATCTGCGTTAAGTACCTTAGCAGTATTGGTAGTTCCAGTATTAGCATTGTGGGCATCGTTCGCTTAATAGCCCTCAACCAAATTAATACACAGTTGATAGAGTGTTCCCCCCTTGTTTTATCATCTGTTATTTATCAGAAAATTATCATTCGCGTAGCCTGCTGAGTCACCCCTTAATATTTTAGGCTACGCTTTTTTTTGCCTTTTTTTCCTATCTATTTAACCTTTCTCTTTTTAACTTGGCTTTAGTGATTTGTAATTCTGCCAACAAAATTGCAGGGTTTATGTTCACTATTCAACTGCTCTGCAATAATGCCTTCCCAAGCAGTTTTACATGCGCCTGTTGAACCAGGCATGCAAAAGACGGCAGTGTCATTACTGAGGCCAGCAAAAGCTCTAGATTGTATAGTTGAGGAACCAATCTCCTGATAAGACAATGCTCTAAACAATTCTCCAAAGCCATCTATACTGGAATCAAGCAATGGCTTTATAGCTACAACAGTATTATCTCGACGGGTAAAGCCGGTTCCTCCAGTGACTAATATTGCATGAATACTCGTATCTGCAACTAGATTTGCGATCAAAGCACGCAAACGATAAACATCATCCTTACAAATATGTTTTTCTGCTAAGCGATGCCCAGCACTAACAAGTTCTTTTTGTAAATACCCACCCGAAGTATCGTCCTCTTCAGTACGTGTATCTGAGACTGTCACAACTGCTATATTCAAGGGAAAAAATGATTCTTGAGCTTTATTATTTGCCACCAACTAACCCCCTGTCATGTTCATAAATCTTACTATCTGCGGTTGCTCTTCATCATAGAAATAGTGACGTAAAGGCTTGATATCCATAGCTTCAACAATGGACTGCTTCAATAACTCGCTATTCTCAGGCTGGTCTCGTAGAAGCTGCCTTAAATCAGTTGAATATTCATTACCTAAACAAAGCAGCAGACGCCCTTCAACTGTCACTCTTACTCGATTACAGCTTTCGCAAAAATTATGACTAACTGGAGAGATGAAGCCGACTTTGCTAGCTGATCCTTCAACTTGATAATAACGTGAAGGTCCAGCTGTGATCATTTCAATAGGGCTTAATGCATAATGTTCAGAAATTATTGCCATGACCTCTTCATTTGAGAACATTGTGTCTTCCCTTTGATGGTCATTTATATTCCCTAAAGGCATTTCTTCGATATAAGCGATGCTTATACCTAGGCCCATAGCGTATTCCAACAGATCAACAATTTCATCATCATTAATGCCTCTTAAAACCACTGTATTTAGTCTAATACTGTCGAATCCAGAGGCAACCGCCGTTTCGACTCCTTTTAAAACTTGCTCCAACTTGCCGGTGCGCGTCATTTTCTTAAATTTTTCTGCATTTAGGCTATCGAGACTGATATTAATTCGGTTTACCCCTGCGTCTCTTAAAGGGCTAGACAGTTTTTCTAATTGTGAGCCATTTGTGGTCAATAACAGCTCATCCAAACCAGGTAATTGGCCAATGTCTTGAATCAGTGACATAACATTATTTCTAACAAGCGGCTCTCCGCCGGTTAAACGAATCTTATTAACGCCTAATTCGGTAAACGCTGAAGCAACTTTGTAAATTTCTTCCAAACTCAAAATTTGTTTGCGAGGCAGAAAGGTCATTTCTTCCGCCATGCAATAAACACAACGGAAATCGCAACGATCAGTTAGTGAAAGGCGCACATAGTCGATATGTCGACCGTGTTTATCAATTAGCGCTGTTGCAGGATCAGGCATTCGTCTTTGCTCTTGATATAATTAATATGTTTCTACAAGCGAGGAGTAATAATACAGGAAGAAAAAGCTCTCGCGAAATATAACTTTCTACTAAGTTATTATATGAGTCACTAACTATGATTATATATAAAGCCATATGACTGGACACAAAGCCTTGTGCCCACTTACCATTCGTCTAATAATTTTTATAATACTAAGCAAGTGGTTTTTAAATGTTTACTTCTGCCGATTTAACAGCACTTTTTCTAACACTAAAACTTGCTTTTGTTACTACTCTAATTCTATTAATTATTGGAACACCTTTAGCCTGGTTTTTAGCCCGTAGTCGTTGGCGTTATAAATTTTTCCTAGAAGCCCTTGTTGCTTTGCCTCTGGTATTGCCGCCAACAGTACTAGGATTTTATTTATTATTAATGCTTGGAACTAATGGCCCCCTTGGCGCCCTCATGCAATCAATTGGTGCTGAACCCTTGGCTTTTAGCTTTACCGGCTTAGTAATTGGCTCAGTTATTTATTCCATGCCCTTCGTGATTCAGCCCTTACAAGATGCTTTTAATAATATAGGACGAAGACCGCTGGAAGCTGCAGCAACATTAGGTGCTTCTCCCCTTGATCGCTTTTTTACAATCGCTTTGCCCCTAGCACGGCAAGGGTTCTTAACCGCTCTTGTACTTGGCTTTGCACATACGCTTGGAGAGTTTGGCGTCGTCTTAATGATTGGCGGAAATATTCCTGGTGAAACCAAAGTGCTTTCAATAGCTATCTATGAACATGTAGAGACGCTTGAGTATGCTAACGCTCATTTATTATCCGCAAGTCTCGTGCTCCTATCTTTCTTAATGCTGATTGCCGTTTATGCATTAAATGGACGCTTTAAGGTTGTGCGGTTATGAGAATCAAAGCGCAGTTTAAGATAGAACGCGCAGATATTTTAAATTTCAATTTTGATATTGCAGCTGAAGGTATTACTGCAATATTTGGCGTTTCTGGCTGTGGTAAAACATCATTATTAAGGGCTATTGCTGGACTAGAAAAGCATAACGAATCAACATTGCAAGTGGGTGATGATGTCTGGCAAGATGAAAATGTTTTTCTCCCACCACATCAACGTTCTATTGGATTTGTCTTTCAGGAAGCAAGTTTATTCGAGCACTTAAATGTAAAAGGTAATATAGAGTATGGGTTTAAAAGAATCACTGCAGAATCAAAAAAAATACCTTTAGATAAAGTAATCTCTTTATTAGGACTCCAATCTTTGTTAGAGAGAAAGCCTGCCTTTCTTTCAGGTGGTGAACGTCAACGTGTAGAAATTGCGAGAGCTTTAGCTGCAAGCCCAAACCTTTTATTGATGGACGAACCATTAGCATCACTTGATCAAGAACGTAAAGACGAATTATTTCCCTACATAGAAGCATTGAATAAAGAGATGAATATCCCGATTCTTTATGTCAGTCACTCTAATGAAGAAATAGGAAGATTAGCCGATCAATTATTACTAATTGAAGATGCCGTTATTAAAGCGTCAGGTCCTATCAGCGAGCTTTTAACGCGCTCAGACCTATCACTTGCTCATCGACGCCAGGCAGAATCATTAATATTTGCAACAGCAGAAAAGTATGACGAAGGATTCCAATTAAACTTTTTACATACAGATCTAGGAACTTTTGTTGTACCTGGTAAGGAATTAAATAAAGGGAAAAGGCTTAGACTTCGTTTAGCAGCTCAAGATATTAGCATTACACTAGAAGCTCAAAACGACACAAGCATCTTGAATATTTTCCCTGCTAAGGTAGATGAACTTTATTCCGAGAATAACGCCCAGTTGACTGTTCGGCTGCTTATTAATAATTTGCCAGTGCTGGCGAAGATTACTTTAAAGTCAGCAGATAATTTAAAACTAGAAAAAGGCAAAGCCGTATTTGCACAAATAAAAAGTGTTGCGGTTTTAGCATGATTTCAATCAGAGCCAGGTAATAGCTTACCAATAATTTTCAGTGGTAATCTGTCCTGGGCTTCGCCTTAAGTTTTTTTCAAAGCCTCTGCTTTTGAGCGTTTCAACACAATCTTTGACCATATCTGGATTCCCACATAGCATAACTTGTGAATCAGATGGGCTAAGCGTTAAACCTACTTTCTGTTCAAGAGTACCATCACTTAAACTAGCTGGAATTCTTCCTTTAATTGCATTGGGAAAATCTTCGCGACTCACAAAGGCTTGAAATTTGAAATTATCTGGATGAGCTTGTGAAATTTTTTCTATTAAGTCCATATAGGGTAAATCCTTACTAGAGCGTACTCCTTCAACTAAAACCACATTGTCATACTTTTGCCAAACTTCTTCGGCACCCAGTATGGAGAAATATGGAGCTATACCTGTACCAGTGCCTACCATCCATAAATCACGAGTAGCTGGAATTTCATCAAGAATAAAAAATCCTTGGGCTTTACTCTTAAGTATCACTTTGTCACCGCGTTCTAGTTTTACTAAGGCATTTGAAAGTACACCGTCAGAGGCAACATAGAAAAAGAACTCTAAAGGGCTTTGACCAGGTGAGCTTAAAAACGAATAAGGTCTAGCAACTCTCTCGTTATTAATTTCCAGCGCCAAACTCATAAATTGACCAGCGGTAAATTGTGGAATATCTGCTTCTATCTTCAAAGAAAATAAATTCTCATGCCAGTGAATATTTTCTACAACCCTACCCTCTATCCAGCTTGCCAAAATTGCTACTCCTTAGTTAAGACTCATTTATAAATTATCGAAGAAATTGTACGGTCCTACGAGTTAAAGCAATATCTCTTACAAATTGCTCTTCGCTTAATGTATCCGAAAGTGGGATCACATCTGCTAAACGATCCATACTTCTAACCGCATGATTTTCATCTGTCCACAAACTCAGTAACTCTTCACGAGCAAATGCTATATCAGTTCTGAAATTACTGCGAACAAATCTTTCTTTAAGTGCATTGCCACTGCCATAGCCGAAACCACCAAAGCCGCCAATAAAATTTCCTGCTCCCAGAGCTAAATTCATATCCCAACTGATTACTGTGAATTTCTCGTCTGCCAGATCATACCAAAGTAAAAAATTATGGCCAGGGCCGGACATATCATCAAAGTTTTGCAAGATGTCCTGAGTAGCAACATAACGTGCAAAACTTTCTATATCTACCCAATCAGCTAATTCTTTTTCAAATGTTTCAGCATCAGCGTCACTTAGCCATTTCAACAAGTTAATTATTGGGGTCAGGTCTTGTGTTGCTTTAGCATTAATCTGATCAAAATCAGTTTCATAATTCATCGGAGCATCACCCAGATATCTAAAGCGGTTATCACTACGGGATTTATAGAGCACTCCACTACCCATACCAATTGCCTCAGCATAACGTTTATCTGGATTTTCAATAACTAAACGTGTGGCGCTTGGGTATCCATTAACACTAAACTCAACCCAGGTATAGTCCTGCGATATTTGCCCAGAATCATTTATAAGTTGCAAAGTAAGCGCTTCATTTATATTAGTACCACCAGCTTTGGCCGGCCTAATGGCTAACTCTTCTCTTCCCTGGTAGGCAAGTTCGCTCTCAAATTCATCAAAGCTTACTGCGAATGGTAAAGTAGAAGGATCATCAAATGTTGCATTGCTCATGCGTCCTGGCCTACCCCAACCACGCGAGCTTCTTCCTAACTGTCTTAAAGTCGAATTACCTTTTAGTCTCACCCCGATATTTTCAATTAAGGTTCCATCAATTGTGATATCAGCAGGCACCCAAGTTTTTAACCCCTGTTGTTGGTAGTCATTGATCATGGTTTGATAACTTCCAGGGCTAATCACCACCGCTATATTGTGAGGTATAGTTAAATCAAATAAATCGGCAGTTCCAATAATATTGAAGCGGGAGTTAGTTGTTTGCTCCGGGCTTTCTTGAGTAAAAACGATAGGGTCTATTCGGATGGATCCCAATACAGCGCCCATAAATATCAGGGTGAATATTGAGCCAAAAATTAATTTATTATGATGCCTGATCCGTAATGGGATAGTACGTTGCCACCAGGATCGATGGATTGTTTCGTAGTTTTTTCGCTGCCCCATAAACTTAAGTCAACTTGCTTGAGTTAATAATAAATTCCCAAAAGGAATTTCAAAATCATCTTAGCATAGTACTAATATTTTGCTTTAGCTGTTCAATATCTAGAGCAATTGCTTCAGAATTAAGAATAGTTGTTGGTGGTACAACTAGACTAAACTGATCAATTAGAGAATTTGCATAGTCAGCCGTCCATAAAGATGACAACTCTTCTCTTGCAGCAGCTATATCATCACTAAAAGCTTCGCTGGCCATAAATCGATCTTTTAATTGATTACCGAATGTTGGCATTCCGGGCATATTACGCATTCTCTCAAAAATTTTAGCCATATCAATTCCCTCCATGCCTGGAGGCGGTGTCATTCCAGGCGGAGGTGTAAATCCGGGGGGTGGAGTAAATCCAGCGCTATTTCCTGGCGGTCCCATACCGGATGGAGGCATCATTCCAGGTGGAGGGCCGGCCATCATCATGGCCATTGGGTTATCTCCAATAAGAGCGAGGTTCATATCCCATGTTATTACCGTGAATTTTGAAGTTTCCAGGCTGTACCACAATAGAAAATTACGTCCCGGACCTGCCATATCATCAAAATTTCCTAACAAGTCATGGGTTACCACATATTTAGCAAAACTAGAGATTTCCAGCCATTGCTCCAACTCTGCAGCAAAAACCTCAACAGAAGCTGAATCCATCCAGCCCAAGAAACTTATTACCGGCGCTAAATCCATAGTCCCAATGGCATTGATCTGATCAAAATCATCGACATAGTTGGTGATATCTTCACCCTTATATTCAAATTCATTCTCACTGGTAGACTTAAATAAAACACCCCTACCTTGATTGATCCGATAGGCATATTGTTGATTCGGATTTTCAATAACCAACCTAGTCCCATTCGAAATATCGTTAATACTAAATTCAACCCAACTAAAATCCTGTGAAACCTGCCCCGAGTCGGCAATTAATTGTAAGGACAATGCTTCGTTCATACTCGAACTGCCTTCGTTTGCTGGACGAATGGCAAGTTCTGGATAGCCCTGAAAAACACGACCTGGAAAGAATTCATTAAAACTCAGTAATAATGGCAAAGTAGCAGGCTCTTCAAAGCTGGCGCCTCCAACCATGCTGCCTGCCATATCCTCCATTCCAGGTGCCATATCTTGCAATTCCCCAAAACGGCCCCGCATCCCAGCGGGACCATCACCACCAAGGGCAAACAAAGTTGAGTTACCTTTCAAACGTATGCCTACCGAAGGAATAAAAGTGCCATCTATTGTAGCGTCTGCGACAATCCATGTTTTTTCTCCAATCACCTGAAAATCACGGATCATTTGCTGGTATTCAATATCGCTTATTGACAACTCTAGTCGATGCGAGACACTGGTATCAAAAAAATTCTGATTCCCAACCACATTCATAGTAATGTCATTACTATCCAACACGCCGTCGTTAGCAAAAATAATTGGTCGAATTTGAAAGGTACCAAGCATAAAGCCAGTGACAATAAGCACTAACACAGAGCCAAAAATAAGGCGCGCATTATGGCGAATTGAGACTGGTAACAGCCTATTCCATAATGATCTTTTTTTATTATTCGCCATGTTTTTTAACTCTATGTCTATGCTATTTTCTTAGTATTAATTTATTAGTCTAGTTACAGATCTGTTTGATCGTAACCACTCAAAACAGTGACACGTTGTCCGGTATTAACTTCCGTTAATTTATTTACCAGATCACGAGGCTCAATCCCTTTATCCATTTCAACAGTATAAAATAGCTCCGTCAGAGCGCCACTGCGAATTGATTCGGTACTGACTAGCTCAAAGCTTTTTGTCATTTTAATTAGCACATCTTCAACTAATTTATCGAAGTCGCCCTCTGGTGGAACATGCACTTTTACTACCTGGCGCTGAATGTTACTGGCGAAGGCATTAAGTTTGGTCATAAGCAATATCACCACACAGATTGATACTGTCGCTGCAATTGCGAGCGAGTAGAACCTTGTTCCGGTAGCCATACCAATAGCCATTGCTAAAAATATGAAACCAACATCGCGGGTTTCTTTTAAAGCATTACGGAATCGAATAACTGAAAAGGCACCTACCAAAGCAAAAGCCCGCGCAATATTAGATCCAACTACTAACATCAATACTGCGATGATCATCGCGACCACTATTAATGTTTGTACATATGACTGGCTATAAGAAATGTTTCTATGAGTTGCACGATATACATAGGCAACTACTGTAGATAATGCAAACGATAAAGAAAGCACTAGAATGATATCTAGTGTATTAAAAGTACCTGATAAATCGACTACTTCAAAATTCATTGAGTTAACTCCCTATTTTATTAATTATTAGTTTTTTTATGAAACTGCTTTTTTAGCTATTGCACCTTGGATTGAATTTGCTTCAATTGCTTTACAATATTTTGATACACGTACTACATCCAGACATAATTCCGCTGCTAGATCGGTATACCAAGTAGGCACTCTCTCATTTGCTTTAACTTCAACAATTGTAAGATGAGAAGGAATAATAAATTTATTAGCCGCATTTACGCCTAAATCAAAATCAGTACTTCTGCCTTGAACTCTATGGTCCATGGTTATCCTTAAACCCAGATCAGCATCAATCCCCACGTAAGCTTCACGGTGATAAGTGGTAATAACCATCGGCTGTAAATCTGCTGTCTCAGCTAAGGTGAGAACTTCGTTTACAAAGGCTTCACGAACTGCCGGATTTTCAGGATTTTTACGCTCATCACAAAGCATCTTAGCCTCTCTATAAGACAAAGGAATTCGGCGCTTTTGTGTAACTCTATTTACACGTTGTTTGATTTCCACAAAAACAATTGTGTCATCATTAATCTTTTCCGGCTCACCATAAGCGCGAATACGTAGTTTACGTCTAAACCTTAAGCCTTCAATTTTCTCCCAATAAAATCTTAAATCAGTAGAATCATAATAAAGGCTGGTTATACGCCTAGAGCTATCATTCTTATTCGCATCAACACCCATACGCTCCTGAATTCTTTCTCTGAACTCAGGGATGTTTGCTTCAGGTAAATAATATTTTATTTCATAGCGATTAAAGCGATGCAAAGCACTCGCAGTGGCTGTCGCAGTTGATAAAGTTTCGTCCTGCACCATCTTGTACATGCCCTTATAACAGTAAATAAACTGTCAATTCGAAGTGTGAAGATTATGGTTGGAATTATATGGTTCCGTAGCTTAGTTAGATAGTCACTTTTTGTCCAAGAAAAATATTCTCTTCCTTCTTTACTCCACATTTTATTTGTTAATAGCATGCCAATTGTAATTGGTTTAAGATTTTTCTACGAGAAGGAGGAAGCCGGTTCTTCTATTTAAAGAAAAATAAAAATCGACCCTTCTTGTACGGGCCGCTTTTTATCTGATATAACTAACGCATGTTTTCATGGTTTGCTAATAAAAAACTTATCATCGTGCTGATTTCAATCTTCAGCATCTCCAGCACTTCTGTCTATGCTCAACGAGAGTTCAGAGTTTTACAAAGCATGGAAGGTGATGCCTATGCTGTTTTGCCTGATGATTATATGGTGCCTGGAGAATTTGTCGTCGGACGATTGATGTACCCTTCTTATGGAGGAATGTTCGGAGGCAGAGGTAACTGGCAAATGGGAGGAACCAACTGGGCTGTGGATTACCCACTTGGTGATCGAACATATGCAAAATTGCTAAGGCGCCTAACTACTATTGATGTTCGCTCAGTTGAACAGCCTGTTAACTTGGATGATGGTGACGATATTTTTAATTGGCCTTTCTTGATTGTTGGCATGCCTGGCAGTTGGGATTTAACTGATGGCCAAGCAGCTAAACTAAGAGAGTATCTACTTAAAGGAGGATTTTTATTGGCGGATAGTTTTTTCGGTACAAGTGAATGGTCCGGCTTTGTCAACGGCCTTAGACGTATTTTCCCGGGTCGCGCAATAGTGGATCTTCCAAACGAACATGCAGTATTTAATATTATTTATGGTCTAAGTGAGCGCAAACAAATTAGTAATATGCGTTCGCTTTCTGGACGTGGCGTGCCTTATCGAGCAGATGGTTCCGAACCTCAATGGAAAGCAATCTTGGATGACAGCGGCCGGGTCATAGTTGCCATCTCATTCAATAACGATATGGGGGACTCTTGGCAGCATCAGGATAATCCACGCTACCCACAACAAGATGCTGCCTTAGGTATACAGTTAGGCGTAAATTACGCTATCTATACTTTGACTCATTAAGGATAATTTACTTTTCAAAATAGAGCTGCATCTGCTGGGATCTTTGCCAAAACCAAATCAAACCTATCAGACATAACAAGGCCGCAATAATATTTGTCCAGAACAGACCAAAAAAATCAGCAAAGAACCCTATAGTTAATACACCAATAGCCACTGCACCACGAGTTAGTGCAGTCCATAGGCTCAACACACGGCCACGTATTTCATCATCAATGCTATTTTGTACCATGGTCTGGCTAGAAACTGAACTTAAGGTAATAGTCCAACCTATAGCAAATACCATTAATAGCCCTACATATATCTGAGTCGTCCAAGCAAAAAAGGCCAAAGCAATGATAGATATAAGACTATTTATCAACATACTTTGAACTAAACCTTTAGCTTTGCCACGTAAGGCTATGTACATTCCGCCTATAACTGCTCCCAAGCCTAGTACTGCAGTATATAAAGCCAATTCATCAGCTCCGCCTTTATAAATAGCACCTACGAATGCTGCCAACATTAAGGTCGCAGGTCTAACGCCACAGGCCAAAATAGTCTGCAAAATGAATATATGTCTTAACGCAGGAATATCTTTTACATAATTAATGCCCTGCTTTAACCCTTTGGTAAAAGAGTCTCCGGGGTTCAAATTTTTCGTTGCAGGTAACTTTATAAAAACCCAAGCCAGAAGGAGTGGAATATAGGAGATAGTATTGCAGAGGACTGCAACAGAAGTGCCAAACAAACTAATAACAACTCCAGCTAATGCAGGCCCAAGTAGTCTTGCTACGTTAAATACTACTGCTGTAAAAGAAGAAGCCGAAACAATATCTTTTCGCGCAACCAAATTCGGAATAATCGCCATGCGAACAGGCTGATGTGTCCCTTGTAAGATGCCGTCAAGCAAAGCAAAAATGAAAAGGATTTCTATAGTAATCTGATCAAAGACCATGAGCATAAAGAGCACAAAGGAAACCAACATCATTATCGATTGGCATAAAACCGTCAGTAACTTGCGGTTCACCCGATCTGCCCACACACCAGAAATTGGGCTTACAATTAACAAGGGTGCAAGTTCAGCAAAGGCAACAGCGCCTACCCAAAACTCCGATTCTGTAATTTCCCAAGTTAACCAGCTAATCGCCAAACGCTGCATCCAAAACCCAATTAGAGAGATGCTATTACCACTGATATAAATGGCAAAATTCCTATTGGAAAAAAGCGAGCGTAATGCAGAAAGGTCTGCCAAAAGAAATGTCTCTTAATTATAGATTTTAAGGAAGCCTGTCTTTTATAGACAGTATAATTGGATCTTGTTGTTCAGCTATTACAAAAGTCTCTGATAGCACTTGAAAATCGCCGGATTCTGCAACAGCTTGACGGGCAATGCTTGCGCCCACATAAGCACTCTGCACAGAAGACAAATTAAATTGCGGCAACATAGCCATACTATCATTGAGAGTGACAGTAACTGGCAATTCATCAGGAGAAACAGTCACTGCTGCTAGCGGGGGTGTTCCTTCGCTTCTAGCAAATATAAAAACTGTCATGCCTGGCTCAATTTGCTGCAGAATGCTTTCATCAAGACTAACCGTCACTGTTAACTCCACAGCATTTGCCAGTCTCTCAACAGATTCTACATCTGTAACGCCGTCTTCTGGCTCATTTAGGTAGGCTTCAATTGTCGCGATGCGCTCATTTATTTGCGCGATTTGTTCGCTACCAACTGGCAATTGTGAAACCTGTCTTCTCCAGTAATTTGCGGCACTAGCGAGATCCTCCGCTAGCAAGGCTTCAACGGCTAAAATACTCATAATGGCTTGTTCATTAGAATTAAACAGAAGCGCTTGATCGATTGTGTTCTGTACAGTTGGAGTTAGCACAGAGCCGGCTAATAAATACTGAGACTGAGCCAATTGCCCTAGCAGTGTTGCTTTATCGAGACCGTCTTCTACCTCTTCTGACAATTGAGAAAAAACTCTGGCTGCATCGGCATATTCTTCTAAAGAAATATAAAGGGTGCCCAATGTATAACCGTTTTGAATGTCGTCACCGCGACGCTGAAAACGCTGATTTAGAATTGCCGCTATTTCATTTAAGGCTGTTAATTGATCCTCTACAGATTCAGATACATTAAGTACTTCAATTAATTCAGGTAACACTAATTCTTGCCCAGACCCGATACTTCGATAGAACAAAAAACTACTTAAAGGAATAAAAAACATTAAGACTAAAGGCACTAACTTGGTATAAGAAGCAGCTGATGTTTGCTTGCTAACTTTGCCACTTTCCATGTCATTCAAAAAGTTTCTTTCTAACTCTAATTTTAATTTTTCATATTCATCCTGATCAATTAAATTCTCAGTAAGATTAGCATCCAACTCATCAACACTTTGTTGAAATAGTTCTATATTTTTTTGTTCTCTTGTTTCACTTTGTGAATTAACTCCCTGGTTGCGATAACGTAAAACAGGCACCAAGACAAACAAAACAGCTGCAAGCATTAATAATAATATGTAGAGATTAAGCGAAGTCATTCTTTCTTCTTTTTGATTTTTTGGTTTTAAGTTTCAGTTTACTTATTAAGTTTATTTCTTATTTTCTAGAAGAGTATTTAGTTTTTTCTGCTCTTCTGAACTCAACTCCAAGGGCTGTAATTTCTGGCTGTTTTTACCTATGCGCCAGACAATAAATATGCCAGCCAATAACAAAAAAAGCGGTCCAAACCAAAGCAAAAAAGTTCCAGAATTTAAAGGCGGACGGTAATTAATAAAATCACCATAACGCTGTGTCAAAAAATCGATAATCTCATCGTTAGATCGACCATCAATTATTTGCTCATATATCTCAGCTCGCAAATCTGCTGCTATAGGTGCATCAGACCCGGATAAATTTGAATTCAAACACATAGGGCAACGTAATTGATCACTCAGGTCATTGAAGCGTTGTTGTTGTGACTCATTGTCAAATTGATACACAACTATTGCTGCATTAACTGACACAACAAAGGCAGAACTTATGATCAGAATAAGTATTATTTTACGCATACTTAATTAATACGAGAAATTACAGGTTCAAAAGTTTCTTCCCATATCTGGTGATTAATCACACCGACATGGCGATATCTAATTATACCAGCGCTATCAACAATAAAAGTTTCAGGCGCACCAGCCAATCCGAAATCAATACCGAGACGACCGTTCAAATCAATAATCACTTTCTCAAAAGGTGAACCCTTCTCTTCCAGGAAAAGACGAGCTTCGTCCAGGTCGTCTTTATAATTAACGCCGATAAAAGTAAGTTCTTGTTCTCGCTCACTTATTTCAACCAGATAGGGATGTTCAATATGGCAAGGAGGACACCAGGTGGCCCAGAAATTAATAATACTGATACCGCCTTTTAAATCTTCAGTGGATACTTGCGAAATATCCTGTATTGAACCGTAGTTCAAGCTTGGTAATGAAAATTCTGGTAATGGTCGGTTAGTTAGAGCTGAAGGCACCATACTCGGATTTCGTCCAAGACCAAACAGTAAAAGGCCAAGCATAAGCATAAAAAAGACACCTGGAATTATTAATAAAGCGCGCTTATTCATTATGATTGCGCTACCAATTCAGGTTTCGTACTCCTATTAGCTTTCACTTTTGTCGTCTCTTTAGAGTCTGATATTATTTTTTTGCTGCGATAGCGCTTGTCCGTTATTGCTAATACACCACCAAAAGCCATGAATAGAGCACCTAGCCATATCCAGAGTACAAATGGCTTGTAGTGGATGCGTACTACCCAGCTGCCATCGCCTCTTTCATCGCCTAAGGCTGTAAACAAATCCCTAAACAACCCAACGTCAATTCCTGCCTCAGTTTGAACAGCACCGGTGGCAAAATACAAGCGTTTCTCGGGTTCCAGCGTTATATAGTCTTCACCATTTCTAAGCACTTGAATAACTGCTCGGTCAGCTTGGTAATTTGGTCCTTGTTGCAGAGTAGCCCCTTCAAAAACGAATTCATAACTACCAATAATTTCAGATTCTCCAGGCGCTAATCGAACATCCCTTTCGACACTGTAATGACTTGTTAGACATACCCCTAAAATAGTCACTGCCATGCCAAAATGTGCAAACTGCATACCGAGATAACTCAAACTTAAGGCTTTCAATCCCTTTATAAAAGTTTCTTTGTTTGAGGTTTTATCGAAGATATCTTTTGCAATGGAAAACACAATCCATAAGGCTAAAACAACAGCGACGATTGCCGATATATTAAATTCAGATGTCACAATAACTGGAATAATTATCCCAAAGGCTAGGCTCGCGATTAAGATTTTAGAGAGCTGCTGTTTCAAATATGCCACAGAAGTTCTTTTCCAGCGTGAAAAAGTTCCTATGCCTAATACAAATGCTAGCAAGCCCATCAAGGGTACAAATACTGTATTAAAATATGGTGGGCCAATTGAAACTCGATTCGCTTCACCATAAATCGCTTCGTGAATCAGCGGGTATAGAGTCCCTAATAACACTGCGGCCGTCGCTACAACTAAAATAATATTATTAATCAACAAAAAAACTTCTCGAGAAGTCAGTGTGTATGACGCAGAACCCTTAACCACTGGAGCACGGATAGCATAAAGTAATAAAGACGATCCAATTACAATTAGCATAATGGTTAACAGCACCATGCCCCTTTCAGGATCCACAGCAAATGCATGTACAGAGGTAAGGACGCCTGAACGAACTATAAATGCACCCAATAAACTCAATGAGAAAGCAGCAATAGCTAACAACACAGTCCAGCTTTTAAATACGCCACGTTTTTCTGTAACGGCAAGAGAGTGGATCAAAGCTGTTCCAACCAACCAGGGCATAAATGAAACATTTTCAACAGGATCCCAAAACCACCAGCCGCCCCAACCTAATTCGTAATAAGCCCACCAACTTCCCAAGGCAATGCCAATACTCAAGAAAGCCCAAGCCGCATTGGTCCATGGGCGTGTCCATCTTGCCCATGCGGCATCCAACCTACCGCTCAAAAGCGCAGCAATAGCAAAAGCAAAAGCAACAGAGAAGCCTACGTAACCCATATATAAAAAAGGTGGATGTACAATTAATCCAAAATCCTGCAACAATGGATTCAGATCTCCGCCATCTAATGGTGTATTTAATAAAGTGCGTTCAAATGGATTTGAGGTCAGCAACATAAACAACAAAAAGGCAACAATGATAATGCCCATGACTGATAAGACACGCGCTAAGATATCCATTGGTAAATTTTTACTGAATAAACTTACTGCATAAGACCAACAGGCTAGAATCAACACCCAAAGTAACAGTGAGCCTTCATGTCCACCCCAAACGGCAGCAAACTTATACCGGTCAGGCAAAAGACTGTTTGAATTTCTAGCAACATAATTAACCGAGAAGTCATCATTTAAGAAAGCATAAGCCAGACAAGCAAAGCTCAAGGCCATAAACACCCAAATACCCGTGCTTAAAGGACGACTCAACGACATCCAAAGCTGATTATTAGTGATCGCCCCCGCCATAGGAATAATCACCAAGAGCGATGCCAAGCAAAAAGCCAGAATAAGAGAGAAATTACCGAGTTCAGGGATCACAAGTCGCTCCGGATGCTTCCATAGCTGCTACCGATTCTGCAGACATATAATTTTCATCATGCTTTGCCAGTATTTGAGAGGCTTGAAATATACCATTGCTATCAATAAACCCATCAGCAACAACACCCTGTCCCTCACGAAATAAATCGGGTAACACACCGGTAAAAGTAACGGGAATGTCTTCTGCACAATCTGTTGCCATAAATTCAACCAATGTTCCTTCGAGCTCTCCCGTTTTCAGGCTACCAGTTTTAACCATGCCGCCAATTCGGAAATTCTGACCAGTCGGTACAACACCTTGTGCAACTTCAGTTGGTGTGTAAAAAACATTGATACCTTCATTAAGAGCAAATAACACTAAACCGATAGCAATAGCGGAACCAGCCACAATAAAACCGACAATAGCCATACGTTGTTTACGAGGCGCTGTCATTCGTCATTTCCTCTTGGTTATGTCTAGCCTGAGCTCGTTCTTGTTGTACCTGCTCACGCTTTAAAAGTTGTTTAAAGTATTTTTTCCTAGCCAACATAGGTTGCCAAATATTAAAAATAAGTATCACTACAAAAAAAGCATAGGCTGACCAAACATAGATTGCATAGCCGCCCATAGACAAGAATTCACCGAAGCTATCGAAACTACCCATCAGCTGAAGCTCCCCATTAGCTGAAGCCCTTGTTCGTGTTAAGAATGTCGACAACCCAATCTGTCCGGCGTTCTCTAATTAAAATTTCATTTCGTGTACGTAAAATAATAGCGATCAAATAAAAACCTAATAAACCAAAGCCTACAAAAAAAGCTGGCAACCAAATTTCTGGTGGGTTTGCTGAGGTGTTACTTAAAGACAAGGAACTCGCACCTTGATGCAATGTGTTCCACCATTCAACTGAGTATTTAATAATAGGAACATTTACTACACCGACCAAGCTTAATACTGCGCAAGCTTTTGAGCCTGCCGCTTCAGAGTCATATGCAGATCGTAATGCCATCACTCCAATAAATAAAAACAACATAATTAAAGTTGAGGTTAATCTGGCATCCCAAATCCACCACGTTCCCCAAGTAGGAATTCCCCAGACTGATCCGGTAAATAATGCTAGGGCGGTAAATGTCATACCCACCGGAGCGCAAGCTTTAGCGACCATATCTGCCATTTTAATGCGCCAAATTAAAAATGCCGCAGCCATGCAAGCCATCATGTAATAACAACCCATCGCTATAGATGCAGCAGGCACATGGATATAAGCAATGCGGTAATTCTCACCCATTTGATAATCAGGTGGAGTAAATGCCAGACCCCACACCAAGCCAATACCAAGTAAGAGAGTAGTTAACGCTGCCAGCCAAGGCATCAGTTGTCCGCTGATGGTATAAAACCACTTCGGAGAACTTAATTTAAAAAGCCATTGCCACATTAACTTAACCTGCCATTTCGTAGATTGATTGAATCACTTTTGATTCACTATAAACTCACACTAATTCTTAAGGCCGCGATAATAGCCAATGGAGCTAAACATAAAGCTAATACCAACATCGCACCTAATAGCGCCATTAATCCTGCAATGCCTAGGCTATTTAACGCTGAATTTACTACTCCAGTACCAAAAACCAAAACTGGAATATAAAGCGGCAATATTAACACAGCCAACAATAAACCACTCTTGGAAAGACCTACTGTTAAAGCCATACCAATAGCTCCTAGCATGGTTAATATAGGCGTTCCAATTAATAAACTGACAGTCAAAGGGATGATGCCTGCATCAGGCAATGCCAACATACTGGCAAAAATTGGCGCTAATATGACAAGCGGTAATCCCGACACCAACCAATGACTACTTACTTTCGCTAAAACAATAAAATATAAAGGTTGAGGGCTTAATAATAGTTGCTCTAGTGAACCATCTTCATAGTCTGCTCGAAATAAACTATCCATTGAAAGCATGACGGCCAACAAAGCTGTCACCCAAATTACACCTGGAGCGATCTCGCTGAGAAACGCTTGATCCGCCCCTACTCCAAGCGGGAACAAACTCACTGCAATCACAAAAAACATTAAGGGATTAATAATCTCGCCAGGACTACGAAAGGCAATCAATAATTCACGTCTCAAAGTCGCTTTAATAATGCTCACGCTGCTACCAAACCCGCCAAGACATCTAAATCAATTAGTTGTAATGGGTAATCAATTTGTAAACTGTGATGCGTAGTTAGAATAATTGAGCCGCCCGTTTTCGCGTGCTTACTAAGTAAGGCTTCTAATTCCGACACGCCTTGCTTATCCAGTGCTGTAAAAGGCTCATCTAAAACCCATAGCTTTGCCTGGCTCAACAACATCCGGGCTAAACTGACACGTCTTTGTTGCCCCGCAGACATTAAATAACATGGCATATCTTCATAACCATAAAGATTAAAGCTGTTAAGGGCAGTTTTAATCTGACTTGAATTGCTTATGCCTCGAGAAGCGCAGTACCAGTTCAAATTTTCTTTTGCAGTTAGGGTCTTGTTTATTGCTGGCGTATGGCCGAGATAAAATACTTCATTGTTAAAATCTTGCCGAGCTTTACGTTGTGCTATACCGCGCCAATGAATTTCACCAGAAAACTCATCGTTTAAACCACATAAAATTCTAAGTAAAGTCGTTTTACCGCTGCCGTTAGATCCCTGAATTTGCCAAATTTCTCCATCAGCCACATCAAAAGCCAGGTTCTGGAATAGAACCCGCTCATCACGTTCACAAAATAGATTATTAACAGTCAGCATTATTCAATGTTTAACCTTATATTGACTCGATTATAGCCTACGAAAACCTGTAAGCTCATGAAACAAAAAAGGATTTTCTTACTTGCTAAAACTCTTTTTCCCTAATAGCGTTATGAGCGCAGTAAGAACGAGACGAAAACCGGATTTAATGAAGGAGCTTACTCTTCTGGTAAGTGACTGTATTGAATCCAGCTTTCAACGAAGTAATTGAAAGCGCAATAGCTATGACCTTGGTGGAGTGACGCCTGTTTGCCCCATGTATTTACCCTGTCTATCTTTATAAGTCACCTCACACTGCTCATCTGACTCATAAAACAACATTTGAGCGACCCCCTCATTGGCATATATTTTTGCTGGTAATGGAGTGGTATTTGAAAATTCTAAGGTTACGTGCCCCTCCCACTCCGGTTCTAATGGTGTGACATTAACGATTATGCCACAACGAGCATAGGTTGATTTACCCAAGCAAACTGTCAAAACATTAGACGGGATTCGGAAGTATTCTACGGTTCTTGCTAAGGCAAATGAATTTGGCGGAACAATACAGAAGTCTTCATTAATGCTGACAAAACTACTTTCGTCAAAATTCTTAGGGTCTACAACATTAGTGGTGTGAACATTAGTGAAAATTTTAAATTCATTGGCGCAACGTACATCATAACCATAACTAGAAGTACCGTATGAAATAACTTTATTTCCGTCTATTTCACGAACCTGGCCTGCCTCAAAAGGCTCGATCATCCCCTCTTGTACCGACATCTTGCGGATCCATTTATCAGATTTAATTGTCATACGAGATCTTACCAATCATCTTAGAGATGTTATTTACCAGCCTTGATCAAACTCAAGGCCAGTCTGAAAAAATGCACATATTACGCAGTTAAGACTAACTTTGACAGCTTAAAGTTTGATACAATCCGCGCTGCATTTTGATTAACTAAGTATTCAGATCAATTGGCAAAACATTCTTGAATATATTTAATAGTCCCTTGAAATATGGAGCAAACAATGAAGTTTAGACTGGCCTTAGCAACAAGTATCTTTTTATCATTTTTTTCCGGTAACTTAATGGCTCAGGATCTTGATACCGGACGTGTTCTTTATGGCATATGCAGCGCTTGCCATGGACCTAACGGAGAAGGCTTAGCAGCTTTAAATGGCCCTCGAATTGCTGGCCAACAAGCTTGGTATACAGAGCGTCAGCTAATAAATTTTAAATCAGGTGCACGTGGATCAGATGCTAGAGACGTTTATGGCCAACAGATGGCCCCTATGGCGCAAACCCTGACTACTGACCAAGCAATTAAAGATGTTTCTGCTTATATAGAATCATTAGGTGGTTAAGTAATCCACTATTAAAAAGCATCAAAAAAGCCCCGAAGTTGTAAAAACTACGGGGCTTTTTTTGCCTAAATATTTATTCCTTAATAGCTAGGCCTTTATAAAATGCTCAATTAATAACTGTGCAGAACGCTGACCTCTAAATTCATTCACTTGCAAACGATAAAGCACTTCAATTTGATCCAATTTTGACTCTAGCACCTCTGCTTCCACATTAAAGGCTATTGCATCGACGTTATGCCCAGATAAGTGTTCAGATCTGTGCCCAGGATCTACAATTTCCAGAAGCAATTTCAGATGTTTGTCGCTTAATACTCTTGTCTTTATAACTTTAAAAGTCCCGCTAAATAGTGGTTCGGGGAAATGCTGCCCCCATGGTCCAGCATCCTCTATGAATTCAGCAAACTCTAAATTTAAACAGTCCTCATTTAAACTACCATCTGAATAAACCAGCTGTTCTAGCATGGCTGCATCGACCAGGCCATCCAATTCCTTATCGAGAGCTATTTGGAAAGCGGGAAAATCTTGCAAGCGTAAACTTAAACCCGCGGCCATTGCATGCCCACCAAATTTACTCAGCAAGCCTGGATTATTAGTCGCAATTAAATCCAGCAAATCGCGAACATGCAAACCCGGAATAGAACGAGCAGAACCTTTAATCTCGCCTTGGTGTTCAGTGGATGGTGCAAATACAAGAGCTGGCAAATGAAATTTATCTTTAAGGCGTGAGGCCAATATGCCAACTACTCCTTGATGCCAATCGGCATTAAATAAACAAATACCTTTACGCTCACCTGCCTCAATATTGATATCTGCAAGCAGTTTCAATGCCTCTACTTGCATCGTTTGCTCTATAGTTCTTCTATCTTTATTAAGATCATCTAGTTGCTGAGCTAAAAGGTATGCCTTACTAGTACTTTCTGTGAGCAAACACTCTATACCCACACTCATATCATCAAGACGGCCCGCAGCATTCAAACGTGGCCCTAGAACAAAACCTAAGTCGCCGGCATTTATATTTTGTTTATTTTTCCCTGCAATATCTAAAAGCGTTGATATACCAGCTCGACAACGACCAGATCTAATTAAATTTACGCCATGTTTTACCAGACAACGATTATTTTTATCTAAAGGAACCACATCAGCAACGGTGCCTAATGCCACTAAATCCAAAAACTGCATCATATTAGGCTCTGCTCTTTCATCACTAGAAAACCAGCCTTGTTCACGTAATGCTGAACGTAAAGCCAGCATCAAATAAAACACTACACCTACACCCGCCAGTGCTTTGGAAGGAAAAGAACAGCCGTTTTGATTTGGGTTGAGAATACAATCAGCTGCAGGTAAATTTTCAGCAGGTAAATGATGATCAGTGACTAATACTTTTATACCTAATTGCTTTGCTCTTTCAACTCCCTCTACGCTAGCAATACCATTATCAACTGTAATGATCAGAGCTGGCTGCCTTTGTTTTGCTACCTCTACAATTTCTGGGGTTAAGCCGTAACCAAATTCAAATCGGTTTGGAACTAAGTAATCTACAAACTTATATCCAAACTCTTGTAAACAAAGCTTTAGCAAAACGGTGCTAGTGGCACCATCAGCATCAAAGTCGCCAACAATAAGAATTTTGCTCTGCTGCTTTAAAGCATCGAGCATTAAGGGAACAGCTATTTCAATATTTAATAAGAGTTCAGGATTATGCAGTCCAGCTAAAGGAAGCGTGTAATCAGAAATATCTGTGGCGCCTCTACTCAGCATTATTTGATTCAACACAGGATGCAAATCAAGTGTAGATTCTGAACTGGCGAGTGTTTTTCGAGCTTGTACTTTCATGATTCGATATTTTTTAGAAAACTACTATCGTTCTAGTTGGTTGATTTCTGCTCAGCCAATTCAAGCTTTAATTCTCTTTTTAATACTTTACCAACGTTCGATAGCGGCAATGAGTCTCTATATTCAATAATTTTCGGCACTTTATAAGCAGCCAGTTTACTTTTGCAATAATCTAAAAGCGCAATCTTGTCTAACAGTGGATCCTCAGGAACTACAATTAATTTCACCTGCTCAACACTATCTGAATTTTTCACACCAATGACGACAACTTCTTTTACACCTGGATACTCACGTACAACACTTTCGATTTCTACAGGGTAAACATTAAACCCAGAGACAATAATCATATCCTTAAGACGGTCTATGATTTTCAAATTTCCAGTTGCATCAATGCTTGCTATATCGCCAGTTCTTAGCCAACCTTCAGCATCCAATACTGCTGCAGTTTCGTCTGCTTGCTGCCAATAACCTACCATTACTTGCGGGCCACGTATGCAAAGCTCCCCTTCTAAACTTTGCTCTAGGGTATTACCTTGCTCATCAATAACTTTTAGTTCTGTATGGGGTAATGCTTTGCCAATACTGTCGGTTTGATAATCCTGGTAAACATTGCAAGCAGCAAGCGGCGAAGTTTCTGTCATCCCATAGCCTTCTAGAATTTTACAACCAGTAACTTCATGCCATCTCTCAGCAATGTCTTTAGCTAATGTCATGCCACCAGAAGTGCAAATTTTTAATTGTGAAAAATCTACGTTGTGAAACTCTGGATGCTCACAAAGCTTTTTAAATAAAGGATTAATGCCACAAAATATATTTATCTTATAGGATTTTATATCTCTGACGAAAAGTGACAGCAATCTTGGGTTAGCTATCAAAATATTGTGATAACCCATCATAAGACTGAAGAGAATATTCACAGTGAAAGCATACACATGATAGAACGGCAAAGGTGCTATAACTATTGACTCCGAGCCAGGACAGTCTTCTCCTAATTGTTCTTTCAATTGCATGAAATTTGAAATTAAGTTGCGGTGTGTCAACATAGCACCTTTAGAAGTGCCCGTTGTACCGCCAGTATATTGAAGTACTGCCACATTATTATTATCAATATTTTCTGCCTGCTTTAAATCGGATTTATTTAGAGACTTCTCTGTTAAAACTTCTTTACCCAGTGAAAGTGCCTTTTTAAATTTTAGGAGCCTTGGGAATTCTAGGCAAGATTGATGTCCGCCCATCACCCTCCCTAAAGTATGTAACAGCGAACGCTTCAAGGGACTATGCAGATCTGCAATATTTGTAATAATCACTTCTTCAACTGAAGTCTGTGCCTGAATGCTTAAAAAAGTTTTTGCACAGCCAGACAAAATGATCAAGGCTTTAGCACCAGAATCATTTAATTGGTGCTTGAGTTCATCCTCTGAATACTCAGGATTGGTATTTACAATGATCATGCTGGCTTTCATTACTGCAAGCACACCTATCGGGTATTGCAGAATATTGGGCAGCTGAATAGCTACTCGGTCGCCACTTTCCAATTGGGTGTGATGTAAGAGATAAGCTGCTAGATCATCACTTAATTCATCCAGCTCTCGATAGCTTAAATCTCTTCCAAGTAAAGTGTAGGCATTCAAGCCAGCGTATTTTTTACAAGTTTCACTAAGCTGACTTACTATATTTCCAGTAACTTCTAACAACTACCTTCCCTTATTCACTTGCAATGCCCTTGAAAAACGATTTATGAACCTAAATATTATGGAAATGTGAATTAATTCTGATTTTTAAAAAGATTCAGAACTTAACCTAAAACAATCCGGAACTTTTGGAGCAATAATTCACCTAAGTCTAAAACCAGTATTTTATAAATTCAAACCATAAACTTAGTCGATAACTATGAAAAAGACCATTAACTATTTACTTATTAGTGCAGCCCTTGCTACCACTGCTCTTGCTCAAGCTCAACCTGAGTACCTTAGTTTTCAAACCGAAGATGAAGCTAACAATATTGAGATCTTCAGCCAAGCCAGCCCAGCTGTGGTTTATGTTACCAATACAACTTTAGTGAGACGAAGCCGTTTTTCACGCAATGTTGAAGAGATCCCTCAGGGTACAGGCACTGGTTTTGTTTGGGACCAAAATGGTTTGATCGTAACAAATTATCATGTTGTTCAAGGCGCAAATAGAATCATGATAAGACTACAAGACCAAAGTAGTTGGGAAGCCGAAGTTGTTGGTGTAGCCCCAGACAAAGACCTTGCTTTGCTTCGAATAAACGCACCTGAAGAAATATTAACCCCTTTACCTCTAGGTGATTCAGCCGAACTAAAGGTTGGTCGTAAAGTTATAGCGATTGGCAACCCTTTTGGGCTAGACACCACTCTAACGGTAGGAGTTGTTAGCGCACTGGGCAGAGAGATTACTTCATTAACCAATCGTACTATCAGAGATGTTATTCAAACTGATGCCTCTATTAATCCAGGAAACTCCGGCGGCCCATTACTTAATTCACTCGGCCAACTGGTTGGTGTGAATACACAAATTTTAAGCCCTTCTGGAGCAAATATTGGCATTGGTTTTTCTATCCCAGTAAACACAGTTAAACGTATCATTCCCCAACTTATAGAATTTGGTCGAGAAATTCGTCCTATTTTAGGCATTTCCAACCTAGATGACTCAATTAGCGCGCAGAACAATATTGATGGTGTAGTTGTTGCTGAAGTAACTAATGGTCTTGGTTCAGCGGATGCTGGCCTAGTTGGACTAGAACAAGATAAACAAGGCAATATAATTCTAGGCGATGTTATTGTCGGTATTGAAGGCATAACAATCAGAAACAGCGATGACCTTCTTAATGCTCTCGAACAATATCAAGCTGGCGATGTCGTTGAGGTCTTAACTAGAAGACGTAATCAAGATGAAATGTCTTTTTCAGTAGTGCTATCTGAGCCTTTATAGGCCTTCTTTCAACACAGGAGGAGCCATATAAAGTTGATACAAACTTTGAATAACAAGCTCTAAACCCTGATCCTCGTCTTCAGCAGAAAACTCTATCTCTTCGTCAATTAACGCCATCAACTCAGACCGGCGAGTTAACAGACTGACGAGACTTCCATAGATGGAATTTAATCGCCAATAATACTCTTTGATTGAAAGTTGCGGATTACACCTTCTTAATAAGCCAGCAAAATAAAATGTGTGTTCATCTAAAAGCTGACTAAATAACTTTCTTACTTGAGGTGCTGGATCGTCAATAATCCTTAACACCGTTTTATCAAATGTGGGATTAATTTTATGAATGGCATACATAGGTTCAATGTACGCTTTTAAAAGAAGATGAAAGTCCGGAGCTGTGTTATTGGATTTGCGTTCACATGCTCTAAGTTTTTCCATACATTCCAGAGCAGCAGGCCTTAAGACACGTTCAAGCATCCTTCTTACAAGTACTTCTTTTGACCCAAAATAATAATGAATTGCACCAAGATTAGCATTGGCTTTATCTGCAACTGAACGCATTGAAGAGCCACTGTAGCCTTTTTCGGCAAACTCAGATTCTGCGGCATCTAAAAATGCCGCCTCTGATTTATCGCCCTTGGTCTGTTTTGGATTTCGTGTAGTCTTAGGTGCAATTGTCATGCAATATTTCCCACTTCATTTCTTGTTATATCAAGTTCTTTAAGTAAAAATGAAACTAAAAAGAATTTATAATAAAGCATTTACTTTTTTAGTCAATCGTATAAAATACTTTTTGTCAAGCGTATAAATTTATACGCTATCATTAAATAAAAGAAGTATTATTTTTTAATATCAAAGCTTTAGAACACTTTTGAGGAGAATAATCATGAAGCAACGCAAGTCTAATCTACTTACCGCGTTTGTTCTGTCACTTGGCTTTACCTTGTTTGCAATTGGTGCAGTGAATGCTCACCACTCTTTTCCAGCGACTTATATAATGGATGAAGAACATACTATTGAAGGCACTATGGTGCAGTTCTTATTCCGTAACCCACATTCATTTGTTCACGTAATGGTTTCTGATGAAGAAACGGGTGATAACCAACGTTGGGCAGTCGAATGGGGTGGCGCAAGTGCATTAGCTGGTTCTGTTGACCGTTCTAGCCTGAAGCCTGGAGACCAAGTACGTATTTCTGGTCAGCCTGGACGTAACCCTGAAGACCATCGTCTACGCATGGTGAGTTTAGAAGTTGTCGATGGCGACTTTGTTTGGGAAGGCGACTTCGATTAGTATATTGTCCACTTGAAAATAAGAACAATCAGCAGTTTCTGTTTAGGAGCATCTATGAAAAATACAATTCTGACTAAAATAGCGGCCAGCTCTTTGGCTCTGTTAGTTGGCATAACAGGCAGCACTCTAGCTACAGCCCAAGAAATTAATTTCTCTGGCGATTGGAGCCCTCTCTTCCATGAAGAGTTTCCTGACCGTATCCCCGGTCCTCCACTTGCTGATTATGCCGGGCTGCCTCTTAATGAAGCAGGAATTTTACGCGCCAATAGCTGGGATCCAAACCGTATTTCCGTAGTGCCTGAATTTCAATGTCGGGAACATGGTGCTGACTATGCCATGCGCGGATTAGCACATATGCGGGTTGAGCGTGTGATTGATGAACGCACTCAACAAGCCGTAGCGTTTAAAACTAGAATGAACTTCGCCAATATGGAAAGAACCATTTGGCTAGACGGCCGCGACCACCCTTCTGTCAATGCTGCACATACTTGGGACGGATTTTCCACCGCTCATTTTGAAAATGGCATGATGGTGGTTTACACCACTCACCTAAAACAAAGCTATCACCGACGTAATGGTGTTGAATCCAGTAGTGAGAGAACTTTTGTCGAGTATTGGTATATTCATGAAAACATTCTAACTGTAGTCACTGTTGTTGATGATCCAGTATTTTTCACTGAACCTCTGTTTAGATCTCAGAATTGGGTGGTAAACCCTGCCATGCGTATCACGGCCAATAACTGTGAATACGTTATTGAAACGCCTATTGGTGATGATGGACAAATAGTGCCTCACTACTTACCTGGCGAGAATAAATTTTTAGCAGAAAATGCAAAATTTTATCACTTACCCCTCGAAGGTCAGCAAGGCGGTGCGGAAACCATGTATCCAGAATTTCGTGAACAATTTGGTGAGCCAGTGGGTGATACCCGCATTTGCTTTCTAGATTGTGAATAGCAGACTGCTGAGGAATTATTATGAAAAATTTACTAAATAACTTTAACCAGATAGTCCTTTTCACCCTAATCTTTGGCACTAGCCAGTTCACCCTTGCACAGGATTCCAACCTTGAGTTATTACACGTTCAGGGGAATGTCTATATGCTTTCTGGTGCAGATGTAAATGTTACCGTTCAAATTGGCGACCAGGGTATTGTATTTGTCGATTCTCCAAGTGAAGACACTGTCCCTGCAATGATTAACTTGATTCAGGAATATACTAGTTTCCCTGTGCTATATGTCATCAATACGCATTTAGACGAAGAGCATATTTCTGGGAATACCATTCTTAGCAGAATGGGCGATAGGTTGAATGCAAATATTGTAAGTTTTGGTCCTCCCGGTGGAGATCAAGCTACAGCAATCGCAGGGTCGGCTGGAGGTGTCACCCTATTAGCTCATGAAAATGTATTAAATCGTTTTTACCTGACTGAGCATGATATCGAAACGCTTGACCTGACAAGCACTTACTTTTCCGACACTAAAGATGCTCATCTCAATGGCGAAGGTTTGATGGTTTATCACATGCCAAATGCGCATACTGATGGCGACAGCATTGTGTATTTTCGACGTTCCGATGTCATCAGTACCGGTGACATTTATACACCGGGCAGATATCCAGAAATTGATGTTGAGCGTGGCGGCAGCGTCAAAGGCTTAGTTGAGGCTTTAAACTTTCTAATTGCGCTTATTATCCCAGAAACTGAGGCCGAAGGCGGCACTTATGTTGTCCCAGGTCATGGACGAATTGGTGATGAAATTGATGTGGTCGAATTCCGCAATATGCTTTATATCGTTATGCAACGAATTGAAGCCTCGATTGAGGATGACATGAGTCTGAGAGAAATTATCGCTGCTCGGCCCACACTGGACTACGATACCGAATATGGCGGCCACCGTGGTGGTCCCAGCTCAGAAGAATTCATTACGGCAATTTATACCAGCCTGACTTCACAGAATTAAGGACATAACTATGAAAACGATCTTTAAAGCAGTTCTAGCTATTACAATATTAAATAGCTCTGCAGCTATTCATGCTCAGGAGGAAACAGTCACCAGCGGAGGAGGCTCAGCCGAAGCATTAGCTACTTCTTCACTTACTGATTTCGAGTTAGGCGATGAACAAATGGACGCCGTCACTGGAATGTCTAGTGCTCCAGTAGATCTGACTGGCACCTGGGTCAGCATTGTTAACGAAGACTGGCGTTTTCGCATGGTTACACCACAAATAGGCGATTTGGCGAATATTCCGGAAAATGAAGTTTCCAGAGAATATGCGATGAATTGGACACCAGAGATGGACCAAGGTAATGAGTGCCGCGCTTATGGTGCACCAGCAATCATGCATGAACCAGGCAGAATAAAAATCTCTTGGGAAGATGATGTGACACTGAAATTAGAATTGGATGCAGGTCATCAGACACGCTATTTTCATTTCGACCCAAACGTAGAATCTGGCGCCCCCTCTCGTCAAGGTCATTCATTCGCTCAATGGGAAAGCCCTCGAGGGGCACAGGTCGCAGCAGAAGTTAGTAATGTTGTCCCTATCGGTATGCAATTCCCACGCCCTGAAATGGTCAGCAATGCATTACAGGTCGTTACTAATAATCTAATTCCAGGTTATTTGCGTAAAAATGGCATTCAACACAGTGGCCAAACGGAATATCGGGAATACTTTAATTTGATAACCATTGCTAATGGTACAAGCTGGCTAGTTGTAGATGGCATTGTTGAAGATCCGGTTTATTTGAGCACTGACTGGGTGACTAGTATGAATTTCAAAAAAGAACCTGATGATTCTAAATGGAACCCTCAGGATTGTTTTGTGACTAATCCCGGTTGGTAAAGAAAGCTTGTTAATTCTTAGCATTAGCTAAGTTAACTTTTTTCTTAAAACAAAAACGGCTTACAGAAGGTATTCTACAAGCCGTTTTTTTATTCCTATAAAAAAGCTATAAACTTTGCTTGATGTAAGTTTCTACTTCAGCAAGATCATTTGGCATAACTACGTAAGTTTCCTCTCGCTGTAATAAATCACTCAAATGATGGGGAAATTTTGGTGTTTCTAGACCAGCTTTTTCGACTGCTGCAGAAAATTTTACTGGGTGCGCAGTAGACAAAGAAATCATTGGAGTGACTGAATCTTTTTTACAAAGCTGGGCAGCTTTAACACCTATTACCGTATGTGGATCCAGCAAATAACCATGTTTATCCTGAATTTCTTTGATAACTTCGCAAGTAGTTTCATCGCTGACACTTGCAGAATCAAAATTAGCCTTAGCAAGGCCCCATTCTTCTTCAGAGACCTGATTAACAGTGCTGCTTAAACCAGTAACAAAATTACTAACTTTATCAGTGTCGCCTTTGAACATATCAAAGATAAAACGCTCAAAATTACTTGAAACCATGATATCCATACTTGGCGAAAGGCTTGCTTCAAGTCCAGTCAAGTTGTACTGATTCTGACTGATAAAACGATGCAGGATATCGTTTTTATTCGTTGCAATAATTAACTGCTTAATTGGCAAACCCATTCTTTTTGCTAAATAGCCGGCATAGATATCACCAAAATTGCCGGTTGGCACCGAAAAAGAAACAGCTTCATTCTTGTCAATAAATTTTAAAGCAGCATAAAAATAATAAACTATTTGTGCCATTATTCTAGCCCAATTAATGGAATTTACGGCGACTAATTGATAACCATCAGGCAGAAAGCTTTGATCAGAAAATGCCTGTTTCACAATTTTCTGACAGTCATCAAAATTACCCGAAACTGCAATGTTGTGAACGTTATTTCCAACCACTGTTGTCATTTGCTTGCGCTGAACTTCCGACACTCGATTGTGTGGATGCAAAATAAATATATCGACAAATTCAGAATGCTTACAACCTTCCAAAGCAGCCGATCCAGTATCACCTGAAGTAGCACCTAAAATAGCAACATGCTGCTGGCGCTTTTGTAAAAAGTGATCCAGTAAACGGCCTAGTAGTTGAAGTGCAAAATCTTTAAATGCTAAGGTTGGCCCATGAAATAACTCTAGCACCCATTCGTTGTCGGCTAGTTCTTTTAAAGGTGCAACTTCAGGATGATTAAACTCAGCGTAGGTATCTATGACCATTTGTTTTAATACTTCATCCTCAACTGCACCATCAACATATAGGCGAATAATCTCAAACGCCAGTTCAGCATAACTTAGGTTTTTCCAGCTTAGTATTTGTTCACGAGTAAGTTGCGGCACTGATTCAGGAATAAACAATCCACCATCAGGAGCTAATCCAGTTAGCACCACTTCTTCAAAACTATGCGGCTCGCATTCTCCACGAGTACTTATATATTTCATCTGCTTTCCGCTGTTTGTTACTCTTAGTTGAAACCTAGTTTTCGCTTAATTCCGCAACTCTAATACGCATAATTCCGTCTGTTACTGCATCAAGCGCTTCCAGCTCAGAGATCGCTTTATTTAATACAGCTTCTTGTATTTCATGAGTCATAATTATGACCGGAATTGCATCATTCCCTTTAGCAGATTTATCAGGATCTTTTTGAATCATGGCATCAATACTTATTCCGTTATTACCCAATATTTCGCTGATATCAGCAATAACTCCTACTTTATCCTGCACTGATATTCGCAGATAATTAGCACAGACGATTTCTTCAATCGGTAAGATTTTTGTATTACTTAGTTCATCATGCTGAAAAGCTAAAGCTGGGACTTGTTCAGTCGCCTCTTGTTTACCTCCACCCATACGTCGAGCTATATCTATCACATCAGCCACCACAGCAGATGCGGTGGCTTCAGCTCCAGCTCCTGCGCCATAATATAAAGTTGGCCCGACTACATCACCGTGCACTAATACCGCATTCATTACACCATCTAC
>JAQWMX010000017.1 GCA_029246545.1 Gammaproteobacteria bacterium
GGAAGGTAATAATGATTCAGCAAGATTTGATTTTTCATAGAGCGATGCCAGCGTTCAATCTTACCTTGTGTTTGAGGATGATAGGGCCTTCCTCGAGTATGTCCCATGCCATTATGCTGTAGGTAATCTGCAAGCTCTCCCAGAACAGCACGCCCGATACGTGCGGCGTAGGGCCACCGGCGCGAAAGTGAGGGATATTGCTTCCCACTACAAAACTACACTTTAATGATCTCGGCAATGCTATTTGGGGCTCTATTATCAAGGCAGCCTTAATGCCAATGGAAGCTAGATTTGAACCTACACTTTCTAGTCATTAGTGAAGTATAATTTACAATAAGCTATTAAAAAACATCACACATGAGACGCAAAATGAGTATAAATTCCCAAAGCAAAAAAAATAATTTTAACTTAAGCAAACTATTATTGGCTGCCATTATGCTGTTGCCAATTCCTGCTGCTTTTGCACAACAAAGCCTTGATCGTTATGATTTACTAGTCTCTATTGAATCTTTTCTCGTTAATATGTCTTCAGACAGGCAAGAGCTAATAAACTTAGCACCTAATGCCAATGTTAGAGAAAACACTTTGGCTGTGAGCCTAACTGAAAGCCGCTGGAAAAATGTTAGAAGTATTGTTTCCAAGCAAACCTTTGCTGATGCCAGTACCGGGAATGTGCTTGCTAGAACAGGCGTAGAGCTGCAATCAGGGCAAATCACTTATGTATCAACACGTTTAAAAATTAGTAACGAACAAATAACTGAAGTAGAAATAAGCTTTAGTGATGTACAAAGAGTCGAAGCAGAAAATATCGTGAGGCTAGACCCCCTTCTGACAACCATTGTTGCTCCTGAATACAGATCTAGCAGAGAAGAACTTGAACGTATTGGGCGATCCTATTTTCAAGCGCTTACTGATCACCGGCCAATTGAATCTGATTTCGATGACGTTCGTTGCAATCGATACCATAGCGGCAACAAAGTGACTAATAACCCAAACGATGCCATTGAAGGTGCTGGCCAACGAACTTGCATTAGTAGTCTCCAGGGGCCGTGGGGTCCGGCTATTGAGCACAGATTTCCAATAATTGACCCCGCTCGAGGAATTGTCGTTGGGCTGACCTTGCTGCTTTATCCAAACGACCGACAAATGTACGTATCAGAAGTCTTTAAGGTTATGGATGGCAAAATTGTCTTAATTGATAACTTGCCTGTAGACCTACGAGGCAAAAAAACCATTGGTTTTCCTGTTGAGTAACCTAAATATTATTTGATAAGAAAGCCAGATAATACAAAAAAAATATCGACACCAATAAAACCGCCAGCGAATCCAGGCAAGCCAGCGTGACAGAAAACCACCAAAAATATAGCGAGTGCCCGGAGCCCTTGAATATCAGGTCTAAACTTGAGTTGATAAGCTGTATCTTGATTATTCAAGTTTTTTGATGAGCTTGGATCATGCAAATTATTATCTTCCTAATATTTTGTACTCACATGACAGATGAAATACCAAAAGTTTATTCAGTATGTTTGTTATTAAACAAAACGCATAGAAAAATCGATCGCTCGACAGTGTTTTGTAAGCGCACCAACAGAAATATAATCAACACCGGATTCTGCTACAGCAATGATACTGGCGTCATCATAACCACCCGAGGCTTCTAATAAAGCTCTATTATTATTTACAGCAACAGCTTGTTTTAAATCTTCTAATGTAAAATTATCTAGCATCACCGTGTCAGCTTTAGCAGTTAATGCAATTTCAAGTTGCTCTAGTGTTTCCACTTCAATTTCAACAGGTTTTTCAGAGTCGAAACGTCGTGCATAAGTTATAGCTTCAGCTATACCTCCGCAGGCACTGATGTGGTTTTCTTTAAGTAAGAATGCACCGTACAAACCTAAACGATGGTTGTAACAGCGGCCTTGGGTAACTGCATATTTTTGTGCGAGGCGTAATCCGGGAATGGTTTTTCGAGTGTCTAAAATTTTTACAGTTGTGTGTTTGACTAGGTCAGCATAATGCCTAGCGATGGTAGCTGTACCAGATAGTATCTGTAGAAAATTTAGTGCAGAGCGCTCAGCGGTAAGAATATTTTTTGCGGAACCGTGAGCTTTAAAAATTAAATCATTACTTTGGCATTGACTGCCTTCGGATACTTCCCATTTAATCTCTATTGAAGGATCAATTTGCTTAAAAACTTCATTAACCCAAGGCTGCCCACAGATCACAGCGGTTTCTCTGCATATCACCTGTGCTTTTGCACTTTCCTCTGTAGGGATAAGAGATACGCTAATATCACCACTGCCAATATCCTCCTGTAAGGTGCTACGAACATTTGATTCAATATCTGCTAGGAGAATGTTGTTGGTCATATTGTTCTCTTATTAACAACTACTGCTAAATTTCTACCGCTTCATTATAGCTTAGGCTAATTATGGTATAACAGAACTATGAAGATTATTGATCATCGACTGGAAAATGTTCGCCAGCATAATTCTCCAAATTGCAGTGGTAGAGATATGAATGAAATCAGTCTTCTGGTGATTCATAATATTAGCCTTCCTCCTGGTCAATTTGGTGGCTCGTATATCGATGAGTTTTTTTGCAATAAATTAGATTATAGTCAGCATGATTTTTTCGCAGAATTAAAAGAGCTAAAAGTATCTTCCCATCTTCTGATTAAAAGGGATGGTGAAATAATTCAATATGTACCGTTTAACGAGCAGGCTTGGCATGCAGGAGAATCTGAATTTGAGGGACAGGATAAATGTAATGAATTCTCAATTGGTATTGAATTAGAAGGCACCGATCATGAAGAATTTACTAATGCGCAATATCAGACTTTAATTAGTACGACTCAGGAATTATTAAAAACGTACCCTAAAATGAGTAAAAAGAGGATAGTAGGGCACTCGGACATTGCGCCAGGAAGAAAAACTGATCCAGGGCCGTATTTTGATTGGGTGCAATTCAGGTCTGAGTTGGAAAGATAGTTAACAACAACTAAAAAGCTAATTTTTTTGATACCTAAAGTGAATTAAATTTGTAAAATAACGCTATTATGTAGTAAAACTACATAAATAAGGATTAACACTAGAAATTAGGCATAAATTCAAGTAGAATCGCGCAAAATTGTAGCTTTACTACAGAACGTAAACCAGCAGAATTCAAGAGATTTAACCTATGTCAGACAGCAATAAAGATATCGATCAGCAAGAAACCCAAGAATGGGTGGATTCGATAGCTTCAGTTATAAATAATCAAGGTTTAGAAAGAGCGCAATTTTTACTTAAGTGCCTGGTTAATAAAGCCACTGAATCAGACGATCCTCTTCCTCCCGATATACTCCATACGCCTTACCGCAACACCATTCCAGTTTCTGTTGAAGAAAAAATGCCTGGTGATATGTTTATGGAACGTAACATTCGCAGCATAATTCGGTGGAATGCCATGGCTATGGTTATGCGTGCAAATAAGCTCGATATGGACTTGGGTGGCCATATGTCCTCATTTGCTTCAAGTGCTACGCTTTATGATGTTGGCTATAATTACTTTTTCCGTGGAGAAACTGAAAATCAAAAAGCCGATTTGGTCTTCTTTCAGGGGCATTCTTCGCCAGGCACTTACTCACGTTCTTTTTTGGAAGGCCGCATAACTGAAGAGCAGCTTGATCATTTTCGACAAGAAGTAGGTGGGAAAGGGCTTTCTTCATATCCGCACCCTCATTTAATGCCAGATTACTGGCAGTTTCCGACTGTTTCTATGGGACTAGGGCCGCTTCAGGCAATTTATCATGCGCATGTAATGAAATACCTAGATAACCGAGGTCAAGTAAAACAGGGGGATCGGCAGATATGGGCATATTTAGGTGATGGCGAGTGTGATGAGCCAGAATCACTTGGTGCTATCAGTGTTGCTGGTCGGGAAAAGTTGGGTAACCTGAATTTTGTGATTAATTGTAATCTGCAACGATTAGATGGCCCGGTTCGTGGTAATGGCAAAATCATACAAGAGTTAGAAGGTATATTCCGAGGCGCTGGATGGAATGTAATCAAGGTTGTTTGGGGTCGACACTGGGATGCATTGTTGGCAAATGATACTGAGGGTCTTCTACAAGCTCGAATGAATGAAGTCGTAGATGGTGAATACCAAACTTATAAGAGCCGTGGTGGTGCTTATACCCGCGAGCACTTTTTTGGTAAAAGCCCTGAATTGCTGAAGATGGTGGAACATCTTTCCGATGATGAGATTATGAAATTAAATCGGGGTGGTCATGATCCATATAAAGTTTATGCTGCATACAAAAAAGCAGTGGATACAACCGACCGTCCTACAGTTATTTTAGCAAAAACTGTGAAAGGCTATGCTTTTTCAGCTATTCAAGGTCAGAATCCTGCTCACAATACCAAGAAACTCACCTTAGATAGTCTGAAAAAATTCCGTGATCGCTTTGGTATTCCTATACCAGATGAAAAACTTGATGAAGTTCCCTACTATCGTCCAGATGAAAACAGCCCGGAAATGAAATATATGCGTAAAAGCCGAGATGCTTTAGGTGGTGTAGTGCCACAACGCAGAGTTCATAGTGAGAAATTGGAAACACCTGAACTAAGTGATTTTAAAGCTCTTACGACAGGAACTGGGGATCGTGAAATATCGACTACTATGGCTTTTGTCCGATTAATTACCGGCTTGGTAAAAGATAAAAAAGTGGGTGAGCATATAGTACCGATTGTGCCGGATGAGGCACGTACTTTTGGTATGGAAGGTATGTTCCGCCAAATAGGAATTTACTCAGCTTTAGGTCAGCTTTATGATCCTGCTGATTCTGGCCAGGTAATGTATTACCGTGAAGATGTAAAAGGGCAGATTCTAGAAGAAGGTATAAATGAAGCAGGGGCTATGAGTTCATGGCTGTCTGCTGCTACTTCTTATAGTGTTCACAATTACCCATTAATCCCATTTTATATTTATTACTCCATGTTCGGTTTCCAACGCGTTGGTGATTTATGTTGGGCCGCTGGTGATTTACAAGCCAGAGGCTTTTTAATCGGTGGAACAGCTGGTAGAACTACGTTGAATGGTGAAGGTTTGCAGCATCAGGATGGGCATAGTCATATCATGGCTAATACTATTCCTAATTGTGTGACATATGATCCAACTTACGCCTATGAGTTAGCAGTGATTGTTCAGGATGGCATGCGTCGTATGTACAAAGAAGATGAGAGTGTTTTCTATTACATAACCACCATGAATGAAAATTATGTTCAGCCAGACATGCCAAAAGGTTGTGAAGAAGGCATTAAAAAAGGCATGTATTTACTGGAAGATGGTGACAGCAAAGCTTATAAAGTAACGTCTAAACAAAAGTTACGCGCTCGCCTACTTGGCAGTGGAACTATTTTGCTTGAGGTTAGAGCTGCTGCAGAGATGTTACGCAAGGACTATAAAGTCAGCGTTGATGTTTGGAGTGTGCCGAGCTTTAATGAATTAACAAGAGATGGTCAGGCTGCCGATCGAAGGAATATGCTAAACCCTGAAGCAGAACAAAAAGTTTCTTATGTGGAAGAGTGCCTATCTAAGAAACAAGGTCCTGTAGTGGTTTCAACTGACTATATGAAACTTTATGGTGAGCAGATAAGACCTTTTGTTCCAGCTGCATTCAAGGTGCTTGGTACTGATGGTTTTGGTCGAAGCGATAGCCGAGAGCAGCTCAGAAGCTTTTTTGAAGTAGATCGTAACTATATTGTGGTGGCAGCTCTTAACGAGTTAGCTAAAGAAGGTAGTATTGAACGATCAGTCGTCAGCAAAGCGATCAAGAAATTAAAATTAGACCCGGAAAAAATTAACCCGGTTCTAGTATAAAGAAATAGTATAAGAATTAGGAGAAGGCTGTGTCCCTGGAAAAAATAACCATTCCTGATTTAGGTGATTCGGAAGATGTCGAAGTCATTGAGGTTTTAGTTTCACCGGGTGATGAGATTCAGGAAAATGATTCACTATTAGTGCTAGAAACTGATAAAGCAGCGATGGAAATTCCTGCTACTAGTGCTGGTGTAGTAAAAGAAGTGTTGGTAAAAGTTGGAGAAACAGTTAATCAAGGTCATGAAATAATTATTCTGGAAATCGCTGGTGGCGCTTCCAAAGAGCAAATTAATGCTAAGCCTGCTGAAGCTGAAGAAGTAGAAGTAGAAGTGCAAGCGGAAACAACACAAGAGCCTAAATCACCAGCTCCAGACAGCACTGCTTCTGCTCAATCATCAGTTGTAGAAATAACGATACCTGATTTGGGCACGGACGATGCTGTTGAGGTTATAGATATACTTGTTTCATCAGGTGATGAGGTTAGTGCTGATGACGGTTTGCTGACCCTGGAAACAGATAAAGCAGCAATGGATGTGCCTGCTCCATTTAATGGCAAGATTACTGATATTAAAGTTAAAGTTGGCGATAAAGTGACAAATGGTGCTGTCATTATGCTCGCAGAAACAACTGTAGCCGAAGGTGCTGCGACAAAGCCTGAATCTAAATCAGAAGCAAAACCAGAACCAGAACCTAAACCTAAATCTAAACAAGAAAGCGCAGCTGCATCAGTTCAAGCACCTTCGCAATCAGTGACACCGAAAAATAATTCTGAAATATATGCTGGTCCAGCGGTTAGAAAGCTAGCACGTGAAATGGGTGTTGAGCTGACACAAGTTGCTGGCACAGGTACAAAGAATCGTATTCTCAAAGAAGATGTCCAGGCTTTTGTAAAAGGCGCCTTGCAAGGTGGAGGTGCTGCAACTGCTGGTGGAGCTTTTGCATTGCCACAGTTTAAAGATATCGATTTTAGTCAGTTTGGTGAAATTGAAGAAGTAGAGATGACTAAATTGCATCAAGTGACTTCTCGGAACATGTCTCAAAATTGGTTAACTGTACCGCATGTAACACAATTTGAAGAAGCTGATGTTACTGATCTGGAAGATTTTAGGGCGGCTCAGAAAGCTCTTGCTGAGAAAAAAGGTATTAAGCTTTCGCCTTTGCCTTTTATAGTTAAAGCTTGTGCGCAGGCAATGACTGAATTCCCTCAATTTAATGTGTCTGTGCATTCGTCAGGTAGCAAATTAATTCAGAAAAAATACGTCAATATAGGTGTAGCAGTAGCAACGCCAGCGGGCTTGATGGTGCCGGTAGTTAAAAACGCGGACCAGAAGTCTGTTTGGGAAATTGCGGCTGAAATAGCTGAACTTAGTCAAAAAGCTAAAGATCGCAAGCTGACTAAAGAGCTTATGGAAGGAGGTTGTTTCACAGTTTCCAGCCTCGGAAATATAGGCGGTGTTGGTTTTACACCAATTGTTAATGCGCCTGAAGTAGCTATTCTTGGTGTATCAAGTACATCAGTGAAACCGGTATGGATTAACAATGAATTTGTACCGCGTAAAATGCTGCCGTTTTCTTTATCTTATGATCATCGTGCAGTTAATGGTGTTGATGGTGGACTATTTTGCAGCTACCTGAATAAACTTTTAAGCGATATTCGTTTAATGGTTTTATAGCTTAACTATTGCGGTTGCCAATACTGGTTACGTCTCATCTTGACTGCTCTCATGACGTTAAGAGAATATTTATATTATTCAATAATAAAGAAAGAGATAAATAATATGCCTACTTTTGATGTAGTTTCCGAGATTGATATGCATGAAATGACGAACGCTGTCGATCAAGCTCAACGTGAAATAACTAATCGTTTTGATTTTAAAGGTGTAGAAGCTACTTTTGAATTAAGCGACTCTGATATTACTATAGGTGCAGAAGTAGATTTTCAAACTCAACAAATGCTCGATATTTTGCACAATAAAATGGCTAGCCGAAAGCTAGACATTAAGGCATTAAAACCTGGAGAAGTAGAAATATCTGGTCAACGCGCCATTCTAAAAGTTGTTATCCAACAAGGGATAGAATCTGAAATCGCACGTAAGATAGTTAAAAAAGTGAAAGACCTTAAAATGAAAGTACAGGTAGCAATCCAGGGCGAAAAACTCAGAGTAACAGGTAAAAAGCGCGATGATTTGCAGGGGGTTATGGCGGTGTTGAAAGAAGATGATTGGGGGCTACCCCTACAATTCAATAACTTCAGGGACTAAAGAGCCTAAGCTTCACTCATCACGACTCTAGTTTTTAAATTTCTTATATAGTTTTGACAGGGCGACACTTAGATCTTAAATATCATTAAAAGAAACAGCTCTAGGTAACCTTTATCTTTTAGGAATTGCCCCCATATCTTTAGTAAGTTCTTAACTAGGTTATTACTTTGCGTTTTATATTTTTACTTTTCATTATTATTCCCATTGCTGAGATGCTGCTACTTTTTGAGGTGGCGGATAACATTGGTGGGTTAACAACCTTAGGCTTAGTTGTATTGACTGCTGTTATTGGTATTCAGATTTTAAAACAGCAAGGTCTTTCAACTTTCTCTAGGGCGAACCAAAGAATAAATAGCGGCGAGTTGCCTGCTCAGGAAATTATCGAAGGCATATTTTTAGCAGTAGGAGGGGCTTTTTTACTCACTCCAGGTTTTATTACAGACACTCTTGGCTTTATGTTTTTGATTGGCCCAATAAGAAGGTTCTTTGTACGCGCTCTGATCAAATCAGGTAAGTTGGCTATTTTACAATCAGGTGGCCAAGGCCAATTTTTTTATACAAAGAATCAAACTCGAAGCTCTTCAGAAGATGGCAGTATTTTTGAAGGGGAGTTTGAGCGTGAAGAGCCCATTCAATCTGATCAAGATAAGCTTGGTAAAGACTGATAATTAAATCAAAAAAATCTCTTTTTCCTATTGAAATTACATTTTCCAACCCCATCTAGATGGTTCAAATCGTTATTCTTAAGGGCGAAGTGCTCATAAGCTTATGATTTGTAAAGGTTTACGGTCAGTTGGTATTAAGAACCAAGGGCCATTCAACGTATTATTAACACCAGATAGTTTTGGAGAATACAAACTATGAACATTCGTCCCTTACAAGACAGAGTCGTGGTACGACGAGAAGAAGAAGAAATGACATCAGCTGGCGGCATTGTCCTCCCAGGTTCTGCTACAGAAAAACCTTCTCAAGGTGAAGTGGTAGCCGTAGGTCCAGGCCGACTCCTAGATAACGGAGAAGTGCGCCCAGTTGACCTAAATGCAGGTGATAAAGTGATTTTTGGTAAATACGCCAGCAACACAATTAAACTAGGGGATGAAGAACTACTTATCCTTAATGAGAGTGAAATCTTTGGTGTTGTAGAAGGCTAAACCTTAAGAATTATAAGCAACAATTTATTAACAGATTGAATAATAGGAATTAAGACAATGGCTAAAGAAGTATTATTTGGAGATGTTGCTCGTCAACGCATGCTAAAAGGCGTAAACCTGTTAGCAGATGCTGTAAAAGTAACTCTTGGACCTAAGGGTCGTAATGTTGTTTTGGATAAATCTTTTGGTGCTCCAACAGTAACCAAAGATGGTGTTTCAGTTGCAAACGAAATAGAACTGCAAGACAAGTTTGAAAACATGGGCGCTCAGATGGTTAAAGCTGTCGCTTCTCAGACTTCAGATCTTGCTGGTGATGGTACTACTACTGCTACTGTTCTAGCTCAATCAATTTTGAATGAAGGTTTGAAATCAGTGGCTGCCGGCATGAACCCAATGGATCTAAAGCGTGGTATCGACAAAGGTGTTGTTGCTGTCGTAGATGCGCTTGGTGGTATGTCACAACCTTGTACTGAAACCAAGGCAATCGCTCAGGTTGGTAGTATTTCAGCGAACTCTGACACGACTGTCGGTGACATCATCGCTGATGCTATGGAGAAAGTTGGTAAAGAAGGTGTTATTACCGTTGAAGACGGTTCTGGTTTTGAAAATGAACTAGACGTTGTTGAAGGTATGCAATTTGATCGTGGTTACCTGTCTCCTTACTTTGTTAACAATCAAGACAACATGACGGTAGAACTGGAAGATCCTCTTATTCTTCTGGTAGAGAAGAAAATTGGAAATATTAGAGAAATGTTGCCCTTACTAGAAGGTGTGGCTAAAGCTGGACGTCCTTTATTGGTTATTGCTGAAGATGTTGAAGGTGAAGCACTAGCAACTCTAGTTGTTAATAATATGCGCGGAATAGTGAAAGTAGCTGCTGTTAAAGCACCTGGTTTTGGTGATCGTCGTAAAGCAATGTTAGCTGATATCAGTACCTTAACTGGTGGCACAGTGATTGCCGAAGAAATTGGCTTAAACTTGGAAGGTGCCACAGTAGAAGATATGGGTTCTGCGAAGCGTGTCATTCTTTCTAAAGATAATGCCACGATTATTGACGGTGCTGGTGAAGCTGGAGCTATCCAGGCTCGCGTTACTCAAATCAGAGCTCAGATTGAAGAAACGTCATCTGACTATGATCGTGAAAAACTTCAAGAACGTGTTGCTAAGCTTGCTGGCGGAGTTGCCGTCATTAAAGTTGGCGCTGGTACTGAAATTGAAATGAAAGAGAAAAAAGCCCGTGTTGAAGACGCGTTACATGCTACCCGAGCTGCGGTAGAAGAAGGCGTTGTACCAGGTGGTGGCGTTGCACTAGTACGTGCTTTACAACAAATTGATGGCCTTAAAGGTGATAATGAAGACCAAAATGTTGGTTTGACTATCTTACAACGTGCTTTAACTTCTCCTTTGCGCCAAATTGCTATTAACTCAGGTGATGACGGGGCTGTGGTACTGGATAAAGTCCGTTCACTAAAAGGCAATGAAGGTTATAACGCGGCTACTGGCGAATACGGTGATATGTTGGCCATGGGTATTCTTGACCCAACTAAAGTTACTCGTTCAGCGCTTCAAGCTGCCGGTTCTGTTGCTGGATTGATGATTACCACTGAAGCTATGGTATCTGAAATTGCTGAAGATAAACCTGCTGCGCCAATGCCTGATATGGGCGGAATGGGCGGAATGGGTGGAATGGGCGGTATGATGTAATTTATCGTTTTGCTAAAAAAAACCCGCCTAGTGCGGGTTTTTTTGTTTTTGAAGAAGCTACGATGCTTTCCTTTCGTTGTAAAAATCAAATAATGTGTATGTCACATGTTTAAGCACCTTAACTTTTAACAAACGAACTTATACTTTTCGCATCAAAGCAAATATAATGGCTGAATGAGTAGAGACGAACGCGATTACGACGATTTTTCTATTGTCCCGGAACGAGACGAACTAGTCACGCATAGCAAAAAGAAGCGTGGTAATTCAATGTCTTCTAGCGGCGCCAATCAAACAACTATGAGTTCTGGTACAAGCAGTGAGGTAAAGGTTCTATTGACTGTGCTTTGTTTAGGTTTACTTGCAAGCGGTGGGGGCGCCTACTATTTTTATGAGCAGGGACTGCAATCAGAAATATCTTTAGATCGTTCTAATGACCGCATAGCCTTGTTAGAAAACCGATTAAACCTTGTCGATGAAGCCGCAGAGCAGTCATCAATGGGCCTATTAGAAAGAGTGGATTTTAACTTTTCTGAAATAGATAAGTTGTGGGCGGCACGTAATGTTTTACGTTCTGACATCGGCGGTCTCAATAATAGCTTAGAAGGCCAGTCTGAGAATCTTACTCAAATCGAAACAGTAATAGCCAATCAGGCGGGCATGATCAATCAGCAGACTGCTAATCTTGATCAAAATGATCAATTAATAGAAACCATTCGAAATCAAATAAATGGTCTAAACTCTAGTGTTACTGGTTTAAATAACTTGAATATCAATCAACAACTATCAAGCATTACTGGCGACCTTGATACCCTTAAATCATCTTTGGCATTGGAAGGTTCTGGTCTTGACGTTAGAGTAAATATTAATGAGCAAGATATTGAGTCAATTAACCTATACCGACTTAGTTTGAATCAAACTCTAAATTCTATTCGGCAAAGTCTTAATGAGCTCGAAGAGCGGGTAGCTGCAACGTCTACTACACCCACTGCTTTTCAACAATAATACAAACTCCTAAACCCAGATTAAGATCTCACTGATGCATTTTATCAGCGTATCTCTTTGAGAATGGGCAGTATGAACAAAAAACCGTTCAGTCAGGCTTGTGAGAATAACAAGCAGCCTATATTAGAAGTTATTGCCTCGTATTTTAGACCGGGAGACCGGATAATTGAGATAGGTAGTGGTACTGGGCAACATGCCCTTTATTTCTGTCAGAATCTTCCAAAAGTTAATTGGATACCTTGTGAAATTCCAGAGAACATGGATATGCTTGCCGCTGGTTTAGCAGGTGAAGGCCTGCAAAATATAATGCCTTCGGAGGTCGTGGATGTTAGGCAGCAAGAGTGGCCAGTTCGAGAATTAGATGGCCTATATAGCGCTAACTGTTTACATATTATGCCAGCAGCATTTAACGACGATTTTTTTAGAGGGGCAGGAGAAGTGCTCGTGCCTGGTGCCACACTTTGTGTTTATGGCCCTTTTAAATATCAAGGTGAATTTACCAGTGATAGTAATGCCGGATTCGATGAGTGGTTGAAAAACCGTGATCCTTTAAGCGGTATACGAGATTTTGAAAAGATAAACCAACTCGCTGAAGATAACGCTTTTAAACTTATTGAAGATAGAGCCATGCCTGCAAATAATCAGTGTCTGATATGGCGCAAAGAATTGGTAAACCAATAAGCTTAAACTACGTTAAACATATTTAAATTGGCTAAAAATTGAAATTAATAATCGGGGATTATGAAAATTAACAAGCACTTTAAGAAATCATTTTTTTACACTTCAATCTTGATGAGTCTGCTTCCAACACTAGTTTTTGGACAGAGTTCTGAGCTTAATGAAGAATCTATTTTTGTTAGGAAATCAACAGACATCCAACGTACAACATTAGAGCCTGTTATCGATGGCGTGTTGGATGATGAAATATGGAAGCAGGCTACTGTTATTACTGACCTTCACCAAGTTAACCCAGTTGACCATGGCACACCGACCCAGGAAAGCATTTTTTATGTCACATATGATGACAATTATTTTTATGTTGCGGCTCGTTTGTATGATACAGAGCCTGATGAAATTATTGCTCGTACTATGATTCAAGGTCAGTCGATTCGTTTCGATGATAATGTGCATGTCATCCTTGATACTTTTAATAATAGTAGAACTGCTTTTCGTTTTGTAACCAATGCTAACGCGATTCGGGATGATGCAGTTTTTGAAAGTCCGACTAGTGCTAACTTTGATTGGTCTGGCATTTGGTTGGTTGATTCACAGGTTGATGATCAGGGTTGGACCACTGAAATTGCCATTCCTTTTACGACGATGAATTTCGATCCTAATGCCACAACCTGGGGTTTTAATCTGGAGCGAGAAATTGCACGCACCAATGAGAGGTTGGCATGGTCCTCTTTTAATCGTGCGATTGACCCATCAACTGGCGGTCAGATTGTTGGTATGAATGATCTTCAACAAGGCTTAGGTTTAGATATCGTACCTTCAGTGACCGTGGCTAATGCTGAAAATCATATTAATAACAGCTCGGATTCTCGTTTTGATCCTTCTTTAGATGTTTTTTATAAATTCACACCAAATTTGACTGGCGCGTTAACACTAAATACCGATTTTTCCGCTACAGAAGTCGATGATCGGCAAGTGAACCTGACACGTTTCTCGCTGTTTTTTCCAGAAAAGCGCGACTTCTTTTTACAAGACTCTGAAATATTTAGTTTTGGAGGGGCTACCAGCAATAATGGCACCCCTTTTTATTCGCGACGAATTGGTTTGGATGCAGCTAGTGGACAACCGGTCGATATTGACGTTGGAGGTAAGCTTGCAGGCCGAATCGGTAATTTAAGTGTGGGTGCCTTAGTCGTGCAGCAGGAAGAAAGAGTGGGGGTGGAAGATGCGCCACTTTTTGTTGGTCGAGTCACTCAAAATATTCTAGAAGAATCACGAGTCGGTGCAATTTTCACACAGGGCGATCCTAACAGTTTAATTGACAATAGCTTAGCGGGAGTTGATTTTAGATATCGAAATACTCGATTTTCAACTAACCACACTTTGACAGGTGATTTTTGGTATCAACAAAGTGATACGGATGGGCTAACTGGAGATGAGAAAGCTTACAGTGCTAATCTTGATCTTAGTACTGAGAACACTGGTCTAAGTGGGACCTTGGGTTATAGCTATATTGGGGCTGAATACAATCCCGCACTTGGTTTTGCCAATCGCCGTGGGATTGAAAAAATTGATGCAGAAATGCAAGGGCGTTACTACGTTAGCAATAATCCACTATTGCGTTATTACTTCGGCAGACTTAGGTATTCTCATACCCGTCGGATAGATAATGGAGAGATGCAAAGCGAAGAACTTTCTGCACGCCTATTTAGTTTAAATAGTCACCAAGCAGACCGTCTTTATTTGGACGTTCAGCGCGAACGGGAAGGGCTGGTGGCCGATTTTCAGATTAGCCCAGGCATTGTGATACCGGCGGGTAAATATTCATTTGATAGTGCTGAATTTGGTCTTGAGAGTTCAGAATTTAGGACTTTCATTCCAAACTTTAGTTACAAGCAGGGTGATTTTTACAGCGGAGAGCAACGTCAAATGGGTGTAGGGCTTGGTTGGCAACCTGGTCCACGTTTCTCCTCAAATTTTTCTTATACCTATACAAATGTTGAGCTCCCACAAGGCGATTTCATTACTCGGATAGTTAGCCTCAATGCCACGGTGGCATTTAGCTCAACCTGGTCATGGATCAATTTAGTGCAATATGATGACCTGTCATCATCTGCTGGCTTGAACAGTAGGCTTAATTGGAACCCTCAAGCGGGTGAGAACCTATATTTGGTTATTAATTATAACTTTGACTCAGATGGCGTGTTTTCGGGTGTGAGCGCCAGAGATTCAGAAATTGCGCTGAAATATAGCAAAAACTTTAGGTTTTAAGGCGTAATGTAAGATTTGGGATATTTAAGGTAAAATTTATTTAACTCATTGATTATACTAGTATTATCAATAGAAAGTCTCATTGCTTATTAAGCTGTAAATTGTAAAAGCAGAAATTAAGCTCAACTTAGATTTTTCATCACAGAGGCATATGTCGAAATTGGACACTATAGTTTTATACGAAGGTTATTAGTTTTTTGCATACGGCTAATGATAAGGATTATCAAATGTGTGAAAATCATGTATATTAACCATTTGGAATTGATTAAGATTGATCAAATTCAATTATCCGAAAAATATACTACGTAAATAAGAAAAGAGAAAGGGGATTAAGATGAAAAGAATTAATAAGCATCCTGGGAAGCTATCGAAATTAGCATGGCCTATTGCGGCTATCGTTTCGTTGACTCCTGGTCTATTAAGCACACCTGTGCTTGCACAAGGCTCTATTGAAGAAATAGTGGTAACCGCACAAAGACGTGAGCAAGCTATTCAAGATGTGCCAATTAGTATCACAGCTTTCAATGCTGAAGATCTGACTAATCGAGGTGTTGAGACTGTTGATCAATTAGATTTAATGTTACCGAACGTTATGATTCGCGGTGGCGGTACAACAGGTCCTACAAGCGGTAACTTTACTATGCGTGGTGTTCCTGGTGTTGCACGTTATCTTGATGGCGTTGCTCAAACAGGTATGCAAGGTTCTTTAGCCAATATTGTAGAGCTTGAACGTATTGAGGTACTTAAAGGACCTCAAGGTACTTTATTTGGTAAGAATGCCATGGGCGGAGCAATTTCATTCGTTTCACGTGCTCCTGCTGAAGAAATGGGTGCAAGAATTAATGTCACCGCTGGTAATTTTAACCAAAGAGCTATAAGGGCAAATATTGATGTGCCTATTACGCCAAACTTTTTAACTAAACTTACCTATTTCACAAACCAAAAAGACGGTTTCGTTCAAAGTGGTAATGCGCAAATTCAGCACGGTGACGAGAATGATACCGTAATACGTTTGGATGCTCTTTGGCATGCAAGTAGTGATGTGAGTGTCCGATTTGACCTTACCTCTACAGTAAGAAACCCGAACCATCCTAACGCTGACGTTCTTTATGATGTAAATGACAATCAAGCATTTGCTAAACAGATGCAGGCTATTCCAGGCGTCAATTTTACTGATGCAACACAGGCTTTTGGCGGACGCGAAGAGTATAGAAACACCTCGACTTATTCTGGCCCAGGTTGGGACTTTAAAGGAATTTCATATAACGCGACTGTTAACTGGAATATTTCAGATACCTTGTCGTTAAGATCTATTACTGGTATCAGAGAGTATAATAGTGCTGCATTAGCAGATCTAGATGCAACTCAATATCAATTTTTTGAAATCTTTTCAGGCGCTGAAGTTGAAGAAGCTAGTCAGGAAATTCAGCTATTAAGTGATGGCGATAGACTTGATTGGGTTGTAGGTCTTTACATTAATGATGTTGAGCAACTTAACCGTCGTTTTGACTGGCAGTTTGAGCCTGTTGCGAATAATACTGGCACTTTAGTACCCCTAGTTTATCCTGGTGGTCCACTTGCAGGTTTGCCGTTTAGATCAAGAAATCAGATTACTGAAAATAACCGAGAAGATAGATCGTTATTCTTTGAAGTAGATTATGAAGTTTCTGACCGTATGAATCTTACTGTTGGTGGTCGTTATTCCGAAGAAGATTTCGCTGGTGGTTCATGGCTAGCTGCTGATGCTGAGCCTACCTGGCCTAATACCTCTTTCTCTTATACTAAGGGAAATCAAACTTCAGACAGTGCAGCTAATTTTTATGCCTTCACACCACGTGTGTCTCTAGATTATGCAATAAACGATGACATCATGGTCTATGCTTCATACTCTGAAGGCTTTAATGGTGGTGGTGTAAATACTAACCCAATTGCTGGTGTATTTACTTCATTTACTGGTGAGCGTTTAAATCAAGTTGAAGTTGGTGTTCGTTCTATGTTGTTCGACAACAGCTTACGATTAAATGCATCTTTCTTTAGTGGAACTTGGGAAGACATTCAAGTTGGTGAAGCGATTGTTCCTGGCCAAATCACTCAGCAAAATGCTGGTGAAGCGGAAATGGAAGGTTTTGAAATTGATGCTTTATGGGCAGCAACAGATAACTTTACTGTAAATGCTTCTGCTGGCTGGTTGAGTACTGCCTATACTGATGTAGGTGCTGCAACAACTATTGGACTTGGTTCATCTTTTGCTTTTGCACCTGACTTCCAGGCTGCAGTGGGTGGGCAGTATGATTGGCACATAGACAGTGGCGCTACTATGTCGTATAGATTGGATTATGGTTGGACCAGTAAGTATGTAACGATCCAAGATATCCGTTTGCAGAAAGTACAACCAGAGTATGGCCTTTTAAGTGGCCGTATAACTTATCAACCTGCTGATGCAAATTGGAGTTATGCTCTTTGGGGTAGAAACTTAACTAGCGAATGGTATCAACAAGGTGGTTTCGGCGCTTTCTTAGGCGGTGTTGACCAAGGTATTGTTGCACGTCCTCGTGAGTTTGGTATCACAGTAAATTTGGAGTTTTAATACAACTCCTTAAAGGTTAAGAGGTTAAGAGATTAAAGATTAAGTTTTACTTTAATCTGCAAGATCAAAAACTGACCCAGCTTATGCTGGGTCAGTTTTTTTTGCCTAATGAAAATGGATTTATTTAATTTAGCCGAGAAGAAATCAAAAATCAGAGTCTATTGGTGGCTAGATTTCTTTAAGCTTATTTATAAAAATAAAATTAGGGCTGCAAATAAAGAGTAATAATGAGTATTAAAGATAAATAAAGAAAAGAAATGGCCCATTTAAAAAGAAGAATTAGGGCTAAAGAAAAGTAATTAAATGGTGCGACGGCGGGACCTTAACTTACTAAGTATCTCTTTGTAATCTATATAAATAAATTAGTTCAGTTATACCCGGTGTTACTATCAGTGTTACAAAAACCTATCGTCATTCCTTTTTAATTATCCCACTTCATCCCTAGGGGTACCCTTCTATAAAGGGCGGGGTGTCCTATACGGCTCATTAGTTTAAGTAGTACCTTCATAGCCACAATTTAGGGAGAATCTGAAAAGTAAGTGGAAGGCTGTAACGTCTGCTTTGGGTCGAAAGTGGACGTTTACTCGTTTTAGTGGATGTGAAAGTTCAAAGCATTTAATTGCTCATTGGTTCATACAGCATATTGGATGAACTCAGAGAGGAACCTGTGCCGATTACAAAGCTAATTTGATATATTCATTGAATATCACAAATTGATGGATTTATCTTGTTAATCCCGGAGGTACGCATCAGCGTACCTCTGCTAGCCTGTCGGCAACATCACTTAATATCTCAGCCAGTGCAACCCTGCGATTTTGCATAACCTGGTCACCTTCACTGACAGCTGTTGCCAGCATTACCAGTTCATCAGCAAGATCTGCGTCAGTCATGTTATTCTGGAGTCGTGAATCCGCTCTGTCGAGTGCTAAATTGAGGCTCACATCCAGGGAATCTGACAACACCCCGCCGCGTCTAAGTTGATCAATATAGGCTCTGGCTACAACCGGTTCAGCCGGCCAGGTCACACGAAATTGCTGTTGTGGATTAAAAATATCTCCCTGATCAGCGATAACAGCGGCAGCAATTTCATTTTCAGTAAGATACTCGCTTTCCTCAAGTTCTAGCACATCCAGACCGCGCAGGATTTCAGTGCCGTAAATCTTGCCGTTATACCAGTAGGTTGACCAGTATCCAGCCATTACCAGAACCTCCTCATGAACGGGACCTCGATCAAAATAGGCAATCTCAACCGGGTTGGTCGAGTCTGTGAAATCGATTATCGAGAGGCCGCCCTGGTACCAGGCTTGAAGGAAAATATCGCGCCCCGGAACCGGTATGATAGAGCCGTTGTGCGCCACACAGTTTTCCTGTTCAGATTGTGGAGCCGGCAGCTTGTAGTAGCTTCTAAATTCAAGCTGACCGTCGACAATGTCATAAATGGCATCTGCTCCCCAATCCTGTGGATCATAAGCACGGCAACGCGGGCGACTACCGCCACCCCACTCATCGGTAAAAATAACCTTGGTACCGTCATTGTTAAAGGTTGCCGAATGCCAATAGGCAAAGCCTGGGTCGACGACTTCGTCGATACGCTGTGGATTTAAAGGATCAGAGATATCAAAAATGATGCCATTACCTCTGCATGCCCCACCCGCAATTCCGAGATCGGGAAAAGCTGTTATGTCGTGACAAGCATTGGTTGTACTGGTTTCCTGGGTTTCGTCTCCGTGGTCACCCCCTTGCCACAGTCCCCCCAGCCTACCGGTCTCGGGGTCTGCAAAAACAGCTGGACTGCTAATGATGCGGGCATTCAACGGATCGTCTACAGGAATCTCGATTATATCGATTCGAAACAATGCGGTTCTATCGTCTCCAGCAATGTCACCAATACAACCCTCCATTTCTTCTTCCTCGCGTACCGAAGACGTGCCGGAGTTATAAACGATGATCTTACCGTCCTCATCGGGGCCGGAGATGACCGAGTGAGTGTGCGAGCCACGGCAGGTCTGGACCTGGCCTACCTGTCTTGGACGTTCGGCATCACTGATATCGAAGATACGCAGTCCACGGAAACGATCAGCGCTGATATCCTGGTTAATACCTTCGAGCCCGCAATCCACCCTTCCACGGGTCTGCTCAGCTGACATAATCAAAAGGTCACCGACAATGGATATATCCCCTTGTCCACCCGGACAGACCACTGAACTATAGTGTATGGGGACACCATTGTCCTGCAGCTGATAGATGTTAAAGCCGTGATAATTACCAACCACCATCAAATCGCCTGAAAATGCTAAATCAGTGTTGGAAAAACTCAAGAGTGGTGAGCGCTCTCCCCATTCAGTTCCTTCATTACTCTGGCCATCTTCATTAATCTCAATGGGTTCTTGTATTTCTTCTTGCGGTATCTCCGGCGGTAAACCAGCAGGGTTCTCTGGATCAAAGAAGCCAGGCGGCTTGGGTAGTGAAGTGACGAGCTCCAGGTTCATCAGTACCTGACCAGCATCGCGAAAACCTGACGCCAATCCGGCACGAAGATCGGCAGACAAACTAATCAGCAGCGCATTCATTCGTTCGATTTCGGCAGCTTGGTCATTAGTGACGTCATTAACGAACTCAAATAATACAGGATCATATGCTGAACCGGTTTGATCCAGCAGTTCCTCGACCATTGTTACTGCTCCTTCATGGTGAGTGATCATCAATCCCAGGAACAATTGGTCAAAAGCTGTACCTTCTGCCTCGGTCAGTTCGACCATCTGCTCAGGTGAGGCCATGCCAGCCATCATGTGAGAAGTCTGCATTTCATCATGCTCGGTAGGATCTGGCATTTCCTCTCCGCGATCTCGTAACCACTGCAGCATAAATCCGATCTCATCTTCCTGTGAAGCGTTGATACGCCCGGCCAGATCATTAATCTCCTGGCGATTTGTGCGCTCACCCACCAGTTCAGCCATCTGAACAGCCTGGTTATGATGAGGGACCATGTCCTGCATAAACATGATGTCATCCGGCGAATAACTCGTGCCGGCAATCTCAATTGCCTCTTCGGCACTAAGATCACGCACTGCTTCACCTGGGGCACCAGGTTGAATGATTGGTACTTCCTGGGCGACGTTCACAGCTGCCAGACTTAGTAAAATTATAGTTAAGAAGATGCGCGTAAATAGTCGGTATAGAAAATCGGTAATTGTTTTCATTTGCTTTGCTCCCAATGCGAAGTATAGAGAGTATAAAAATTCTTTCTGAATTAGGCCAGTCTAACTTCGCTTTGCGGCATTTACTAAATTTTCACTTTGTTAGTCCGAGTTTATATAATTTGGGTCAAAAGCAGGCCAAAAGACTCAGTGTAAGAATATTATTGAGATTGCGAGCAATCCCTCCAGTCAACTGACCTACCGCTGTTAGTGGTTTATTTTCACTCGGTTTAATGTCTGCTTTGGATAGAAAGCGGACGTTGAGGATCTAATTATTTTTATTAGACTTATTTGTCATCAAGCAGAGTAATCAGAGAAGATGTATCCCAGCGATTACCGCCATTGGCCTGAATCTGCTCATAGTAGCCATCAACGATTTTTGTGACTGGTAAAGAAGCGCTATTTTTTTCAGCTTCTTGTAGAGCAATTCCTAAATCTTTACGCATCCAGTCAACAGCAAAGCCAAATTCGAATTCGTCAGCTGCCATAGTTTTGTAGCGATTTTCCATCTGCCAGGATTGAGCAGCACCTTTACTTATAACGGATATAACTTTTTCGATATCAAGTTCAGCGCGTTTGGCAAAATGAATGCCTTCAGATAAACCTTGTACGACTCCTGCAATACAAAGCTGGTTAACCATTTTACAAAGCTGACCATAACCACTTGGCCCAATTAATTGGACGTTAGCTGCAAAGGCTTCGATTACTGGTTTGGCTTTATCAAAGGCAGTTTCATCGCCGCCCATCATGACAGTTAGTTTGCCGTTTTCTGCGCCGGCCTGGCCGCCAGAAACTGGCGCATCCAGAAAAGTAAAACCTGAGGAGTTGGCAATTTCACTTAGTTCTCTGGCGATTTCGGCTGAAGTTGTCGTGTTATCAACAAAGATAGCGCCAGGCTTCACATTGGCAAATGCGCCGTCTGTGCCAGTCGTCACTGAACGCAGATCATCATCATTGCCGACACAAGAAAATATAAAATCAGCACCTTCGGCAGCAGCAGCGGGTGTAGCAGCAGTTTCACCGGGAAAAGTATTCGCCCAATTAGCCGCTTTTTCTGCTGAACGATTATAAACGGTGACTTGATGACCAGCATTAGCTAAATGTCCGGCCATTGGGTACCCCATTACGCCAAGACCTATAAATGCTACTTTGTGACCCATAATCCCACCTTGAATATAATTTTAAAGAGGGCAAATATAAGGTAAGTTAAAGCGCTTTGCCAGTTACGGTTTTTAGCATGCTTAAGGTACAATTCTGCCCATGAAGCATATAAGGAATAGAACTAGGGTACTTATGCCTAAATTAAACAAAATTATTTTTTTATTATTGCCACTTATTTTCTCATGGCCAGCCTATGCGGCAGATGAGGATGAAGTTGGTTGTCACCGTGGTGATTGTATTTCAGGCTATGGCATTCTAGTCGCAGAAACAGAACGTGGTCTGACACACTATCGTGGTGATTTCCTTCAAGGAAAATATCAGGGTAGTGGACGAATTGAATACTTGGGTGGCGGTGAAATATATAAAGGCAATTGGGTGCAGGGTAAAAAGCAAGGGCGCGGCATTTTATGGAATCGCAGCGTTGGTTGGAGCAGTATCAATAATATTTATGATGTTTATGTTGGTAATTGGCGTAATGACCGCCGCAACGCCTTTGGTACACAAGCGTTTATGATCCAAGATTGGGTGGAAGATCGAAATTCAGAAAATTGGCTAATTGATAATACTGAAAACTACTCGGGTGAATTCCTTAACGATATCTTTACTGGTGAAGGTACTTACCGTTGGGCAGATGGCGCCACTTATACAGGGACCTGGGCAGCTGGCAAGAAGCATGGTCGAGGTTATTATCAATTTGGCACTGGTATGCGTTCAGAACGTATTTTTGAATTTGATGTGCAAGTAGATTTTTAATGGATCTAGAAAATCTCAGGCGTGAATATTTATTTGGTGGCTTAAATAGTGAAAACCTATTAGTTGATCCAATTAAACAGTTTGAGCTTTGGCTACAACAGGCGATTGATTTGCAAATTCATGACCCTACGGCGATGGTAGTTGCTACTGTCGACGAAGATGGTCAGCCATCGCAACGCATCGTCTTGCTTAAGCACTTAGATGACAAAGGTTTTGTTTTCTACACTAATTTTGGTAGCCGTAAGGCTAAAGAAATTTCATCTAATGCAAAAGTCAGCCTGCACTTTCCTTGGAATGATATTGACCGTCAGGTAAAAATTCAGGGACAAGCGCATAAAATTTCGACTAAAGAATCATTAAAATATTTTTTAAGTCGGCCTCGAGAAAGTCAGTTAGCGGCTTGGGCCTCAGAGCAAAGTCGCCCCTTATCATCAAAGCAAGTCTTACTAACTCAAGTAGAAAATATGAAAGAGAAATTCTCTAAAGGGGAGGTTCCTTTACCTGATTTTTGGGGTGGTATTAGAGTCGAACCAAAACTGATTGAATTTTGGCAGGGTGGAGAGAACCGCCTGCATGATCGTTTTGAATATTGTCTGCAAGATGATGCGAGCTGGGTTATCCAAAGATTAGCGCCTTAAAAATCTATAGCCTTTATCCAACATTTGGCATCACCTTTCTATGGCAATATATACAAAAGTAATAAAGGCAAAGTCAGGAAAGATAAAACAGTTGAAAGCACAACGGTACCCGCTACTTCTTCTGGGCGACGATTATTTTGTGAGGCAAACAGGTACGAAAATACAGCAATAGGCATCGAGCATTGTAAGATCACTACACCTCTAGCAGCCCCTTCAAGTCCAAGTAATGATGAAATACCAACTCCGACTAAAAAACCCATTACTAGGCGAAAAATAGAAAGCGACAGACTGGTTTTTAGACTAGCTATTTTGAACTGTGCAAGTGAGACGCCAAGGCCTATCAGCATTAACGGAATGGCAATGCCGCCGAGTATTTCAGTTGAGTTATAAATCCAAGCTGGGGCTTTAAGATTATTAAATACCATAAACATGGTGATTATGACCGTTATGAACACCGGGTTACGTAATAAGCTTTTAGCTGAGATATGTCCCACCGAAATCGATTGGCCAATACTAAAATGTAAGACAGCATTGACAGTGAAATAAGTTAATCCCAGCGCTAAACCTTCATCACCAAAGGCCAAAAAGCAAAGTGGCAAACCCATATTGCCGCAGTTTGGGAACATTTGTGAGGGCAGGAAAGCATGTAAATCTATTTTCAATGCTTTGAGAGTTGGCCAGGCGATTACACCAAATGTCATCGTAGCTAAAAACGCTGCTAGAAATAACTCTAGGAAGGCACCCCTATCAAGGTTTACTTCCATAAAAGTCGAGAAGATTAAACAGGGAGTACTGACGTATACAATTAAATTAGATATAAAATCCGTATCAAAAGGTTGTTGCAGTTTTACCCAGAAGAACCCAATTAATGCTGAAATAAAGACCGGCGCAATGATTGAAAAAATTTCATAATACATAGGAATTTTCTATTGGAATTTATTCAGACCAAGCCGGCAGATTTTTATCGACTAATACTTTCTTTAAGCGTGCATATTGCGGCAGTCCATTTTTATAAGGCGGATAATCTTCACCTTGAATCAGTGGTGAAAAATATTCTTTGGCTGCGTCGGTAATGCCAAAACCGTCTTCAGTAATGTATTCGGCGGGCATCATTTTTTCAACATTCGCGACATCTGATAGTTTGGCTTCGCCAACGTGCCAGGCGTAAGGAGAATTACTTTCTCGTACTATTATTGGCATCACGGCATTTTTCCCGGCTAATGCATATTCCAGGGCTGCCTTACCCATGGCATAGGCCTGCTCAACATCAGTAGCAGATGCAATGTGCCTTGCTGACCGCTGTAAATAATCAGATACCGCCCAGTGATATTTTTAGCCGAGTTCATCTTTAATCATATTGGCTAGAGTAGGTGCTACACCGCCAAGCTGCATATGGCCAAAGGCATCTTTATTACCAGCGTCAGCTAGGAAAGTGCCATCTTCATAATGCGCTCCTTCGGAAACCACAATGGTGCAATAACCGTAGGTATCAACACAGCCTTTTACTTTTTGCATAAAGGCTGCTTTATCGAATGCGACTTCAGGAAAGATTATAATATGCGGCGCATCACCTTCTTGTTCGGCAGCTAGACCTGCTGCACCAGCAATCCAACCAGCATGACGCCCCATCACTTCCATAACAAATATTTTGGTTGAGCTCTCACACATTGAGGCGACATCGAGTCCCGCTTCACGAATTGAAACCGCTACGTATTTAGCAACAGAACCAAAGCCGGGGCAGTTATCAGTAATGGGTAAATCGTTATCGACGGTTTTCGGTATGCCGATACAGGTCAGCGGGTAATCAACTTCCTGACTTAATTGAGCAACTTTGTTTGCCGTATCTTGTGAATCACCACCGCCGTTATAAAAAAAGTACCCAATATCATGAGCTTTGAATACTTCAATTAAGCGTTCATATTCGGCTCTATTTTCTTCAATACTTTTCAACTTATAACGACAAGAGCCAAAGGCGCCAGCAGGTGTATGGCGTAACGCAGCGATGTCAGTATCAGATTCCAAACTGGTATCGATAAGTTCTTCACGCAAGGCACCAATAATGCCATTGCTACCTGCGTAGACTTTTCCCACCTCTGGGTGAGCGCGAGCTGCTTCTATTAGGCCGCAGGCTGATGCATTGATAACAGAGGTGACACCACCAGATTGGGCATAGAAAATGTTGTTGGGCATTTATTAAACTCCGCTTACTGTGAATAAATTCGCCTTGTCTTTCTTTGTCTTCGCTCATTACGTTTTTTTAATATTCATATAATTATAAGTTAGTGCTAATTTTTACTAAGACAAAAACCATACTGTTGATATTTAGAATCCATCGCTGAACCCAGCAATAAAATATTCAAGAACAGAATAAAAAACTTAAAGCGGCCAGGTGAATTAAGCCCGCCTAACTTATCGATGTTGAAATTATGCTCATCAAAACAGCGGCGTATGCTTTTTTCAGTAAAAAAACGAAGATGGGTGCGATCCAATACGCCGGCATCCTCATAAGGCCAGTCTTTCTTGAAAATAAGGCTGCGCATAACCGAGTAATAGCGCACATTGGGCAGACTGCCAATCAAGTGGCCATCTGTCGCCATTTTCTGTTTAATCCGTTTAAAAAAATGGTCATGATCAGGCATATGTTCAATCACATCGTTGCAGATTACCAAATCAAAATAATCATCCGGCAAGTCATCAAAACAGGCGTCAAATAGGCAATTAAAAAGTTTATGGGCTTTGCCGCTGGCTACCTCAACAGCCTTCGGATTAGGTTCAACACCCCAGATTTCAAGCTGCGTATCTTGTCTTAGAAGCTTCCAGAAATTCCCCTCGCCACAGCCTATTTCAAGGACGGTAAGGTACTTTTCAGGCAGGAAGGGAATAAGGTCTTCGCGTGTGTATTGATAATATTCTGCGCTTTCACTCATAGAAAAAGGTCAGGCTTTCTGAAAAGAGAGTTAATTAAGAATTGATTATACGATATCGTCGTCATTTAATAATCTCTTATTACGCAGTCATTAAGAAAATCAGACATTCATAAGCCCACACTCATAAGATAGAATGCAGCAATGCATATTCATATCCTCGGTATTTGTGGCACCTTCATGGGAAGTTTGGCAATTCTAGCTAAACAACTTGGTTATCAAGTTAGCGGTTCAGATCAGCATGTTTATCCTCCAATGAGCACTCAATTGGAAGAGCAAGGTATTAAACTGAGCGAAGGTTATGATCCGGCTCATTTGCAAGGGGAGAGCCCTGACATGATTGTCATTGGTAATACTTGCTCACGTGGAAACCCGGCTATTGAATATGTACTTAACGAAGGTTTGCCTTACTGTTCAGGGCCTCAATGGCTAGCTGAACACGTTTTACAAGATCGTTGGGTGCTAGCTGTTGCAGGCACTCATGGAAAGACCACCACCACCTGTATGTTGAGCTGGATTTTAGAATATGCCGGGCTTGAGCCAGGTTTCTTGATCGGTGGAGTTCCTAAGAACTTTGATGCTTCGGCAAGATTGGGTGAGCAAGCCTATTTTGTTATCGAAGCAGATGAATACGATTCAGCTTTTTTTGATAAACGTTCAAAGTTTATTCATTACAAACCAAGAACTGTGATCATGGGAAATCTAGAATTTGATCATGCCGATATTTTCCCAAATTTAGAAGCAATCCAAACTCAGTTTCATCATCTCGTAAAACTTATTCCCGAGAACGGCTTGATCATTTCACCTAGTGAGAATGAGAATTTAACCGCCGTTTTCGAAAAGGGAAGTTGGGCGCCGCATGAATCTTTTTCGATTGGAGAAGCAGGAGAAAATACCGACGCAGATTGGCAAGTTAATTTACTACAAGAAGATGGTTCCAGTTTTCAAGTGAAGCATAGTAATCAAACAGCAGAAGTGAAGTGGCGATTGCTCGGTCAACATAATGTGCAAAATGCCATTTCGGCTATTGCAGCTGCAGCGCATGTTGGTGTCAGTTTACAAAAAAGTTGTGACGCACTTGCTGAGTTTGCTGGAGTGAAGCGCCGCATGGAAGAACTTGGGTCATTTAATGGCATTAGTGTCTATGATGATTTTGCCCATCATCCAACTGCAATAAAAACTACGCTTGATGGCAAAAGAGCAGCTTTAGATGCCAGTGATAAAGGCGAACGCCTTATCGCCGTTGTTGAAGCAAGGTCTAACACGATGAAAATTGGATATCACCAGAACACTTTGGCAGATTCACTGAATGCCGCAGATAAAGTTTACTGGTATAAAAATGCTGATACAAAACTAGACCTAGATGCAATTGCTTCAGCATGTTCGTCTGAGTTTAAAGCCTTGGAATCAGTGGAGTCTCTCATCGAAACTATAGTAGAAGAGAGTCAATCGGGTGATCATATTGTAGTCATGAGCAATGGTGGTTTTGAGGGTTTTCAACAAAGGCTTTGCACGGCATTGAAAGGCTAAGCAATGGCTATGGAAACGCTTCCACTTTTTCCGTTGAACTCTATTATCTTTCCCAAAGGAAGAATTTCATTACAAATATTTGAATCACGTTATGTTGATTTAATTCGCCAATGCCTAAGAGATCAGACAGGTTTTGGTGTGGTTCTAATCGAAGCAGGCAATGAAGTTGCTCATAAAGGGCAGAAGCTGGATATTCATCGTGTGGGCACTTACTGTGAAGTGGTTGATTGGAATGAATTACCAAATAATTTGCTGGGTGTAACTGTCGAAGGAATAAAAACATTTTCGATTGTTGAATCTTGGCGCGAAAAAAATAATTTGTGTGTGGCAGATGTTACATATCGTCTCAATGACGCCGTTGATTCTGATCCGATCGAAGTGGGCGACGAATTTCAAGAATATGTTGATCTGTTAAAAGGTCTATCGTCTCATCCAATGGTGGAAGATTTAGATATTGAAATCAGCTTTGAGAATTTAAGAGAAATTGCATGGTGCGTTGCTGAGTTATTGCCGGTTAGTAACAAAGAGAAACAAGCGATTTTGGAATTAAGTGATCCTATTAGTCGTTTGGAACAAATTGAATTATATATTGCTGCAATGAACCAACAGTGAGATAAGGCCTGTTGCGCTCGCAACGACCCATTGAGATTAAGCTAATTAGCTTTTTATTTGCCTCCTACGAATTGGTAATCGAAAGGCCATTACTGCATAATTTACGCTTTATTTTTTAGGGGTAGAGGGACAGGTAGATGGATGAACTTATATTCGCACTGAGTAGTCCTGGGACTATGAGTACTGCACAATGGTTAGTCTTAGCTATTGGTTCATTTATTGTGCTCGGTTCTCTCTATTTCATTCTGAAGTTAATTAAGCTGATTAAGGAAATAGGGAAAACAACTTATAAGCCTAATATAGGTGTATCTAGACATCCTTACCAAGGGCAACCAGTAACGATAAGTAATGATGAGAATAGTGCTGGGGATAGTGAAAGTGAACCTGAACCTGCTAATAGTGAAAATTCAAATGAAGACTCAACTAAAGCAGAATAATATTTAGTATTTCAGAAATTGAGCTATGAAAACTGTTTCATCTCCTAAATTTTTATCTTCCTTACTGGCCGGCTTACTCATAGCTCTATTGGGTTTTCCTCAAGCGCAGGCAATCATCATTCGTCATGACCAGGCTGATTCTCGTTATGTGGTTTATGCGCAACAATACCCTCAGCTGTTTTATCTGCATACCCGTTTTAATAATAAAAATTGTGTAGCAACTTTAATTAGTCAGCAATGGGCAATCACAGCTGGTCATTGTACAGAGCAAACGCCACTCGGAGAGATGATAAATATCGGTGCTGATTATTCGGTGAGTCTTGACGGTGAAGATTACAAAATTACAGAACTCGTCATACATCCTTCTTATATGCATCCGCAACAATCAGAGGCAGTCGATTTAGCCTTGATTAAACTTGATAGACCAGTAACAGGAATTAGCCCGATTGACCTTTACCAAGGTGTCGATGAAATGGACAAGGTTGTTTCATTTGTAGGTTGGGGTTTTACCGGAATGGGAACTCAGGGCGGAATGGATAACGATGGCAAAATGCGTAGGGCACAAAATACCGTCATGAATGCCGGAAAGTGGTTAGAGTTCATTTTTGATGATCCGCGGGATACAAATTCAGCGGCTTTACCTCTTGAAGGTGTACCAGGCCTTGGCGATTCAGGTGGGCCAGCCTTAATGGAAACGCCTCAAGGGATGATGATTATGGGTGTTGCATTGGGTGAAATCGATAATCCGCTTGCTAGTCAGCAAGGCGGTTATGGGTCAATTTCACTTTATGAAAGAGTCTCTACCCACTATGCATGGATGATGCTGGTTATCGGATCAGATTAAAAAGACCTTTCTAATACATTTTAGCTAATTTAATTTGCGGTATAATTAGTTAAAAACTATCATAAATTTATTCTGTTTTCTCTTGAACCTGCAATCAGCATACAAAAGAGTGAAACTGGGGATAAAAACATGGATCAAAAAGATAAGAGCAAACAGCCCTCGATTCGACAATTAGAATATTTTGTCAGCATTGCCATGTCTTCAAATTTCAGAAAGGCCGCGCAAAAACTCAATATTAGTCAGCCTACACTAACCAGCCAGATTGCAACGCTTGAAGATGCTTTAGGGGTTAAATTATTTGAGCGCTCCAGAGCAGGAACATTATTGTCGCCTGAAGGTCGTGAATTACTGCCAATAGTCAGACAATTACTTGAGCAGTTTCAACAAGTGATAGATCAGGCTGATAGTAGTAACAGAGAACTTAGTGGCACTTTCAAGATTGGTGTCTCACCAACAATAGGGCCTTATTTATTTTCCAAGGTATTGATCGAGCTGCATAAACGTTATCCAAATCTACAGTTACATGTACGTGAAGGTGTACGGCAAGAGCTAGAGCAAGGGTTGGATAATGGCGATTATGATTTTATCCTCACCATGTTGCCAATGCATTCGAGTGAGAATATGGTTAGGGCGTTGTTTGTTGAACCTATATCCATTGTGCTTTCTCAAGATCACCCGCTTGCAAATAAAGAAGTTTTAGAAGGAAAAGATTTATATAACCAAGAAGTGCTAACCATGGACGAGCGGCACCATTTGCACCGACAAATTGCTACTTTATGTGAACGCTATACCGCACATGCGCAAAGCAAGTTTGCCAGTAACAGTTTAAATACCCTTAAGCAGATGGTGATAATGAATATGGGTATCGCCTTTCTGCCGGGCTTGTATATTCATGCCAGAATCAATGAGGACGATAAGCTCAACGTGTTAAATTTAAAAGATGAAAAAATTAATCGAACGCATGTTGCTTCGTGGCGTAAAAATGCGCCATCACGTCATTTATTTCAAAAAATATCTTACGATATAAAAACCATCGCTATGGATATTTTTAAAGACATTCTCGAAGAAGTAAACACAGAAGATGGTTAAAAAATATGACTATAGCCAAAGTGGCTCACAATAATCAGTTTTAAAATAGAAAGCACTATTAGTGTTTTAAGTGTATGTAATCAACACATGGTGATATTCTTGAAATATAATTACCATGACTCGAATAGTAATACTCACATTCACTGTACTTTCTAGAGAGGTTTTACCAGCATGCTAAAGACTAGATATATTTTTTATTAGGCTTATTTATCTTCTTTATTTTTATCAAAGAAAGAAAAGTCTGTAGTAATCCATAGTAATGATATAAGTAGCACCATGATAGAAAGCACTTTGATGCTTGCAGGCCCATTCAGTAGATTGTTTATATTAAAGAAGAATCCGTTTATATTTTTTAGGTTATATTGAGCTTTTGAAAACATAACCATACTGATAGTTGCCAGGGCTGCTTTCAATGATGAAGGTCGGTTTTAGTTCAGTAGGGATTTTATCGACCAGAATTTTGGTGCCAATATCGTCAAGTATCACGGCATGACAAGCAGCGAATAAATCGCGTTTGTGTCGAAG